>NZ_JBSKHV010000014.1:0-163773 GCF_057128725.1 Pseudomonas oplopanacis | reverse complement strand
CTGAGCTAAATGGATAGAAGCGGATTACGCCTGAATGATAGCGTTCTGCAATTGATCTTATCTGATGCCTGGAGCCAGGGGCGAGTAGCCAAATCTAAAGTGGCAAGCATGTAAGTGTCGACGGCTCTGGCTGTAGCTTTAAAAAATAGGCAGAGATCGGCTAGGCACGGACGATCGAGTCTAGTAAAAAGCTCAGTATTAGGAGTGAAGCAATGCAATGCAGTTGTGGCAGTCGGGGCGACCTCGTAGAGATTGGTCATAACTATGCGGAGTTTGTCGCTGGTTTACGCTGCCTTGAGATAGGCCAATGGATCAAACTATTGCAGTGCCTTGATTGTGGTCAGTTTTGGCGAACGGATGAATGGGACAAATACCAAACTCTATATGCGTTGAAGTTGAGTTCGCCAAAGGGCTGGGAGTCGGTCGATATAAAATCCTTGATAATAGAGCGTATGGTTGAGAATCACGGCGGATTAGATGCGTCTTTTTGTATAGCTAAGGGCTGCAAGCTAAACGTACTCAAAGGGCGAGCATATTGCGTCCAACATTTTTACGACACTGGTGCAAGGGCTTGAGCAATCTGATAGGGCTGACTGAAACCTGCCATGAAGGGATCAAGTGAATCTACAACTTGAAATTGAGAGGATCTTTGGGGGTAAAGCATTTGCCAGGCCACTTTTCTATTCTTATCCAGGAGGTCTGCGTTTTGAGCTCTCCGAGACTGGTGGAGTGATTGAGCAATTTCTAACAGCAATACGAAAATCAACAAAGATCTGCAGTGATATCTTTCTTGATGACGCGACGCTTGTTGCTTGTCTGCGCATTCATTCTGGCAGCAACCGATTTGCTCATCGGCCTCTGATTCACGCTCTTCGATCTGCCGGCATTGACATACCCGCGGAATGCTCAGTCTGGAGTGAGGAGATAGATCCGGAGGAATGGTTTTGCGAAAGTGAGCCGGAGTATTGGATCAACATCGCATTTGAAGCGCCTGCGACTCTGCTTCAAGCATTTCTTTGGTGTGCTTTGGCTAGAGACTTTGCCGAAATTCAGCCTAAACCCAACTGTGTTTTATATCTCTTCAATTTGAAGAAGCACGTCATGGTTTTTCCCTACGACGACAGAGGTATGGATGTGGTCGGCCCCAACAAAGATCTGCTTTCACAGCTGTATCGTCTGCATCATACATACCTGCTGGATTACGACCGACACACGATGGACACCACATTTGCAGGGCCTGCGCGCTAGCCTCATTGCTTACATTAGAGCTGAGACCGTGTCCACAGCCCACATGGCCACCACCGTCTCCTTTGGGTCGATATCTGCCCTTCTCGCACCGAGCTATTCTCCGCCGTCATCCACTTGAGTTGGCGTCACCGCCGAACCTGCCAATAGCCCGCCGTCAATATTGAACTCACTGCCAGTGATGTACGTCGCTTCATCCGAGGCGAGCAACAACGCCATGGCTGCCACCTCTTCGGGCATGCCAAACCGTCTAAGCGGAGTATCCCGGACCAGTGCGGCCATTCGTTCTTCACGACCTTCGTCGGTGCCTAACATGGGCTCCCACATTGGCGTGAGGATCGCCGCCGGATGAATCGAGTTGCACCGAACTGTGAGGCCTTGCTCGGCGCAGTAGAGCGCCACCGTTTTTGTATGATTGCGAACCGCGCCCTTGGACGATGCGTACGCTGCAGCGCCCGGAATGCCGACCAGGCCTGAGCGAGAGGAGATATTGATAATGGAGCCTGATCCTGTATTTCGCATTGAACGGATGGCGTACTTGCAACCGAGGAATACACCGTCGAGATTGGTCTGATGCACGGCGTGCCAGTCTTCCAGTCGCGCATGTTCCGGGTCGTGCCGCACGGCACCTTTTTCAAACCCGGTAATCCCGGCGTTGTTCACCAGGACGTCCAGCCTGCCGCGCTCCTTCAAAATGTGCGCGGTCACTCGCTGCCAATCATCTTCCCGCCGCACATCAAGACGCAGATAACTGGCACGATCACCGAGAGTGTCTGCAAGCGTTCTGCCGAGTTCGTCGTTTATATCCGTGACGTAAACAAAGCAGCCCTCCTGCACGAAGAGTCGTGCAATCGCGGCGCCGATTCCTTGGGCTGCCCCTGTGATGATCGCTGTCTTTGAGGTGAGTTTATTGTCCATAAATGATCCTGAGGCTCCCTTGGTTTGATGCATGCAAAGCGTTAACGAACCCGAACGACCGATCGAGCCCACACCCGACAGCAGACACTAGCATCCCTAACGTAAAGCACATGTTCTATCCTCTCATCCAATCCACAGCTCCGGACATCAACATGCCCGCCCCCGAATCCACCCTCCTCCAAAGCTGGCACCACAACGCCCGATCCTGGATCGAGGCCATACGGACCGGCGCCATCGAAAGCCGCCAGCAGGTTACCGACCAGGCCATTCTGTTGGCGGTGATGGGCCGTCAGCCTGAGCGCGTGCTCGACCTGGGTTGTGGCGAGGGCTGGTTGTTGCGTGCGCTGGCGGACCGGGGCATCGAGGCGGTCGGCGTGGACGGTGATTCAACACTGGTCGAGGCGGCGCGGGCGGCGGGATCTTCGCCAGTCCATGTGGCGAGTTATGAAGAATTGGCGGAGGCGAAGGTCGACGTCGGCAGCGACTACGACCTGATCTGCGCCAACTTCGCACTGCTGCACCGGGACATTATCCCGCTGCTCGCGGCCATGAACGCCCTGCTCGTCCCTGGCGGTACGCTGGTGATCCAGACGCTGCATCCGTGGACCGCAGCGGCCGGCGATTATCAGGATGGTTGGCGGGAAGAGACCTTCGCCGGGTTCGAGGGGCAGTGGCAACCCATGCCCTGGTACTTTCGCACCTTGTCCAGTTGGCTCAACGCGCTGGACATGGCCGGTTTTCGGCTGGTTGCCTTGCAGGAGCCGCAGCACCCGCAAAGCCCGGTACCGCAGTCGTTGCTGTTGGTGGCCGAGCGGCCGAAGTGATAGCCGTCAATGAGCCGGGGCGCGTGAGCGCCGGATTCACGTTCGAGGCGATCGAGCACTTCAATCCTGCGCGATCACCCAATCCATCATCTTTTCCTTGAACGCCGTCACTGCCGATTTTTCCGCTTTACCGGCCTTGGACGTGTAGCGGTCCAAAACGAAATCGACCTGCATCTGCACCTCTCGCCACTTCAGCACGGCCGGCACTCTGCGCTTCAAATCAGCAAACTCATTGAGCAGCCGGGCGCTATTGATCTTCAGCTTGCCGTTTGCCAAGGCCAGGTAAAGACCGGAGAGGATCAACGCGGCCACATTCTGGAAATCCGGACTGCTTTCCACCCAGGGCTTGAGTTGCGCCTGGACTCGCAGGATGTCAGCTTCGACTGACGCTGGCGCAGCGATAAACAGATGTGCAGCGACGCGTTCCAAGGCCGGCTCATAGGCGCGGCTCGGGTCACTGACAGTGGCACGCTGCTCAGCCTCGGCAAAATATTCCTCCATCTTTTGCAAGGCCGTTTTCTCTGCCTGCGGGTCGTTGGACAGCACCTCGATCCAGGCCAGTCGCTTGTACGCCGTACCGCAAAGGCTGATACGCCCCAAGGTCGGTTGCAACTTGCACACGCGGGTCAGCAGATTGATCGCACCACCCGTCTGCTTGCGCGCCGAGTTCAGCGCCGAACTCAACTCCTGGGGAGATTTTTTCGCCGCGGCATTCACTTGCAACCAGGCTCGACGTGCCCGCAAATCGCCCAGCTGCTCGCTGGCCTTGAAGCTGGCACCGCCGTCGTTGGCACCGATGGCGCGCTCGAACCAGTCGATCGCCCGTTCGGTTTCCCCGGCTTCGGCCCAGGCCTGAGCGAACGCCTCACACACTGCGCCCATCTCGTTCCATAGGTGGCCGAAACGGCTTTCCAGGATTTCGATCATGTTGATGACCTGCACCTTGGGTACCTTCTTGTAGCGGCTGTCATCGATGGCGATTTCCAATGCCAGTACCAAGGCCTGTGGTGAGGCGATGCTGTCGAAGCCTTGGTCGGGTGCAGCAGCAGGTTGATTGGCATCTTCCTGTACGCGTGCGAACACCCAGTCCGGGTCGCCGTAACACTGGAAAGCTGCCCAGGTATTACTTTCCGGGGCCGCCCGCCAAGCCTCCTTGCGCGCCGATGCCACGGCATCGATGAATCTGATGCCGTTGAGCAACTGGCTATAAAACTGGGTTGCAAACAGACTGGCCGCCCGGTCATCCACCGCCCAGCCCGCGACGACAACGCAACGCACGCCCATCGCGATCAGCTCCTCGGCCACCGTAGCGGCGAAACGAGTACGGTCGTAACTCAGGTGCGCCGTCTTCAACAACTGGGTCGGGTCGATCGCCCCCAAATAACAGCAGTTGATGAATACCAGCTCGGGCACCACGCGCATGCTTTTCATCTCTCGCGGGCCGAGGAAAATGTTGTTGGACAATACGATCCCCCGCGGATCCAGCATCTTGGGCTGGGTTTCCCCTGCCTGGGCCGGCGCATCAATGTCCGACAAGGGCAACGCCTGGAACTTGGGCGGCTCTCCGTGGCCCGCGATATGCACGATTCGCCAGTCGTGAGCCAGCAAGGCACTGGTCACTGCCAAGGCATCGACTGTGACGCTGGGTTCGGTGTCCTCGGCGATCAACGAATGCACTTTGCCAGTCGGCAGGGAGTTTTCCATCAGGGCCGTGATGGCGTGGGCTTCGGCACGCGCACCAGGCAGTCTCGGATAGCGCGTGATATCGGTGACCGGCTCGCCAATGATCAAAACGTAGGCGTCGGTTGTGGCGTCCAGCACCTGTTCACGATAGCTCTCGGTCCGTAGCTTGCGCAGCAGTTTGCTGCGGATCGCCCAGGGGACCTGTTCTTCTGAGGTGGATCGATCCGGATCACGCTCGGTATTGAGCAACTCCCAGGGGATGGCCGCCGTGGAACTGTCCAACTCGATTTGCATTTCCGTGGTGCCACCGAGGTAAGCGTCCATCTCCAGTGGCACCAGCAATTTGAACAGGGTCTGACCGATAGCGCCGCCGGCGGAGGGCTGGTTGGACGAGGCGCCGACCAACTCATGCAGCAACGCCACTTGCATCGACTGCGCCCGCACTTCGGCGCGGGCGCGCCGAGTGTCCAGGGTATAGGCAATCATCGGCAGCTGATTTTCATCGTACTGCGTGACGGCGGAAATGAAGTCGTAGCGAGTGCTTCGGTAGCCGCCCTCCAGCGGCCGACGCAGCCATCCGGTGCCGGACTTGATGGTCGGCGTCACCAGGAAATCTTTTGGCCGTGACACACCCAGCACCTGCACGGCGCGCCAGGCGTCGGTGGCGCGATCCAGGTAAAGTTCGGTCAGGTGCAGGTGACTGACAGTCGGCCAGCCCTTCTGCTTGAGTCGGTTATTAGCGTCGCGTACCCCTTGGGCAATTAACCCCGCTGACTGCCCCGGGGACATACCGGCCCCGCCGCTGCCAATCAACGCAGCGGCGATTTCGAACTGCACCGGTGCACCGCGGTGCTGTTCGGCCAGGCGCTGGGCCCAGGCCAGAACACCCTGGCGAACCGTCTCCAGCAGGTTGTTGGAACTCAATTTGCCCTCTTGTCCCAGGCCCACCACGACAACCGCTTCCGGACGCGGCAGTTGCAGTGGATTTTCGCCATTCGCGGCGATATTCATGAACACCTGATTGCTGCACGGAGCCGAGGGGTAGAGGCTCATTTTCAAGGCATCGCCAAGCAAGCCGCCAACCATTTCATCGACTACCCGTTCGCTGCCAGTAAGGCCGGCGCTGGCGTAGTGACCGACGATCAGCGGATCGCGGGTGAACTTCAGGTTGCAGTTGATCACCGTCACGGGCAGCGGCGGCAGTTCTTCGCGCGCGGTCGGGGTGATCGTCGGGCTGTACAATGTGAAGACATCCTCGACGCTGACCGGCAGAGTGATCCGGTCACCGCGCACCGGCCTGCTCGTCACGTAGGGCAACGACCGCTGAGGGACGCCACCTCGGCTGACTGCCTGATCCAACACCGTGAGTTCGGTGGTACGACCGGTTTGCAGCAAGGAAAGAAATGCCGGAAATGCCGCACTCTGCTTTGGCAAGTCACCGTGAGCACAGGCCAATCGATAGGCTTGCACCCCGGGTAACAGAGCGCTGTGCAACGTTACCCGGCCATCGCCGCCGTCCTCCGCATCTTGATAACCGAAGCCCTTTTCGGCACTGACGGTATACCCATCGGGGGTAAATTTCGCTTCGCCCACAACCATCGACAGCTTGTCCTTCCAAGCGCTTAGATCCTGATCATCCAATGCCTTGCGCAACGCTGCCGCGACCTTCAGAACATCACTGCTTGGCACGCCCCAGTTGTAATAATCCTGCTGGATGCGCAGCTTGTGCCAAAAGCTGTGCGCCTTCAGCCACTGCTGGTCCTTGCTGGACAGATCGGCCCAGACCTCGGCATCGGTCAGGTTGAGCACCGGGTCGAGCAGATTGGCCTGCAATTGAATAAATCCGGGAAAGGTTGCCATGAGTGCCCGGGACTTCTGCGGTGTAAACGGCGCCCCGGCGAACGCCAGGCTGTTGCCGAAGGTATCGTCCCCCGACAGCACCTGCATCGGTGCCCAGGAACCACCATTGGGTGTGCCAAGCATCAACAGCCGAGCTTGTGGATCGGCCATCATTCGCGCCCAGACTTGCGGGCACTTGAGCAACATCGTCCGTGCCAGCAAGCCTCCCATCGAGTGCGCCAGCATCCTTACCGGTTGCCGCGTAGCGGACCTGGCGTCGAGCGCGTTTTCCACGGCATCCCCGAGTCGTTTGGCCTCCCGCTCCATCGGTACGCGCCAATCGTAAGCAAACACAATCACCTGGTGTGTTGCCTCAAGGAATTTAATCAAGTCCTCGTAGACCATGCCCACTGCGCCATCGGGTTCTACATCGTCCTCCATGCCTTGCTTGTAGCTCAGTTCATCGAGGCCATTGATTAACCACGGCCCCAGCCAGATACGTCGGTCGCCTGCTTTGAGATTACTGCCCAGAATGCCCGGTAACACGAATACCGCCGGCTTCTGCGCCGCAGGTATGTCGCTGCCTCCACCGCGCCGTCCACTGGCATCCCGGCCTTGCCAGGACAGCGGTCCGATGGGCGTGAAATCCCTTGGTTCGTCCAGCGTCAGGCCCTCGACAATGGCTGACGCGGTGCGCTCGTTACTGAAATAGGAGAAGTGCGAAACGGTGCCGCCCTGGTTGAGCAGGAAACTCGCCGACCTGGCCCTGGGCGCACCGCCGTACATGGAACTGGTCTGCACCACCAGGTCGTTATCGGTCCAGAAAAACGTGTCAGAGAGTAAGGTCTTGAGCCAACTGACTACCGAGTCCCCTTCCATGTCACCGGCAATGACTCGCAACTCACTGTCGACCGGCGCACGAATCAGGTGCAGCCACTGAACGAGCGGGCTGTCGGGCATCTGTGCGGCCAACCCGGGCATGAGCAATGGATCGGAGCGACGGCGGGCCACTTCAGCCAATAAATCGATGAGTTCGGGCACCACAGGCACGCCGCTCAGTTCCATGCTCCATTTGAGCACCGAAAGGTAGGCATCCAACCTGTTCGACGCCAGCAGCGTACCGCGTGCAGGGCAGGCTACCCGCACGAAACGCGAGACTTTGATCCGTTTGTCGCTGACCAGACTGATCAACAGTTGCAGGTCTTCGCGTTGAGCCTTGTACTCATCGCCCTTGGCCAGGTCCTCGAAGCTTTGCAGTAGATCCGCACCGCCACTGCAGACTTTGGCCAGTACCTCGCCGATCAACCCTCCCCGCGAGTGCGAAAGCAAATGCAGAACCGCGCCTTTGGGCAACGCGTTGGCCAATTCCATCGCGTTCTGAATGGGACTGGCGGTCAAGGTTGGATGGTCCAGTGCATAGACACCGCTGTAGGCGCCGAAGATTCGCGCGACCTTCGACGGATGGCCGGTCCAGAGTTTGCCGAAGGTGCCCTGTGTATTGGAGAAGGTGCCATGCAACAGTACCAACAGCGGTTTATCGTCGATGACGATCCCGGTGGCCGGCGCGCTGCCCTTGAGTGAGTCAAGCACCTTGGCATTGAGCCGGTAGAGACCTGGGTCAACCTGCTTGTCGACCCTGTCCGCCGCCAGTGTGGCGGCAGCATTCGCGACGGAGTCCTTGCCAACACCGGTGATGATCTGAATCAGCTTCACCAGCACTTTGCCGAGCGGCCCCCGCGAGGGGCCGCGGGTCTGCCCCTGGATTTCGTCCTGGCCATCCCATGCCAGTTGCACGGGTATGCGCACACTATCAGTGCCCTGAGCGCCGCGAGATGCAGAGCTCTGCTGTGAAAGAAACAATTCGCGCGCGGTCTCCGGATTCAATATCAGCACGGGGCCGTTGGCGATATGCACAGCCATTACGTCTTTTTCCGGATCGACGTTGAGGGATACTTCGCTGCCGGTACCACGACGCACCGCAACCTGAACTGAGTACCTCACCGTACCCTCAGTTAATCCGGCAGGCAGTTGCAACATTGCAACGCTGTTGGAGGCATTATTCCCATGGCCCGAAACAACAAACGTAATGCTCATTTTTTATATCCCTGGCGCGAGCTATTCGTAATAGTGTTCATCCACAATAGGCGAGCACGCAGGCACATTTATACTTTTTCGCTAAATACGTTAGAGCCGAAAGTTTGAATCCGATGAAAAACACGCTTAAGTGTAAACGTCCTGACACAGATAAAACCGATAACAAACAAAACAGATAACCCGACTGGAACTTGATGAAGTACACGCTATGCTAGCCAAGCCGACCGAGGGCTAAATAGCTACTTCTCTTCAGTACCGTCTATATTCCAGGAACTCGCTATCCTCCGGGTTGGACTCATACCATTCAAAACCATGAAGTGAAGCAGGTATAGACCATGGCCAAACTCAGCCTTACCCCTGCGCTAAAACTGGAATATGAGCAGCTGTTTAATAGCTGCCTGATAAACCCGACACGTTTTAATGACGTCAATGCACTGGTAAACAGTCTTTACGAACACCGCGAACAGTATCAGGGTGTGGCCGAAAGCATGGACATTCCGTGGGGTTTTATCGCAGTCGTACACAACATGGAGTCCAGCCAAAACTTCCAAAAGCACTTGCATAATGGCGACCCGTTGAAAGCACGCACGGTCCACGTGCCCGCAGGCAGGCCTCTTGGCCCACCGCCTTTCACGTGGGAAACCAGTGCCGTTGATGCCTTGACCCTACGCAAGCAGAACGCGAGGACCGACTGGACGCTGCCCGGTACGCTCTATCAACTGGAGTTGTATAACGGCATCGGTTATCGGCTGTATCACCCCCATGTGCTGACGCCCTACCTGTGGAGCTTCAGCAACCACTACCAAGGCGGCAAGTATGTGGGTGACGGTACTTGGTCGGAGACCGCAAAGTCGGCGCAATGCGGTGCAGCGGTGTTGCTACGGCGCATGGCTGAGAATGGCTATATCGATTTCCCGGACCAGCCCTCTCCTGCTCCGCAGGACGGCCCAATCATCGTTGAATATTCGGCCACCAGGCCGGGCAACCCTGAGGCCGAGGCCAAGGCAGAAAAACTGCAGCGCTGGCTCAACTCGTTCCCGGGAATATTTGTCAAGGTAGACGGTGCGCCGGGAGACAGGACATCCGCAGCGTATTTCAAGGTAACGGGGCATTATTTGCCAGGAGATCCGCGGGGGTGAGGGATTGATCATGAACAGTGGAAACTGGGCAAAAGATTTTTATGTTGACTATCACAACCTCAACCTGGAACAACTGGGCCCGATGGTGCATGTCCCAAAAACCGTAGACAAAAAATTTCAAAACCTCCTCAACAAACATAAAAACAATATCAACAAGCTATTTGTTAACTTTTTGGCGCAAGAAAAATTAACTATCAAAATGGACTCACCATGGCATGCATGGGTCGCCCTTCATCAATGGCAACAGCTAGGCATTGAAATCACCAAGCATCGTCACGACCCACCATTATTCCCTCCCACACCCGTATTTCGAGGCCAGGCAAATTCATCCTACGATGTAACCCCCTCATTATACAGAGCCACTACCAATCAGAAACTTGAGAAAAAGAAACTCGAGTTCTTCACGCTCCTGATGAAGTGTCCGGAAATAGAAAACTCAATTGGCATACCGCTTTCGAAATATGACATAAAAGCCACGGCACAGCATTTCCAGGCCTCCTTGACAGACTTTGTCGATATTACCGGCGATCCTGCTGTGGCCATCCATTTCGCCAGTACCTCTACACCAGCCCTCAGACCCACCCTGTCGGCCGTATTCATGTTTGATCTCGAAGAGTTTATAAGAGATGGTGCATCTATCGTGATGCCCCCACCTTTCGTCAACCGTCTATATTTGCAACGAGGGGGTTTTTTACACACGAACCCTTATGATTTTGAACGGTTTCAACAATGGCGTGTGAAAATCGAATTCCCTCACGACCCAGACTTCAAGTTAATAAGAAACGCAACCCCTGCGGATATCATTCCTGCAACCGCCTGGTTTGAAAAACTCAACGAGGAAATCAACAACCTGATAAAAAACCAGGAACTCACTCAGGAAACCTCCACGGAAATACTGAAAAACCTCCGCACACAAACATTTGAAAAAATACTCTATCCCCAGTTCGCAACCGAAATACCGGGGCTGCATGGGGTGCAGTGGGTAATAGAATTCGCCGAACACCTGTATTGGTTCGCCATGAGAATCTACAAAGACAACACGGGAGAGGAGCATGACAGCATCCTCTTGCACATAGCTCTCAACATCGCAAGACACAACAAAGAAGTCATAAAAAAATTAATCTACTTTTACAGACATGAAGAGAAAACAGAACAAATAGAAATGTGGGAAAAGATGCTTGAATTAGCGCATGACCTTCCGGACGACGGTTGATTCCACAATCGATAGTTGCCTCAACAGGTTGCGCAATAAAAGCCGGAATGCGTCACTGCGGCTGAAAAGTTTGCAAGTAAGCCAGCAAATTTTCGATCTTCTCCGGATCGCTGAGCCCCCAGAAAATCATGCGAGTGCCGGGGACCACTTTTTTCGGCGCTTCGAGGTACGCGGTCAGTGTTTCGCGGGTCCAGACGATGCCGGCGGATTTCATCGCGTCGGAATACTGGTAATCCGTGGTGCTACCGGAGTGCCGGCCAAAAATGCCGTTGAGTTGCGGACCAAATGAACCTCGCGCCGACTCCCCGACCTGATGACAGCCCCCGCAAATTCGTTTGAACAGTGTCGCACCCGCTTCAGCATCGCCGGCCGCGTGTGCCTGGACACTGGGCAGCCCTGTCGTGAGCAGCAAGGTAAAAATGAGTACGGCGGCTTTCTTCATCTTCTGTTCCTAATCTTTTATGGCCCGGCGCGAGAGAATCAATGCGCACCCGGCTGAAATTTCTTCCGGTAGGCCGCCGGCAGCAAACCGACTCGCTGGCGGAAAAGTCTACGGAAAGAATTGCCATCCTCGTAGCCCACGGCGTACGTGATGCTGTCCTGGGTCATTCGGGTGGTCTCCAGCAACTGTTTTGCCTTCTCCAGCCTCAGCGTTTGCAGGTAAGTGATGGGCGTGTATCCCGTGGCGTCCTTGAAACGCCGCTTGAAGTTTCTGACGCCAAACCCGAACTGCCGGGCGACTTCATCGATCAGCAGTGGCTGGTCGAAGTGTTGTTCCAGCCAGTTTTGAACCTGCAGGATGTCGACGTCGCCGTGGTTCTTCGGCAATGACCACATCACATACACCGACTGCTCACTGCGCACACTGTCGACCAGCAAGTACTTGCCGCATTTCTGCGCCAGCTCCAGTGAAGCGAACCGGCGCACCAGGTGCAGCAACAAATCCATGGCGGCACTCGCTCCGCCGCTTGTGACCACGCGATTGTCCTCACAGATAATCTGCGTGTCCTCCAGGCAGACGTCGGCATAGCGACGACGAAACAAGTCTGCAAAGGCCCAATGTGTGGTTGCCCGAGTGCCGTGGAGCATGCCCGCTTCGGCCAGCATGAACGCTGCCGTACACATCGACGCGACCACCGCGCCCCGGGCGTGTTGTTGACGCAGCCATGGACCATAGGCACAAAAGGCCGGCAAGGCGTCCTTCAGGGTGAAGAGGAAACCGGGGATCAGCACCAGATCGGTTCGCGCAATCTGGTCGATGGACCGGTCCACGCGCAGCGATTGTCCTCCCCACGCGGCAACCTCTTCACCGTCCAGCGAGGCAATGACCACTTGAAACGGCGCCTCGGCAGTGTCCGCAAACAGGTTGGCGGCGCTGAGCACTTCCAGCGCCATCGTAGCGCTGGCGGCAGAGCATTGATCGGCCAGTAAAAGCGTGACGTGCATAAATGATCCGAATGCGCATATCGCATGAAAAAAGTCATTTGTGCACCTACCTTACTCGATCTCTGCTGCCTACAGTGCACCGGTCACTCAATCATCGGCGTACTTATGAATCTCTGGTTTCGACTGTTCCTCATGTTGTTTCGTCGTCCGTGGCGCAAGCCGGTCGACGCGATGACCACCACCGTTGTGCAGATGCGCGTCTGGCCGCTCGATCTCGACCTCAACCGTCATGTCACCAATGGACGCTATTTCACCCTGGCCGATATCGGGCGCATGGATTATGTGCTGCGCAGCGGGGCATTTCGTGTGGCGTTGCGTCACAAGGCGGTGCCGATCGTTGGCGACACCTGGGGCAAATTCCGTCGTGAGTTGCGGCTGTTCGAAGCGTTCCAGATCCACACGCGGATGCTGGGCTGGGACGATAAGTGGAGCTTTATGGAGCACCGTTTCGTGAGCAAAGGACGGGTGGTCGGCGTGGTGGTGATGCGCGGTCTGTTTCGCGCGGGCAAAAGCACGGTTGCACCGGGTGAATTTGCCCGGGAGCTGGGATTGGCGGAGCAGTCGCCACCGATGCCGGCATGGCTGACAGACTGGTCACAAAGCTGCAACGACATGAGCGCTCAGCTCCGGGAGGAAGAGGGTCAATCGACGCGGCACCCGCACACCGTCGCCTAGGAAACTGCGGGGTATCCGCTGACAACCTCCGGCGCAGTCTTTATCCTGTGCCGAACACATCTGCGCCTGCCCCATAGCTCACTGGAGACACCTGTGCCCCCTCTCACCGCCCGCGAGGTTTACCAGACATTGCGCGATGCCGCCTTGGGCATCCACCCTTTGCGGCGCCTCGATGAACCTTCCGGGCCCGGCCAGGTGCAGATCGACATCGAAGGCTGGCGCCTGACCCTCGACGTCGACGGCGTCCATTTGCGCCGGTGCCAACGTTGCCACAGTCCCGATGGCCGCGAGGGTGATCTCGACAGTTGGCAACGTTTCGGCACCGACCCGGTCAGTTTTCTCAGCGCGTGGGAACTGGCTCAGATCGAGCGGCTACTGACCGGGAGCTGAGGCAGTCTCAACCCATAGCCTTCTCAAACCGCTTCAACGAAAACGCCGATAAATCCAGATCACTGTGGCCCCGAATGCACCACTGCGCAAACGCCTCTCCCAATGCCGCGGAGTGCTTGAAGCCATGGCCCGAGCAGGCAGAAACCACCAGCGTGTTTTTCAGTGTCGGATGTTCATCGATGATGAAATGGCTGTCCGGGGTGACGGTATAGGTACATACCGCCGACTTGACCAGCCGTGAGCTGACACCCGCAATCTTGCCGCGCACGTGGGTGTCGAACATGGCTCGCGCGTCGGCGTCGCTGATGGTTCTGTCCAGCGTATCGGGTGAGGATTCTTCGCGATATTGCTCCGTTGCCACCTTCAGACTGCCCTCGCCGGGTAACGGTGGAAAGCCGTAGTTCGAGGCTTCATCGCCGGCACCGTGATAACAGATAAAGGTCGGTGACACCGGTGCAAACCGGGCGCCCTCCTCCAACTCAAACCAGAACAGCTTCTGGCGACACACCCTCAGTAACCGGTCGAACGGCTTGCCGAGCAAACCTGCCGACCACATGCCCGCGCTGATCACCACTTTGTCGGCGAGGATCGTACGCTGGTCGGTGATGACGGTGACGCCGCGCTCATCCGAGGTGATCTGCAGAACGGTTTCACCCTTGAACAGCGTCGCGCCACGTTCCTCGGCAAGCTTGAGTTGCACCGCGATACAACGCTCAGGCCGGACAAACCCGCCGCTCGGTTCGAAGTAGCCGACAGCCGTGTCCAGCACGGGAGAAAACTGCGGGAAGCGTTGGCGAATCTGCTCGGCCGACAACACTTCATGCTCGATGCCATGGGTTTTCGCCAGACGAAGGGTGCGGTGGGTGAAGTCGTGTTGATCGTCTGCGTCATAGTCGGGGCTGGAGGTCATGACCAGTACGCCACACTGTTCGAACAACGACTCGCCGGACAGCGCTTCGAGTTCCCGCCAGATCCGGTGAGAATTGCGCACGATGGGCAAATACTCGGCGCCCTCGCCAACCGAAAGGCGGGTGATCCGCGTATCGCCATGGCTCGAACCCTGGGTGTGAGGCGGATGGTGGCGGTCGACGCCAGTCACCTTGATCCCGGCTTTTGCCAACTGGTACAGCGTGGCAGCCCCCATCGCGCCCAAGCCAAGTACCGCCACTTCACACCGATGTTCCATCCATGCCCCCTGGTCCGTTAACGGCTTGTCGAAAAACCGTCAGCATAGGCCATGGGACCAAAGTTGCGTTCAACCTGTTATTCAGTCGCGCATCTGCTGCCAAACGCCACCCACGAAAAAGCCCGGATAAACCGTGATGCTGTTCACGCACCGAATCTGTGGCGAGGGAGCTTGCTCCCTCGCCACACGTTTGCGTTTGTCTCAAGATTTTCTTGAGTGAACAGTATTGCGGCCAAACCGGGCTTTTTCACGTCAATGCCTCCCCGCCAATCGGCAGGGTTCTGCGCTTACTGAACGTTTTTCAGCTTGACCACATCACCGGAGATCTTGGTGGTGTAACCGGTCAGGACCCAGGCCCAGAACCAGTTTTCCTGCACTTGAGTGTTGATCATCGCGTCGCCGCCCTTGGCTTTGATCGCTGCGTCTTGCGCGCGAACAAAACGGCTGTTCTGCTGGATCGGGATGACGCCGAACAGCAACAGGCCGGTGGCAGTTGCTTCACTGTGGCCGATGACAGTGTATTGGCTGGCTTCATAGTGCTGGGTTTTCATCGGGGCACCGGTGCAACCCGCCAAAACCAGACCGAACAGAGCAACGGCAACAACTTTACTGAGGTACTTCACTGAAAAACTCCATGAGAATGTGCCCGGGATCCGTCTCTCGGGCGGCGCACACTCTAATGGAGATGATGGCCAATTGGTACCACCTACAAAAAACTTGCGCCGGTGTTATCCCGATTTAGTTTCACTTGCCCGAGACGGCGTTTCCTCTGCCACCGGCTTAATGCCAAAATGCAACGCTCAGGTCACCCGTCCAGCCCCCGCCCCGCGTCATGCAGTGCAATGAGAATCGAATATGAACACCCGTTTTCAGATAAGTGATGCCCCTGAATTCCACGTCTCCCATCAGCCGCCGGCGGTCACAGCATGATTGAAGTCACTGAGGTTTCCATTGCGCAACTGCGTGCTGCGCTTGAATCCGGCCAGACCACGGCAGTCGAGTTGGTGCAGGCTTATCTCGCCCGGATCGATGCCTATGACGGCGCCGACACATCCACCGCTCTCAACGCGGTGGTGGTGCGCAACCCCGACGCGCTCCAGGAAGCGCAAGCGTCCGACGCCCGCCGGGCAAAAGGCGAGACACTGGGCCCGCTCGATGGCATCCCCTACACAGCCAAGGACAGTTATCTGGTGAAGGGGCTGACCGCCGCGTCCGGAAGTCCGGCCTTCGCCAACCTGATTGCCTATCGCGATGCGTTCACCATCGAACGCCTGCGCGGTGCCGGCGCCATCTGCCTGGGCAAGACCAACATGCCGCCCATGGCCAATGGCGGCATGCAGCGCGGGGTCTATGGCCGTGCCGAGAGCCCGTACAACGCGGACTACCTCACCGCGCCGTTCGCCTCGGGCTCGTCGAACGGTGCCGGCACTGCAACCGCCGCCAGCTTCGCAGCATTTGGCCTTGCGGAAGAAACCTGGTCGAGTGGGCGCGGCCCGGCGTCGAACAATGGGTTGTGCGCCTATACGCCCTCGCGCGGGGTGATTTCGGTGCGCGGCAACTGGCCGCTGACGCCGACCATGGACGTGGTCGTGCCGTTTGCCCGGACCATGGCGGACCTGCTTGAGGTGCTCGACGTGGTCGTGGCAGAAGACCCGGACACCCGCGGCGATCTGTGGCGGATGCAACCCTGGGTGCCGATTCCGAGTGTCACTTCGGTGCGTCCTGCCTCCTACCATGAACTGGCCGCGCAACCCAAGGCACTGGCCGGCAAGCGTTTTGGCGTGCCGCGCATGTACATCAACAAAGATCTCGAAGCGGGCACCAGTAAGGCACCGGGTATCGGCGGGCCGACCGGGCAGCGCATCAACACCCGCGACTCGGTGATCGGTCTTTGGGAAGCAGCTCGCAAGGCCCTCGAAGCGGCCGGCGCCGAAGTCGTCGAAGTCGACTTCCCGCTGGTCTCCAATTGCGAAGGCGATCGTCCGGGTGCGCCGACCGTGTTCAATCGCGGCATCGTCTCCAAGGAGTTCCTGCACCATGAGTTGTGGGACCTGACGGCCTGGGCGTTCGATGATTTCCTTCAGGCCAATGGCGACCCGAAACTGAACCGCCTGGTCGACGTCGACGGACCGCTGATTTTCCCGCACGACCCCGGCACGCTGCCCAACCGTGAGGGCGACCTGGCGGCCGGCATGGACGAATATGTGCGGATGGCCGAGCGCGGGATTACGCCGTGGAACGAGATCACCACGGTGCCTGATGGCCTGCGCGGGCTGGAACACACGCGGCGTATCGATCTTGAGGAATGGATGGATCGCTTGGGGCTGGACGCGGTGCTGTTCCCGACGGTTGCTGACGTTGGCCCGGCGAATGCCGATGTCGATCCGGCATCTGCGGACATTGCCTGGAGCAATGGCATCTGGGTCGCCAACGGCAACCTCGCCATCCGCCACCTCGGCGTTCCGACGGTCACCGTGCCGATGGGCGTGATGCCGGACATCGGCATGCCCGTCGGGCTGACGTTCGCCGGTCGTGCTTATGACGATTCGTCGCTGCTGCGCCTGGCGTCGGCGTTTGAAGCCACCGGGTCGAAACGCATGATCCCGCCGCGCACCCCGCCGCTGCCAACCCAGCCGTAAATATTGAGCGGGATTGGAAAGCTACAGCCTTCAATCCCGCTCAATCATTCAGGCCTTCGCCGCCATCGCGGTGACTTCCACACGCATGCCTTCGACCGCCAAAGCGGCCACGCCCACAGCGGCGCGAACCGGCCAAGGCTTGGCGAAGAAACGCTTGTAGACTTCGTTGAACGCGGCGCGGTCGGCCATGTCGGTGAGGTAGATGGTCAGGTGCAACACCCGATCCATCGAACTGCCGGCACCTTCCAGTGCTGACTTGAGCGCTTGCAGCGTGCATTCGCTCTGCTCGACGATGCCGCCCAGTTCCAGACTGCCGTCAGCGCGGGTTGGGATCTGAGTGGAGACCAACAGCCCACCAAAACCGGCAACGTCGGAGGAGATGGAATCCTGGTCTGGATCAGGGATGAACGTGATGTCTTGGTTAGCCATGGGGTTCTCGCGCTTGAGGTGAAAAGGGGCTGTTGCGTATCAGGCGCGCAGTTTACATCCATCTCCATTACTCGGGGCGCAGCAACCCTGAAGGAACCACCGTTTCGATCAGCCCGGTCGTCACGTCGTACACCAACCCCGTCACCGTGAAACCACCCGGCAGGTTCGGATTGGCTTTCAGTGCCGCCACATCGATGGCTACTGCCTTATAGGGATCATCAATTTCCAGCGCCGCCAACGCGCGAAACGGTGCCAAGAATGGCCATCGTCTCAAACAGCGCCGGGTTCACGCGGCCACCGACGTTACGGATCACCGCGGCCTCACCGGGCTCAAGCTGGAGCACATCCATCGGGTCGACGCGGGGGTCGACACAACCGAGGATCAGCGTCTGGTGCGAATCATTCCGAGGCTGGCGGCATTTACTGAACGTGACGGTAACGTTGCCTCCGTCGATCTCACGCCACAGTTTTCAACGAATGACACCGCAGGCGCCTTGGCTGCGGCCGCCGGCAGCCTCGGCATCGTGTCAACGACGTCCTGGGCCAGCGCCCTGGAACTGGCCAGCGGTGATCTGGTGCAATTGCTGCCGGAATGGAAAATGGCAGACTTGCCCGTACACGCCTACTTTCCACTGGGACGCACGACGCGCATGGCGGCGCATGGCGGCGCATGGCGGCGCGTGCGTTCGCCGACTTTCTCGCCACCACGCTCCGCGGCGATGCCTAGTTCGGATCGAGCAACCCGCCGCTCCAGTTGCGCGAGACCCGGCTGCCGGTGAATTTCGCCACCACCATGCCTTGCGACACCAGCCGATCGCGATAGCGGGTGACCATGCGCCCCGCTTGTTCGGCCACCAAAACCACCTCGGACGATGGATCGCCCGGTCGCCGCAGTATCCGCGCAAAGCGCTGCCCTTCTTCGACGAAATCCCCCAGTTCTTTTTCAAAGATCAACACGCCGGGCTGCGGCGCCAGAATGGTTTCCATGTGGCCCATTTCCATGGCCTCGACGGGCCAGTCAGCGGGAGCCTGCGCCTCATCGATGACCCCGCAGCCGCATAGCCAAACGTACAACCCTTCGGCGTCCTGCTCGGCAAAGCGGTCGCTGACGTCACCCTGCCCGCGCAACTCCAGCGTCGCCGCCATGCGCTGCTCGGTGCCGCCGTCGCGCAGCCACGGCGCAATGATGGTCTCTTCGAAAGAGCCATCGCCGCCGTCATCCCAGATGATCGCCACGTCCATCTTCATCGCAGCGGCCAGTTCGCGGCCACGGGGCCAGAAACGCCGGTGAACGTAGAGGTAGGGCAATGCTTCGTCATCGGTGTGCAGGTCGAGCATCACGTCTGCCGGGGCCGCGAGTTCAACAAGTTTCTTTTGCCATTCCTGGACGTTGGTCGAGGGTTGGGCCATGGCGGCCGATTGGTCGAACCCGCGGTTGAAGTTATGCCCGGTAGCGTCGTGAAAACGGCCGAGAATACGACCCTGGCGAAACTGCCCGATGCCCAGCGGATTGGCTTGCGGCACCACTGTCACGCTGCCGTTGAGACGACCCTGGGCCCGGGCGACCTCAAGCTTGTGCATCAGCAGATGCAACACCAGCATCCCGGCGATTTCATCGGCATGTACTCCGGCCTGGAGGTGCACGGTCGGACCGCTGCCATTGCCGCCGTAGCGCCACGCGCTGACCTGCACCGCGTCACCGTTGTTGTTGCGCACACTGAACGAAACATCCTGCGCCATCTGCTTGTCCTCCTGCGTCACGAACGTTAAAAACCGACACATTGCCCAGGTCGAACTGGAGATTGAACGCACGTTCAACTAAGCTCGCCACCAGGCAACGCACCCAAGGATTCCTTTTGACAATCCCCTCCACAAAAAACCGCCGCGCCGAACCGGACGAGCGTCGCGAAATGCTGGTGGCCGCCACCCTGCGCTGCCTGGTGCGCGACGGTCACGCCGGGATTTCCGTGCGCCGCATCGCCACCGAGGCCGGCGTGTCCGTGGGGTTGCTCAATCACCATTTCGGCAGCATTGATGCGTTGATTGCCGACACCTACCAAAAGATCGCCAGCGAACTGACCACTGCCCTGCTCCAGGAAATCCAGCGGGCCGGCACACCCGCGCAGAAGATGGACGCGTTCCTCACCGGCTCGTTCTCGCCTCGAGTCATGGACCCGCAATTGCTCGGGGTCTGGGTGGTGTTCTGGAGCCTGATCCGGCACTCCGAACATGTCAGCCAGTCCCACGAAAAAAGCTACCGCGCTTACCTCGATCTGCTCCGCCAACTGCTGGACGACATGGCCGCCAGCGAAGGCTTCGTGATCCACGACACGCGCCTGGCCGCCATCGGTTTATCGGCGATGCTCGACGGACTCTGGATCGAGTGGTGCCTGAACCCCGAAACTTTCAGCCCCGCCAACGGCCTCCACATCTGTCGCTGCTGGATAAAGGGGCTGCGACACGGAGCATTCAGCACCGACGACGTCTTGTGAGGGATGACGGCCGAAGATCATCGCCAGGGTGCCGCTGACGGCGATCAGCCCGGCACCGACCATCAGCGACACGTCCATCAGCGTGCCCCAGATCAGGCTCGACAACAGGAACGCCCAGATCAGGCCGGTGTATTCGAACGGCGCAAGCAAGGTAGCGGTAGCCCGCTGAAAACTGGCGAACAGCAGAAACTGGCCCATGCCGCCAACCAGACCGGCGCCGAGCATCCCTAGCCAGGCCGGGGTCGGGGCCGGGGTGTAGGTCCAGGGCAACGCCACCGCCATGCAAATGACGAACACCACGTTGGTGATCAACATCTGCTCCAGCACGGACGTCTGCTCATCCACCTGGCGCAACTGGATGTAGGTGAACGCCCAGCACATCGCCGCCAACAACGTCAGCACCACCGGCACCGGATCGACCAGGTTGCTCGGTCGGCAGGCGATGATCACGCCGACAAAACCGATGATCAGGCTGAACCACTGCCAGCCGCTCGCGCGCTCCTTGAGAATCACCGCCGCCAGCACCGTGACCATGATCGGTGCCGAGAAATACAGCGTGGTCATCTCCGCCAGGGTCAGGTCCCGGGCCGCCGTGTAATACAGCACCCAGGCAACAATCGACAACAATCCGCGCACCACCAGCAAGCGTCGGCTCGGCGAGTGCCAGGCGCGCTGGACCAGACGCAAGCGCCCCGCCAACAGACAGGCCAGCACCACCACAAGGGCGCGCCAGAACAGAATGCTGACCACCGAATAATCCGCCACCAGCCACTTGATGGCGGCGTCCTGCAGGGCCAGGAACGTATAACCCAAGGTGCACAGGCCAATGCCTTGCAACGACCGGTCGACAATCCGTGGCGTACTCATTACACCGACCTGCGCACGGGCGTGCCGCGCCGTTCGGCAAAGGCAAACAACGCTTCGATCATGAACGTCAGGCAAACATACACGCCGGCCACCAACAGCAACGGTTGATACACTTGCAGCGTTTGCGCCCGCACCACGTTGGCGGCGCCCAACAGATCGACAATCGCAATGGTCGAGGCCAGTGCGGTGGACTTCAGCAGCATCACCGTCTCCCCGGCCAGCGTCGGCAACAGCAGACGCAACGCCCTGGGCAAACGCACCCGCAGCAACGACTGGCGCGGGGTCATGCCAAACGCCGACGCGGCTTCCATCTCACCTTTGGGCACCGCCAGCAGCCCGCCGCGAATCACTTCGCCGACATAGGCGCCCACCGACACCACCAAGGCAAACACGATGTACCAGTAACCGTCGCGCAGGTACGGCCAGAGGAAGCTGCCGCGAATCAATGGGAACTGCGCAAACAGGCTGCCGAGGCCGTAGTAGAAGATGTAGATCTGGATCAGCAACGGCGTGCCGCGGGTCACGCTGGTGTAGAACAGGCTGACCTTGGCGATCACCCGGTTCTTCGAGATCCGCGCCAGCGCCACCAGCACCGCGAGCGCATAACCGAACACGCTGGAAATCAACAAAATGGTGATGGTCGTTTGCAGCCCCCGGCCCAACAGCGCCGCGTATTCAACTATCCACGCTGGAATCATTTTATTCACTCAGCCAAAGGCATCCAGCGACGGATCCGTCGCTCAAGCCGTCCAGACAGGTAGTTGGACACCAGTGTCACCGCGTAATAGAGCGCCGCGGCGGTGAGGTAGAACAACAGGTAGTGACGCGTCGAGCCCGCGCCTTGCTTGGCGGTGTACAGCAGCTCGTTGGTGCCGACCACGCTGATCAAGGCGCTGTCCTTGATCAGGTTGATCCACAGGTTGGCCATCCCGGCCATGGCGTAAGGCGCCATGATCGGCAGCGTGACCCGCCGGAACAGGCCGAAGCCGCTCAAGCCGAACGCCTTGGCCGCCTCGATCTGACCGAACGGAATGGCCTGGATCGCCGCCCGGAAAATCTCCGAGGCGTACGCGCCCTGCACCAGCCCCAGCACCACAATCGCCGCCAGCGGACCGCTGACATTCACGCTGTCGTAGCCCATTTGCGCCATCAGCGAATTGAGCAGCATCGAACCGACGTAGTACAGCAGCAGGATCAGCAACAACTCCGGCACTGCGCGGAATAATGTGGTGTAGCCGCGCATCAGTGCCGCGATCGGTTTGGGTGCGCCCAGCTTGAGGCAGGCCACCACCAGCCCGATCAGGAGCCCAAGCACAAACGCCCCGGCGGAAATCTGCAGGGTCATCCAGAGCCCTTTCAACAGCGCACTGCCCCATCCTTGTTCGCTGAAATTGATCAAATCGAACATTGCCGGCATTTCACTCTCCAGTTAAAGCACCACCGGACCTAGTGGGAGCGAGCCTGCTCGCGAAGGCGATGTGTCAGTCGACATCATTAGTGAATGTCATACCGCTTTCGCGAGCAGGCTCACTCCCACAGGTTTTTGCATCTGCCACAGGATCTTTATTCAGGTCAGAACGCCGGTTTCACGCTGGTGCCGAAGTAGTGTTGGGACAGGTCGTCATAGTCCTTGCTCGCCAGCAAAGTCTTGATGGCCGTGTCGAGTTTGGCTTTGAGTTCGGTGTCGTCCTTGCGCAGACCGGCGCCCACGCCCTTGCCGAAGATCGGGTCGTAAGGCACTGCGCCGAGGTAGGCCAGGTCCTTGGCATCCGGGGTCTGGACGAACGCCGCCATGGCCGTGCCGTCCGCCATCATCAGGTCGATGCGACCGGCAATCAGGTCAGCGTTTGCCGAGTCCTGGGTGTCGTAATACTTCACGTCGGCAATGTTTGAGTAGTACGTCTTCAGGTAGCTGGCGCTCACCGTGGAGTTCTGCACGCCAATGGTCTTGCCCTTGAGGTCATCCGGGTACTTCTTAACAGACGCGTCCTTGGGCCCGACAATCGCGATCACCGAGTCGTAGTAAGCCTTGCTGAAAGCGATCTGTTTTTCGCGCTCTTCGGTGACCGACATCGAGGAAAAAATCACGTCGATCTTCTTCGCCAGCAATGAAGGGATGATGCCGTCCCACGCCACTTCCTTGATCTCGCACTCGGCTTTCATCTCGCTGCACAGCTTGTGGATCAGGTCGACTTCGAAGCCTTTCCACTCACCGTTGGCCTGCTTCTCGGTGTACGGCGGATAGGGTTCGGCTGCGACTGCGAACCTGATCGGTTGGGCTTGCGCCGCGCTCATGCCAGCCAGCAACAAGCAGGCCGCGCCGGTAAACCAGTTTGCCAAACGTCGATTTCCCATGATTTTTCCCCGTCTTTTTATGATGTTTTTAGCGAGTCTGATGTGCGTTGACGAACTGTCGGCAACGTTCACTGCGTGGGTGTACGAACACTTCATCCGGCGAACCGGTTTCCTCGATCAGCCCTTGGTGCAAGTAGGCGACTTTGGACGAAACATCGCGGGCAAAGGCCATTTCATGGGTCACCAGGATCATGGTCCGGCCTTCTTCCGCGAGGGAGCGGATCACCCGCAGCACTTCGCCGACCAGTTCCGGGTCGAGTGCCGAGGTGGGTTCATCGAACAGCATGACCTTGGGCCGCATGGCCAGGGCCCGGGCGATGGCCACCCGTTGTTGCTGTCCCCCGGAGAGAAACGCCGGGTACTCGTTGCGCTTGGCCGCAAGCCCGACGCGCTCCAGCAAAGCTTCAGCCCGTTCAGTGGCTTCGGCTCGGCTTTCACGCAGGACCTGGGTCGGCGCTTCGATGAGGTTTTCCAGCACCGTGCGATGGGGCCAGAGGTTGAAATTCTGAAACACCATGCCCAGGCTCGAACGGATCCGCACCAGTTGCTTGGCGTCGGACACCAGCGGCGCGCCGGGACGGTCGTGGTTGAGCTTGATGCTTTCGCCGTCCACCAGAATGCGTCCCTGGTCCGGCACTTCGAGCATGTTGATGCAGCGCAGCAAGGTACTTTTGCCCGAGCCGCTGGCGCCGATCAGCGAGATCACATCGCCTTCGCGGGCCGTCAGCGAGACGCCCTTGAGCACTTCGATATTGCCGAAGCGTTTGTGCAGGCCATCGACTTCAATCATGGTCTTGGTGGTGACCGGCGCAACGGTGGCCTCGCAGGTAACACGGCTGGTCACGGGGCTGATTACGGGGCGAGGCGCTTCACCTTTCAGCACCAGGACAAAATCGCGAATCCGCTGACAGGCCTGGGCCAGTCGCTCTTCACCGAGGGTGAACGAGAGCCGCACAAAACCCTGCGCCGGCTCGCCAAACGCGGCTGCATCGAGGACCGACACGCGCGCCTCGCGCAACAGGCGCCAGGCGAACTCCAGCGAGGTCAGCCCGGTGTCACGCACATCCATCAATACGAACATGCCGGCATCAGGGTTGAGCACTGAAATGCCCGGGCAGTTCGACAGGCTCGTGACCACCAGATCACGCCGACGGCGATAGATGTCGCGCATGCCGTGAGTCACGTCTTCGTGGGCCTGCACCGCTTTGAGTGCAGCTTCCATGACAAACCCCGGCAAGCCATAGAGCATGCTCAGCACCAAGGTTTCCGCGTGGGCGATAAGGGCTGGCGCGGCGACGATCCAGCCGATCCGCCAGCCGGTCATGGCATGGGATTTCGACAGGCTGCCGACCACCACACAGCGCTCTGCCATGCCCGGCAACGCCGCGAGGCTGAGGTGTTCGCGTTCGAAGGCGAGGCTTTCGTAGACTTCGTCGACCACCACCCACAGGTCATGTTGGATGGAGAGGTCGGCGATGGCTTGCAGCTCTTCGCGGTTGAGCACTACGCCGGTGGGGTTGTTCGGGTTGGAGAAGAAAATCGCCCGGGTGCGCGGGGTAATGGCCTTGGCCAGCACGGCGGCATCGAGCCTGAACCCGGAGTCCGCCGAGCAGGGCACCCGCACCAGCGTTGCACCGGAGGCCTTGAGCGTGGCCTCGTACGTCACGTACATCGGGTCCAGCGCAATCACTTCATCGCCCGTGTTGAGCAGGCACATCGAGGTGATGAACAGCGCGTTCTGCGCCCCGGCCGCAACGATCACGTTCGACGCTTGCACCTCACGGCCGAACAATGGGCTGTAACGGTTGGCGATGGCTTCGCGCAAGGCCTGGCGACCGGCGATCTCGGTGTAGTGGGTGTCGCCCTCGCGCAATGCTTCTATGGCGGCATCGGTGATGAAATCGGGCGTGGGGAAATCCGGATCACCGACACTGAGAATGATCACATCCTCGCCACGGCGCTGGGCTTCAAAGGCTGCATTGTGAATATCCCAGGCGGCCACACCGTCGCCTGAAATCCGCTCAACAAAAGGTGAAAACCGCATGCCAGTGCCTCGTTCGAATTGAAGAAACGCAAGCCCGCGCTACCAGCCGGGGAGGTGGACATCAACATAGTCGAAGCTGAACAGTCGTTCAACAGAAAAGTAGCGATGCTTCGCGATCAGCGTAAACAGGTCGTTTTCACGACAGTCGAGGCGTTTTCAGCACGTCGCACGATAAGGTCGGGAATTGAATCCAGACAGCGATTAACAATCACAGAAAAGTTTATCCCGACGGGAACAAGTTCGAGGCAACCCAAACTAAAACAGTTCAAACTTGAAACACATCATCACGCACTTGTAACGTCAACAAGACACTTGCAAAACTCAACAAAAATAACCTCAAAACACTGCTGAACAACAACCTGACCTACCGTTCAGGCGCCCTCTCCTCTACCGCCCACAAGCACCGAGATATGCGGCCCGCACCACTAGCCACAGCACTCGAGCCGGCAACCCCAACCCCATTAAAAACGATTTGTCGCGCATTGCATCGGTTCGACCTTGCCCGATGAAGTGCTGCCTTCAAATCCTCTGGGTGCACGGCAATGGGAGAAATTTGGCGACGCCACGGAGCCGCGACTGGGTGCAGTGATGGTGTTCTGGCGCGAATTGAAAAGCAGCGGCAAGGGGCACGTCGGGTTCTACACGGGTGAGGACAGTGGTGCGTATCGAATTCTCGGTGGCAATCAAACGGACAAGGTATGCCTGACCTGGGTGGGCAAAGATCGATTCGTCAAAGCACGTTGGCCCCATGGGGCAAGGTCCTTGGGCGGAGGTGACGCCATCGTTGTCATGGACAGGGCCAAGGATTTATCCACTAACGAAGCTTGAGTTTCTCACGGTGTCCAACATTGAACATTGAACCGGGCGTCTTGAAGGCGCCCGTTTTCTTTTGGGGTGGATCAAAATCAAATCGGCTCTGGTGCGCAACTGAGCTAACGTTGGCGAGGGACTTATCATCGAAACCTGACCTCTAATAAAAACAACCGAGGGTCGCGATCAGGCTATGAACATTCTTTACGATGAACGCGTCGACGGCGTTTTGCCCGACGTCGACAAAGCCGCCCTGCTCCAGGCGCTACGAGCGCGCTTGCCGGATCTGGACATCCTGCATCAGCAAGAAGAACTCAAACCGTATGAATGCGACGGGCTCTCCGCGTACCGCACGACGCCACTGCTGGTGGTGTTGCCGCGCCACCTCGACGAAGTCCAGGGCATCCTTCGCGTCTGCCATGAACGGCACGTCCCGGTGGTTGCCCGTGGCGCCGGCACCGGGTTGTCCGGCGGTGCATTACCGCTGGAAAAAGGCGTGCTGCTGGTGATGGCGCGTTTCAACAACATCCTGCACATCGACCCCGCTGCCCGCACTGCGCGGGTTCAGCCGGGGGTACGCAACCTGGCCATTTCCCAGGCCTCTGCACCGTTTGGCTTGTACTACGCGCCGGACCCGTCCTCGCAGATTGCCTGCTCCATTGGCGGCAACGTTGCCGAAAACGCCGGTGGTGTGCATTGCCTCAAGTACGGCTTGACCGTGCACAACCTGCTCAAGGTCGACATCCTGACCGTCGAGGGCGAACACCTGACGCTGGGCTCCGACGCGCTCGACTCGCCCGGCCTTGACCTGCTGGCCTTGTTCACCGGCTCCGAAGGCATGCTCGGGGTAATCACCGAGGTCACGGTCAAACTACTGCCCAAACCGCAAACCGCCAAAGTGCTGCTGGCCGCCTTCGATTCCGTGGAAAAGGCCGGGCGCGCGGTGGGTGACATCATTGCTGCCGGCATCATCCCCGGCGGCCTGGAGATGATGGATAACCTGGCGATTCGCGCCGCCGAGGACTTTATCCACGCGGGCTACCCCGTCGACGCCGAAGCCATTTTGCTCTGTGAACTCGATGGCGTTGAAGCCGACGTCCACGATGATTGCGACCGCGTGCGCCTGGTGCTGGAACAGGCCGGCGCCACCGAAGTCCGCCAGGCCCGCGATGAAGCCGAGCGCGTGCGGTTCTGGGCCGGGCGCAAGAATGCCTTCCCGGCCGTGGGACGCCTGTCGCCGGACTACTACTGCATGGACGGCACGATCCCGCGCCGCGAACTGCCCGGTGTACTGCGCGCTATCGCGTCACTCTCGGATGAATATGGCCTGCGGGTGGCCAACGTGTTCCACGCTGGCGACGGCAACATGCACCCGCTGATTTTGTTCGACGCCAATCAACCGGGCGAACTCGACCGCGCCGAAACCCTGGGCGGCAAGATCCTCGAGTTGTGCGTGAAGGTCGGCGGCAGCATTACCGGTGAACACGGCGTGGGTCGCGAGAAGATCAATCAGATGTGCGCGCAGTTCAACAGCGATGAGCTGACCGTGTTCCATGCGGTCAAAGCCGCCTTCGATCCGGGCGGCCTGCTCAACCCCGGCAAGAACATTCCGACCCTGCACCGCTGCGCCGAGTTTGGCGCGATGCACGTGCATATGGGGCAACTGCCCTTCCCTGATCTGGAGCGCTTCTGATGCGTAGCGAATACGACATGGATGACAGTGCCGCGCTGCTGGAGCAGGTCAACCAGGCGCTGCAAAACACCACGCCGTTGCGCATTCAGGGCTCCAACAGCAAGGCGTTCCTTGGACGCATCGTTGCCGGCGAAGTGCTCGACACGCGCACCCACCGAGGCATCGTCAGCTACGATCCGACCGAACTGGTGATCACCGTCCGCTGCGGCACACCGTTGTCAGAGCTGGCTGAGGTATTGGATGACGCACAACAGATGCTGCCGTGCGAACCGCCCTCCTTCGGCGAAGGCGCCACCGTTGGCGGCATGCTTGCCTGCGGCTTGTCGGGACCTCGGCGCCCGTGGTCGGGATCGGTCAGGGACTTTGTCCTCGGCACGCGGGTGATCACCGGGCACGGCAAGCATTTGCGCTTCGGTGGCGAAGTCATGAAGAACGTCGCCGGCTACGACCTGTCGCGCTTGATGGTCGGCAGTTACGGGGCGCTGGGGGTGGTGACTGAAGTGTCGCTCAAGGTGCTGCCCAAACCGCGTCAGTGCCTGAGCATCAGCCTGGACATGGACAGCGACCGCGCCTTGCTGCGCCTCGCGGAATGGGGCCAGCAGCCCTTGCCGGTCAGCGCCGCGTGCCACGACGGGCAACGCCTGCACCTGCGGCTTGAGGGCGGCGAAGGCTCGGTGGCGGCGGCCCATGACCGATTGGGCGGCGAGTTACTGGACGCGAGTTATTGGGCGGACCTCAACGAACATCGACTGAGCTTCTTTGATGAGGACCAACCCCTTTGGCGCTTGTCCCTGCCCCATAACACGCCCCGACTGTCCCTGCCCGGCGTTCAATTGATCGATTGGGGCGGCGCACAACGCTGGCTCAAGTCCGAGGCGCAAGCGCCGTTCATTCGCAAGATCGTCAGCGAGGTCGGTGGGCATGTGACCTGTTACAGCCACGGCCTGATCGACAGCCCGTTCCAGCCATTGCCTGCTGCACTGATGCGCTACCACCAGAACTTGAAACAGCAACTTGACCCGCGGGGCATTTTCAACCCCGGTCGCCTGTACGCGGAGTGTTGACCCATGCAAACCACACTCAGCGAACAGGCCCGCCAACTGCCCCGCGCCGAAGAAGCCGAAAGCATTCTGCGCACCTGCGTGCACTGCGGTTTTTGCAATGCGACCTGCCCGACCTATCAGTTGCTGGGCGATGAACTGGATGGGCCGAGAGGTCGCATCTACCTGATCAAGCAGGTGCTGGAAGGCAATGAAGTCACGCAAAAAACCCAGCAGCATCTGGACCGTTGCCTGTCGTGCCGCAACTGCGAAACCACCTGCCCCTCCGGCGTCGATTACCACAACTTGCTCGACATTGGTCGCGCAGTGGTGGACGCCGCCGTACCGCGCCCGCTCGAGCAACGCCTGTTGCGCGAAGGGTTGCGCCGCGTGGTGCCCAATCCGGGATTGTTCAAAGTACTGGTCAGCAGCGGTCAGGTGTTCCGTGCCTTGTTGCCGAACACCTTGCAGGCGAAGTTGCCTCGCCGCGTGTACCCGGCCAAACCGCGACCGACGGTGCGCCACGCCAGGCAGGTGTTGATACTGGAAGGTTGCGTGCAACCGGGGTTATCACCCAATACCAACGCTGCGACTGCACGGGTGCTGGATCGCCTCGGCATCAGCGTCCTACCGAGCCGCGAGGCCGGGTGCTGCGGCGCCGTCGATTATCACCTCGACGCCCAGACGGCCGGCCTCGATCGTGCACGGCACAATATCGATGCGTGGTGGCCGGCGATTGAAAACGGTGCTGAAGCCATCGTGCAAACGGCCAGCGGTTGCGGTGCATTCATCAAGGACTATGGTCACTTGCTCCGTAGCGATCCGGCCTATGCCGACAAGGCGAAAAAGGTCAGCGCACTGGCCAGGGACCTGGTCGAAGTGCTGCGCGATGAACCTCTGGAAACCCTCGGCATCCACAGCGACCAGCGCCTGGCGTTCCATTGCCCCTGCACCTTGCAGCACGCGCAAAAACTCGGTGGCGCGGTGGAAGCGCTGCTGACACGTCTGGGTTTCAACCTCACACCCGTGCCCGACGGCCACTTGTGTTGCGGCTCGGCGGGCACCTATTCGCTGACTCAACCGGAACTGTCCCGGCAACTGCGCGACAACAAGCTCAATGCGCTGGAGAGCGGGCATCCCGAAGTCATCGTCACCGCCAACATCGGCTGTCAGTCCCACCTCGACGGCGCGGGTCGAACCCCGGTCCGGCACTGGATAGAACTGGTGGAAGCCGCCCTGCCCTGATCACCTTTAGGAGCCATTGCCATGAAGAGTAAAGCCGTACTGAGCCAGGCCGAAGTCAGCCAGATCCTCGCCGCCGCCCGCGCTGAAGCACAGAACAATCAATGGGCCGTGACCATTGTGATTGTCGATGACGGCGGCCATCCCCTGGCGCTCGAACGCCTTGACGGGTGCGCGGCCAGCAGCGCCTACATCGCCACCGAAAAAGCGCGTACTTCGGCGTTGGGCCGGCGGGAATCGAAGGGTTATGAAGAGATGGTCAACGGGGGAAGGTTCGCCTTTTTATCGGCGCCGTTGCTGACGTCGCTTGAAGGTGGCGTGCCGATTGTTCACGACGGCCAGGTGATCGGCGCGGTGGGCGTGTCCGGGGTGAAGTCCGAACAGGATGCGCAAGTGGCCAGGGCCGGGGCGCAGTGCTTGAAGTAACGCCATAAAAGGTTCGGCACTATCAACCTGTGGCGAGGGGGCTTTTGTGGCGAGGGGGCTTGCCCCCGTTGGGCTGCGAAGCGGCCCCAAAAAATGGGACAGCTGCGCTGTCCAACGGGGGCAAGCCCCCTCGGCACAGGATCGTCGTCTCATCGGAAGTGCTTACTTGCGCGCCAACTTGTACCGAATGCACTCTTCATAAAAACTCTGCCGCACCGCCGCCGGTTTGAACCGCGACGGGCTGTCGTACGTCTGCTCGGTGATGCCCATGGCCATCATGTGCATCCACGGTTTGTTGAACTTGTAGGTCTGTACCTTCTTGCGAGCGGCATACAGCGACACCCCGGCCAACTTCAGTTCCTGGGCCCTGGCCGCCGTCCCGGCGCCCCAGTCGCACATGTATCGGTCATTGGCCACCAACTCCCTGGCCTGGGCCGCGCCGGCCATGCTCGCCAGGGTAAACGAGATCATCGTGATCGCTACATTGCGCAATTGCATTCCGCCTAACCACCTGAAAATAAAGTGATTTTGGCGACTGTTTTGCGCCAGCGGGGCCAGCAGTTTGCCTTATCCGCGAAAAAAATCCGGTACCGGGTTCAGCTTCCAGAAACCAGCCTGAGCCCGATAACACCGGCCAGAATCAGCACAATGCACGCGATCCTCAGCGCCGTGGTGGCATCCCCCAGCAGCGCCATGCCCAGAATCGCGGTGCCCGCCGCGCCGATACCGGTCCAGACTGCGTAAGCCGTTCCCACCGGCAATGTCCGTAGCGAGAGTGAAAGCAGAAAGACACTCGACAGGCCCGTGGCGGCCGCCAATAGTCCAGGGACTAACCGTGTGAACCCTTCCGAGCCCTTCATGTAGAACGCGAATGCGATTTCCAGAATGCCAGCGATGCCGAGCAGTGCCCATGCCATGTTGAGTGTCCTGTGAGAGAAGTTGAATCGCCAGGCGTGTTCGCCTGGCGAAACCGGGAGAGCGCTCTACTGTTGAGCCGCTGCGGGGGTGGAACGGAACGTCACGCCGAATCGGTTAAAGGCGTTCATCAGCCCGATTGCGTACGTCAGATCCGCCAATTCCTTATCACTGAACTCGGCCGCCGCCGCTTCATACTCAGCATCGGGAACGCCTGTTTCAGCGACACGGGTGACCGTTTCCGCCCAACCCAGTGCAATACGTTCACGGGCTGTGAACACCGCACCGGCATCGCGCCAAACCGGCACCAACACCAGTTTTTCGACGGCGACGCCGAGCTTGAGCAGATCGCGAGAATGCATGTCGATGCAGTAGGCGCAGCCATTGATTTGCGACACTCGCAGATAGACCAGGTCAATCAGTTCGTGGGAAAGACCGCTGTTTTGCAGGTAGACATACACCCCGCCAAAAGCCTTGTAGCCATCGGGTGCAGCCTTGGAGTAGTCGAGACGGTTGCTCATGATGAATCCTTCGTGTGTGCTGTAAGGGACTCCATCGTGCGGCGTCTTGGTCTAATTGATAAGGTCCATGATCGGCCTTGCGTCATGGGCCATAACCATCCGTTCATGGCCCATTCCATTACTCACTTCTTGGACCTTTGGCCTGGGTCATCCACTGCCTAGAATGACCCCTCGACTACGTACATTTATCAAGGGGCCAACCATGAACATCCTCCACGTAACGTGCAGCCCTCGCGGGGCGGTTTCCGAAAGCTATCGCCTGTCCAGCCACATCATTGCTCATTTGCTGAAGAACCATCCCACCGCAACCGTGATCAACCGGGTGGTGAGCGGCGACGCCATAGCGCAAGTCGACGAGCATTACGCACTGTCCCAACAATCGTCCGCCGATGTGTCCCGGGAAGGTTCCTTGGCCCAATCGGACATGCTGATCGATGAGCTGGAAAGTGCCGACATCGTGGTCATTGGCACCCCGATGCATAACTTCACCGTCCCCGCTGCGCTGAAAGTCTGGATCGACCATATCGCTCGTGTTCGCCGCACCTTCAATGTCGGCGCGCAGGGCAAAACCAGTGTGCTACGCGACCGTCCCGTCTATATCGGCGTGTCATCGGGCGGACGATTCTCAGGGGAAAACCCGCGTCAGCCAGACTTCCTGACGACGTACCTCAAAGCGGTTCTGGGCATGATCGGACTGCATGCACTAACGTTCTTCTCTGTTGAAGGCACCGCTTTGGGTCCGCAGGCTGTAGCGCTGGCCAGGAGCAAGACAGACCAAGCTGTGGAAGCGCATTTTTCCGCGCTTCGATGACCCTGAACTTCCTCGGGCAAAAATAGGGGCGCACTTTGACAGGCAGCAAACTGATCGTGAGCGGTGGATGAAGCCATGAACCAGCAGATCAAACGCTTCTCTCCCCTAGACCCGGGCTCCAGCGAACCGATCTACCGCCAGCTTTACTGGCGGTTCCGCAGCGCCATTACCGACGGTTTGCTCCTGCCGGGCGAACGCATTCCCGCCGCACGGGCGTTGGCCAAGGAACTGGGACTGGCGCGGGGCACCATCGATACCGCGTATTCACTCCTTACCGCCGAAGGGTTCCTCCAGTCTCGCGGTCAGGCCGGCACGGTTGTGGCGGAGGGCATCAACGTCAAGGCGCTGTCTGTGCGGGCGGCGCAAACCGCCAGCCCGGCGAACAGCCAGTCCATCCGGCACAAGGCGCCCATCCTGCCGTTCCAGATGGCCCTGCCCGCGCTGGATGCCTTCCCGAGGAAAGTCTGGGCGCAAATCGGCGCTCGTTGTGTTCGCGCCACGCAGATGGCGGACATGGCCAACCCGTCGGTGTACGGGCTGGACTCGCTGCGCTCGGCGATTGCCACTTACCTGCAAGTGGCGCGCGGCATCACCTGCTCGCCCGCGCAGGTGTTTGTCACTTCTGGCTACCGAAACTCGCTGTCGCTGATCACTCATGCACTGCTCAAACCGGGTGACCGCGTGCTCGTCGAAGACCCCGGCTACCTGCCTACCCGGCAATTGCTGGAGTACCTGCAAATCAAGGTTGCGCCGGTCCCCGTGGATGCGGACGGCATGCAGGTCACGCAAGGGATTCAGCGCACACCCGGCGCCCGCGCGGCTGTCGTCACGCCGGCCCATCAAAGCCCGCTGTGCGTCTCGCTGTCGTTGCCACGTCGCCTGGAATTGTTGGAGTGGGGCCTCCCGTCAGCAAGCATGGATTGTCGAGGACGACTACGACGGTGAGTACCGTTACATCAGCCGTCCGCTTCCTGCACTCAAGAGCCTGGATCGCGACGGTCGGGTGCTCTATTGCGGCACGTTCAGCAAAGTGTTGTTTCCCGGCATCCGCCTCGCGTACCTGGTGGTGCCGGAGGCGCAGGTCGAACGCTTCGAACAGGTCGGTCAGGTCTTCCTCGGTGGTTGCCCGGAACTGACCCAGGCCATCGTCGCCACGTTTGTGACCGAGGGACATTTCGCTCGCCATATCCAGCGCATGCGCAAACTCTACGGTGAACGCCGCGAGGCCACGGCGCGCGGGCTGAAGAAAGTCCTGGGCGATCGCATTCGCATCGATGCGCTGCCCGGCGGCATGCACCTGATTCTGCGTCTGACCGCGCCAACGTCCGACCGCGCACTGGTCGAGCGTCTGCAACAGGCGGGGATCTACGCCGAAGCCTTGTCCGACTTTCGTCTGCATGAAACGACCGAATCGGCGCTGCTGCTCGGGTTCGCCAACATCGATTCGCAAGCGGTGGCGGAACAACTGGGCAAACGTATTTTGGAGTTGCTGTAGACGTCGCGACAAACATGGCCCGCTTCAACAGGTCATTCTTGGCTCTTTTACCCGGACCGATGAGACGACACCCTGTGCGCTGATCCAGCTCCCAGGAAAATCCGATGCCGACACCTCCCCCACTTCGCAGCATTGCCGTGTTCTCCGGTTCCAACACCGGTTTCAATCCCGCGTACGTCGAGGGCGCCCAAGCCTTGGGGCGGGAAATCGCCAGGCGCGGCATTCGCCTGGTCTACGGCGGCACCGACAAAGGCCTGATGGGCGTGATGGCCGACACGGTGCTCGCCGGCGGTGGTGAAGTGGTCGGCATCATCACGCGCCTGCTGTCCGACCTCGGGCATCTGCACCCAGGACTGACCCGGCATGAAGTCACCCAGGACATGCGCAGCCGAAAGGCACGCATGAGCGAATGCGCCGATGCGTTCATCGCATTGCCGGGAGGCTTGGGGACATTTGAGGAGTTGTTTGAAGTCGCGACGCTGACTCAGTTGGGCGAACACCACAAAGGTGTCGCCTGCCTGAACATTGGTGATTTTTTCAACCCGGTGCGCAGCCTGCTCGAGCATGCGGTGAACGAAGGTTTCATGAAAACCGAACACCGCGACATGCTGATCTTCAGCACCGATCCGGCGGCGCTGATCGATGCGCTTGAGCAGTGGCAGGCGCCCACCGTGAGCAAATGGATCGGCGCCGTCAGCGCAGCGCCGCTTTCAACTCATTGACCCGCTCGTTCCAGGTGAAGTGATAGACGTTGGCAGGTGGCAACGGATGACATTTACCGTTATCCGCATCGGCCCCCACAACCGACCATTGGGCACGCGAGGTTTCGCCCAACTCACGGGCGGTCTGGGCGTTGAAACACTTCTCCAGCTCCTCGTCGGGGACCAGCGCGTACGTCTTGGGATGGTCGCGCAGCCATTGTGCCGCTTGCTCGATCGAGGAGCCGGCCATGCCGAAATGCACAATCGGTTGCCGGGCGTACAGCCAGTGACCCTCGCGCCAGTCGACCAGCACCAGTTCTGCGCCGCCGGTCAGGGTCGCAGCCTGCGCCATGATCGCGTTATGCGGGTTGGCCCCATCCCTGACCGGTTCGATGAAACCACGGGCGAACCACAGCGCAAACCAGATCACCGCCACCGCCTGGAACACCTGTCGACCGCGCGGGCGCTGGCTGAACCAACGCTTGAGCAACCACGGAATCAACGGTGCCGCCACCAACACCAACCCTGGCAGCGCCGGGTAGATGTACAACTTGCGCTTGCCGCTGCTGATGCAGAAAAACAGCACCACCAGCAGGACCCAACCCAGCAGCACCAACACCCGGCCGTCGTGCTTTTGTAACTGCCGACGCCACGCGGGCACCAGCCACGGCAGCGCCAGCACCAGCGGCAGCCAGTATTGCGGGATCACGTAAACGAAGAAGTACCAGAACGGTTCGCGGTGGTCCCAGGCCGCGGCATATCGCCCTGCAGTCTGACGCAACAGAATTTCCTTGGCGTAGGCGATTTCATCGGCGCCGCCATTGAGCACGATGGACAACGCCAGGGGCAGCAACCAGATCGCCGTGGCGCCCAACATCACTGCCAATCCCAGCCACCACTTGCGCGCCTCGCCCGGCATCGCCACCACGCCGGGCCAGTCTTTGCGCACCGCATAGGCATACGGAATCAACATCAGCGCCGGGACAAACCCGACGCCTTTGGTGATCACGCCCACGCCCATGGCGGCGCATCCAATGTAGAACCAGCGCCAGGCCGGGCCGAGCAACAAGTGACGCGCAAGACCGTAGAGGCCGACCGAGGTGAACAGCACCAAAAAGCTGTCGATCTGGCCGGTCTGCAAGATGCTGTAGGTCTGATAGGTAGCGAGATACAACAGAGCCGCGATCCGGCCGATGCGCTGGTTCCACAGACGTCGGCCCAAATCGTAGACCACCGCCGTAACAGTCACGCCGGACAACAGGCCAGGAATATAAAGGGCGATTGCAGGTTTGCCGGTCAGCCAAGTGAAGAACGCCACGGTCCACATGAAAATCGGCGGCTTGTCACCGTAGATCTCTGCCGCCCGGTGCGGAATCAGCCACGCGTTGTTGTGCAACATTTCCAGAGCGACGCCGAGGAACCGTTCCTCGTCGACATTCTGCGGCTGACGCAGCCCCAACCCTGCGCCGATCAGCAGCAGGGCCAGCAACATCAGGCCCAGGCACTCGACACCGGGTGATAGCGTTCTACGCATGTCTCATTCCTTCGCCGGGGTGTTTTTGGCAATCAGTTGTAAATTGCGCAGGTATACAATCGAGCCAAATGCCTGACCGGCAATGAACACCGGGTCCTGGCGGTAAATGGCATACGCGAGCAGCAGCGTGCTGCCGACGATGCTCAAGTACCAGAAACTCGTCGGGATCACGCTGCGCTTCTGGTATTCGCTGTACAACCATTGCAGGACAAAGCGGCCGGTGAAGGCGATCTGGCCAATGAAACCGACCGCCAGCCACAGGGTTTCGCGGGAGAGGTTCATCCTTCGATCTCCTGCGCCTTGGTGTTCAGGCGCGTGCGTTTGATCAGCCACCAGACCCCGACCAGATCAAGAATGCCCACCAGCGCCCGGTCGAGGTTGCCGTACTTGGACACCCCGGCGGTACGCGGGCGATGGTTGACCGGGTGGACGATCATTCGGCCGTTGTGACGCTGGATCAGCGCCGGCAAAAACCGGTGCATGTGGTCGAAGTACGGCAAGCGCAGAAACGCCGCCCGCTCGATCAGCTTGAGCCCGCAACCGGTGTCCGGTGTGGCGTCGTTGAGCATGCGCCGACGCAGTCCGTTGGCGAAGCGCGAGGCCCAGCGTTTACTGGCGGTGTCGCGGCGATTAACACGGTGACCGGCCACCAGTTGAACGTCGACCGGACCGTGACCGCCACGCACCAGTTGCAACATGCCGGGGATGTCCGCCGGGTCGTTCTGGCCGTCACCATCGAGCGTCGCCAGCCACTGCCCGCGCGCGGCAAGTGCGGCATGGTAAAGCGAGGTGCTTTGGCCCAACGAACGTTCATGGCACAGAATGCGCAGCGTGCTCAAACCGCTGTTTTTGATCTGCTGCAGTTCGTGCAGGGTGGCATCGGTGCTGCCATCGTCGACGACGATAATTTCGTACGCTTCATCCGCCAACGCCGCACGGATTTCCTCAATCAAGGGCTTGAGGTTGTTGGTTTCGTTTTTCGCCGGAATCAGGACCGATACGAAGATGTCTTGGCTCATAGGGTTCTCCCCCCGCTAATGGTTGGTATCAAGGGTGAACGCTTGATCGCTGATAAAAGTGCCGGTACCACTTCACAAACTCCGCCACACCGGTCTCGACCGCCACGCACGGGCGGAAGTCGACCCAGTCTGCCAACGCCGATACATCGGCCCAGGTCTTGATCACATCGCCCGCTTGCAGCGGCAAATAGTTGCGCCGTGCCTTGATGCCCAGCACGTTTTCCAGACACTCGACGAACGCCAGCAACGGCATCGGTTCGCCCCGTCCGATGTTGAAGATTCGGTTGGCGCCCTCGCCGGCACTGTCCGCCGTCGGCGGTTTGGGCCGCAGGCGCACGATGCTTTCGACGATGTCATCGATGTAGGTGAAATCCCGCGCCATTTCGCCGTGGTTATAGATGTCGATGGGTTCGTCGTTGAGCATCGCTCGGGTGAACTTGAACAGCGCCATGTCCGGCCGGCCCCAGGGTCCGTAAACGGTGAAAAACCGCAGGCCACTGGCGCGAATTCCGTAGAGATGGCAGTAGCTGTGCGCGAGCAGTTCATTCGCACGTTTGCTGGCGGCATACAGCGAAACCGGATGCTCGACGGCGTCTTCGACACTGAACGGCATCTTGCTGTTGGTGCCATACACAGAGCTGCTCGACGCATAGATCAAATGCTCGGGGCGATGGTGCCGGCAGGCTTCCAGCACATTCACAAAGCCCACCAGGTTCGATTGCGCGTAGACATCGGGGTTGTCCAGCGAATACCGAACGCCGGCCTGAGCGGCCAGGTGCACGACCTCGGTGAATCGATGCTCTTGGAAGAGCCCCATCAGGGCCGCTTTATCAACAATATCCAGTCGCTGAAAACGAAAACCCGACAACAACTCCAGCTCCTTGAGCCGTGCCTGTTTGAGCTCTACGCTGTAGTAGTCGTTGAGGTTATCGATACCGACGACGTCAAGACCTTGCTGGCACAGCCGTTTAACCGTGTGATAACCAATAAAACCGGCAGCGCCGGTAACCAGAACAGTCATAGCACCTCATTATTATTCGAAGCCCGATTCAACTTCATGCCCGGCGCCATTGATAAGTCCTTGAGGCCCGTGACATCGTTGACACGCCGCCCCGTTACCCTGCCTGTCCAATGGTGAAATCTTGTTACGTATTTATTTAAATTGTATGAAGGCGACAAGCGTACGGAATCGCGTCTTGGCGGCACTGATAAGCCTTGTCATTTGCGGCATGGCGAGTGCCGAACCAAGGCCTGCGAACATGGTGTATTTGCGCACCATCGACCCAAGCATCGAGCAGGACATGCGCTACGCCAGCGCCCACAATTTCACCGGGCACCGGCTCGACGGTTACGAGGCTGCCGAATGCCTGTTGTCCGAGGACACCGCCAAGGCCCTCGCCCGGGTCCAGGCGGAACTGCGCACGCAAGGCTACGGTTTGAAGGTATTCGACTGCTATCGACCCAGCCGCGCCGTCGCCGACATGGGGCGCTTCGCGACAGAACCGGGTGACCCGCACAAGGCCGAGTTCTATCCACGCGTGGACAAGCAGGACTTCTGGCGCCTGGGTTATGTGGCGCGGGTGTCGGGACACTCCAAGGGCTCAACCGTGGACCTGACGCTGATCGGCCCCGATGCGCTGCCGGCCGACATCTGGACTGCGACGGCGACACAAGTTGATTGCACCGCGCCCTATGAACAGCGCTGGCACGACGGCGCCCTGGATATGGGCACCGGTTTCGATTGCTTCGACGAGCGCGCACATACCGCCAACCCGACGATCAACGCCACCGCCAAGGACAACCGCCAACGCTTGAGCAGCGCCATGGAGAAAGAAGGGTTTGCCGGGTATTCGAAGGAATGGTGGCACTTCACGTTAATTGGCGAGGGCGCGCCGAAGGATGTGATGGACTTCCCGATTACACCGATGAGCGCCAGCGACACTATCGGCAGCAGCGGTCAGTTGATTGTGGTGACCAGCAAAAACTGGGATGACATTCAGGGCACCGCGCAGCGCTATGAACGTGAGGGGAAAACCTTTCGAAAGTACGGCGATGCCTTTCCCGTCGTCGTCGGCAAAAACGGTATGGGCTGGGGCAAAGGCGTGAGCAGGCTGGGTGATGTTGAAGGCCCGATCAAACGCGAAGGCGATGGAAAAGCACCGGCGGGGATCTTCAAACTGGGGACGGCGTTTGGTTTCGACACCACTGTCGACAGCCACCTGCCTTACCTCGCGCTGACACCGACCCTCGAATGCGTGGATGACAGCCAATCCAGTCAGTACAACAAACTGGTCGACGGCGCAGCGATGGCTACAGACTGGAACAGCTCGGAGCACATGCGCAACGAAGAGGGTTATCGCCAAGGCATTTTCATCGAGCACAACACCCCGGCCACGGCGGGTTCGGGCTCATGCATTTTCTTCCACATCTGGCGCGGCCCCGCTTCGCCGACGGCGGGCTGTACGGCCATGGATCAGGGGGATATTGCTGCGTTGCTCAAGTGGCTCGACCCTCGCGAGTCGCCGCTGCTGGTGCAGATGCCGGAGGTGCAGTACGAGCAGTTTCGTGAGGAGTGGGCGTTGCCGTGATGTTGGTGGAGGTTGGATTGAATCAACTGGAGAAGCACTTTTATTACAACTTGCGGGCAGCCAAATTAACGGAACTATTGAGTGCAACGGCCATAGAAAACAACCTGATCAAATGTCAGGGGTATTCCTGTCTGGCATGTAATACGGTCACAATCTCAATTCGATCCGTCACTCGATAGACCACCAAGTAATTGGGGTGTACAACAATTTCCCGCGTACCGGGTACACGACCAAATCGATAAAGGTAGGGATGTTGGGGAAGCGCTGAGGTAGCAACTTCAATGGCCTGGTACAACTCACTTGCTGCTACAAAGTGGCGGTCGCCGATGTAATCCAGGATTTGCCAGAGTTCAGCCCGAGCTTCGGGCCGCCACTCAACCAGCATCGCGTTTATTGCGCTTGGATTCGATCAAAGCTCGCATATCAGCCATCACCTGATCGTGTGGGACATTCGGGCGTGGATCATCGAGCGAGGCTTGCACTTTGGCACGAAACCAATGGTCATAACTGACAGCTTTTTCTTCGGTTTCAAACTCTGAAACGATAGGGGAAAGTTCGGCGCTCATTGTGACCTCCGGGTCCGATGTTTAGCAGTTTAATCGGTAAGTGGCTCGCTGTCGTTGCTGGCAAGATGAAGGGCACCTCTACCCCCCAGACAGTCGACTCTCTTTTACAGGGTTGCAGCCAACACCCTACCCGCCTCGCTTCCGAGTGCCAACCCTCAAACCTTGTGGGATGGTTCTTGGATTTTCTGAAAACCGTCACATGTCTTACGGTGCTTGTTTAATTACATTCTTCCCGCCAGCTACAAGGACTTAGGCCTTTACCTACGACATCGCCTGAATCCACCGGCCTGTGCCTCTATAGTCTGCCCTTCAAATCAAGGCAATACGTGTAATACCCCCCATCACGCACATACCCCAACGCCTCATACAACCGCTGCGCACCCACATTGTCCGTGGCGGTTTCCAGCACCATGCCCTTGGCACCGCTCAACACCGCAAACTCACGGGCGGTGTTCATCAGCAACGTCCCCACCCCTGACCCACGGGCCTCGGGGGTGGTGAACAGGTCGCTGAGCAACCAGGTGCGGTGGGCGTCGATGGAGGAAAACGTCGGGTACAACTGCACGAAACCCAACGCGTGGCCCGCGGCGTCTTCGGCGAGAAAAATCGCCGATTCGTCGCGGGTAATGCGTTCGGCGATGAAATCCCGGGACTGGGTCAGGTTCGAAGGCTGGCCGTAGAAACCTCGGTAGGCGTCGAAAAGGCGCGCCACCTTGTCGAGATGACTGGCGTCGACGCGCAGGGCTTGTACGACCATTTTGGAGATCCCTCGACAGTTGGATTACTTCGGCTGCGCCACAGTGCGCAAGTACGGCTTGATGGTTTTGAAACCGTCCGGGTATTTTTTCCGCGCGTCTTCATCGGACACTGAGGTAGGGATGATCACGTCTTCTCCCGGACGCCAGTTCACCGGTGTGGCGACGGTGTGCCTGGCGTTCAATTGCAGGGAATCGAGCAGACGCAGTACTTCATCGAAGTTACGCCCGGCACTCATCGGGTAGATGAGCATGGCCTTGACCTTTTTGTCCGGGCCGATGATGAACACCGAACGCACGGTGGCGTTGTCGACGGCAGTGCGGGTGCCGCCACTGGCATTCGGGTGGATCATGTCGTAGAGCTTCGCCACCACCAGGTTTTCGTCACCGATCATCGGGTAATTGACCGCGTGCCCCTGGGTTTCTTCGATGTCCTTGGCCCAGCTTGCATGGTTGCTGACCGGGTCGACGCTGAGGCCGACGATCTTGGTGTTGCGCTTGTCGAACTCGGGCTTGAGCCCGGCCATATAGCCCAGTTCGGTGGTGCAAACCGGGGTGAAGTCCTTGGGGTGCGAAAACAGGATGGCCCACTTGTCGCCAATCCATTCGTGGAAATGCAGCGTGCCTTCGGTGCTCTCGACGGTAAAGTCCGGTGCCTCGTCGCCAATGCGGATTGCCATGTTCGTTCTCCTTACTGTGGGGTCGTAGGGAAAACCGTCGGAGTACTGGGTGCGTCTCCAACGGCATTCAGGATCGGTGTTGAACCTGCCAACGCGCAACAGTATAGGAGACGATGCGAGACAAGGCCGTTACCGCTAAAACCAGCCTCAAAAACACAAAACAGCCAGATCGACACTGCGTCGATCTGGCTGTTGTTGAGCAAAAAACAACGTCATTAAACCCGGACGTTGCGCCCCGGCAGCGTCGAGCGCTGGCTGTTTTCCCAATCCTGCACCAGACCGACCGGTGCATCCGAGGCCGGCAGCATGTTGCGCCCGCGCACCAGATCGCTGGCGCGCTCGGCGAGCATGATGGTCGGCGCGTTGAGGTTGCCATTCGGCTCGGTCGGGAACACTGACGAGTCGATCACGCGCAACCCGGCGATGCCATGCACACGCAATTCGGAATCCACCACCGCCATGTCGTCCTCGCCCATGCGGCACGAGCCGCACGGATGGTAGGTGCTTTCGAGGTTGTCACGCACGAAGGCGTCGAGCTCTTCATCGGTGTTCACCAGCGGGCCGGGGGCGATTTCGCCGTCGCGGAAACGGTCCATGGCTTTTTGGCCGATGATCTCCCGGGTCAGGCGGATGCAGCGGCGGAAGCCTTCGCGATCCTCTTCCCGTTGCAGGTAATTGAACTGGATTTGCGGATGCTCGTACGGGTCGGCCGAAACCGCGCGCACATAGCCGCGGCTCTTGGGTTTGTTCGGCCCGGTGAGCACCATGAAGCCGTGACCCTTGATCGGTTTGTTGCCGTCGTAACGCATGGCGGCGGGCAGGAAGTGGAACTGGATGTCCGGCCAGCGCAGGCCCTTGTCCGAGCGAATGAAACCACCGGCCTCGAAATGGTTGGTGGCGCCGAGCCCGTCCTTGAACAGCAGCCAGCGCAGGCCGATCATCAGTTTGCTCAGCGGGTCCATTTTGCTGTTGAGGGTCACCGGTTCCTTGCAGCCGAACTGGATGTACACCTCGGCGTGATCCTGCAGGTTCTCCCCTACCCCCGGCAGGTCATGGCGCACGCCGATCCCGGCTTTGCGCAGGACGTCGGCCGGGCCGATACCGGAGCGTTGCAGCAAGTGCGGCGAACCGATAGGGCCCGAGGAAATCAGCACTTCGCGGTTGCAGTAAACCTGGTGGGTCTGGCCATCGTGGTCATACATGACACCGACCGCGCGTTTGCCTTCAAGGATGATCTGCCGGGTCATCGCGTGGGTGATCACCGTCAAGTTCGGACGGCCCATGGCCGGGCGCAAATAGGCGTTGGCCGTGGAGCAGCGCACGCCGTTTTTCACGGTCATGTGCATGGCACCGAACCCTTCCTGCATGTAGCCGTTGCAGTCTTCGGTCTTGATGTAACCGGCTTCGGCGCCGGCATCGACCCACGCCCCATACAGCGGGTTTTTCATGTGGTTGCCGTTGGTGGTGTGCAACGGCCCGGTGCCGCCGCGATAGCCGTCGCCACCCTCCTCGTAATGCTCTGCCCGTTTGAAATACGGCAGGCAATTGCGGTAGCCCCAGCCTTGCGCACCGAGGGATTCCCACTCGTCGAAGTCATAGGCGTGGCCACGGATGTAGACCAGGCCGTTGATCGACGACGAACCGCCCAGCACCTTGCCTCGTGGGCAATGGATGCGCCGTCCGTTGAGGTACGGCTCTGGCTCGGTTTCGTAGCGCCAGTTGTATTTCTTGGTGTTCATCGGGATCGAGAAGGCGCTCGGCATCTGGATTACCACGCTGCGGTCACTGCCACCGAATTCCAGCACCAACACCGAAGTCGCCGGGTCTTCGCTCAAGCGGTTGGCCAACACACAACCTGCGGAGCCGGCGCCAATGATGATGTAGTCGTATTTTTGCGTCGCCATGGTTATCTCCCGGCTTCCGATTCGTTGAAAACAGGCGTCGAGCGAAAGGTCAGCGAGTCGCCAGTGGTGTATTGCGGAGAGGTTTTCTCGATGTGCTGGATCACGGTTTCTTCGCGCTTGAGATCAATCGAGCGGCTGAACCAGTAGTACACCAGGCCCGAGACGATCAGCCCGACCAGCCAGGCGATGTCGATGCTGCCCAACGCTTTGGCGAGCGGGCCGACATAGACTTCGCGCTGCTCGACGCCGTCGTAGATGTAGAAGAACGGGATCATCGACACGAAACCGATGGCGTACGCGGCGATGCCACGCAGGCCCCAGCTGCCATAGATGTTGCCGTGGGGCATGAAGAAGTGCGGGATGGCGTAGCGGCCTTTGCGCACGAAGAAGTAGTCCGTCAGGTTGACCGAGGTCCAGGGCACCAGGAAGTACAGCATCACCACCAGGTAGATCCCCAGCACCGACAAGCCTTTGCCCGAACTCTGGATGCTCAGGGCCACGCCGAGTTGCAGCAGGATCACAAAACCGATCGCCAGGATGCGTGCCTTGCGGGTCGGTTCGATGTGCTTGATGGAGTCGACGCAGGTCAGCGTGGTCAGTTTCGCACTGTAGATGTTCATCGCGATCACCGGCAGGAACGCGAGGATGGTGATCACCACCACCGCGGTGCCGATCAGTGGCGAGACGACGTTGCCGACCTGTCCGAGGGCGACCAGCACGTCCGTGGAATGCAGGTGATCAGCCAACCAGCCACCGACCGAAATCATCCATGCGCCGGACAACGATGCGCCAAGAAACACCACGGCAATCAGCTTGCCGCTGGAGGTGTTCTTCGGCAGGTAACGGGAATAATCGGACACGTACGGGGCGTAGGCGATGTTGTAACTCGCCGCCGCCGCAAACTGGGCGATGAAACCGGTCCAGTTGAAGCCCAACGGCGCCGGCGCGACTTCACCGGCAGCCAGTACCGGCATCGCGGCATCCGGCACCCAGCCCATCATCACCGCCAGCGTCACCAGGCCATACAGCGGAATCGACAGGTACAACGCCCATTTGAAGCTGCGGTGCATCCAGTCATGACCGAGGATCGCCAGGACCGCTGCCGGGATCGTCACCGCCACCGCAATCGCCCAGGGATGGAAGCCGAATAGCGTGTGCAACCCCTGCATCATCAACACCAGATTGACGATGTTGAACCCGGCAAACACAAACAGCGTCGCCAGCAATACGAGGATCACACCGCGATAGCCGAACTGCGCCCGCGACTGGATCATTTGCGGCAAGCCCAAGTGCGGGCCCTGTGAACCATGGAACGCCATGAACAGCGTGCCGAACATGATGCCCAGCGTGCCGGCGAGTGTGGTCCAAAGCGCGGTCAGGCCGACGCTTGGGCCGACGAAGCCGATGGTCATGGTGAAGAAAGTGAAATTGCCGAGGAACCAGAACGGGCCTTGGCTCGACAGTTTGTCGGTGCGTTCGTGTTCCGGGATGAAGTCGATCGAATGGCTTTCGACGATCGGTTTGTCGTCGAGAAGCGACACGCTAGGAGCGGCTTTGGCGTCAGTGTTCATGATGGACTCTTATTGTTGGAAGATCATGACGGAACTGCATTCCCTGCGATGAGCACCTTGTGGCGAGGGAGCTTGCTCCCTCACTACTGGTGCTGCGTGCTTAAGGCAACGTGATCCAGACGGCTTTGGTCTCGAGCAGGTAATCGAGCTGCTCGGCGCCCAGGTCCTTGCCGAAACCGGACTGTTTGTAGCCACCGAACGGCATCGACGGGTCGAGGGTGCCGTGGGCGTTAACGTAGACCGAACCGGCCTTCAACCGTGGGATCAGGCTGTGCACCTTGCCCAGGTCATTGGAATACAGCGCGGCGGCCAGGCCGTACACCGAGTCATTGGCCAGGGCCAGCGCCTCTTCCTCATCGTCGAACGGTGCGGTGACCAGCACCGGGCCAAAAATCTCTTCCTGGACAATGCGCATGTCGTTGCGGCAATGGGCGAAGATGGTCGGCTCGACGAAGAAGCCAGGCCCATCGACAGGCTGGCCGCCGTAAACCAGTTCGGCGCCTTCCTGCTTGCCGGTTTCGATGTACTCGGTGACCCGCTGCTTTTGCAGTGCCGAGACCAGCGGGCCGATGAAGCAGTCTGGATCCAGACCCGGCGCAATCTTCAGCGTGCGCGTGTAGGCGATCAGTTCGCGCAGGAATTCGTCGTAGACACTGCGATGAATATAGGCGCGTGTACCGGCGTCGCACACCTGGCCCGAGTTGAAAAACACACCGTTGGCGACCGCTTGCGCCGCCGCTGGAATGTCTGCATCGGCCAACACGATTACCGGTGATTTTCCTCCCAGTTCCAGGGTTAGTCGCTTCATTTCGTCCAGCGCCGCGCGCCCGACGGTACGGCCGACCGGGGTCGAGCCGGTAAAGGTCAATTTGTCGATACCAGGGTGCGTGGCCATCGCCGCGCCGACCACGCTGCCGCGCCCCGAAACGATGTTGATCACGCCGTCGGGAATCCCGGCTTCTTGCACCAGTTCGGCAAACCGCAGGGCTGACAGCGAAGTCAGTTCAGCGGGTTTGACCACCACGGTGCAACCGGTGGCCAGCGCAGCGCCGAGCTTCCAGGCCATGGTTTGCAGCGGGAAGTTCCACGGTACGATCGCGCCGACCACCCCCACCGCTTCCTTGCGTGTATACGCCAGGTAGTTGCCCGGCAGCGAAGGCTCGACGGTGCGCCCGTGCAGCTTGGTCGCCCACCCGGCGAAATAGCGCAGGGTATCGACGGTGCCCTGGATATCGACGTCCTTGGCAAACGCGACCGACTTGCCCATGTCGATCGATTCGATTTCCGCCAGTTCTGCGGCGTTCTGCTCGATCAGGTCCGCCAGGCGTTGCATCAAGCGCTCGCGCTCCACCGGTTTGGCCTGGCTCCAGGCGCCGCCGTCAAACTGCGCGCGAGCGGCTTGCACGGCGCGGTCGAGATCCTCGGTGGTGCCCATCGGAATCCGTGTGATCAGGCCCTCGGTCGACGGCTCGATGACGTCGGAAGTCTGTCCATCGCTGGCCTCGACAAAAGCGCCACCGATGAACATTTTCTGCACCTTGCTGAGGAAGGTCTGGGTTGCTTCGGAAACACCAAATTTCTGCAGGTACTGCTTAACACTCGCGTCCATTTTTCATGCCCTCTGTGCGGCGGTCAGTTCACGCCGATTCGGTGGTGGTTGCGCTCACGGCGTGCTTCGCCTGAGCCCGTTCATGGAAGATGAAACCGATACTGTTAAGCAGCAGTTGCGCCGCCAGAATCGAGGTCATGCCGCTCGGGTCATACACCGGTGCAACCTCCACCAGGTCCATGCCGACGATGTTGCCTTTGCTGCGTTTGGCCAGGGCCTGGATGATTTCCAGCACTTCGTAATAGAGGAAACCGCCGTGGCTCGGGGTGCCAGTGCCAGGGGCGATGGACGGGTCGAAACCGTCGATGTCGATGGTGATGTAGTAGTTGATGTTCTGCGGGATCAGCGCCAATACACCCTCGACGCCGAGGCGACGAACATCACGCACCGAAAGGATTTTCGAACCGGCGGCGTGGGCCGCTTCGTAGTCATCGCGGTTGGACGACGAGACGTTGCGAATGCCCATCTGGGTCATGCCGACAATGTGGTTCATTTCCGAGGCGCGGCGCAGCGGGTTGCCGTGGCCGTAGCGCACACCGTGGCGTTCGTCGACAAAATCGAGGTGGGCATCGAAGTGGATGATGTGGATCGGACCGCGGCCCTCGAAGGCCTTGATAACGGGTGCGTGTACCGAGTGGTCGCCGCCGAGCACCACCGGCATGACGCCGGCATCGAGGATCTTGCGCACGGCGTATTCGGTGTTTTCGTTACTGGTGACCATGTCGGTGTGCACGATGTCGGCGTCACCGACGTCGACCATGCGCACGTCGGCGGCGGTCAGGTACATCACGTCGTCTTCATGGTCATAAGCGCCGGCGTGGCCGAAGGAAAACAGCGTCGATGCCTCACGAATCCCGCGTGGTCCGAAGCGTGCGCCGGAGCGCCACTGGGTGCCCATGTCGTTGGGCACGCCGAGTACCGCGACGTCGGCATCCAGTGCGTCCCAATCGGTGCACACCGGGGATTTGCCAAAGGTGCAATGACCTACGAATGGCAGGTTCAGGCGACCGGATTCATAACCGTTATTCGACATTTCAAGCCTCTCCACTTTTTGTTATCGGCTGGGCGGACTGCAAGGCGACCGCCGTTGGAATGACTATGGGCGCAGGTTTTCGTGGAAAAAATGCTAAACATCAGATACTCATATCGGCATTACCGATGCATCCACGTGGGGGAGGTCCAAGGTGATCCAGCTACACGATGTCGATCTGAAACTGCTCAGGGTGTTTGCGACGATTGTCCGGTGCGGGGGCTTTTCCGCCGCACAGGCGGCGTTGAACGCCGGCCAGTCGACGATCAGCGAACAGATGACTCATCTGGAAACCCGGCTCGGGGTCAAACTCTGCCAGCGCGGGCGCAGCGGGTTTCGCCTGACCGAACAAGGTGTGGCGATTCATGAAGCGACGCAGCGCCTGCTGTCGGCGGTGGAAAATTTCTGCATGGACGCCGACGTGCTCAAGCAGCACATCAGCGGCAAGCTCAACCTGGGGATCATCGACACCACCATCACCGACCCCGATTCACCGCTGCCGCGCACCACTCAGCGCTTCGTGTCCCGGGGACATGACGTGCACCTCAACGTCTACGTCGGCACCCCCGCCGAACTCGAAGAACGGGTGCTAGACGGCCGACTGCACTTGGCCATCGGGCACTTCCCGATCCATGTGCCGGGGCTGCTGCACACACCGCTGTATCAAGAGGCATTGGGCTTGTATTGCGGGCGCCGGCATCCGCTGTATGGCAACAAGGCCGAAGGTGATGAACTGCTCGAAGAAATCGCCGCGAGCCGGATTGTCGTGCGTGGCTACATGCAGCAATACGACCTCGAACATTTGGGTGTCAGCAAAGCCGCCGCAACCGTGGACAACATCGAGGCGCTGGCCATTTTGCTGATCTCCGGGGCCTACCTGGGCTTTCTGCCGGCGCACTTCGCCGCCCAGTGGATCAAGACCGGGGAGATGCACCAACTGGCACCGAACAGCCTGCAACTGGTGTCGCCGTTTGACGTGATTACCCGACGCGGCACGGCCCCGCCACCGATCCTCCAGGCCTTCCTTGAGGATCTGGCGGCCAGTGCGCGCAAAACCGCCAATGGCTGATCTCCGCTCGCCACACCCGAGCAGCGCCCGGCATACTCATTGACGTAACCACCCCGCTCACCACCCTTGCAGGCCCGTTATGCGCATCCACGTCACCTTCATCGATCGCGTCGGCATCACCCAGGAAGTGCTGGCCCTGCTCGGTGGGCGCCGGTTCAATCTGGACGCCGTCGAGATGGTGCCGCCGAACGTCTACATCGATGCGCCGACCCTCGGTGCCGAGGTGCTGGAAGAGTTGCGCGAGGCCTTTCTCGGCGTACAGGGCGTGCAAGCGGTAACGATGGTCGACATCCTCCCGGGGCAACGCCGCAGTTTGCAGCTCGATGCCTTGCTCGCCGCCAGCACCGACGCTGTTTTGGCCGTGGATAAACGCGGTTTCGTGCTGCTGGCCAACCCGGCGCTGATTGCGTTGTGTGGGCGCGAACCGGCCGGTGAATCGCTGACCACGTTGTTTGATGATCCGTCCTTGCACCACACGCTGATCGAACACCATTTCCGCCTGCCGATGCACGAGGTCAGCCTCGGCGGCCAGACGTTGCTGCTCGATGCCATGCCAATCACCGACGCCGGCGCGCTGTTGACCCTGTATCACCCGAACCGCATCGGCGAACGCCTATCGGCGCTGCACCATGACCATGCCGAAGGGTTCGATGCGCTGCTGGGCGAGTCCCCGGCAATCCGCACGCTGAAGGCCCGCGCCCAACGCGTGGCCACTCTCGATGCGCCGCTGTTAATCCAGGGTGAAACCGGCACCGGCAAAGAGCTGGTCGCCCGCGCCTGCCACGCGATCAGCACACGTCGGGAGGCGCCGTTTCTCGCCCTCAACTGCGCGGCGCTCCCTGAGAGCCTCGCCGAAAGCGAACTGTTCGGCTACGCCGCCGGCGCGTTCACCGGCGCCCAGCGCGGCGGCAAACTCGGCCTGCTGGAACTGGCGGACCAGGGCACGGTGTTTCTCGATGAAGTCGGTGAGATGTCGCCCTACTTGCAAGCCAAGTTGCTGCGTTTTTTGAGCGACGGCTGCTTCCGCCGGGTGGGGGGTGATCGCGAGGTCAAGGTCAACGTTCGGGTGCTGAGTGCGACCCACCGCGATCTGGAAAAAATGGTCAGCGAAGGCCACTTTCGCGAAGACCTGTTCTATCGACTCAACGTGCTCAACCTGCAAGTACCGCCGCTGCGCGAGCGTGGTCACGACATCCTGTTGATGGCCAATCACTTCATGCAACAGGCCTGCGCACAGATCCAGCGCCCGGTCTGCCGTTTGGCCCCAAGTACCTTCGCCGCCCTGCTCGGCAACCGCTGGCCGGGTAACGTGCGTCAGCTGCAAAACGTGATTTTCCGCGCGGCGGCGATCTGCGAAAACCCGCTGGTGGACATCGACGATCTGGACATCGCGAGGACGGCGGTGGAGCGCCAGAATGACGGTGAAGTCGGCAGCCTGGAAGAAGCCGTCGAAGGGTTTGAAAAGAACCTGCTGGAACAGCTCTACCGCAGCTACCCGTCCAGCCGCTTGCTCGCCGCCCGCCTGCAAACCTCCCACAGCGCCATCGCCATTCGGCTGCGCAAATACGGCATTCCCGCCAAATCCTGAATACAACACACGTCCCCTGTGGGAGCGAGCCTGCTCGCGAATGCGATGTCACAGTCAACATCACTGTCGACTGACAGACCGCTTTCGCGAGCAGGCTCGCTCCCACAGGGTTGTGGGGTGTGGCAGACGTAGTGTTTGCAAATCGATACAGCGTATCGAACTCAAGACACACCCCTTCCACCCCGTGTTTTCTTGCCCTGCTCGCTACACCTCTCCTGCCCGTATTGATTTCAATACAGACGGCGTCAGTCCTTTCACTCAAAAGCCTACTAAACCATTGATTTAAAACACCTAACCAACATTGGCACCGCCCTTGCTATCACTCTCCCAACCACGCTCGCTGCCCCGCACGAGCCTGTAAACGTCATCCGCCACCAGCAGCGGATGGGTCTGAACAATGAGGAGTTGGTATGAGCGAATTGCGTTTTACCGTTGATCACGAATGGCTGCGCCTTGAGAGCAATGGCCTGGTCACCGTGGGCATCACTGTGTTTGCCCAGCAGGCGCTGGGGGATGTGGTGTTTGTTCAGGTGCCTGAACTGGGCGTCTTCGATGCAGGCGCTGAAGTGTCGGTACTGGAATCGGTAAAAGCGGCCAGCAGTATCAGCATGCCGCTGGACGGTGAAGTGGTCGAGGTCAACGCGACGCTGGAATCCTCACCGGAATTGGTCAACGAAGACTCACTGGGCGAAGGCTGGTTCTTTCGCTTCAAACCGGTCGATGTCGAGGCGTTGAGCGATTTGCTGAATCAAGACGCCTATGAACGCCTGACCGCAGAACACGCCGACGCTTGAATCTCCCCACGCATTTCCCGAATCCGAAAAAGGACACCACCATGTTCAGCAAACACGACCAGATCAAAGGCTACGACGACGAACTGTTGGCAGCGATGAACGCCGAAGACGCACGGCAGGAACACCACATCGAGTTGATCGCCTCCGAGAACTACACCAGCCAACGAGTGATGGAAGCGCAAGGCAGCGGCCTGACCAACAAGTACGCCGAAGGCTATCCGGGCAAGCGTTATTACGGCGGTTGTGAACACGTTGACGTGGTCGAGCAGCTGGCGATTGATCGCGCCAAACAACTGTTCGGCGCCGATTACGCCAACGTCCAGCCGCACTCCGGCTCTTCGGCTAACAGTGCGGTATATCTGGCCCTGATCCAGCCTGGCGACACTATCCTCGGCATGAGTCTGGCCCACGGTGGTCACTTGACCCACGGCGCCAAAGTGTCGTCCTCGGGCAAGCTGTACAACGCCGTGCAGTACGGCATCGACACTAAAACCGGGCTGATCGATTACGACGAAGTCGAACGCCTGGCCATCGAGTGCAAGCCGAAGATGATCGTTGCCGGCTTCTCGGCTTACTCCAAGACCCTCGACTTCCCACGTTTCCGTCAGATCGCCGACAAAGTCGGTGCCCTGTTGTTCGTCGACATGGCCCACGTCGCCGGGCTGGTGGCGACCGGTTTGTACCCGAACCCGATCCCCTTCGCCGACGTTGTCACCACCACCACGCACAAGACCCTGCGCGGTCCGCGTGGCGGCTTGATCCTGGCCAAGGCCAATCCGGAACTGGAAAAGAAACTCAACGCCGCGGTGTTCCCCGGCAGCCAGGGCGGCCCGCTGATGCATGTGATCGCGGCCAAAGCGGTGTGCTTCAAGGAAGCGCTTGAGCCCGCTTTCAAAACCTATCAGGCGCAGGTGATTCGCAATGCCCAGGCCATGGCCAAGGTGTTTATCGACCGTGGGTTCGACGTGGTGTCCGGCGGGACCGACAACCACCTGTTCCTGGTCAGCCTGATCCGTCAGGGCCTGACCGGCAAAGACGCCGACGCCGCCCTAGGCCGTGCCGGCATTACCGTGAACAAGAACGCCGTGCCCAATGACCCGCAATCACCGTTCGTGACCTCGGGGTTGCGCATTGGCACGCCAGCGATCACCAGCCGTGGTTTCAAGGAAGCACAGAGTATCGAGTTGGCGGGATGGATCTGCGACTTGCTTGATCACCTCGGTGATGCGGATGTCGAGGCACAAGTCGCCAGGCAAGCGGCTGCGATGTGCAGCGACTTCCCGGTCTACCGCGACTGATCAGCCACCCCGTAAACCCTGTGGGAGCGAGCCTGCTCGCGAATGCGGAGCGTCAGTCGACATCAATGTTGAATGTCAGTCAGCATTCGCGAGCAGGCTCGCTCCCACATTGGACGGTGTGTTGGCTCGCCATTGCCTCTCGAAGAAAGAAAACACTCATGAACCCAATTGTGGAATCAACCATCCCCGCCCCCGCGAAAATGCAAGTCGGGGTCAAACTGCGCGGTGCGGAAAAGGTCGCGCGGATCCCGGTCAAGATCATCCCGACCGATGAGTTCCCACGCAAACCCGACTGGATCCGCGTGCGCATGCCGATCTCTCCAGAGGTCGACCGAATCAAGCAACTGCTGCGCAAACACAAGCTGCACAGCGTCTGCGAAGAAGCTTCTTGCCCCAACCTCGGCGAATGTTTCTCCGGCGGCACCGCAACCTTCATGATCATGGGCGACATCTGCACCCGCCGTTGCCCGTTCTGCGATGTCGGCCACGGTCGGCCCAAACCGCTGGACGCTGATGAGCCGATGAACCTCGCCGTGGCCATCGCCGACCTGCGTTTGAAGTACGTGGTGATCACTTCAGTGGACCGCGATGATTTGCGCGATGGCGGCGCCCAGCACTTCGTCGATTGCCTGCGCGAGATCCGCAAGCTGTCGCCGGGCGTGCAGCTGGAAACCCTGGTCCCGGATTACCGTGGGCGCATGGACGTTGCGCTGGCGATCACCGCGACGCAGCCGCCGGATGTGTTCAACCACAATCTGGAGACCGTGCCACGCCTGTACAAAGCCGCGCGGCCGGGTTCGGATTTCGAGTGGTCGCTGGACCTGTTACAGAAGTTCAAGCTGTTGGTCCCGTCCGTACCGACCAAGTCCGGCCTGATGCTCGGTCTTGGCGAAACCGACGAGGAAGTGATCGAGGTCATGCAGCGAATGCGTGAGCACGACGTCGATATGCTCACCCTCGGCCAGTACCTGCAACCGTCGCGCAGCCATTTGCCGGTCCAGCGTTTCGTGCACCCGGACGTGTTCGCCTGGTTCGCTGAAGAAGGCACAAAAATGGGCTTCAAAAACGTCGCCTCCGGCCCGCTGGTGCGTTCGTCCTACCATGCAGACCAACAGGTGCAAGGCGCAAAGGCAAGCTGAGGCGTGTCGCCTGGAAGAAAATGACAGGCATAAAAAAACGCCAGACCCGATAGGATCTGGCGTTTCTTGAAGATGGCAGGGGCGGCTGGATTTGAACCAACGCATGGCAGGATCAAAACCTGCTGCCTTACCGCTTGGCGACGCCCCTGTAGCGCTTGCTACGTGTGGGCGGGAATTTAACAACTTTCTCGCCGTCCGGGAAGCCCCTGCTTAAAATATTTTTCTTCTAAAACAGCCACTTAACATTAATCGACCGCAGATACAACGGGCGCCACTGCAGATTAAACCCGTGGCTGATGACTGGTCACACAGTGAATGCCACCGCCACCGGCCGAGATGGCGTCGATATTGAGCTGCACCACATCACGGTCCGGATAGAGTTCAGACAGCAGCTCGAAAGCCTTGGTATCCGCTGCTTTGTCGCCGAACTCAGGCGCGATGACCGCCCCGTTGATCACAAAGTAGTTGATGTAGCCGGCCGCGAAGTCCGGGTTGTTCTTGTTGAACTTGCTCTTGCGCGGGTCCAACGGTGGCGACACGGTATGCACTTGCAGCTTTCGGCCATCGGCGTCCGTGGCGTTTTTCAGAATCTCCAGGTGCGCCAGCGTGACGTTGTGGTCGTAGGATTCAGGGTCGTTGTCGAGGTTGGCGATCACCACGCCCGGCGTGACGAAACGCGCGTAGAAATCGACATGGGCGTCGGTGATGTCTTTGCCTTTAATCCCCGGCAGCCAGATGATTTTGCGCAAACCGAGGCGTTCTTTCAGTTCTTGTTCGACCTCGGCCTTGCTCCAGTCCGGGTTGCGATTGGCGTTGATCCAACTGCTTTCGGTCATGATCCCGGTGCCGTGACCATCCACTTCGATAGCGCCGCCCTCGCCCACCAGTTCGGTGCGCAGGTCACTGGCCTCTGCGTTTTCAGATACCAGGCTGGCCAGTTTCGTATCCTTGGCGTGCTGCTGTTTGTTGCCCCAACCGTTGAAGTTGAAGTCCACGGCGCCCAACCCGCCGTCGCCGTCGATGACGAAGTTGGCGCCGATGTCGCGCATCCAAATGTCGTCGAGCTGAGTGGTGACGTAGGTGATGTTGGCAGCACCGCACAGTTCCTCGGCGAGACTCCGTTCGTTGCTGCGGCAGAACACCGTGACCGGTTCATAGCGGGCGATGGTGCGCGCGATCAGGCCAAGGGCCTCTTGTACATCGGCGGTGAAGTCCTCCCAGATTGCGTCCTGTGCGCCAAAGGCGATGAAGGCCCGTTGGTGTTTATCGCCTTCATCCGGCATGAACCATGGGCCCCGGGTGGCGGCGTTGACCCAGCCCATGGACACGGCGGCGCCGAGACCCGCGACCACGGAGACTTGTTTGATGAACTCGCGACGCGTCGACATGTGTGAATCCTTGCGAAAAAAGTGAAGGCCGGCACCGGGTGCCGGCCGGATGTCACTGGGCAGTGGCAGTCTTGAACTTGGTCCAGGTGCGCATCCGCGCGCGCATATCCGATTGCGGGATGTCCTTGCCGGGAATCAGCCGTGCATACGTGGCGTCGTCGAGGTAGATGTCCGGATTATTACGCATGGCCGCATCGACGCTCGGCCGCGCCTTGGCGTTGGACGTAGGGTAGCCAGTGAAATTGCTGATGGCCGCCATGTTCTCCGGCCGCATCACGAAGTTGATGAACGCATAGGCGTACTCCGGGTGTTTGGCGTCGACCGGAATCGCCATGGTGTCCATCCATACCGTGGTGCCCTCACGGGGAACGCGGTACTGGAACGTGGTTTTCTTGCCGGCAGTGTCCGACGTCCGCTGCGCTTGGGTCATGTCGCCGCTGTAACCGAGCGACAAACACAGGTTGCCATTGACCAGATCGGTCACCGGTTGCGACTGGAACTTGCGAATGTGCGGGCGCAATTTCATCAGCAGGTCACTGGCGGCGGCGAGGTCCGCCGGTTTGGCGCTGCGTGGGTCCTTGCCCAGATAGTTGAGCACCACCGCCAGCACTTCGTCCGGCGAATCGATCATCGAGATCCCGCAATCGGCAAATCGCGCGGCCAGTTCCGGTTTGAACAGCATGTCCAGGCTGTTGACCGGCGCGTCCGGCATGCGCTGTTTGATCTGCTCGGCATTGTAGGTCAGGCCGATGGTGCCCCAGGTGTAGGGAACGGTGGCCTTGCTCGAATGCTCATAATGCGCGCGCAACTTTTGCAAACCGGGTTCGACGTCATCCATCGCGGTGAGTTTCGACTGGTCCAGCGCTTGCAGGCTGCCGGCGCGCATCAAGCGTTCGGCCACGGTGTCACCGGGGAAGATCAAGTCGTAACCGCTGCCGCCAGCGAGCATCTTGGCTTCCAGGGTTTCACTGCCGTCCATGACGTCGTAGATCACTTTGATCCCGGTTTCAGCGGTGAACTGGCTGAGCGTGTCCTCGGCAAAATAATCGGCCCAGTTGTACAGGCGCAGGGTTTTCTCTTCGGCGTGCAGCGACGGTATCGCGCAGCACAGGGCCAGACCCAGGGCGCCGAGCCAGCGTTTATTGGCAATGTGCATGTCAGACCCCTTGAGTGTTCCAGCGAGCATTGAGGTGACGGCCATCCTGGCTCAACAGCGCTCCGTACATGTCCGGACGGCGATCGCGATAAATGCCCCAGCTCAAGCGCTCTTCGCGCATGGCGGCGAGGTCCAGGGTGTGGACCCACACGCCGGTGCTGTCGCGGTCGGCTTCGGCGAGCAACTTGCCTTTGTGGTTACAGATAAAGGACGAACCATAGAAGCTCATTTGCAGTTCGGGATCGGTGGTCGCCACTTCGCGGCCGACGCGGTTGGCGGCCACCACCGGCAGGATGTTGGCCGCCGCATGCCCGCGCATGGTCATTTGCCAGTGATCCCGGGAATCCAGCGTGGCGCAGCCCGGTTCAGAGCCAATGGCCGTGGGAAACAGCAAGACTTCGGCGCCCATCAACGCCAGGCAGCGAACGGTTTCGGGGAACCACTGATCCCAGCAGATCCCCACGCCGAGGCGCCCGAACGCGGTGTCCCAGACCCGAAAGCCGGTATCACCGGGGCTGAAATATTCCTTCTCCTGATAGCCGATGGCGTTGGGAATGTGGGTCTTGCGATACACGCCCAGCAGACGTCCGTCGGCATCGGCCACGCTCAAGGAATTGAAGTACGCGTTGCCAGCCTTTTCGAACCAGCTCAGCGGCAACACCACACCCAATTCCCTGGCCAGCGCGGCGAAGCGCTTGAGCACAGCGCTGTCGCGATATTCTTCGGCCAGTGCCAGATGCTTGTGGCTTTGCTCGATGCAAAAGTAAGGCGTGGCAAACAGCTCCTGCAGCAGGATGACCTGGGCGCCCTTCGCCGCTGCGTCTCGCACCAATTGCTCGGCCAGATCGAGGTTGTTTTTCAGGTCCCAGGTGCAGGGCATTTGCGTGGTGGCAATCGTCAGAAGCGTCATTCGATCAACCCTCCACCGGCCACGCCGGCTGCTGCTGGGTGATGCAATGCACCCCGCCGCCGCCATGGGCCAGATGATTGATCCGCACCGGCACCACTTCACGCCCGGGAAACGCTTGGCGCAGCACATCGGCCGCTGCATCGTCGGCGTCGATGCCATAAGCCGGCATGATGATTGCGCCGTTGGCGATGTAGAAATTGGTGTACGACGCGCAGAACACTTGCGCCTCGGTGTCGACGGCATCGGTGGCTTCGTACAACTCGATCATCTCGAACTTGCGCCCATGGGCGTCGGTGGCCAGCTCCAGGGCGCGACGGTTTTCGCGCGCCACTTCGGCATACACCGAGCCTTGATCGTGGGTCGCGTCGACCAACAACACACCCGGACGCGCAAACGCACACACGCCATCGACGTGGCCATCGGTCATGTCACCGGTCACGTAGTCCGGATCACCCGGCAGCCAGATGGTTTTCTTCACGCCCAGCAAGCGCGTGAAGATCTCTTCCATCTCGGACTTGCTCATGCCCGGATTGCGATTGGGATTGAGCAGCACCGATTCGGTGGTGATCAGCGTGCCCTCGCCGTCGACATGAATCGCGCCGCCTTCGTTGCTCAGCGGTGTGCCGAAGCATGGCAAGCCCAGATGATTCAGCGCACGGCGCGCCAGGCTTTCGTCCAGGTCATGCGCCGACTTGCCGCCCCACGCGTTGAAGCGCCAGCTCACACCGGCCATGCCGAGTTGCGGGTGGCAGACAAAGCTTGGGCCGGAGTCGCGGCACCAACTGTCGTTAACCGCCAACGGGATCAGCTCTATGTTGGGCCCGCACAAGGCTTTGGCACTGGCGATGGCAGACGGGTCTACGACCATTTTTACCGGTTCGAAACGGGCAATGGCGTTGGCCACACGGGCGAAATCCTCTTGCACCATCGGCAGCGTGACGCGCCAGCCCGATTCCCAGAGTGCCTGGTTGTGCGGCCAGACCATCCAGGTCGCGGCATGGCGAGCCCACTCGGCCGGCATCCACCAACCGTTGTTTTGAATTTCCTGCTGCTGCGTGACCTGCTGCATGATAAAAAGCCCTTTTAGTTAAGCCATTGTGTTCAATAAAAACTGCGTTGGCGGTCTTGGCATGCATGCTACGGCTGGAAAAACGGGCGAACAAACGATGGATTTTGCGCAGAAGTGATTAGGAAATCTTATCAATGCTCAAGCACTGGCCCCCACTCAACACCCTTCGCGGCTTCGAAGCCGCCGCTCGTTTGGGCAGTTTTCACAAGGCCGCTGACGAGTTGCACCTCACCCAGTCAGCCATCAGTCAGCAGATCCGCAGCCTTGAGGCGTACCTCGAACAACCGCTGTTCTTTCGCAGCGGTCGCAGCGTCAGCCTGACCGACGCCGGCCATGACCTGCTCAGCACCACACAGGCGTTGCTGCAACAATTGGCGGTTGGCGTTCGCCGTCTCGGGCAGTACCAGAAACCCAATCAGCTGGTGCTCAACACCACGCCGGCGTTCGCCCGACATTGGCTGTTGCCGCGCCTGGGGGACTTCCGCGCTCAGCATCCGGAGGTGGACCTGTGGATCTACAGCACCGATGAAGTGCCGGACATGACCACCCAGACCATCGACATTGCGGTGCGCGACGACATCAGCTCCCAGGCTGAATGCAGCTTCAAAGTGCTGCACGCCGACCGACTGTTCCCGGCGTGCCATCCGAGCCAGTGGGCGCTGCCGAGCGAACGGCGCACCACCCTGCACGGCGAGCGGGAAATGGACTGGAGTCATTGGGCGGTGGAAGCCGGGATTGACGTTGGCCAGCAGGATCAGGGGCTGAATTTCTCTGATCCCGGACTGTTGCTGGACGCGGCGTGCGCGGGGCTGGGTATTGCGTTGGTGAGTCAGCTATTGAGTCAGAAGGCGTGCAGCGATGGGCTGTTGCAGCCGTTGGTGGAGCAAACCATTCGCGGGCCGAATTGGGCGGTGTTGACGCATCGGGACAGTGAGAGCAGCGCACGGGGGTTTAGTGAGTGGTTGGTGCAGCATCTGGAGGCCACCTGGAGGTAGACGCGTAGAAGGTTTATGAAGCAACAACCTTAAACCCCCACAGGGCTGCCATGCCTACTGCCAGTGTCAGGACCGTACTTCGCGTCCTCCAGGCGATCCAGGCCGCCACAATGGCCGCGGGTATCTGAGGGTTGTCGAACACAAACGCACCCTGCCCATGGGGGTACACCACCGCGGGTAAAACCAGAGAGGCCAGCACACTCGGCGGCACGTACACCAAGGCTCGACTCAGCAGCGTGGGAATTCGCCACCGACCATAAATCTCGACAAACGAAAGACGCATGACAAACGTGCCGATACCGACCGCGAGAAACATCCCCCACAAAGCCAGATCACTCATTGCGCTTCCCTCTCGACGTCATCAGTTGAAGCCCTGCTCAACGATTTTTTGCGCAAGCTTTCAATCAATAGCCCTGCCATGACTCCGCCGATGGAAGCCGTAACCAACCCAAGGTTGTATGGCAGCTTTATGGCCAACACAGCGATCAGCCCCCCGACCATTGCGGCCCCCAGGCTCGCTGCCCCCCGAATGTTTGGAACGAGCAGCGCCAAAAACGAAAGCGGTACGGCAAAACTCAACGACCACGTTTCCGGGATGCTGGCGCCCAGGTACACCCCGGCCAACACCGATAGCTGCCAGGTCAGCCACATGGCAACAGCGGTTCCGGCATAAAAATGGGGGGCAAATCGACCCAGCTCACCGGTTGATAATTTCACAGCGCACAGTGCGTAGGATTGGTCAGAAAGCATGTACGACACGGGCCATGTCCAACGACGTGGCAAGTGGTGCAGGTAAGGCGCCAACGAAGCGCTGTACATGATAAAGCGCAAGTTGATGATCAAGGCTGTGACAACAACCGCCACGGGCACAGCACCATTTTGCAAAAGCTGGAGTGCAACCAGCTGAGCCGACCCCGAGTAGAAGAGCAAGGTCATCCCCATACTCATGCCTGGCGACATACCCATCTCGATTGCCATCACCCCGGTCACCAACCCGAAGGGAATGACGCCGGGCGTCAATGGAATCAGCGTTCGCACGCCGTGAATAAAAGCTTCTGTTCCTGTTCGGTACGTCATGTCGTGCCCCTTACCTGACTTAGCGCTTTTCTTTGAACCACAACGGCGGCATCCGACAGAGTGAAATCGACAAAGGATTGTGCCTGCTTTGTTGCAGCAGACCTCGTCCGACCTTGTCATCGACTTGTAAGCCGATTCACGCTTACCATAGGCCCAACTCGTATTACCGCGGCTGCTGAACCCGGTACTCACGAGGAAATGATTATGGAAAGAACCCGCGCCTGGCGACGTGCACAGGCCCGTAAACGCGGCAATGATAAAGCAGTTCGTCCGCTGAAATTCAAGCCGCAAAAGAACTGGAAGCTGATGTACACCCGTGCCGACAAGCTAGTCAGGGCACGGCAACTCGGCATGAGCTATCCCATCCGCACCACCCGCCAATTGTTGGATCAAGAGTGACAAACCTTCTGTTCGTCTGCAGTCGTAACCAATGGCGCAGTCCCACGGCGGAAGCGATCTGGCACCGCCGCCCCGGCTTCAATGCCCGCTCGGCGGGCACAAGCCCGAACGCACGCAAAACCATCAGCCCGGCGGATATTCGCTGGGCCGATGTCATCTTTGTCATGGAACGCAAACACCTGAATCGCCTGCAGGCCGAGTACGCCCGTCTGCTTGAACACAAGCGAATCCACTCTCTGGACATTCCCGACGACTATCGCTACATGGATCCTGAGCTGGTGGACATACTCGAAGACGCCGTGAAGCCCTATCTCCCGGCCTAGGCTTCGTGCGCCTCCCCTGCCATCATTCAAGAACTGACACGCCGAGTAGAAAACATGAACCGCCGTAAAAAAATACAACAGCTGTTAAAGGCCCACGCCAAAAAGGCCAGCGCCAAACTGGCGCCGCAAAGCAAGGAAAAATACATCAGCAAGGCTGACCGACTGAAACTGGAGGCCGAAGCCAGTGCAGACTCGGTCGTTACTCCTGAAAGTTGATCTACACGTCTTTAACGCCATCCACCAGCCTCACCCTGTGGCAGTCAGAGGGCTCAAGTTTTTGACCGTTCGATGAGCGAACCTCGACCGGCATCAGCGGCTGGCCCAACGCGTTATCCCGCAGCACAGAACGCGTCTCCTGGGGTTGGAACAGAAAACGTTCGCCCCACTGCCTGATACTGACCACCACCGGAAAGATCTCCCGTCCTTTTTCCGTCAGCACGTACTCCTTGTAGGCGCTGCCATCTGACGCCGGTCGAATGTCGAAGACCCCGACCTCAACCAATGTTTTCAGGCGCGACGCCAGAATGTTTTTGGCCACGCCCAGGCTCTTTTGAAATTCGCTGAATCGGCGAATGTCGTCAAATGCGTCGCGGATGATCATCAGCGACCAGCGATCTCCGATGGCCTCCAGCGTTCTGGCGACCGGGCATTCGCTGCCTTGCGGTGAAGCGTCTTCGACCATTTTTTTTGCCCTTCCCAAATTTTGGCTTTGCTCAGTCTACTCAAAAGACTGGTTGCAATTTGAAACCTGATTCAGCAACAATCGAATCCAGTTTTTAATTGAAACCAGTTTAGCGCCATGGAGGTGTGCATGACAGCAGATGCCGACTTAATCACCAAACGCCTGTCCACGCAGCCTGCGGGGCTTTCTCCGTTTCTCACGTTATTGTTTTCTGTCACCTGCGCGCTGGCCGTCGCCAACGTTTATTTCGCGCAGCCTTTACTCGATTCAATGGCTCAGAGCCTGGGTGTGGCTTCATCCATGATCGGGGTTGTGGTGACGGCCACTCAGGTCGGTTACGCGCTGGGGTTGCTGTTCATCGTGCCGCTGGGCGATTTGGTCAACCGCAAGCGGCTGATTCTTTCGCAAGTATTGCTGTCTGCGGTGGCGCTCGCAGCGGTCGGCGCAGCACAGCAATGGCTGGCCCTGTTGAGTGCCATGGTCGTGATGGGTTTGTTGGCCGTGGTCGTGCAGGTGCTGGTGGCTTATGCCGCCGTGCTGGCAACGCCCTCACAACGCGGGCATGCCGTGGGGACGGTCACCAGTGGCATTGTTCTGGGCATTCTTCTGGCGCGGTTTACCTCTGGCCTGATTGCAGACATCGCGGGCTGGCGCGCCGTGTACTTTGTGTCCTCAGGGTTGATGCTGACCCTCGCGGCGGTGCTGTGGCGAGTGGTGCCGGTCACGGCGTCGCCAAGGCATGACGAGTCCTACCTGACGCTCATTCGTTCCCTGTTCAAACTGTTCATCACCGAACCCGCGTTGCGTGTCAGGGGCCTGTTGGCCCTGCTGATCTTTGCCGCTTTTTCCGTTCTGTGGACCGCCATGGTGCTGCCGTTGAGCGCCCCGCCGCTGTCGCTTTCACACACGGCCATCGGCCTGTTTGGCCTGGCCGGCGTCGCCGGTGCCCTGGCTGCCAGAAGAGCCGGTCGCTGGGCCGATCAAGGTCTGGGACAGCGGGTGACCGGTATTTCGCTGGCGCTACTGACGTTGTCCTGGTTGCCCATTACGTTTGCCGAGACGTCGCTGATCGCGCTGGTCTGCGGCGTGGTCCTGCTCGACTTCGCGGTGCAGGCCGTACACGTCACCAACCAGAGCATCATTTTCGCTGCACGACCGGACGCACAGAGTCGGATGGTCGGCGCTTACATGTGTTTCTACTCGGTCGGCAGCGCGCTGGGTGCCGCTGCTGCGACACAGGTGTATGCGTTATGGGGATGGGTGGCCGTCAGTCTGTTGGGCGCCTTGATAAGCGTGACTGCCTGGGTTGTGTGGTTTGTCACGTTGCAGCGGGTTTCACAGCGTCACTAAAAAACCCGCTGAACGTTAACGTCCAGCGGGCTGTTGCGTACTCCGAATGAGTGGTCTTGTTTTTCACAGAGCCATGTCAGCCGGTGCCTTTTCCTTCACTGGCGTGCCCTGCTCTTTTTCAGCCATCGGCGTAGCGACTTGACTGATCTCAGGTGGAGGCATCAGTTGAAGGATCTTGGCGGTATAGGCCCACTCTTCAGCCACTTTCGCCGGATCGTCGTTAAGTTGGGTACCGTAGCTCGGAAGAATCTGGTGCAGTTTCTCCTGCCAAGCGGGCGTCGCGACTTTGTCTTTGAACACCTTCTGCAGCAAGCTCACCATGATCGGTACGGCGGTCGACGCACCTGGAGAGGCCCCCAGCAATCCGGCAATGGTGCCGTCCTGGGACGTAACAATCTCCGTGCCCAGTTTCAGGACACCACCGGCAGCTTCGTCACGCTTGATCACCTGCACGCGCTGGCCTGCTTGCCACAAGTGCCAGTCTTCGGCTTTGGCGTTGGGGAAGTATTCCTTCAAGGCATCGAGTCGATCCTCGTCCGACAGCATCAGTTGGCCAGCCAGGTACTCGACCAGTGGATATTGTTTGATGCCGACGCGAGTCATCGGCCACACATTGTCCGTCGTGGTCGTACTCAGCAAGTCCAGAAAGGAGCCCTGCTTGAGAAACTTGGTACTGAAGGTTGCGAATGGCCCGAACAGGATCAGGCGCTTGCCGTCCAGCACGCGGGTATCCAGATGCGGAACCGACATGGGTGGCGCCCCTACCGATGCCTGGCCGTAGGCCTTGGCCAGATGCCGCTCGGTGATGGCCGGGTTTTCTGTCACCAGGAATGAGCCGCCCACTGGAAAACCTGCATATTCCCTGGCCTCGGGGATACCCGATTTCTGCAACAGCTTTAGCGCGCCACCCCCCGCACCGATGAACAGGAACCTGGCATCAGTAACGGTTTGGCTCCCGTCCTTGAGGTTTTTGTAGCTGACGCGCCAACTACCGTCCTCGTTGCGGGTGATGTCCTGCACTTCGCTGGACAGCTTCAGGGCAAATGTCGGCGAGGTTTGCAGGTAACCGACCAGTTGGCGGGTCACTTCTCCAAAATTGACATCGGTACCATTGGGGTTCCACGTGGCCGCGATTTTTTGCTTCGGATCACGCCCTTCCATCATCAGCGGAACCCACTTTTTGATCACGGCCGGGTCTTCGGAAAACTGCATACCGCGGAACAACGGACTAGCCTGCAATGCCTCATAACGCTTTTTCAGAAAGCTGGCGTTGGCATCGCCCCAGACGAAGCTCATGTGCGGGGTGGAATTGATGAACGAACGCGGGTTTTTCAACACGCCTTGCCTGACCTGCCACGCCCAGAATTGTCGGGTCAGCTGGAAGCCTTCATTGACTTCAACGGCCTTCGAGATCGTGACTTTTCCGTTCTCGTCTTGCGGTGTGTAGTTCAACTCGGCCAGTGCCGAATGGCCTGTACCCGCGTTGTTCCAGCCATTGGAGCTTTCCAGGGCGACACCGTCGAGGCGCTCGACCATCTCCATCGAGAGCCCCGGCTCCAACTCATTGAGCCAGACGCCCAGCGTCGCGCTCATGATGCCGCCACCGATCAGCAGTACATCAACTTTTCTGGCCTCTTCGGCGTGCGAATGCACAGCGCCAAAAGACAGGGTTAAACCGGCAAGTATGTGTCTCAGCTGTTTCGTGTTCATCTTGTGCTTCTCCCGCAGAGTTACGGTCATCCTTACCGATCAGTTAGCTCTATCGTTGGTGATAGGTGGTAAAGACCTGGTGAGAAGCTTCAAGATCAAGCATCACGTGAGTCCAGGAGCTCGATTGGGTTCTATGCTCGGCACCCAATGAAATCAGGGTAACGAGGATTAAAGAGTCCTGTTTGGGTGTTTGCTTTGTTTTTGTGCCAGATTGCATTTAAATCCAGCCAAAAGACATCTGCCTCCTCGGCAGCGGCCTCAAATGGTGGTGTTGACAGGTCCCTGTGGCGAGGGGGCTTGCCCCCGTTGGGCAGCGAAGCGGCCCCAAAAGATGGGCCTGCTGCGCAGTCCAACGGGGGCAAGCCCCCCTCGCCACAGGATGTGTGGTTACACGGACGGTTCTATTTTATCCAGCACGCCGTTCGCCGTGATCTCGGCCACCATGATGCTGTTTGAAATGCCCAGCAAGGCGTAGCGTGCCTCCCCCTCTAGATGATCCACCAAGTGATGGACCATCACGTCGATCGAGGCCAACGTCTCGACCAAAAACACGCCCAGGGTTCTTACCCGTAGGCGATGGCGCAAGGCGTTGTAGCCTCCGAGTGGTAACCGAAGGCTTCATTTAAACGCGGACGACTTTTCTTGTTTAAGCCAGCCTGTCGACTGAACACGCGGCGTACCTGAAACCGGAAAACCTCGCATAAATAACACAAAATAATCCGCGCCACCGGGCACCCGGAATAAGAGCTGCTACGCTTCAAACATTAACTTTCGCGCTTTCCAACACACTGGCGCACACCCTCTCTGCAGGCTGATGGAACAGCCGAATGATCAGATCCTGCGCCCAAACGAAACCACTTCGTTGAGCAAAGGAGTGATCATGCCGCCCCGTAAAAACACGCCCGCCGACAACAAGTCAGGGCAATCGCAAGACGACGGGGAAGAACGGGTCTTTTACTCACGCAAGGAACGTCTGTACGCCGGCGAGCAGTTACGCGCGCGTCTGCCGCACGCCCTTCACGCCGAATGGAAACCCGCGCGCAAGCACCGCGACCCCATCGCGCTCCTCGAAGAGTCCAACCGTTATCGACTGCCCAACCTGGTGCCCGTGCGCTACGGGCGCATGCTGGCCAGTCCCTTCACCTTTTTACGCGGTTCTTCCGGGTTGATGGCGCATGACCTGGCGACGACCCCAACCACTGGTTTTCAAGTGCAGGCGTGCGGGGATTGTCACCTGATGAACTTCGGGTTGTTCGCGACACCTGAGCGCAATCTGATCTTCGACATAAATGACTTCGACGAAACCCTCCCCGCCCCTTGGGAATGGGATGTCAAACGCCTGGCGATCAGTTTTGCCGTGGCCGCCCGCGACAACCGCCTCAGCGATAAAGCGGCAAAGGCCAGCGCCGCCGAATGCGTGCGCGCCTACCGCGAGTACCTGCGCAAATTCTCGAAGATGAGCCCGATGGAAGTCTGGTACGACTGCCTGGATGCCCAAGCGATCGTCGACATGGCACCCAATGCCGAGATCAAGAAAATCCGCGAGCAACTAGTCGCCAAGGCCAAGCTGCGTGTTGGCGATTACCTTTATCCCAAAATCAGCGGTGAAGTCGGAGGGCGACGGCGCCTGATCGATCAACCGCCGATTCTGTTTCATGTCTATGAAAAAGGCTTCGTGCGCAACGTCCATCTGGCGCTGCAGGATTATCGGTTGTCGCTGCCCCATGAACGGCGCGTGCTGTTCGATCGTTACCGTCTCGAAGACATTGCCGTCAAAGCAGTCGGCATCGGCAGTGTCGGTACTTATTGTTTCGTCGGCTTGTTCTTTTCCGCAGAAAATCACCCGTTGCTCCTGCAATTCAAGGAAGCCTGCCCCTCGGTACTCGCACCCTATGCCGGCAAGAGCGAATACGAGAACCAGGGGCAACGTGTCGTCACGGGGCAGCGTCTGATGCAGTCGTCCAGCGACATCTTTCTGGGCTGGACACGCGGCCAGAACGGCCGCTATTACTTTGTGCGTCAGTTGCGAGACATGAAAATGTCAGCGCCCATCGAAGGCATATCCGCCGCTCGATTGAAGATGTACGCCGAGTGGTGCGGTCTGACCCTGGCCCGCGCCCACGCCAAGTCCGGGGATGCGGCGCTCATCAGTGGCTACCTGGGCAAGACAGATTCCTTCGATCAGGCCATCGGAAAATTTGCCCTCACCTATGCCGATCAAAACGCAAAAGACCATGCCACGCTGGTGGCCGCCGAGAAATCGGGGCGGATCATTGCGTTGAGAGAAGAAGAGTTATGAGGACGCGTTTGCCGTAGGGCGCGATATTGTGCGTCTGTCACGAATAGCCAAGCGACTGTCGTCGAATGAAAAGCGCCCCCGATTCGGGGGCTTTTTAATGGGAGTCATAAAAAAGCATCTGGCGCTTGAGCCCGTCTGATCGCCCACAAGGCGAACACGATTGCTCCGCCTGAGCCACGAGTGGCCTGGTGCACTCAGCAGAGAATAACAATATGAAAATCGTGAAAAGTCTTCTGGCTGCTTCACTCCTGATGACACTGGCCATTGATGCGCAGGCCTATGTATCGAGTCAGCAAGCTGCCGAACTGGGCGCCAACCTGACGCTGGTCGGTGCTGAAAAGGCCGGCAATGCCGATGGCTCCATCCCGCCTTATAACGGTGGCCTGACCACTGCCCCCGCCAGTTTCAAGATCGGCGACAGCATGCGCCCCGATCCCTACGCGCACGAGAAACCGCTGCTGGTGATCAATGGCCGCAACGTTGATCAGTACAAGGGCATGCTGACCGCCACCACCATCGAGTTGGCCAAGCGTTACCCCGGTTACCGCATCGACGTGTACCCGACCCACCGCACCGCGTCGTTGCCGCAGACGGTGCTGGACAATAGCCGCAAGAACGCCACTGCCGCCCGCTCTCTCAACGGCGGGATTGCCTTCGACAATGTATTGCCCGGTGTGCCGTTCCCGATCCCGCAATCGGGTGCCGAAGCGATGTGGAATTTCCTGCTGCGCTACCAGGGCGTCAACATTCATTCCAAGTACGACTCTTGGAACGTCGACTCGGCGGGCGTGCCAAGCCTGGCCGTCACCGGCGAGGCCTTCGTCTCCTTCCCGATCTACGAGAACCTGTCGAAGCCCATCAACAACTCCGACCTCTACTACCAGCTGAAGCTGTCCTATACCAGCCCTGCGCGGCGCGCTGGTGAATCGATCATGCTCAAGAACGCCACCAACCCGCTGCAGCGTCCCGGTCGTGCCTGGCAGTACATGCCGGCCCAGCGCCGGGTCAAACAGATTTCGATCCTGGCCTACGACACACCGAACCCAGGTACCGCCCGCGCCCTGGAACTGTATGACTGGACGCTGGTGGGCAAGCAAGAAATGATCGTGCCCTACAACACCTACAAACTGACCTACGCGCGGGATGCCAAGTCGCTGACCACCCCCAATTACCTGTCCCCGGACTTCGTGCGTTGGGAGAAACATCGGGTCTACGTGGTGGAAGGCAACCTCAAGCCCGGCGCCAGTCACATCTACCAGAAGCGCCGTTTTTACCTGGATGAAGACACCTGGGCCGCTGTCGCCTCCGATCAATACGACACGAGTGGCAAGCTGTACCGTGGCTCCTTCGCGTTCCTCAGCCAGAGCTATGACGAGCAGGTGCCGGATGCCACGCCGTTCATGACGTACGACCTGTCGCGCGGCACCTACAACATCAATGGCGTGGTGGGCCCGCATGGCGGGATTCGGTATATCGAACCGCTGTCGACGGCGCAGTGGGTACCGGAGTCGATGGCGGGCGCGGGTATTCGTTAATTGGCGGGGGTTTCAGGGAGCGATTGTCGAGTCATCTGCAAGCGCCAGGCTGGATGACCTCATCAGCGAACTCGCCAACAACGCCTCCAACCCCATCGGCTTGGCGAAGTAGTAACCCTGGGCCTGCCCGGCGCCTATTTCGCGCAGCAGGTCCAGGGTCGCTTCATCCTCGACACCTTCGGCGACCACACTCAGGTCCAGCGATTCGGCCATCCGCACAATCGCCCGGACGATGGCGCGGCTGCGTGCACTGGTGGTGAGTTCGAGGATGAACGATTTGTCGATCTTCAAACCGCTGAAACGGTATTGATGCACATAGCTCAGGGATGAAAACCCTGCGCCGAAGTCATCGAGTACCACCGACATGCCGTTGTCGGCCAATTGCTGCATGGTCAGGCGGGCGATGGCCGGCTCAGCCACCAGTGCGCCTTCGGTCAATTCCAGACAGATCCGCGAGGGCGCGACTCCGTGCCGCGCCAACAGGGCAAGCACTTCACTGGCGAAGTCCGGACGCGTCATGCTGTAGCTGGAGCAATTGACGTGCACCGCAGGCCAATCGGCATGTTCGGGCTGTGCAAGGATCACCGCAACACTGGTGAGCATGTACAGGTCCAGTCGACCGATCAGGCGCAACCCCTCGACATCCGGCAAAAATTCGCCCGGCGCGATCACCCGGCCGCCCGGCTGATGCCAGCGCACCAGCGCTTCAAGGGCGACCAGTTCGCCGGTTTCAACGCTGACAATCGGCTGGAAATACGGCAGCAGTTCGTCAGTGCGTTTCAGCGCGTTGCGCAAGGCCCCTTCCCGCTCGACCTGGTCCGAGACTTCACGGCGCACTTCCTGATTGAACACCGCGTAGCTGTCACGCCCGGCGCTCTTGACCCGGTACATCGCCGCATCGGCGTCGCGCAGCAAGTCGGCCGGCTCGTGATGGAACTGACTGTCGGCGCTGACGATACCGATGCTGCAGGACGAAAACACTTCATGGCCATTGATGAAAAACGGCAGGTCGAACGCCACCAGAATCCGTTCGGCGATTTCGATCACCACCTCCAGCGAGGCCTCAGGCGCCAGCACCGAAAACTCATCGCCACCCAGGCGCGCCAGCATGTCGGTTTCGCGCAGGCAACCGCGCAGACGCTGGGCGGCCTGCATCAACAGCAGGTCGCCGAAGTGGTGGCCAAGGCTGTCGTTGACCATTTTGAAACGGTCGAGGTCGATGAACATCACCGCCAGGTGCCCGCCAGCGCTGCCGAACTCCGACCAGGCCTGGCTGAGGCGCTGTTGCAGGTAGGTACGATTCGGCAGCCCGGTCAGCGCATCGTGGGAGTTTTCGTGTTGCAACTTGGCATTGGCGTGATCGAGCTCGCGGGTGCGGTTCTGCACCCGGGCCTCCAGTTTGAGGTTGGCGGCATGTATCGCCTCGGCGGCCGTACGGCGTGACAACGCGGTGTCGATGTGCCGCGACACGAACGTCAGCAGTTCCTGGTCCCGCAGGGTATAGCGCACCTGCGAGGTGTAGCTCTGCACCGCCAGTACGCCGCGCACCACATCGCCATCGAACAACGGAATGCCCAGCCACGAGTAAGACCTCACAGACTGATTGGCCAGCTCGATTTCACCGTTCGCCGCCAATCGTTCAGCTTCGCCGACGTTGATCAGGCAAGGTCGGCGCTGACGGATAACGTACTCGGTCAAGCCCCGGCAGCCACGGCGTGCCGGTGGGCAGATGGTCTGGCGCTCATCGACGTAATACGGAAAGGTCACTTCACTGATCGCGTCATCAAACAGCGCGATATAGAAGTTTCGCGCGAACAACAGATCACCGACGATGCCATGCAAGGTTTGAAACAGCTCAGCCATGTCGCCGGGCTGGCTCGACAGTTCGGCAATCTGGAACAGCGCGCTTTGCAGATGCTCGGCGCGCTGTCGGTCGGCCACTTCCTGCCGCAACGCGTCGTTGACGGCCGATAGCTCCAGGGTGCGCCGCATCACCGTCTCTTCCAGGTCTTCGCGGTGCAGAATCCGGTCCAACGCCATGGCCACGTGGCGGGCCACCACCAGAAACAGTGCGCGATCTTCTGCGCTGTAGGTTCGGGAAACGTCGTAGACCTGCATGGCCAGCATGCCAAAGACGTCGTCCGAGGCGTTTTTCAACGGTGCGCCCATCCAGAACTCGGGACGATCACCTACGCAGTAAAAACGGTTCTCGGCCTGCGCCGCAAGAATGCCGGCGGCGTCGATCAGCAACGGCTGGCCAGTGGTCAATACCTGGCCGGTCAACGACAGGTGCGAAGGGTCGAGGTATTCATAGTGCTGGGACTCCACGGCATCCACGTCGATGATGTCGACGTAATACGGGTAGTCGATCTTGCCGGTGTGCGGGTCATACAGTGCGAGATAGAAGTTCTCGGCGTCGATCAGGCTGGCCAGCAGCTGGTGAACCCCCACCAGAAACACCGAGCGGTCGCGGGTCGAACTGGCCAGGTAGGTAATTTCATACAGCACACGCTGAGTGATCTGCGCGCGGGCCAGGGTATTGGTCTGCACCTGAATGCCCAGGCGCAGGGCAAAATCGGCGAGCGCCGGTTCCGCGGATTCGTTCAAGGGGGCGAGTAACCAGCCCAATACGCTTTCGCCTTTACCGGTCGGCCAGCGGTGCAAGCGCTGGGTCTGGCAAAAGGCGTCGAAGTCTTCATTCGCCACGCTCGACGGCCACTGCGCCTGCGGGTCGCCCTGCCCGACCAGATGCATTTGTTCACCGGCGCGGTAAACCGCCCACGCGGTGGTGTGCGCCCAGTGGCGCGCCGGGTTCAGCAATTGCTCGATGGTGTCCTTGTTGCCAGCGTAGGTCATGCCGACCGTATCCAGATGTCCATTCAGTTGAGATGCGACAACGTCGCAATCGTTCGATTGCCGCGGGGCGTCGGTCAATGGACGAACACTCATCAGCGCTCCCTGAGCCAGTAACTGGCGATACTCACTTTCTGATTGCTGGCAATATGCCGGTTATCTTCCCGTTTAAAGCTAATGGGAGTTTTTTTCAATCGTTTTATTTTTTGATCACTCTAAATGTACGACCGGCTCACACCAGCAGCTCAGTAATCCACCGGGCCTGCCGGGCGACGTCTTGCAGTTTGTCCTCGGGTACGGCCTGCCGCGCACGGGCGAACTGGGTCAACGTCTTCTGTTTCTCGCGCAGCACACGCTGCCACTTGGCCAGGAATTCAGGGTTGCGTGCCTGCATCTGCAGCGGGCCGAAGTACAGCTCCTCGGCGGTGTACAGCACCGGGCCGGCGCGCTCGGCAACGATGATTTCGTAGTCGAAGCGATTTTCCCGCAGCAGTTCCTCGCAGAGAATGCGGTAGCCATTTTCCATCAACCATTGGCGCAGTGGCTGCTCGCCGCCGTTGGGTTGCAGGATCAAGCGTTCCTGCCCGCTCAGGCGCGCCTTGCCGCTGTCGAGAATGTCGCGAATCGTCTCGCCGCCCATGCCGCAAATACTGATCGCGGTGATCCCGTCGCCCGGCTCGATCGCCGCCAGCCCGTTGGCCAGGCGCACGGTGATCCGCGCGTCAAGGTCACTCTCGCGCACGGTGCGTTCGGCCGCGTGGAACGGCGTCAACGCCACCTCACCAGCGACTGCCGCCGCGATGGCGCCACGGCGCATCAACGCGACCGGCAAGTAGCCGTGATCCGAGCCGATATCCGCCAGTCGCGCGCCGGCGGGCACATGGGCCGCCACGCGTTCCAGGCGCATGGACAATGTCTGTTCGTTCAACTGTAGATCCCTTTACCACGAATGTCCGGCACCGTTGGCCGGATCGGGACGCGATTGTGTCGGGCAACGCCGCGCATTACAAACTCCGGCGACAGGGGCCATGGTTTGACCCGCCATGGCCCCGGCGAACGTCTTTGGTTAAACCGCAAATCTCGCCACCAGACCGTTGAGTGAAACGGCCAGGCGCGACAGTTCCTGGCTGGCAGCGCTGGTTTGAGTGGCGCCGGCGGAGGTCTGCGACGCCAGCTCGCGAATGTTGGCGAGGTTGCCATCCACTTCCCGGGCGACTTGCGCCTGCTGCTCGGCCGCACTGGCGATCACCAGGTTGCGCTCATTGATCTGTGTGAACGACGAAGCAATCTGATCCAGGGCTTGCCCCGCCGCCTGAGCCACTTCCAGGGTGTCGCGAGCGCGGGTATTGCTGCCTTGCATCGCATTGACCGCCTGCACTGTCCCTTGCTCGATGGCGGTGACCAGTTGCTCGATTTCCTGGGTCGAGCGCTGAGTGCGATGCGCCAGGCTGCGCACTTCATCGGCGACCACCGCAAAACCGCGACCGGCTTCCCCTGCCCTGGCCGCTTCGATGGCGGCGTTGAGCGCCAGTAGATTGGTTTGCTCGGCCACCGTGCGAATGACATCGACGACCTGGCTGATATCGCGTACCCGGCCCGCCAGGTTTTCAACCTCGCCGGCCGTGGCCGTGACGCCGCTGGCCAGTTCGACAATCGCGTCGACGGTCCGCAACACCTGCTGCCGGCCTTGCTGCGCGGTCAGGTCCGACGCCCGGGTGGCATCGGCCGTGGAGCTCGCATTGCGGGCGACGTCTTCCGCGGCACTGGTCATTTCGTTGATCGCCGTGGCCGCCTGCTCGATCTCGCCATTTTGCTGGTGCAGCCCACGGCTGGCGTCTTCGGTCACGGCGCTCAACTCTTCGGCCGCCGACGCCAGTTGGTTGGACGACTCGGCAATGGCCATGATGGTGTCGCGCAGATTGCCCTGCATGGTGACCAATGCCGTCATCAATCGCGCGGGTTCGTCAGAGCCGATCACCACGGTGCGGGTGGTGAGGTCGCCGGTCGCCACCGTTTCGGCCAGCCGAACCGATTGCAGCAGCGGCAGGACGATGCTGCGGATCAAGCCGACGGCCACGACGCATGACGCCAGCGCGACGATCAACAGCACCGCGAAAACGCCACTGCGCGCACTGTTGAAGACGTCGACACTGTGGGCGGCAGCGCCACTGGCGCCACGGTTGTTGAATTCGACCAGGTCGGTGAGGGTCTTGCTCAACGCATCCGCACGCGGGTTCATCTCACCATTGATCACGTCCCGCGCTTCGTCGAGTTGATCCTTGCGCGACAAGTCGATCACTTTGGCCTGTAGCGACATGTAGGCCGTTGCGGCAGCTTTGAAGCGCTCGAACATCGCCCGGTCTTCATCGACAATAACGGTTTTTTCGTAGTGCTCCATCGCTTTTCGGGTTTCGGCCTTGAGCGCTTCGATCTTGCTGTAGTTCTGCTCAAGGGTCTGCGGGTCGCGACTGATCATGACGCGCAGGGTCAGCGCACGGATACGCTGAACGTTTTGCGCGCCTTGACTCAAAGCCATCACCCCGGGTAGCCAATCCTCACTGATTTGCCGGGTGCTTTCACGCATGTCGTCCAGTTTGGATAACGCAAAGATCCCCATCCCGGCAGTCAACACGGCAACCAGGGCGAAACCAATCGAGGCACGCCACGCGATACTTATATTCCTGAGCATATTTTTCTTCTTGTCTGGTCGTCGAGCAGTGGGGTTAAAGCGCCGGCACATCACGACCGGGCTAAATTGCAGGCGACCTTATCTACGCGAGTGCTTTGTGGCCGAGCATTCATTCGACGACAATTTCTTTTCATTTCATGACAGATTCGCAGCATTAATTGGGGGTCATGCCGGGTGTGAATTTAGGTAGACCGCGGGTTCCGGATGGCGAGGACTTCGTCCTCGAACGCAGCCTCGCAGGCTCGTCAGCTGCTACAGATGCGGGGGCGTCGGGAAGGTTTTAACTCGCCTGCTATGCTGCATCCACCGTTCATTGACTCAGGTCTGAATCGTGGACGGTCGAATCCTGATAATGATTTTTCATATTTTTAGGCAGGCTCTGAATGACTCCACAGATCTTCCAGATTCACGGCCTCGTGAGTTTTACCCTCGCCATCCTCCTGCTTTTCCTTGGCAAAACCCTTGTCCAGCGCAACGCCTTGCTGCGCCAATACTGTATTCCCGAGTCGGTGGTCGGCGGCTTTGTCTGTGCGGCGGTGACGACCCTGTTTTATTTCGGCCTGAACATCGAGGTCGAATTTGATCTGGATGTTCGCGACACCCTGTTGCTGTATTTCTTTGCCGGCATTGGCTTGAACTCGGACATGCGCCAACTGCTCAAGGGTGGCGTCCCGCTGCTGATCCTGCTGGTGCTCGCGGGCGTGTTCATCGTCCTGCAAAACGCGCTGGGCATGGGTATGGCCGAGGCGTTTGGACTCGATCCCAAGGCGGGGTTGATGGTGGGGTCTATCTCCCTGACGGGGGGCGCGGGCACGACCCTGGCCTGGGCGCCGCTGTTCGTTGACAAACTGGGCATCACTAACGCGCATGAACTGGGCATGGCCAGTAACACCGTCGGCCTGATTGCCGCTTGCGTAATTGGCGGCCCGATCGCCAACCGACTGATACTTCGTCATCAACTGACGACTTCCGGGGATGGGACGCTGGAAGTCGGCGTCCTTGAACAACAACCCCACCAGTCAATGGACTACTACGATGTGCTCTGGGCCTGGATGTGGCTCAACCTGACCCTGATGCTCGGCTACGGACTCAACCTGTTGTTGGTCGATGCCGGCATCACCCTGCCCAAGTTCGTCAGTTGCCTGTTCGCGGGTATCGTCATTCACCACATCGTTCTCGCGGTGATGGATGAACAACGGCTGAAATCCTGGGGCGGTGCGCGTCTGGGCCTGTCGCTGATTTCGGATATCTGCCTGGGCATGTTTCTGACCATGGCGCTGATGGGGCTTCAGTTATGGCAGCTCAGCGGCGCGTTGCTGTTCATTCTGTGCGCCTTGAGCCTGCAAATCCTGCTGACGGTGCTCTACACGTACTTCGTGGTGTTCCGCTGTATGGGCCGTAATTACGAAGCCAGCGTGATTGCATCCGGGTTCGGCGGGATTGCCCTCGGGTCCACGGCGACGGCCATCGTCAACATGACGACGGTGACGCAAAAATACGGCGCGGCACATCAGGCCTTCCTGATTGTGCCGCTGGTGTGTGGCTTTTTCATTGACCTGGTCAATGCGGTGATCATTGGCCTGTTCAGCGGTATCTAGCGGCAGGCCCGGTTCACGGCGATAGGGATCAGGTCATCAATATTTGATGTCCCGGGCAGTGCGGCGCGTGTCCTGTTTGGTGCTGCGCTTGTCCTGGCGGCATTGCGCGTTGCTTTTTTCACTGGCCTGCCTGCAATCGACCTTGGTTTGCCGTGCATCCGAGCGCCCGGTCTGCCGCGTATCCCGCGCTTCACGCCGCTGCTCTCCCTGCTCGGTCGCGTAGGCCATTACCGACACTGACTGCACACCCACGGCGACGACCAATGTCGCCAGAGCGATCATGCTGTATTTGCCAATCATGATATTCCTCCCGTTCAAGCGCATAGCTGGCTCACTCGCCAGTCAGTTTAGTCGGCCTCTCAGTCCTCGGGGTATAGCGCGAGATAGCTGTCGACGGCCGTGTCTATCGTTGGAAAAAACGCCGTTTCACCAAACTGCGAGAACAGCCCGAACCGCTTGAGTTTGTCCTTGACCGGGTCTTTCATTTCGGCCAGACACAATTCGATGCCTGCCGCACGCAAGGTTTCGTCCAGTTCGGCCAGCATGTCGGCAGATGTCACGTCGACACTGGTCATCGGTTCCGCCGCCACGACCACCCAGCGCACGGGCGTAGGCGATGTCGCCACGGCATCCAGCACCCGGTCATTGAACAATTCGGCATTGGCAAAAAACAACGGGGCGTCCCAGCGAAACAGGACCAGGCCGGGGATGAGCCGGGCATTGGGAAAACGCTTGATGTCGTGGTAACCCTGGACCTCATCGGCACGGCCCAGTACGGCGGAATACGGCCGCCAGCCATCCCAGAGGAATTCAATCACCGCCAGCAGGATGGCCAGACCAATGCCCTCGATGGCACCGAACACTGCGACGCCGACGGTGCAGGCGATGGACAGCCAGAATTCCCAACGTTGAATGCGATAGATACGTCGCAGATCAGTGACCTCGATCAAGCCGATGGCCGAGGCGATCACCACCGCCGCCAGCGCGCTGTTGGGCAGGTCCTGCAACAGGTTCGGCGCCACCATCAGCAGCAAGGCCACCGCCAGCGCGCCGACGACGCCAGACAGTTGGGTTTTGGCGCCGGCGGCCTCGGCCACCGGAGTGCGTGACGAACTGCTGCTGATGGGAAAACCCTGGAAAAAACCGGCCGCCAGGTTGGCGACGCCGAGCCCGACCATCTCCTGATTCGGATCGACGTACGTGCGCGACCGCGCCGCATAAACACGCGATAGCACGCTGGTGTCGGCAAACGAAACCAGCGCCACCGCGCAACCACCGATCAGCACCGGGACCATATCCGCGGAAGTGATCCAGGGAATGGCGAACGCGGGCATGCCTTGTGGAAGTTCGCCGAGCACCGATATGCCGTATTTCGTCGCAAGGTCCAGCACACCGACGGCGATGGTTGCGCCGGCCACGGCAATCAAAATACCCGGGATGCGTTTGTGTCCCTTGAGCAACAGGATCACCACCAACGTGGCGGCGCCGACCGCGAAGGTGACCCCGTTGGTTTTTCCGTTCAGCACCGCGGTGGCGATCGCCCATATGTTTCTCAGTGGCCCGTCGGACTCGATCTTGAAACCGAAGAACTTGGGCAACTGGCTGATCAGTACGGTCAGCGCGATACCGTTCATGTAGCCGTAGCGGATCGGTTTGGAGAGCAATTCCGTGATAAATCCCAGGCGCGCGATCCCGGCGAGGATGCAGACCACCCCCGACACAATCGCCATCATTCCCGCCAGGGCGACGGCGCGATACGGGTCACCGCCAGACAGCGGCAGGATCACTGCAAGGATGACCGCTGCCAGCGAGGAATCCGGTCCCAGCACCAAAATCCGGCTGGGCCCGAACAACGCATAAGCGAGCAGCGGAATGATGGTCGCGTAGAGGCCATAGATGCCGGGTACGCCCGAGGCCACCGCGTAGGCGATACCGACCGGCACCAGCATGGTGGTCAGGACGAGTCCGGCGACAATGTCATTTCGCAGCCAGGCGATTTGATAGTGGCGCAGCGTGTTCAGCCCCGGTAGCCAGCGGGCCCAGGGGCTTTGACCGGCGCCTGCGACGCGGCGTGCAATTCGACCCGGTTCCGGGGCGGAAGGTGAAGAATCTGAATCGCTCATAGAACTGTAACCCCTTGGTATACAGCGCATATTCGCCTAAAGGGCTGCAGACGAGGGGCTGCGCCCTCCTCTGTTCTTCAACCACCGAGTGCGATGATCGCCACGATCAGCACAGCGCCAGTGACCGCCATCGCCACCCCGCCCTGCCAAGGTTTTGCGCCTGCGTATCGCGCCAGCATCCAGCCCGCGATGAACAGCACCGCGATCCCGACCAGATTGGATAAACGAACGGCGAGCGCGGTGTCTTCGAGTAACAGGAAAGGCACGACCAGTGGAAAGGTCGAGGCCACCACCAAGAGAAAGACGCCCAGCGCCCCTTTGAAATCTTCCCAACCGAGGCCCGACGGCACGGACGCGGCCGGGTACTGAACCAGGCGGCTGCGTAACAATTCCAGGGTTTCAGGCTTGGCCGCTGCCGCCACGTGCGACGGTAATGCAGCCGCCACCAGCGTCTGGCCGGTGGCCGCGTCCGCCCCGGCGAGTTTTGCGTATAGCGTGCTTTTGCGCGTGCGGTCGATCAAGGCCCGCAGCAGATACATCACCGCATCCGCGAGCCCCCAGGCCAGGTTGCAACCGAGCGCGGCGAACATCATGGTCCGTTCCGCCTCCTGACCCGAAGTCGCCACGCTGATCGTTCCGGTGAACGTCATCGCCATGAGCAAGCCGAAAATCACTTCTGTGACTCGATCGACCGGGTCGAGAATCCTTGCCCGTTTTTGTTCTCCGGTGTTCGGCATGCGTCCTACCTCGCTGAAAAGTACCCGCGTGGTGCAAGCGTCAAAGGTCAAAGCACCGCACTTTCAGGCGGTGCTCTTTTTCGATTTCACTTCATTGTAGTGACAAAAAAAATTGTCGCTGCCGGTGTGAGCGGGTTGTGAATGGCAGCACATCAGCCTGAAGGCCAAAACGCGCTTTGTGGCAGCAACGTCTAAGCTTTTTCAGGTCAATCTCGTCCCCCGGGAGATTCCGATGCACGCCGCGCCCCTTTCAGAACTCGATGCCGCCCTGCCCGGCCTGGCCCGCAAGATCCGCGTGCTGGATGCCCTGTCCTGGCCGGATGGCGTAGAGGAAACCTTCCTGGCGAACTGGCGGGCAGGGAAAGCAGCGTTGCCCGACGTCGAACTGCGCCCGCGTGACCACAGCGCCGACATCATCGCCCTCGAAGCCTTTATTGAGCGATGCGATGCGGGGCATCCGGCCGGCAACCACCTCGCCATGACTGCGCGAAGCTATGCCACGGCCGGCCGCATGCTCGGGGCGATTGGCACGCCTGCCTTTACCGACTATTCGTCAGCGCTTTATCGGCGTCCGGACTTCTATTACCACCGTCTGAAACTGAGCATGCTCGACGCCGCCCGGTTTTTCCTCAACACCACCGACGCCCTGCTCGGCGGCACGCGGATTCCACCGAGCCCGGCCGAGATACCGGCCGATGTCTTTGCTGCCTGGATGCAGCCGGAACTGGACCGTTTCTTCGGCGAGGGGCGGATCACGGTCGTGCTCGATCCGACCCTCGCCGCCAAAGCCATCGCCGGGGTGAGCCGCATCCGTCTGCGGGCCAGCGCGCTGTTCTCGGAACTGGACAAGAACCAGTTGTTGCAACACGAAGCGTTCGTGCATATCGCCACGGCGCAAAACGGCGCGCTCCAACCCAACCTCAAAAGCCTCGGCCTGGGAGCACCGCGCACAACCCAGACTCAGGAAGGCATTGCCACCCTGGCGGAGCTGTTCACCGGCAGCATGGACATCAACCGTTTGCGTCGCCTGGCCCTGCGCGTGCTTGCGGTCCAGCAAGCGCTGGATGGCGCCGATTTCATTCAGGTGTTCGAAGGTTTTCTGGCGGCCGGCCAATCGCAAGAGGAGTCGTTTCGCTCAACCCAACGGGTGTTTCGCGGCGCTGACCTGCGGGGCGGTTCGGCGTTTACCAAGGATGCCGCGTACCTGACCGGCTTGCTCGGTGTCCACACCCTGCTGCGCCTCGCGATTCGCGATAACCGGCCGGAACTGGTGGGCCATTTGTTTGCCGGACGTCTCAGCCTGGGGGATACCGTACGCCTGGCACCGCTGTTCGAATCCGGCTGGCTCACGGCACCGGTCCATCTTCCTGCCTGGGCCAGCGATCTGCGCCTGCTCGCCGCCAACCTCGCCTTCTCTGCCTTTATCACCCGGATCCAGCTGGACGTGCTCGATCTGGACGTGCTCATGGCGTTCGCAGACGAGCACGAAACCGATGCCAGTGGTGGCGCCGGGCCGGGTGAACGTAAATAAATGGCAGATATTTTTTGTTTGCTACGCTTAGTGAGCGGCGTCGAAGTCAGGACCTGTGGTTTGCACAGTCGGCTTCTACTTCCAGGGCATTGATCCACTCATTTCAAACCTGCCTGACTACAGGGAGTTGCAATGCGCATTCCAGTATTTTACGCGCTGTCGGCTGTCCTTTTGTTGAGCGGGTCTAACGGCATGGCAGCCGGTACGACCGCACCTGCGCCCGCAAACGCTGCCGCTACGGCGCCGGCCGCTGCGCCCGCCCCGCTGCCGGCTAAAGATCCTGTGTTTACCCAGGAACAGCTGGATCAAATGCTGGCGCCCATTGCGCTGTATCCCGATCCACTGCTGGCACAGGTGCTGATGGCCAGCACGTACCCCGGGGAAGTTGCCGAAGCGGTGACCTGGTCCAAAGCGCATCCGGACGCCAAGGGCGACGATGCAGTCAAACAAGTGGCGAACCAGCCTTGGGACCCGAGCGTGCAGGCGCTCGTCGCCTTCCCGCAGGTATTGGCAACGCTGGGGCAGGATCCCGTCTGGGTCCAACGCCTGGGTGATGCCTTCCTCGCGCAGCCCGACGATGTCATGAACGGGGTGCAACGCTTGCGTCGTCAGGCCCAGGAAGCAGGCAACCTGCAGAGCAATCAATATCAGAACGTGACCATTCAGAATAATGCCGCGCCAGCACCGGCCCCTGCAGCAGAACCCGCTCCCGCGGCGCCAGCACCGGCCCCTGCCAGCAGCAGTTCCACCATCATCATCCAGCCCGCCGATCCGCAGGTTGTGTACGTCCCCACCTATAACCCGACAACCGCCTACGGTACCTGGCCGTATCCGGCGTCGCCGCCTGCGTACTACCCACCGCCGCCGGCCTATTACCCGGGCCAGGCCTTGATGGCCGGGCTGGCGTTTGGTACCGGCGTGGCCATTGTCGGTGCGTTGTGGGGTGAGTGTGACTGGGGCAATAACGACGTCGACATCGACGTCGAGCGCTACAACAACATCAATGGCAACAACCGCATCAACGTGAACCAGAACAAGTGGCAGCACAATTCCGCGCACCGCAATGGCGTCCCTTATCGCGATAACCGCAGCCGCGAACAGTACGGCCGGCAACTGGACGGTGCCAGTCAGCGTCAGGCTTATCGAGGCGACAACGCCCAGCGCGCCCAGGCCCGTGAAAATGCCCGAGGTTCCATGGACAGGGCCGGTATCGAACGCCCGCCTACCAGCAACCGCGAAGCCCGTGATCAAGTGCGTGATACCTCACGGGCCACAGCCGGCAACCGGATGCAAGCCGGCACCGACAGACCGAACACCGCCAATAGACCTCAGACCTCCGATAGACAAAAGGCAGCGGATAGACAGAACGCCGCTGAAAGAGCAAAGGCGTCTGACAGAAGCCAGGGCACGGCCAGAAACAATCAGGCGAATCAGCAGCCGAGAAAACAGACCGCTCAGACGAACCAGCGACAGGGCAACGCGCAGGCGCGCCAAACGACGCAGAACCGCCCTTCCACGACAGCCGCCAGCAAGGGCAGTGCCCGCAACAATGCCTTCGCCGGCGCGCGCTCCCCGTCCCAAGTCAACGCACAAGCCAATCGTGGCCGGGCCAGCCAGGCATCCGCCCAGCGCCCAAGTTCCGCGCGAGCCGCCGGCCATCAGGTCAGTCGGCCGTCCAATCCGCCAGCGCGTCAAAGTAGGGGTGGCCGTCGTTGAACAACTATCCTCGATTGAAGGCACGCATGGGCGTGCTCCTTCAGGCCTTGGCGATCACTGCCGGTTTGGCGTGGTCGTGCGTGGCGACAGCACAGCAGGAATTTCCAACCCCGGAAAAAGCCGCTCAAGCGTTCGTCGAAGCACTGGGTACGACACACGCCGATCGTGAACGCCTGACCGAGTTGCTGGGTAAGGAATGGCGCAGTTTCATCCCTCGCGAAGGCGCCGAACGCAAAGACGTGGATGCGTTTCTGAAGCAGTACCACGAGGAAAACCACATCGAAAAAACCAATGACCGCACCGCGATTCTGTCGGTCGGCAGTAACCACTGGACACTGCCGATCCCGATCGTGAAAAGCACCAACGGTTGGCGCTTCGACGTCAAGGCTGGCAGTGCCGAAGTCCGTGCACGTCAAATCGGCCGCAACGAATTGGCCGCGGTGCAAGCGGCGCTGGCCTATCACGACGCCCAGATGGACTACGCCTCGGTGGATCGCGACGGTGACGGCGCACTTGAATATGCGCAGAATATTTTCAGCACCCCCGGCACCCATGACGGACTTTATTGGGCGGACGACGACAGCGGTCAGATCAGCCCGCTGGGCGCTGAGTTCGGCAACACCATTGCCGGCGAAGGCTGGCATGGTTATCACTTTCGCATTCTCGATGGCCAGGGACCCTCAGCACCCGGCGGCGCCTACAGCTACCTCATCGGCGACAAGATGAGCCGGGGCTTTGCACTGATCGCCTGGCCAGAGAAATACAACGACACCGGCGTGATGAGTTTCATGATCAGCCATGAAGGGCAGGTGTTCGAGAAAGACCTGGGGCCTGAGAGTGAAAAACTGGCGAAGGCGATGAAGCGCTTTGATCCGGATGACAGTTGGAAGGAGGTGGCTGCGGATCAGGAGTAGGAGGTGTTGTTTACAAACTCTGCGGCCTTGATCGCGAAGCGGTGGCAGGGCTGGCTGCGCCGCTCGCAATGTCAACCCAAGCGCTTTTCAAAGTAGACACGATCAAATCCATCTTCCGAGCGCCGCTGGACTTCGACGTAACCCAGTCGAGGATAAATGGACAGGTTGTCGGTCATCTTCTCGTTCGTATAGAGACAAACGCTGCCAAACCCCAGGCGCGTCGCCTGCGCCTCGCAAAATTGAATGAGTGCCTTGCCGATCCCCTTCCCACGACCCGCTTTGGACACGGCTACATTTTCCAGAAGCATATGCTGGCCCACCGGATAGAAGACGATAAAACCTCGCAATTCCTCCTGTTCTCCGATGCAAAGGTGCACAAACCCGGCAGCGATCTGAGCCCTGAAATCCGCCAGCATCGGTGCAGGCTTTCGTCCTATTACCGAAACATACTGGGCATACGCCTGCTCCGCACAAGCGCGCACTGCGTCTTCGTCGTCTGCAACGGCTTGGCGGATCCTGTGTCGTTCGCTCATGGCAAATCCTGACGAATGTCGGTTAATGTCGGCTCGAGAAGCAGAATAACCCGCCGCACTTCAAATGATGAACGATGAGGCCAACACCGCATGAAGCCCCTGGATTTGACGCGTTTCGACCTCAACCTTCTGGTTGTGCTTGAGGCGCTTTGGGTTGAAAAGCACGTCGGCCGCGCGGCCGAACGATTGCATTTGTCCCAGTCCGCAACGAGCCACGCCTTATCGAGGCTGCGTACCGCTTTTGATGATCAGCTGTTCATTCGCAACCCTCGCGGGATCGCGCCGACGCCGCTGGCCATCGAGCTGATGCCGAGAGTGGCGGCGGTGCTCGAGTCGGTCAGGCTCGTCGCCAGTCCACGTGGCCCGTTCGATCCGAGTCGTTTGCAAGCAACACTGTCAGTGGCGGCCACCGACCACGCCGTCATGACGGTCATCGCCCCTGCTCTGGCCAGGATCCAGGCCGCCGCGCCGCAGGCCGTGCTGAAGCTCAGCCCGGCGGATGTCGAATCCGCTCTACGTCTGCTGGACGCAGGCGAGGTCGACATCGTGCTGGGGTCGGGTTCATTTGCCCAAGTCCCGCAGCGCTTTGAGTGCCAGCTAGTGCATAAGGAACGTTTCGTCGGCATCGCGCGCAAGGGCCACCCGGCGCTGGTCAAGCGAGGCAAGAAATTGCACATGGAATTGGATGACTTCACTTCCCTCCCCCACATTCTGGTCTCGCCGCGCGGTGATACACGGGGCGCTGTCGACGATGCGTTGGAGAACCTCGGTCGTTCCCGCAAGGTGAGCGTTACCTGCCCCAGCTTTCTGGCGGTGCCCTTCATGGTCGGTGCTTCACAATCGATTGCCGTTGTTGCCGAGCGGGTCGCCTTGCAGATGCAGGAGACCGCGCAGCTGAGCCTGTTTGAGTTGCCCTTGGCGCTGCCCACTTGGGAGGTGCTGGTTATTCGAGCACGAGGGCGCGCCAACGAGCCCGCCGTCGAGTGGATCACGAACATGATGATCGCCGACTGAACAGCGGCGGTCCCGGGATCATGAATCTCGTGCATCGACAGGCTGTGTAAATGCCATTGGCATCGAGTGCCTCGGTGCTCCTAGAGTGCGGTCGTCTATTCAACCCTCCAGGAACACTTCATGAATACCCTGCCCACGTTGGTCATGGTCCCTTGCTTCGCAGGGGCCCCGTGGCAGCTTGACCAGATGACCTCTTTGCAGAGCCGCGCCATGCGCACTCTTCGCTTGCCCGATGATGTAAGCGATCTTGAAACATTGGCCGACTTCATCGCTGACCAGGTAGAGGACCTCAAGAACTATGTATTGGTTGGCGACTCTTACGGCGCGGTCGCTTCGATCGCGGTTGCGACGCGCCAGCCCAAAGGCCTGAAAGGACTGGTACTGTCGGGTGGTTTTGCCAAGAGCCCTGTCACCTCGCCCCTGCTCAAGACATTGGCAGCGTTCGTACCGTTTTTCCCCGGGCCCTTTTATCGGCAGATGACCCTACGGGTCCACGCCGCGCAGTTGGCGTCGGCGTTTGACAAGGAAGGCGAGACCCTTTGGTCAACCGCAAAGAGTCGCGCCTTCTTCGTCAAGGAGACGCCACACAAAGCCTACGTCAACCGCATGCGCTCGATCGAGAAGGTCGACTATTCGGCCCTGCTGAAGAAGATTGACGTCCCCACGCTGATCCTGACGCCCGAGGAAGACAAGCTGATCGGCGAAGAAGCCGCGGGGATTCTGCTAAAGGGCATCAAGGGTTCGCAGGAAGTCATCCTGCCGCGCACCGGCCACATGTTCAGGTTCTCGCATCCTGGCGCCTACTCGCTCGAAATCAGGAAGTTTCTGGAGCGGGTAGCGCTTTAAGCGTATGCGCGCGGGGGGGTGGGTAGCGTCTGCGTCTTCAATGCGCTGCGATTTGGGTGTCTGGTTGCGGCTGTGGATTCTATCGACCAATAGCTGACCTTGCAGACCGGCTGCCAGAGGGCCACTTTTCCACTGCTATGCTAACAACATCTGTTTCTCCACCAGAGACGAGCAGCATGGCAGCACAACGCCGGCACGCCCCATTCACGCTCAAGGCCATGGCCTGGTCGGCTGGTGGTTTCCTTGTTGCCTGGGCTGCGATGAAACTGCTCGACACCTACTTCGAACTGACGTTGTTGGCGGATGCCACGGGCGGACTGCTAAGTGTTCGGGACTGGCTTTTGCTGGAAACACCAATGCCGAATTGGTCTGTGCTGACGATTATCATGTTTTCAATCAGCACGCTGTCTGTAGCGTTTTTCTACGTCCGCAGCACTGACGGAGCGGTCGGCGAGTTGCATGAGATAGAGCGAAAAGTTTACAAAAAGAATAACCCTGAGTTCCCACAACTGACAGAAAACCAAACGCTACTGATGGAGGCTTTGGCCTATCACGCAAACTTCAGGAAAATTGCAAATCTGGACTCAATTTGCAAACTGGTCTCACTCAGCAGGCTAGAGGTTGAAGCCGACTTGAAGCAACTCCAGATCAAACATCTTGTGAAGCACAAAGTGACACGAGGCACGTTCGGCGCCACCTACTTTGAACTTACCCTGGCCGGAAAGGATTATGCATTAGAGCGGTTTGAGCTAACGTAGCATCGGCACAGGGGGCATGACCTGCTTCAGAAGAACCACATGACGGGTCCACCTACAACCATTGGTCGCATTCGCTGCAAACAGGTAGCAAAGGATCATAAATCCGCTATTACGTCAGTACCTGCAATTTTCATTCATTGCACATCGTCAGAGGAACGCCCCGCGATGCGAAACTCACTTAAGCATTCGAGATTTCGTTTGGTATTTTTGCTGACTGTTATCTCAATGGGGCTGACCGCTTGTTCCAGTAACGAAAATATTAATACACCTGCCAAAGCAATTGCTCGCCCCCCTATCGATGATAGCGAGACGTCTTCTGTGCGTGTCACTACTAGCTGGATACAACACTCGCTTAGCCAGGCTGAATGCCTGAAGCACGCCCAGGCAGCACTTACAAAAGCGAGATATTTTGTTGATGCAGGAGACCGGTCCGTTTTTGGGTTTCGTCAAGGGATGACGTTTTCGATCCGCTGCGACTACGAAGGCGTTGCATTTTTGGCAGTGGCTTATCGTCAAAGGCCCAGTACTGAAACCCAGGACCGGATCTTGAATGAAATAACCAGGTTTTTTTAATTGGCGATGCGTTCAACAGTAGTGTTGCCTGCTGTCCTCAACGCCATGTTCAGGTTCAACAGTCATCGACAGCCGAATGCTCAGTTTTCGAAACGATTGAGCGACGTGTACGGATCAAAGGGAACGTAGCGTGATTGCCGGTCGCGCATGACTTTGACCATGGCGATGTCCGGGTCCACGGAAAAGAACAAGCGCCCGCGCATCGCCACCAGATGATCGAGCAGGCGTTCCTTGTCCCCGACCACGCATTCGGGATTGCGATCATAGGCGCTGTTGACGTTCAGGCTCAGCCAGTGCGTTCCCGGGATCAAGTCGCCGACAAACACCACCGGCCCGCCGGGTAGCAGGATTTCCGGCAACAGTTGCCCCGGTGTGTAGCCGTCGCTGAAATGAAAATACCAGCCGTTACCGAGGCGGGTGTTGCCGGCGATGCCAACATCACCCTGACCAACTCGACCGCGACGGGTGCCAGTGAGTGGCTGCGCGTGGGTACGCTCAGTGACTTCCCCTTGCTGACCGCTTCGCCTCCACCCCTGACCGGCCCGGCGGATTTCCCGGATGAAGTCACCCACAGGCGGTGTCTTCAAGACTCTCACCGTCAACAATTACAGCGGCGATGGCACCATTGCGCTCCATACATTCCTGGAGGGCGACGGCTCGCCTTCCGACAGACTGGTGATCGACGGGGGCACCGCAACGGCGCTGGCCACCGGCAACACGGCGTTGCTGGTCCGTAACGCCCGGGATGCCAGCGGTGTCCTTGGGCGAGGTGCCCTGACCACCGGCAACGGCATCCTCGTGGTGGATACGCAGAACGGCGGCACCACCGCCGCCAATGCTTTCCGCCTGGGCAACCGGGCGATCGCCGGCCCCTACGAATACACATTGCATCGGGCGAGCGTGGATGCAACCAACGGTGAAGCGTGGTACCTGCGTTCCAGCGCCGATCCAACCCCACCGGTTCCGCCTGATACGCCTGATACGCCCACGCCCCCTACTCCGTCCGTGCCGAACTTCCGCCCGGAAACCTCGTTGTACGGAGCCATCCCGGCCATGGCGCTGGTTTATACCCGCGGCATGATCGACACCTTGCACGAGCGGGTTGCTGAAGAACACTGGATGCCCACCGACCCGTTGCCCAAGGAGCATGAAGAAACCTACGGCCCGTCGCTCGGCTGGGGGCGGATGATCTTTCGCAATGGCGAACGAGAAAGCGGTCACAACGGCCCGTTTGGTAACTCCCCAGGCTACAACTATGACATGCAGGCCTTCCAGGTCGGTCTGGACCTTTATCGCGGCGAGGACACCGACGGCAGCCATGACCTGGCCGGGGTATCGCTGGCGGTCGGCAATATCTCGGGGGGAGTTGATCACTACAGCGGGATTGGCGCCGGTGAAAACGAACTGCGTGCTTACAGCCTGGGTGGCTACTGGACGCACTTTGGGCCCGACGGTGGCTATGTGGACGGCGTGTTGCAACTGCACCGCTTCGACATCGAAGCCAAACCGGGCGACATCGATGAACTGGACACCCAAGGCTGGGGCTACTCCGCATCACTGGAAACCGGTTACCCGTTTCTGGTCGATGAGGGCGATGAAGAACACAAGAATGAAAACCTGTACCTCGAGCCACAAGCCCAAGTGATCTATTCCCACATCGATCTCGACAACAGCGATGACATCGCTGCCGACGTGCGTTTCAGGGACGTCGACTCGCTGATCGGCCGACTTGGCGTGCGTCTGGCCAAGAACTGGTTCCGCGAGAACGACAAGGGCGAGGCACTGCGTACCAATGGCTGGCTACGTCCCAGCGTCTGGCATGAGTTCAAGGGACAGCCCAAGACCGAGTTTTCATCGGCCAACGGCTTCGTGCCCTTCGAGGCGGAGATTGGGGAGAGCTGGTGGGAGGCCAACCTGGATTTGCCGATAAACGCGCGGCGACCGTCGAAGGGATGAAGTCATCGTTAAATGGCGTAACGTTCGAAGGAACGTTCGAAGGAACGTTCGGAGGGAAGGATTGGCGGCAGATCCTCAATCGCGCAGATTGCCGCCCTGATTTTAGAAGTTGATTTTGAACCCAAGCATCGCGTCATACCCATGGCTATCACCGTCGAACCCCTGGCGATAACCCGCCGAGGCGGTGAACGTGGTGCGTCGGTTGGCCTGATAATCCACCCCCAGATTCACCTCACCCCACGTGCCCTGAATGTCTGCCTCGAACGGGACGTAACCCGACTCGGAGGAAAACTCGGTCTTCGGTTGTCCTTTGAACTCATGCCAGACACTCGGGCGAACCCACGCGTTGGTGCGTCGTTCACTCTTGTCGACACCCTCGGTATCCCAATCCTTGGCGATGCGTACGCCGAGCCGGCCGATCAGCGAATCCACGTCTTTGAAACGGATGTTGGCGCCGACATCATCGCTGCTGTCCAGATCGACGTAGCTGTAGATCGCTTGCAACTGCGGTTCGACGTACCAGTCTTTGTCGAACTCGTACGGATAGCCGTTTTCCAGCGAGGCGGTGTAGCCCCAACCGCGGGTTTTCAGTTTGTCCAGGTCGTTGGGCTTGGCCTCGATGTCGAAGTGGTTGACCTGCAACACGCCGTCCAGATACCAGCCCGACGGGCCGAAGTGCGTCCAGTACGCGCCCACGCCATAAGCGCGCAAGGTGTCGTCACCGGCGGGACGGCGGGTGTAGTGGCTGACGCCGGCGTCGATGGTGCCGGCCGACAGCGATATACCGGCCTGTTCATGACTGCCATCGGTTCTGACCTTGCGGTAGAGGTCGGTGCCGACCTGAAAGGCGGTCAGGTCGTAGTTGTACTCGGGCGTGTTGCCCAAGGCGTTTTTTCCATCGCCATCCTGTTTGCCGCTGCGGTAGATGACCCTTCCCCAACCCATGGACGGGGCCAGAGTGGACTCGTCCTCCTTGGGCAAAGGATCACTGGCATTGAGGCGCTCTTCGCCGACCCGCTCGTGCAGGGTGTCGACCATGGTCCTGCCGTAGACCAGCGCCAGCGCCGGAACTGCGCCATACAGGGAGACTTCAGGACGGAAGTTGGGCACATGCGCAGGGGTTGGATCGGGATCAGGACCAGGGGGCTCATCCGGCACCAGGGCGTCCGAACGCAGGAACCAGGTGTCCTTGGCGCTGCCATCATCGGCGCCTTGTTGCAGACGATATTCATACGGCCCGGCCACCGCACGGCGGGCCAGGCGGAAGGCATTCGGGTCGCTCGCGCCGTCTGATTTGTTCAGCAACTCAACCACCGCAATGCCGTTGCCCTCGGTCAGTTCACCCAGCCCGCCAATATTGCGCACAGCGACACCCGTGGCACCGCCGCTGCCGGTCGTGGTCGAGTCCACCACGAGCATGTCGGAGCGACTGTTGGCGCCACCGCCGTTGAGCGTGGTGTTGAGCAGCAGGCTGCCGCCATTGGACACGAACACGCCGCCGCCATCGGTGCCGGCGGTGGTCGCGCCGCTGATCAGCAGGACATTGCCCACGGTGTTGCTGCCGGCCGCAAGGTCCAGGGTGCCGCTGTGGGTGAAGCGGTTCACGCCGAGTATCTGCCCCTGCACCGGACCGCCCAGCGTCGGCGTGTTAGCCGTTTGGCCCAGTGGCAGATAGGCACCGCTGGCACTGAAACCGGTGATGCCTGTGGCCGGCTGCGTCGCCAGACGAATCACGCCGTTGTTGTCGATGTTGTTGCTGCCCGACGACCCGAGGTTGCTGGTGGCAACGCCCCAGGTATCCCGGGTGCCGCTGCCGGTGCTGTCGGCGAAACTGCGCAAGATCCAGGTGCCGCTGTTGCTGACGGTACTGGCGGCACTGACGGCGTTGACCGAGCCGGTCATCTGCCCCGTGTTATTGAGGGTGAAATTCGTCCCGGGCGTGGTCGCATCCGCACGCACTGCGGAATCGCTGAGCGCGCCGATCACACCCGAGTTGTTCAACGTCTGGGTGGCACCGCCAAGGATCACGCCGCTGCTGTCTGCCCGACCACCTTGAAGGGTCGCGCTGTTGTTGACGCTGACCGCGCCGCCCACGGTCAATGCATCGATCGCCGACGACCCCGTGCCTCTGGTGCTAATCGCGCCGCTGTTGCTGACCGAAAGACTGGCCGGGCCGGATGCTTCAGCGAGAATCCCCTGACTGTTGCTGGCACCGAGCGTCTGGATCGACCCGGTGTTGACGAGGGTCTGCTGGCCACTGACGGACAAGGTGCGGATGCCGCGCTGCTGATCGCCGCGAGCGATCAGTTGACCGCTGTTGCTGACGTTCAGGGTGCCTGTCCCGGTACCGGAGTTGAACGCATTGCCCGCCAGAATCGCCGCGCCCTGGCCATTGACGTCAATCAACGGACCGGTGAACGCAACACCCACATTCCCACCCAAAGTCAGTGCCTGTATGCCAAAGGAGCCGATGCCACTGCCGTCGCCCGACCCGGCATTCGAGTGCGTGATGATCGTGCCGCCGGCGTTGACGTCCACGGTGCCAGTCGGTGATTGGGTCGAGGCATAAATCCCGTTGGCATTGCTGTGGAGCGTTTCGATACGGTTGCCGGAATAGTCGACCCGGACATTCCCGCCCGTCGAGTCGACCCGAATGCCACCCGCGCCAAAACCGCTGGCGAAGATATTGCCGGAGTAGTCGATAAGCACATTGTTGTTTTCGGAGCTGACGATGATGCCATAGGCGCGTGTGGTGTTCAGCCCGCCGAGCACGGTGAGATTGCCGCTGCCGGTGACCGTCGCATCCCCGGTGCCGCGCTTGATGATGTAGATCGCCCGCGAGCCGGCAGGGTTGGCCGCGTCGCCGACATTGATGGCAGCATTGTTCTCGATGCTGATCGAGCCCGTGGCTCCGACGTTATCGTTGGCATAGATACCGTGCGCGGCGCCGCCAGTGGTGGTGATCGCGCCGTTGTTGACGATGTCGATGCTGCCAACGGAGGAAAAGGAACGAATACCAAACCCGTTGAGGCCACTGGTGCTGATCGTCCCGCTGTTGCTCAACCGGGTATTGCCGGCGCCGCCTTCGGTGAAGAGGCCGAAGGCGTTCATGCCGATGGCCTGGACCGTCGCGGCGTTCACCAGAGTGGTGTTGCCATTGACCGCGCGGGTGTGGACGCCGGCGTGGTTGCCGATGCCGGCGGTCGGCAAAGTATCGTCGATGATCGGCAGGCCGGCGGACAGCGCATCGTCGTTGTTGACCAGGATGCTGACCCCGGCACCGACGCTGACGCTGGTGTCGCCGCTGCCGGTGGCTTTGGTCCAGATGCCGTTGCCGCCGAGCAAGGTGATCTGGCCGTTGCCATCATGCGTGACATTGATCCCGCCGCCGCCATTGGCACTCACATCGATCCCGTCGTGTTCGTTGCCCACCACGGTGTTGAGGATGTTCAGCGTGGTGCCCGAGGTCACCGAAAACGTCGACAGCCCACTGCTGGCATGGGTGATCGCCAGCGCATCAAGCCCGCTGCCGCCAATGTTGACCGTGTTGGTGCCGCCATCGACGGTCAGCACGGCACTGCCTGCGCCGGCACCGATCACATTCGAGAACACGGCGTTTGCAGCCGTCGGCGGCGTGCTGTTGATGGTGGTGCCACTGAGGATCACCGTTGAATTGGCATTGTTGCCTCGACTGAGTACCGAGGAGCCGGCAGTGGTTGTGATGGTCGTGCCCGATTGAGTAGTGATCGACGCATCGACACCGGCAGCAGGCGTACAGGCATCAGATACATTGTAAGCACCGGCGGCTAGCGGCCCACACGCGGCCTGAGCATCCGCCAGTGTCAGGACATTGGCCATAGCAACCAACAAGGCGCTACGTTTGAAATGCGGGGCAAACCCGACCCGAAAATGGTCGCGAGCGCTTTTCATCAAAACCTCCGTGTTTTAACTCTCACCGGATACTTTTCCAGCCAAGTAGTTATGGCTTGGCGATTACAGCTATAGACCTTAGTTCGTAATTCGCAGATTGGGAAAAATGGAAAGCAGTGACCACCTGATGAAGGCCTTCATGAGGTGTAGGTCGACTGGAGAACTTCCTGACAGGCAATAATCGGCTAATCCCTATGCCGACCGAGCGCAGAATCAATCATCGTTGACCTGAAGCTCATCCAGAAGAAACCCAAGTGAATCCGGGGCGGCGGGATGACTTTTTTCCGAGCGATGTTCATCCCATGACATGGCGTCTTCGGTGCAGAAATCTCCAATACACTCCATGTTCAATTCGCCATCGAGAAGTCCAAGCGGAATCCAGAAGTAAGGCGTTTCGCGTAGAGGGTTGGGCACGGTCGAGCCGCAGTGCGAGCAGAAGTCATTTCTGTAACCGCTGGGTTTGCGCCAACGGGTGATCGCGTCGTGTCCTACTTCCCATTGAAAGTCGCGCGCGTTGACCAGTGTGGCGAGGTTATGGCCGACCCCGGTTTGCTTGCGGCACAGGGTGCAATGGCAGCGGTAGAAGAATCGTGGTTCGACGGCCAGGGAAAAGCGTACGGTGCCGCAAAGACATTGTCCTGATGTCATGTGTATCTCCTTTGAAGATCGATTCATCGGTGTTTTCAAGCGGTGATTCCATTAGACAGAACACCCCCCTGTGGCGAGGGAGCTTGCTCCCGCTGGACTGCGCAGCAGGCCCATTTTTTGGGGCCGCTTCGCGCCCCAGCGGGGCGATGCGGCGTTCCGACAAGCTCCCTCGCCACAACAGCTCCCTCGCTACAGGGCTGCGTTTAGACAGGTGGTTCTATTTTATCCAGCACGCCGTTTGCCGTGATCTCGGCCACCATGATGCTGTTTGAGATGCCCAGCAAAGCGTAGCGTGCCTCCCCTTCCAGATGATCCACCAAGTGATGGACCATCACGTCGATCGAGGCCAGGGTTTCGACCAAAAATACGCCCAGGGTTTCGGCGCTGGCTTGCGGGTCCACGGAAAACAGGGTGCTGCGGGTTCGCGGTTTGGCTTTGATATCGGCGTTCGACGGGAAGTGGAACTCGAGGGCGCGTTCGGCGGCTTCGTTGAGTTTTTTTGAATCGGGTTCGTACGGGGACACTGGATCGGTGTCCGGTGGGTTGGGCGTTACTTTGAACATATGCTCGCTTCTCTAATTGGGCGCCAACCCTCTTGCGACTAAACGAGAGGGAGGCAGCTGTACGCAGGTTAGTCGACCGGGGAAGCTAGCAAAGCCGGCGCGCCCAAAGGCGCCCTGCGCACAACCGCCATCAAGTGCAGGCATGGGAATGCCAGACTGACAGAGCTAATGCACCTTACTTTTAACCCCGGGCGACTAAACCCGGCCACTGATGGGCAGTGGCAGGAAAACGATAGAGGCTAGGGTTAAAGCAAACAAGCCGGCCGATTCTGTCTTACCCGTAGGCGATGGCGCAAGGCGTTGTAGCCTCCGGGTAGTAACGGAAAGCGTCATTTAAACGCAGACGATTTTTCTTGTTTAAACGAGCGATCAGCCAAAGGATTTCGTATACCCTAGCCCTACCTCACTCCAAACGATCTGCCGACGTGAACCTACCCAAACTCAACGCTCCCGACCTTGGCAATACGCCTTCGACCTCGGAAATCATCACCCGCCATCTGCGGGATGCGATCGTCGCCGGGCATTTTGCCGAGGATGAACCGATTCGCCAGGACGACATTGCCCGACAGTTCAACGTCAGCAAAATCCCGGTGCGCGAGGCGCTCAAGCGGCTGGAGGCCGAAGGGCTGGTGATGTTCCAGCGCAATCGCGGGGCGATGGTCACGCGGATTTCCGATGCGGAACTGGCGCAGATGTTCGAAGTGCGCATGCTTCTGGAAGACAAGGTGTTGCGCCTGGCCATTCCCAACATGACCGAAGAGACCTTCGCCCGTGCCGAGCGTATCTGCCAGGAGTTCATCGGCGAAGACGACGTCGGGCGCTGGGCCGAGCTCAACTGGGAGTTGCATTCCTGCCTGTATGAGCCGGCGCAGCGGCCATTTCTGGTGAGTCTGATTCGTTCGGTCAACGACAAACTGGAGCGCTACCTGCGCATGCAGATGAGCCTGTCCGCCGGCAAGGAGCGCGCCGATCACGAACACCGCGAGATCCTCGCGGCCTGCCGTGCCGGGGATGTAGACCTGGCGGTGAAGCTGCTGGACGAGCACATTGCCGGGGTCTGCAAAACCCTCTTCGAACACCTGCCCCACGCACACTGATCGCTGCGTACACTGTGCCGATTTCGTCATCGGCACCGGTTAAATCCATCAAGCCGACACCCAACCGCACGGGCCACTCTAGCGTTCACTCAACCGAATGGACGTGGCCCTCCCATGAAAAGCATCTCCGTCATCGACTCCCACACCGGCGGCGAACCGACGCGTCTGGTGACCGCCGGTTTTCCTGATCTGGGCCGCGGCAGCATGGCTGAACGGCGCAAAATCCTCGCTGAAGAGCATGACCAATGGCGTGCGGCATGTGTGCTCGAACCACGCGGCAGTGATGTGTTGGTGGGTGCCCTGCTCTGCGAACCGGTTGACCCGAGCGCCTGTGCCGGGGTGATTTTTTTCAACAACAGCGGTTACCTGGGCATGTGCGGCCACGGCACGATTGGCCTGGTGGCGTCGCTCGCGCACATGGGCAAGATCGGGCCTGGCGTGCACAGCATCGAGACGCCGGTGGGCACGGTCCAGGCCACCCTGCATGAGGATCATTCGGTCAGCGTGCGTAATGTTCCCGCTTATCGTTATCGCAAGGACCTGACATTGCAGGTGCCGGGGATCGGTCAGGTGACCGGTGATGTCGCCTGGGGCGGAAACTGGTTTTTCCTGATCGCCGATCACGGCCTGCGGGTAGCCGGTGACAACCTTGAGACGCTGACCGCCTACACCTACGCGGTGCAGCAAGCGCTGGACACCCAGGGTATTCGCGGTGAAGACGGTGGCCTGATCGATCATGTCGAACTGTTCGCCGATGACGACCACGCCGACAGCCGCAACTTCGTACTCTGCCCCGGCAAAGCCTACGACCGTTCACCGTGCGGCACCGGCACCAGCGCCAAACTGGCGTGCATGGCGGCGGACGACAAATTGCAGCCAGGGCAGATCTGGCGTCAGGCCAGTGTGATTGGCAGCGAATTCGAAGGCTCCTTCGAATGGCAAGGTGAGCGCATCATCCCGACCATTCGCGGCCGCGCGTTTATCAGTGCCGAAGCGCGGCTGATCATCGAACAGGACGACCCGTTCGCCTGGGGCATTCGCCCATGATTGAGGGGCGTGTGGCCGATGTAATCGTTATCGGCGCCGGCATCATCGGCGCGGCGTGCGCCCAGGCGCTGGCGCGTCGCGGTCTGCAGGTGCTGGTGCTCGACGCCGGCCTGCACAACGCGACGGCGGCGGGCATGGGCCATTTGCTGGTGCTCGACGACAACCCGGCCGAACTGGCCCTGAGTGATTACTCCCTGCAACGCTGGCGCGAGTTCGGGCCGGATTTGCCTGACGGCTGCGCTTACCGCAACAACGGTACGCTCTGGCTCGCCGCCAACGCCGAGGAAATGGCGGTGGCCCAGAGCAAATATCTGAACCTGCAAGCTCAGGGAATCGCCTGCGAACTGATCGGTGCCAGTGCCTTGCGCCAGCGAGAGCCAGAGCTGGCCGAGGGGCTTGAAGGCGGACTGCTGATCAAGGGTGACGGCATTCTGTACGCGCCCGCCACGGCCAACTGGATGCTCGAAACAGCGAACATCCGACAGCGCCGGGCCCACGTCGCGGAAGTCGATGGCCATCGGGTACGCCTCGATGACGGCCACTGGTTGAGTGCTGACGCGGTAGTGCTGGCCAACGGCACTCAGGCCAATCAACTGTGCCCCGAGTTGCCCATCGAGCCGAAAAAAGGCCACTTGCTGATCACCGACCGCTACCCCGCCACGGTCACTCACACGCTGGTGGAACTGGGTTACGTCACCAGCGCCCACAACGCCAAAGGCCCGTCGGTGGCCTGCAATATTCAACCGCGTCCGACCGGGCAATTGTTCATCGGCGCCTCGCGGCAATTCGGCACGACCGACCCGGAGGTCGAAGGCTGGATGCTCGCGAAGATGCTCAAGCGTGCGGCCGGCTACATGCCGGGGTTGGCCCAACTGAATGGCATTCGCGCGTGGACCGGGTTTCGTGCCGCCAGCCCTGACGGTTTGCCGCTGGTGGGTCAGCACCCGCAACGTCAGGGCTTGTGGCTGGCGGTCGGGCATGAAGGACTGGGGGTAACTACTGCGCCCGGCACCGCGGATTTGCTGGTCGCGCAACTGTTCAACGAAACCCCGCCACTGGCCGCGCAACCCTATCTGCCCCAGCGTTTCCTCGGAGAACCTGTGTATGCCTGAATTGATGCTCGACGGACAGGCCCTGAAGGTCGCCGACGGCACCAGCGTCGCCGCCGCCCTGGCGCTGGGCGGCAACGGTTGCAGCCGCACTTCGGTCAGCGGACAACGCCGCGCACCGCTGTGCGGCATGGGCATTTGCCAGGAATGCCGGGTGACCATCGACGGTCGCCGTCGCCTCGCCTGCCAGACCCTGTGCCGTGACGGCATGCGGGTGGAGACACAGCCATGAACGAATACGCCGACCTGTTGATCATCGGTGCCGGCCCCGCCGGTATGGCCGCCGCACTGGCTGCGGCCCCCAGTGGCGCACGCATTGTCATGCTCGACGACAATCCGTTGGCGGGCGGGCAAATCTGGCGCGACGGCCCTCAAGCCAGCCTCCCCGCTCAGGCCCGTCAGCTACGCGAACGCTTGCAGTCCCACGGCAATATCCGCCATCACAGCGGCACGCGGGTGATCGCCAATCCGGGCCCGAAGCAACTGCTGGTCGAAGACGACGAAAACGGCTGGTTGATCAGCTATGACAAATTGATCCTGTGCACCGGTGCCCGCGAGTTGCTGCTGCCCTTTCCCGGCTGGACATTGCCTGGGGTGACCGGGGCCGGGGGTTTGCAGGCTCTGATCAAATCCGGACTGTCTGTGCGCGATGAGCGTGTGGTGATCGCCGGAAGCGGGCCACTGTTATTGGCCAGTGCGGCGACCGCCACAAAACACGGCGCATTGGTGCTGCGCATCGCCGAGCAAGCTTCGTTAACGTCGGTCGCCGGTTTCGCCGCGCAATTGCCACGCTGGCCGGCGAAATGGCTGCAATCGTTCAGCCTGTTCAACCGGCATTACCGGGCAGGCACACATGTGCTGGCTGCGTTTGGCACTGACCGACTCGAAGGCGTGCGCCTGCAACAGCAAGGCAAAATCGTCGAGCTGGGATGTGATCGACTGGCCTGTGGGTTCGGTCTGATCCCGAACATCCAATTGGGTCAGGCACTGGGTTACGCCATTGAAGGGCAAGCGTTGGCGGTGGATGTGTGGCAGGCCAGTAACCGCGCCGATCATTACGCGGCGGGCGAATGCACCGGATTCGGCGGTAGTGAGTTGGCCCTGGCCGAAGGTGCGATTGCCGGGCACAGCGCCGTGGGTGAAGTTGAACAGGCCCGCGAATGGTGGCCACGCCGGGCACGCTGGCAGGGTTTCGCCAACGCACTGAATCAGGCCTTCGCCCTCGACCCGCGACTGAAGTCCCTGGCCCGCCCCGACACTCTGGTCTGTCGCTGTGAAGACGTGCCCTACGCCGCGCTGAGCGAACACAGCGACTGGCGCTCGGCCAAGCTCGCCAGCCGTTGTGGCATGGGCGCCTGTCAGGGGCGCGTGTGCGGCGCAGCGGTTGAGCACTTGTTTGGCTGGCAACCCTCGGCGTCGCGCCCACCGTACAGCCCGGCGCGGATCGAGACGTTGATGTGCCTGGACGACACGCCGCCCGCGTGATGAGCATGGCTGGGGTTTCGGTCGTGAGGCCGAGCCTCTATGATCCGCAGGTCGCCCTCGGACCTCCCAGCGCTATGTACCCCTCACTCACCACGTTCAAACCCTGCGACCTGCCGACGCTGTTAAGCAATCTTCAGCCGATCGCGCCGCTGCTCGATACCCTGTCGGACGTGGTGTTTTTCATCAAGGATCGCGACGCCCGTTACGCCTTCGTCAACCAGACGCTGGCGCGGCGTTGCGGTTTTAAACGCAGCGATCAATTGCTCGGGCTCACCGCCGACAGGGTGTTCCCGGAAAACTTCGGGCCGCTGTACACCGAGCAGGATCGACGGGTGTTATCCAGCGGCCGGATGCTCACCGACCAACTGGAACTGCACCTGTATTTCGGCAACCAGCCGATCTGGTGCCTGACCCACAAACTGGCCCTTCACGACGAACAGGGTCACATCGTCGGCCTCGCCGGCATCTCCCGGGATTTGCCAACGCCGCAGTCCACTCACCCGGCGTACCTGAAGCTCGCCGCCGTGGATGCGCATATCCGTAGCCACTTTGCGCGGCCCATCAGCCTCTCTGAATTGACGGCGATTGGCGGCTATTCCGTCGCGCAACTGGAGCGTCACTGCAAACGGGTGTTCCAGCTCACACCGCGGCAGATGATTCACAAGGCACGCCTGGAAGAAGGTTCGCGCCTGCTGTTGAGCACCGATTTGCCCATCACCGAAATCGCCCTGCGCTGCGGTTACACCGACCACAGTGCGTTCAGTCGGCAGTTCCGTGCACTGACCAGTTTGTCGCCGAGTCAGTACCGCGATAATCAGCGTTAAACCCGTCACCGGTGTTCCCTAAAGGGGCGCCCGCACCACCATTGCTCCCATCTGTAACACCGGCACGCAGGTCGCCAGCGCGGTGTCGCGCCACGGCAAACCTTCTACTTCAAGGGCTGACGCTAAATTCACGGTGCTGACTGGAAATCGGCACGTTGATTGCTATTGTTAATATCGTATACGAAATCCTTAATACGATATTTCAACAGCACTTCACACGAACGAGGCCTCTATGAAAAACCCCGCATTTGCCGTAGCCCTCAGCGCTGTTCTCAGTACCTCCTTTGTCGCCAGCGCCCAGGCGGACAAGCTCGACGACATCATCGGTTCGGGCAAGCTGCGCTGCGCCGTGACCCTGGACTTCCCACCGATGGGTTTCCGCGATGCCGGTAACAACCCGGCCGGTTTCGATGTGGACTATTGCCGCGACCTGGCGAAGATCCTCGGGGTCGAGGCTGAAGTGGTCGAGACGCCGTTCCCGGACCGCATTCCGGCGCTGGTCTCCGGGCGGGCCGACGTGATTGTCGCCTCCACCTCCGACACCCTCGAACGGGCCAAGACTGTCGGGCTGACCGTGCCCTACTTCGCCTTCCAGATGGTGGTGCTGACCCGCGACGATACCGGCATCAATGGCTTCGACGACCTCAAGGGCAAACCGGTGGGTAATACCAGCGGCACCTATGAGGCCATTGCCCTTGAGAAAGACGTGAAGAATTGGGGCACCGGCAGCTTCCGCGCCTACCAGTCGCAGAACGACACGTTGCTGGCCGTCGCCCAGGGCCACATCGACGCCACCGTGGTCACCAACACCGTCGCTGCCGCCACCCTCAAATCGGGGAAATACAAAAACCTCAAAGTCGCCGGCAACGCGCCGTACGTGATCGACTACGTGTCGCTCGGCGCCAAGCGCAGCGAGTATGGCCTGCTCAACTACCTCAACCTGTTCGTCAACCAACAGGTGCGCACCGGCCGTTACAAGGAGCTGTTCGTCAAATGGGTCGGCACCGATATCTCGCCGGCCAACCTGACCGTGCCACAGGTCTACTACTAAGGTGTCCGGCATGCCTGGGTCTGTTTCTCTGACCGGTCGTAGCCTGGTCGCGGGCGCCGCTCAAGGTGCCCTGTTGTTCGCCGATGTCGGGTTGAGTTTCTGGGGCGGCGTTGATTCCGCCAGTGGCGAGGTCATCGATCGCCACCACCCGCTCAGCGGCGAATTCCTGTCGAGGTGTGTGCTGGCGATTCCCAGCGGACGCGGTTCGTGCACCGGCAGCAGCGTGTTGATGGAACTGATCAGCAACGGCCATGCACCGGCGGCACTGGTGCTGGCCGAGCCGGATGAGATCCTGACCCTGGGCGTGCTGGTCGCGCAGACCATTTTTGCCCGTTCCCTGCCGGTGCTCTGCATCGGCCGGGAGGCCTTCGCGACGTTGCGCGATCACGCTTTCGCCAGAGTGGATGGCGACACGCTGAACCTGTTCGAAAACCTGCCCGGCGATGCCTGGCAGGCACTCGACAAACCCTTGCCCACCAACAGCCGCGCTTCAATCGAACTCACCGGGTTTGATCAGGCGCTGCTCGACGGCCAGCACGGTCAAGCCGCGCAAATGGCCATGCACATCGTTCTGCGCATGGCCGAGGTGCAAGGGGCGCGAAGCCTGGTGGATGTCACCCAGGCGCACATTGATGGCTGCATCTACACCGGACCTGCAAGCCTGCGCTTTGCCCAGCAGTTGGTGGAATGGGGGGCCAAAGTGCGGGTGCCGACCACCCTCAATTCGATTTCCGTGGACCAGCGTCGCTGGCGCGAATTGGGCATCGACCCGGCCCTCGGCGAGCCGGCCAGTGCCTTGGGCGATGCTTATATGGCGATGGGCGCACAACTGAGCTACACCTGCGCGCCCTACCTGCTCGACAGTGCGCCCAAGGCCGGCGAGCAGATTGTCTGGGCCGAATCCAATGCCGTGGTCTACGCCAACAGCGTGCTCGGCGCCCGCACCCTGAAGTACCCGGACTACCTCGACATCTGCATCGCCCTCACTGGCCGTGCCCCGCTGATCGGCTGCCACCTGGACGCGCAACGCAAGGCCCGGTTGCAGATCGAGTTGCCGGCACTCGGTGAACTGGACGACGCGTTCTACCCGTTGCTCGGTTATCACATCGGCGCGCTGGCCGGCAGCCGCGTGCCGCTGGTGCTGGGCCTGGAAAATCGCAAGCCGACCCTGGACGATCTCAAAGCGTTCGGCGCCGCGTTTGCCACCACTTCGGCGGCGCCGCTGTTTCATATCGCCGGGGTCACACCGGAAGCGATTGATCCGGCCAATGTGGTGGAACCGAATGTCGAACTACCCGTGGAAAAAATCCGTCTGAAAGACCTGCTGGTGAGTTGGCGCGAGCTTAACAGTGCCCGCGATCACCGCGTGGATGTGGTGTCGCTGGGCAACCCGCATTTTTCCCTCAGCGAATTCGCGCATCTGGCGAAGCTGTGCCGGGGTCGGCACAAACACCCGAGCGTCGTACTCGCCATCACCTGCGGCCGTGCAGTGCTGGAGCAGGCGCGCGAGGCCGGGCATATCGCGGTGATCGAGGCCTTCGGCGCCACGCTGGTCACCGACACCTGCTGGTGCATGCTCGGCGAGCCAGTAATTCCACCCGCCGCCACCACGCTGATGACCAACTCCGGCAAATACGCCCACTACGCACCGGGCCTGGTGGGCCGCAAGGTGCATTTCGCCAGCCTTGCCGAGTGTGTCGATACCGCGTGCAACGCCATCGCCAGCGGACGTCTGCCGGCCTGGCTGCAACCCGCCGCCCAACTGGAGAGCCCTGCGCATGTTTGACTACACCTTCCAATGGCGCTCTGCCCTGCGCGCCTTGCCGGACATGCTCGCCGGCGCCGTGGTCACCTTCGAGACCGCGGCCCTGTCGATGATCTTCGGCGTCCTGATCGCACTGGCCCTGACGGTCATGCGCGAAAGCAAACAGCCGCTGCTGCGCGGCATCGGCAACGGCTGGGTGTCGATTGCCCGCAACACGCCGTCGCTGTTCCAGATTTACATCCTGTACTTCGGCCTCGGCTCGCTCGGGATGCACGTCAGCTCGTGGCTCGCGCTGCTGGCCGGGATCACGTTCAACAACGCCGGCTACCTCGCGGAAAACTTTCGCGGCGGGCTCAAGGCTGTGCCCCAAACCCAGGTGCGTGCCGCGCGGTCACTGGGCATGAGCGCCTTTCAGACCTACCGCATGATCATCGTCCCGCAGTTGCTGCGCATCGTCTTCTACCCGCTGACCAACCAAATGGTCTGGGCGGTGCTGATGACGTCGCTGGGGGTGATCGTCGGGCTGAACAATGACCTGACCGGGGTGACCCAGGACTACAACGTCAAAACGTTCCGCACCTTCGAGTACTTCGCGATTGCGGCGGTGCTGTATTACGCGATTGCCAAGACGATCGTCGCGACGGCCCGGCTGATGGCCTGGCGGTTGTTCCGTTACTGAGGAGCTGTCCATGTTTGCCACCGGTTTTTCCTCGAATGACCTGATGTTCCTGCTCAATGGCGCCTGGGTCACGCTGCAATTGACGTTCTGGTCGATCATTCTCGGCTCCATCGCCGGGCTGCTGTTTGGCTTGCTCCGGGCCTTGTTGCCACGGGCCAGTTTGCCGCTGGCCTGGGTGTTGGACGTGTTTCGCAGCGTGCCGTTGTTGATCCAGTTCGTGCTGTTCAACTCACTCAAAAGCATCGTCGGCCTGAACATCAGCGCCTTCAGCGTCGGCTGCATCGTGCTCGGTGTGTACACCGCTGCGTACTTCACCGAGATCGTGCGCGGCGGCGTGTTGGCGGTGCCGTTCACGGTACGCCGGGCCAGCCGTTCACTGGGCCTGAGTTTCTTGCAGGACCTGCGCTGGATCGTCCTGCCGATGGCCACGCGCGTCGCCTTCCCTGGCTGGCTGAACCTGGTGCTCGGGGTGATGAAAGACACCGCGCTGGTGATGTGGATCGGCATCGTCGAGCTGCTGCGCGCTTCACAAACCATCGTCACCCGCATCCAGGAACCGTTGCTGGTGCTGTGCATCGCGGGCCTTATCTACTACGTCATGAGCCTGGTGGTTGCACGCCTCGGCGCTCGTCTGGAAAGAAGGTGGCAGGAAAATGATTGAGATCGATAACGTACACAAATCGTTCGGCAACCTCGAAGTGGTCAAGGGCGTGAACCTGACCGTGAACAAGGGTGAAGTGGTGTCGATCATCGGCGGCTCCGGCTCTGGCAAGTCCACGCTTCTGATGTGTATCAACGGGCTGGAGCCGATCCAGAAAGGCAACATTCGCGTCGACGGAGTCGAGGTGCATGACAGCGCCACCGACCTCAACCGTCTGCGGCAGAAGATTGGCATCGTGTTCCAGCAATGGAATGCCTTTCCGCACCTGACGGTCCTGGAAAACGTCATGTTGGCCCCGCGCAAGGTGCTGGGCAAAAGCAAGGCCGAAGCCGAGGAACTGGCGGTGCAACAACTGACCCACGTCGGTCTGGGCGACAAGCTCAAGACCTTCCCCGGCAAGCTCTCCGGCGGTCAACAGCAACGCATGGCCATCGCCCGCGCGCTGGCGATGTCGCCGGACTACATGCTGTTCGACGAAGCCACGTCCGCCCTCGACCCGCAACTGGTGGGCGAAGTGCTGGACACCATGCGCATGCTCGCCGAAGACGGAATGACCATGGTGCTGGTGACCCACGAGATCCGCTTTGCCCGCGACGTGTCGGACCGTGTGGCGTTCTTTCGTAATGGGTTGGTGCATGAGATTGGGTCGCCGGATCAAGTGATCGGGAATCCGGTGCATGCGGAGACTGCGGCGTTTCTTAAATCGGTGAAATAGCGGATGGCCCTTTCGCGAGCAGGCTCGCTCCCACAGGGTTTGGTGGTGTACGCAAATCACTGTGGGAGCGAGCCTGCTCGCGAAGAGGCCCGCACAGACAAAACAAGGAATAAACCATGCGCTCATCAAAAGTAATCCACGTCGTCAGCTGCCACGCCGAAGGCGAAGTCGGTGACGTGATCGTCGGCGGTGTCGCCCCGCCACCCGGCGCCACCGTGTGGGAACAGTCACGCTGGATCGCCAAGGACGAAACCCTGCGCAACTTCGTGCTCAACGAACCGCGCGGTGGCGTGTTTCGCCACGTCAACTTGTTGGTACCGGCCAAGGACCCGCGGGCGCAGATGGCCTGGATCATCATGGAGCCGGCGGACACGCCACCGATGTCCGGTTCCAACTCACTGTGCGTGGCCACGGTGTTGCTCGACAGTGGCATCCTGCCGATGACCGAGCCGCAAACCCGGCTGGTGCTGGAAGCCCCCGGCGGTCTGATCGAAGCCGTCGCCGATTGCCGTGACGGCAAGGTTGAACGGGTGGAAATCAAGAACGTGCCGTCCTTCGCCGACCGCCTGGATGCCTGGATTGAAGTCGAGGGCATCGGTTCATTGAAGGTCGATACCGCCTACGGTGGCGACAGTTTCGTGATTGCCGACGCCAAGGGCCTGGGCTTTTCCATCCGCCCGGACGAGGCCGCCGATCTGGTCGCGGTCGGGCTGAAAATCACCCGCGCCGCCAACGAACAATTGGGCTTCGTGCATCCGCTGAACCCGGAGTGGTCGCACATTTCCTTCTGTCAGATCGCCGCGCCCATCGTCCACGAAAACGGCATTGCCACTGGCGCCAACGCGGTGGTGATTCAACCCGGCAAAATCGACCGCTCACCCACCGGCACAGGCTGCTCGGCGCGCATGGCCGTGATGCACGCGAAGGGTTTGATGCAGGTCGGCGAGCGTTTTATCGGCCGTTCGATCATCGGCTCCGAGTTCCACTGCCGCATTGATTCGCTGACCGAAGTGGCCGGCCGCGCTGCCATTTACCCGTGCATTTCCGGGCGGGCCTGGATCACCGGCACTCACCAATTGCTGCTCGATCCGAGCGATCCATGGCCACAGGGTTATCGCTTGTCCGATACCTGGCCGGGTGCTTAATCCCGAACACCCAGACCAACGGCTACAAAATTCCCTGAAATATCCGAAATAGCACTGGCCGAATCTTTTCATTTTAAATATCGTATACGAAATACAATTAACGACCCGGAGGCAACAAATGAGCAAGCGTATTAACTGGAGTGGCGTCTTCCCCGCGGTGACCACTCAATTCAACGATGACTTCACCATCAACCTGGACAAGACCCATCAGGTGATTTCCAACGTGATCCGCGATGGTGTGTCGGGCCTGGTGGTATGCGGTTCGGTCGGTGAAAACACTTCGTTGACCGCCGAAGAAAAAATCGCTGTCACCGAAGTCGCGGTCGATGCCTCTCGCGGCCGGGTGCCGGTGATTTGTGGCGTGGCCGAATTCACCAGCGTGCAAGCGGCCAAAGTGGCCAACGCCGTGCGCAAGGTGGGCGTCGATGGCGTGATGCTGATGCCGGCGCTGGTCTACAGCTCCAAGCCGTTTGAAACCGCCGAGCACTATCGCTACGTGGCCAAGCATGCCGACGTGCCGTTGATGGTCTACAACAACCCGCCGATCTACAAAAACGATGTCACCCCGGACATCCTGATTTCCCTGGCTGACTGCGACAACGTGGTGTGCTTCAAGGATTCCTCCGGCGACACCCGCCGTTTCATCGACGTGCGCAATGAAGTCGGCGACCGCTTTGTGCTGTTCGCCGGCCTCGATGACGTGGTGCTGGAAAGCATCGCCGTGGGCGCCGAAGGCTGGGTCTCGGGCATGTCCAACGTGTTCCCGAAAGAAGGCGAAACCATCTTCCGCCTGGCCAAGGCCGGGCGTTTTGCCGAAGCCATGCCGATCTACGAATGGCTGATGCCGATCCTGCACCTCGACGCCCGTGCCGACCTGGTGCAGTGCATCAAGCTGTGCGAAGCCATCGCCGGTCGCGGCAGCGCGCTGACCCGTCCGCCACGCCTGGCCCTGCCGGAAGCGGATCGCCTGTTCGTCGAACAGATCATGGCCAAGGCCCTGGCGAACCGTCCGCACCTGCCGGACGTCGGTCTCTGAGTGAGTGCCGGGCGGGCCTTGGAGGCCCGGCCCGGCTGCCTGTTTTCGCGCCTCTACAGGAAACGTCAGCATGCCCAATCATCAACACACTCAACGCGCAACCACACCCTCCGGACTCAAGCGCGTCGTGGCCGCCGCCATGGCCGGTACCGTCGCGGAGTGGTATGAATTCTTTCTCTACGGTACGGCCTCGGCGTTAGTCTTCGGCCAACTGTTCTTTCGCCAGACCGACAGCCCCGTCGACGGCATCATCGCCGCGTTCGCGCTGTACGCCGTGGGCTTTCTCGCTCGACCGCTGGGTGGCCTGGTGTTCGGTCACTACGGTGACAAATTCGGCCGCAAGCGCTTGCTGCAATTGAGCCTGGTGGTGGTCGGCATCACCACGTTCCTGATGGGCTGCCTGCCCGGATTCGACCAGATCGGTTACGCGGCGCCGGTATTGCTGGTGCTGTTGCGGCTGATCCAGGGGTTCGCCTTTGGCGGTGAATGGGGCGGCGCGATTTTGCTGGTGTCCGAACATTGCCCGGACAATCGCCGGGGCTTCTGGGCCAGTTGGCCGCAAGCGGGTGTGCCGGCCGGGAATCTGGTGGCGACCGTCGCCCTGCTGCTGTTGTCGTCGAACCTGTCGGAGCAACAATTTCTCGCCTGGGGCTGGCGCGTGGCGTTCTGGTTCTCGGCAGTGGTGGTGTTGATCGGCTACTGGATTCGCACCAGCGTCGATGACGCACCGATCTTCAAGGAAGCCCAGGCGCGTCAGGCGCAAACCAAGCAACAACAATTGGGCGTGGTCGAAGTGCTGCGTCACCATTGGCGTTCGGTGTTGGTGGGCATCGGCGCGCGCTTTGCCGAAAACATTCTCTACTACACCGTGGTGACGTTCTCGATTACCTACCTCAAGTTGGTGGTGCACAAGGACACTTCAGAGATTCTGTTTCTGATGTTCGGTGCTCACTTGCTGCACTTCTTCATGATCCCGTTGATGGGCTATCTGTCCGACATCGTCGGGCGCAAACCGGTGTATCTGGTCGGCGCGGTGCTCACGGCATTTTGGGGGTTCGTCGGCTTCCCGATGATGGACACCGGCAACAACTGGCTGATCATGGCGGCCATTACCCTGGGCCTGGCCATCGAGTCGATGACCTACGCACCGTACTCGGCGCTGATGGCCGAAATGTTCCCGACGCACGTGCGCTACACCGCCCTCTCGCTGTGCTACCAGGTGGCGCCGATTTTCGCCGGTTCCCTCGCACCGCTGATCGCGATCACGCTGCTCAACAAGTACCACAGCTCGACGCCCATCGCCTGGTACCTGGTCGGTGCTTCGCTGATCTCGGTCGTTGCCGTGGGGCTGACCCGGGAAACCCGCGGCAAGTCGTTGCACGCGGTGGATGCCGAGTCTGCGGCGCGCATTGCCTCACTGGATAACGCCGCCCCCGCGACCCCGCGTCGAGGCGATTCGCTGGCGTGAGCCCAAAACCTGTAGGAGCGTGGCTTGCCTGCGATGGCGGTGTGTCATTCGAACCTCCATCGCGGGCAAGCCTCGCTCCTACAGAGGGATGTATTACCTTTTGCCTGACAGGAGTTTTCATGCCCCGGATCCTTGGTCACAACTACATTGGCGGCACGCGCAGCGCCGCCGGCAGCCTCATGTTGCACAGTCATGACGCCAGCACTGGCGAGGCGTTGCCCTACGCTTTCGTGCAAGCCACCGAAGGCGAAGTGCATGCCGCCGCTGAGGCCGCTGCCGCAGCATTCCCGACCTTTCGCACGATGCCAGCAGCACGCCGTGCGGATTTTCTGGAAGCCATCGCCGCACAACTGGATGCCCTGGATGACGAATTCGTCGCCTTGGTCACCCGCGAAACCGCATTGCCGAGCGCACGCATACAGGGTGAACGCGCTCGCACCAGCGGCCAGATGCGCCTGTTCGCCCAGGTCCTGCGTCGCGGTGATTTTTATGCTGCACGCATCGACCGCGCATTGCCTGACCGGCAACCGCTGCCACGCAGCGATCTGCGTCAGTACCGGATCGGTGTCGGACCCGTGGCCGTGTTCGGTGCGAGCAACTTTCCGTTGGCATTCTCCACGGCGGGCGGCGATACCGCAGCAGCCCTGGCCGCCGGGTGCCCGGTGGTGTTCAAGGCCCACAGTGGGCATATGGCGACCGCCGAACAGGTGGCCGATGCAATCATCCGCGCGGCCGAGCAGACTGATATGCCCAAGGGTGTGTTCAACATGATCTACGGCGCGGGTGTGGGTGAAGCCCTGGTCAAGCATCCGGCGATCCAGGCCGTCGGTTTCACCGGTTCGCTCAAAGGTGGCCGGGCGTTGTGTGACATGGCTGCCGCACGCGCCCAGCCGATTCCGGTGTTTGCCGAAATGAGCAGCATCAATCCGGTGGTGGTGTTGCCTGAGGCGTTGAACGTTCGCGGTGAGAAAATTGCCAATGAACTGGCCGCCTCTGTGGTGCTCGGCTGCGGCCAGTTCTGCACCAATCCGGGATTGGTCATCGGTGTGCGCTCCGTGCAATTCAGTGCCTTCACCGAAACCCTGACTGCGCGGCTGGCTGAACAACCGGCACAAACCATGCTCAACGCCGGCACGCTGCGCAGCTACGGAAAAGGTGTGCAGGCGTTGCTCAGCCACCCGGGCGTGACCCACCTGACCAGCCATGAACAACACGGCAATCAGGCGCGTGCGCATCTGTTCAAGGCTGACGTGAGTCTGTTGCTCGAAGGTGATCCGTTGCTACAGGAAGAAGTTTTCGGGCCGACCACCCTCATCGTCGAAGTGGCCGACACAGCCGAACTGCGCCAGGCGCTGAACAGCTTGCACGGTCAACTCACCGCCACCCTGATTGGCGAACCGCAGGACCTGCATGAACACGCAGAGTTGCTGGCACTGCTGGAACAAAAGGTCGGCCGGGTGCTGTTCAACGGCTACCCCACGGGTGTCGAAGTGTGTGATGCGATGGTGCATGGCGGCCCCTACCCGGCCACCTCCGATGCCCGCGGCACCTCGGTCGGCAGCCTGGCCATCGACCGTTTCCTGCGCCCGGTGTGTTACCAGAACTGCCCGGAGGCGCTGCTGCCCGACCCACTGAAAAACGCCAACCCACTGGGTATTGCCCGGCTGGTCGACGGCATCAACCACCGAAATCCAATCTAACAGACACCCAAAAATCCTATAGGAGTGAGCCTGCTCCGGGCGGCGTTCCGACGATAGCGGAATGTCAGCCAACAGAAATGTTGAATGTACCGTCCCCTTCGCGAGCAGGCTCGCTCCCACACTGGATTGTTGCCGGGAACAATACTTGTGTACGACCTGGACTAACTGTGGGAGCGAGCCTGCTCGCGATAGCGAAATGTCAGTCAACAGAGATGTTGAATGTGCCGTCCCCTTCGCGAGCAGGCTCGCTCCCACACTGGATTGTTGCCGGGAACAATATTTGTGTACGACCTGGACTAACTGTGGGAGCGAGCCTGCTCGCGATAGCGGTGTGTCAGTCAACAGAGATGTTGAATGTACTGTCCCCTTCGCGAGCAGGCTCGCTCCTACATTAGTTATTGAGTCAAGCCAGCAATGCCTTGAGGTCGTTGTACAAGGCCTCGGGGATCTGCACCCCTTCGGCCAAGCTACGCGCCCGCGCCTCGTATCGGCGTTGGGAGGGCAAGCGTGCGCCCTGCCCTTCGATCCCCTGGAACAACGCTTCGGCCCTGGCCAGATGCACCTCCGTCGAGTCCCCCAAAAAGCGCCGTGGATCGAGAGCAATGATCAATTCCCCATGGTACGGCGACGATTTGCTGCCCGCGTCGTAAGCCAGCGATTCGGCACTGGTCAGGTCGCCGATCAACGGCCCGGCAATCAATTCCACCATGGCCGCCAGCGCCGAGCCCTTGTGCCCGCCGAATGTCAGCATCGCGCCGCTGTCGAGTACGACGTTGGCATCGGTACTCGGTTGTCCCTGCGCGTCGACGCCCCAGCCCTCGGGGATGGCTTTGCCGGCACGGCGGTGCAGTTCGATGTCGCCACGGGCGATGGCGCTGGTGGCGAAGTCGAACACGAAAGGATCCTGTCCCTGACGGGGCCAGCCGAAGGCAATCGGGTTGGTGCCGAACACCGGCAAGCGCCCACCGGCCGGGGCCACCCAGGCGTGACTCGGATTACACGCCAGCGCCACCAGGCCGGCAGCGGTCAATTGCTCGATCTCTACCCACAGCGCCGAGAAATGCACGCAGTGATTGATCGCCAACGCCGCAATCCCGTTGGCTCGGGTTTTCTCCTTTAGCAGCGGCAAACCCGCCTGAAACGCCAACTGCGAAAAGCCGCCACCGGCATCCACCCGCACAATCGACGGTGCCTGGTTGATCACCTCGGGTTGGGCCGTGGCCGAGACTTTACCGGCCCGCAGGGAATTGACGCACCCCAGCACCCGGTACAAGCCATGAGAGGCGCAGCCATCGCGCTCGCCGGCCGTCACCGTCGTCGCCACCGCACGCGCATGGGCCAGGTTGAAACCGTTGTGCAACAGGATCGATTCGGCCAACGCATGGGCTTCGATCAGGGTCAGTCGGATCATGGTCATCTCCTTGAACAGACCGGTCAGGGTGGTCTATTCGAGGCGCCAGGGCTTGATGGGTTTGCACGGAGGGAGTGACGAAATCAGCACAGGCGACAGTGCAATATCAATCCATGCACTGTCGCCCCTGTCGATCAGGCCTTGGTGCTTCGTACCGCCGGCACAACCACTGCTGATTTCCTCGCCAGCAGGTAGTAAAGAATACCCGGCACCACCAACCCGACGATCCAGGAAATATCCACGCCACCGAGCTGCGCAACCATCGGCCCGGAGTAGAAATGCGTGTCGACAAACGGCAGCTGGATCAACACGCCGCTGACATACACGCTGATCCCCAACACGTTCCAGCGACCGTAACGCCCGGCCGGGTCGGATAAGGCCGGGATGTCATAGCGCTCCTTGTTGATGAAGTAGTAATCCACCAGGTTGATCGCGCTCCACGGGGTGAAGAACGTCAGCAAAAACAGGATGAAATACTTGAACGAGTTGAGGAACGAGTACTGGCCGACCAACGCGAGCGTGGTCGATGTCGCGACGATCAGCAGCACAAATAGCATGCGCTGGCGGGCGGTGATTTCCAGGCGACTGCGCAAGCCGCTGATGATGGTGGCCACGCACATGAAGCTGCCATAGGCGTTCAGTGTGGACACGGTGACTTTGCCGAACACCACGCTCAGGTACAGCAACGACGCCATCACCCCGGTACTGCCCAGGCCGACGATGGTCGCCACTTCGTGACCACGAAAGTTGGCGCCGGCCAGTGCGGCGGCAAACACCCCCAGCACCATGGATGCCTGGGCGCCGAGCACAGTGCCGAGGCCGACGGCGGTGAAGGTTTTCCAGGAAGACGTGCTGCTCGGCAGGTAGCGCGAGTAGTCGGCCACGTACGGGCCAAACGCAATCTGCCAGGACGCTGACAGCGATACCGCCAGCAGGAACGTGCTCCAGCCAAAGTGGCGGTTTTCCAGGAGCAGGCCGACGTCGTTAAGCGTCATCAATCGGGTAAACAGGTAAGCGAAGGCGATGATGCCGAGCACGCTGGCCACACGCCCCACCAGGTGAATCACCCGATAGCCGAAGATCGTCAGGAACGTGATGCACGCGGCGAAAATCAGGATGCCGGTGCTGTCGCTGACGCTGATCAACTGGGCAATCGCCTGCCCCGACAACACCGCGCCGGTGGCGCTGAAACCGAGGTACATCAGGCACACCAGAACAATCGGGATCGCCGCGCCGTAGACCCCGAACTGCACACGGCTGGAGATCATCTGCGGCAGACCCAGTTTCGGTCCCTGGGCGGCGTGCAAGGCGACGACGGCACCGCCGAGCAACTGGCCGATCAGCAAGCCGATCAATGACCAGAACACATCACCACCCAACACCACGGCCAGCGCCCCGGTGACGATCGCGGTGATTTGCAGGTTGGCACCGAGCCACAGGGTGAACTGGCTGTAGAGGCTGCCATGACGCTCGGCCTCGGGGATGAAATCGATCGAGCGGGTCTCGATCAGGGGACTTCGTTGTTGGTTATCGTGGGGCTGGGTCATTATTTTTATTCTCTTCAAAGATAGAACGAATCCACACAACCCAATGTGGGAGCGAGCCTGCTCGCGAAGGCGGCGGCACAGTCAACATTGATGCAAGCTGACTCACCGCTTTCGCGAGCAGGCTCGCTCCCACAGGGAAGGTGTTTTACGCGTGGATCATTTTTGTTGTTCGGTCATCGCCACTTGGCCTACGAAAGGCGCCTTGGCCCACACGACTTTGCCCCCCACTACGGTCATCAACACGCTGTTGCGGGCCAGTTCCTCTTCGGGCACCTGCATGAAGTTTTTATCCAGCACGATCAGGTCCGCAAACTTGCCCACCTCAACCGAACCCACAACGTTCTCCAGTTTCAGTTGCTCAGCGGCGTTGACAGTGATCGTGCGCAGCACTTCGGCACGGGACAGCGCCGGGGCGGCATTCAGGCGGCCAGCGTATTTGGGACCATAGCTGTGCGGGTTCGTCGGATCACCGGAACGGGTCACCCCGACTTTCAACGCCAGGAACTCATCAAGCGGGTCAACCGGCCAGTCGCTGCCATAGGCCACGCGACCGCCCGCACGGGCGATGCTGCCCGAGGGCTCCATGCGCGCAAATCGAGTAGGGCCGAGGTGATCGCTGGTGCCGTCGACGGTGGACGGTGCCTGCTGCGCCCACTGGAAGGACATGTTGGCGGTCACGTCGAGGGCCTTGAAGCGCCCATAGTCGGCAGGGTCAACGGACTCGTTGTGGGTGATGGCCGGGCGAAAGCCATTGCCGGGCAATTGCTGGCGCACGTATTCGATACCGTCGAGTGAGTCACGCACGGCGCGGTCGCCGGTGGCGTGCAGGTGCGGGTCGAGGCCGGCCTGCACGGCTTGCAACAGCAGCGGCTTGAGCACTTGCGGCGGGAAGTACAACTCACCGACGTTTTTGCCCGGCGCCCATTTCGGTGCCTTCTCGGTGCCGGCGTTGTGCAGGTACGGCGTCAACATCGCACCGGTGTCCGCCGGAGCATTGATGATGCCATCCATGAACAATTTGACGTGACGCATGCTCACGCCGGGCGCGACTTTGGCTTCGCCCTGATCGTAAGTGGCGGCCATCGCCTTGGCCTCGGCGATGGTTTTCGCCGGGTCGGCGGCAGCGGCGGCCGGGTCCAGCTTGATCGCCAGCAAGGCGCGGGCGGTCAGTTCACCCGACTGCTGCAAGGTGGTGAAGGCTTTGCCATTTTCCGGACCGGACAAGGCATCGAAGAAACTGGTGATGCCTTGCTGGCGCATGGCGTCGAGTGCGGCGCGGGTCTGGTTGAGTTTTTCGGCGTCGGTGGCCGGCGGCACCACGGCGGCCATCGCATCGGCCGCGCCGTCTTCGCAGATGCCGGTGAGGTTGCCGGCACTGTCGCGCACGTACTTGCCGTCACCGGGATTGGCGGTGTTTTTGTTGATGCCGGCGACGGCCAGGCCACGTGAGTTGGTCAGCACGGTGTGGAAGTCAGTGGAACGCACCTGAATCGGCCGTTTGGTGTTGAGGGCGTCCAGCGTCGATTTATCCGGGTCGCCGTCGAGGCCGTCCATGCCCATGCGGTCCCAACTGCCGACTTCGAGCCAGACATCTGGCCCCTTGCCCTTGTCGGCATCCAGGCACGCCTGAATGGTGGTCTGGAACTCCTTGCGCGTCATGGTCTGGTATTTCAGGTCGCACAAGGTCATGGCGCGGCCGCCATCACCCGGGTGCATGTGCGCATCGATAAAACCCGGCATCAGCATGCGCCCCGCCAGATCGATCAACTGCGTTTGCTTGCCGATGTACGTCGCCGCCCCTTCGTCGTTGCCGACATAGACGATCTTCCCGCCCGTGACGGCAATCGCCTGCTGCACCGAGTTCTGGCCATCGACGGTGTAGACATAACCATTGCGCATGACCATGTCTGCCGGGGTCGAACCTTGGGTCTGGCACCCCACCAGCGCCACACCGGAAAATGCCGTGGTTGCCGCAATGGCGACAAAAAGCCTGGAGAATTTCAACTGCCTCACCTCTGTTTTTATAGTTTTGGAAGAGGCCCGAACAGCCTGCGCGCAAGCCCCTGATATGCAAGGCATACCCTAGCGTGCGCGGGCGTTGGAGGGACCTCCACAAATGAGGAGGGGTCAGTGATTCAAAGGGCTTCGCGGCGAGTTGTCTGTGCAGACAGGACAGAACCCAACTCAACCTTGCTTTTCACGCCCAACTGCAAATAGCAGTTGCGCAGATAAGTGCGCACAGTCGCAGGACTCAAGCCGAGGATCTTGGCGATCTCTTTATACGAATGACCGGCCGCGAACAGCATCGCCGCCGTCCGCTCCCGTGGCGCCAGCACCACGCCGCGTGACTGGGTTTCGAGGGACAGAATGACGTGCTCCCCATTCGGGCTGAGGGTCAGCGCACAACGTCCCAGGCGCATGACGCTCGGCGCTTTTGGCAACTGGGCGATAACCTGCGCCGGCAGCATCGAACCGCTCCACCCCGGCATTTCACGCTGGATCGCCGCACACAGGCTGGCGCCGACGTACAGCAGCGTGCCGTCCATGCGCGCCACGCCAAAGTCGCTGGCACCGTTACCGGTGTCGATGCGAATCATGTCCTGCACCTGGAAGCGCCACAACTGCAACAGGTGATCGCAGAAGGCTGAAAACAATGCGGCTTCGCCGTCGTTGAACCCCGATGCGTTTTCGCCGCGATAGAGGCAGACAAAAAACATCAAACCGCTTTCAGGCAACTCGAAGGTGATGCAGATCACGTGGTAGAGGTCATGACGGCGAGCGAAGGCGTCGACCTCTACATGGGGATCGGTGTAGCCACTGTCACGCACCACTGCGCCGGGTTGGCTCAGGGTGTCATGGGAGAACCGGTCGCTGCCCGCGCTCTTGTGCCATTCGGCGGCAAACGATTCGGGCAGATTTATGCGCCCGTGCATCCAGCTTTTCGGCGCCACATGGGCATCTGACGTGGACATCTCGCCCCACCACGCCGACGCAAACGGCACCAGTGTGCGAAAGGCTTGCAGCCCGTCTTCGATGAATTGCGAGGCGCCGCGCTCCCGAGCCAGTCGCCCGAGGTGCAATACGCATTGATTGAAGGCCTTCAGCGTCACCATCAACGGTGTGCCACCGACCTCGTTCCCCTCCTCCATCTTCTTGATCCTGTTGGCTGCGTGGCATTTTTTTCGACCATGCCACACGGGCAGTGATGACGTCCACAAGGCCCGTATTCATGCGCAAACCGGCAACAGTGTTTGTCCCTCGGGCGGCTGTTTGGAGCAGGGGCAAACCCCTAGCATCGTTCCTACCCCGTGAGCATTTGCAAACAGCTCTCAAGGTAGAAAACCAACCCGCCCCTCCTCAAACGATACGGTGAACGCCATGAAACTTTCGAAATTCGCTCTTCTGCTGACACTGGCCAGTCTCGGCGCCCCCGCCTTCGCTGACGACAGTTCTGCAACGGCCGCAACTGCCAACACCCCGGTTGAAACCTATACCTACGACACCCACCTCGACATCAAACGCGTCATCAGCGTGTCAGACGTCGGCGACCAGTGTGGCCCGGTACCAGCACAAATGACCTACGAAGACTCGCGCGGCCAACGACATGTCCTGCAGTACCAAGTCATGGGCACCGGCTGTTCCAACGGTTGAGTACCGTGCAGACGATGGAGGGTCGACACTCCATACCGGCGGCACTGGGGTTTATCTGTTTTTACTTGAACCGACGATTTTTTCATCAGAGGCCAACAGGATCGGAATGTAATCCTTGAGAAAATCCACCCACGTCTTGATTTTCGCATCGACGAATTTGCGTGACGGGTAGATGGCAAACACATTCAGTTCTTCAAAATGATACTCAGGCAACACCCGCACCAAGGTCCCCGCTTTCAAACCTTCCACGGCAGATGCAATCGGTTGAATGCCGATGCCCATTCCGTTGCTGATCGCCACTGTCATCGCGTCGGCGGTGTTGACGTGAAACGGCGACATCGGTGTGCTCACCGTCTCCACGCCTTCGGGCCCCGCGAATACCCAGTTTTCCGCCGGCATCACCGTATTCACAATCCTCAGGCAATCATGTGCGCCCAGTGCACCCGGTGCGTCGGGAATTCCGCGTTTCTTCAGGTACGCCGGTGAGGCGCAGAGAATGCTGTAGGTAATGCCCAGCCGCTGCGCGACAAAGCCTGAATCGGGTAGGTCTCGCGCCAATACAATCGACATGTCATAGCCTTCTTCCAGCAAGTCCGGCAGCCGATTGGTCAGGGTCAAATCAAACATCACCGAAGGGTGCGTCTCTCTGTACCGGGCGATGGCGTTGATCACGTAGTGATTGCCGACGGCGGACATCGCATGGATTTTCAGCCGGCCCACAGGCCTGGTTTGCGCCGTTCCCGCTTCTTCATCCGCTTCGCGCATCTCCTCGATAATTTTCTCGCAGCGTTGCAAATAGCGCAGGCCCGCTTCGGTCAGGGCCAGACGCCGGGTCGTGCGGTTGATCAGGCGTGTTTGCAGCCGGGCTTCCAGGCTGGAAACCGCTTTGGAAATGTTGGTGGTCGAGGTGTCCAGCATCACCGCTGCGGCCGTGAAGCTACCGCTCTGGGCCACCGCGATGAAACAACGCATGGTTTGGAAAACGTCCATCGGTTTTGCCTCGGCGCACAATTGAACGGTCAAAAAAAAGCGGCGGCCTGAGATCAGGCCGCCGCGCTGGCATGGGTTACCTTTTGCCCGGGATAAAGCCCGGGATACCGGTTTCCACCACCGAGTTGAAGCGCACTCGAGTCGTGATGTCCTGCTTGATCTCAAGCATGGCCCGGTGCGGCAGCGTGGCAATGTCAAAGTTTTCCTGAATATGGCTCAGTGTCGCAGACGTGGTCAGAAACGCCACACCGCGCTGCACCGACCAGGCCAGGGCGACTTGCGCCGGGGTTCTCTGCACGTGTTTCGCAATGCCGGTCAGCACCGGATCTTCCAGCACCGCAGGCTGCATGCCATGGCCGAGCGGTGCAAAGGCGAGGACGATGATGCCGTGCTGCTTGCAGAACTCCAGCAGCTCCCATTCCGGCAGATACGGGTGGGATTCCACCTGCACGACAGAGGGTTTGATCCGCGCCACGTCGACAATCGACTTCAACGCCTCCAGGGTGATGTCCGACAAGCCGATGGACTTGCAGCGCCCTTCATCCACGAGCTGTTCCAGCGCCCGCCAGGTATCGAGCAAGGTCACGCCCGAGTCGTAGATCATGTGGCCGAACGGGTCCCGGGGTTCCTGGTCATCGCCGGGTTGAAAGGCGAACGGCGTGTGGATCAGGTAGCAGTCAACGTAATCCACCTGAAGCCGACGGCAACTGGCCTCGAACGCCGGCAACACACGCTCGGGACGGTGGTTGGTGTTCCACAGTTTGGTGGTGATGAACAGGTCTTCGCGCCGGGCCTTGCCCGAGTCGATGAAGGCCTTGAACGCCACGCCCACCGCTTCTTCGTTGCGATAACGCTCGGCGCAGTCGAAATGGCGGAAACCGGTTTCCAGTGCGTAGGTGACTGCTTGGGTTGTGACGGAGAGGTCGCGGAACAGCGTGCCAAAACCAACAGCGGGCATTTCAGCCGAGCCGTGGTTCAGCGCAAATTTTGTTTCGCGAAGTTCGTCGTGAAAGGCTTCGTAGGTCATGTCGTTACTCCACTCTCTGAGGCCGCAGCCTTTACTGATATGAACGTTTGGATTCGTCGCGACTGGCGACTCGCTGCTCAAACACGCCAACCGAATTGCCGCCGAGGGCGACAAACAACTGGACGGTGTCGAGGTACTGCGCGGTTTTCACCCTGATCTGTCCCAACAGCGCCTGTTCATACGCGCGCTCGGCCTCAAGCACCTGGAGAATGCTGTTCTCGCCTTGAGCATACGCTTGCTGGTTCAAGCGAAAACTGCTGTCGGCGGCGCGCAAGGCGTCTTCCTGGGCGAGGTTTTCTTCGGCGTGATGGTTGATGGCTTGCAGCGTGTCAGCGACCTGACCGAACGACTGGATGACGGTCTGCTGATAATCCGCGAGCGAGGCGTTGTAGCCGTCGACCGCCGCCTGGCGTTCAGCCTTGAGGGTGCCGCCATTGAAGATCGGCCCCGCCACCCCGGCGGCAAAGCCCCAGAGCGCGGCGCCGCCGTTGCCGGACGCCGACTGCGCGAGAAACGCTGACAACTCCACATGCGGATAAAGGTTGGCGGTCGCGACACCGACGGCGGCGCTGGCCGCGTGCAGTTGCGCTTCGGCTTGCAGAACGTCCGGCCGGGTGTGGGCCATTTCCGAGGGCAGACTGACGGGCACGTTGGCTGGCAGGGCAAATTCACTCAGGTCGAAGTCCGGTGCGATCCAGTCAGCCGGGCCTTGGCCGGTCAGGATCGACAGCGCATGCCGGGCCGAATCACGCTGCTGAGCGAGGGGCGGCAACAGCGTGCGGTCCTGGGCGAGCCGGGTTTCGGCCAGCGACACATCAATCTGCGTGGTGCTGCCGTTGGCGTGGGCCATGCGCACCAGTTCAAGGTTCTTGGTGTCATTGGCCAGCAGTTTTTCCACGGCCTGGATCTGCGCGTTCGCCGAGGCCATCAGCAATGCCTGGCTGGCGACATTGCCCGTCAGGGTCAGGTACGCCGCTTCGTAGCGATGTTTCTGAAACGCCGACAGTGCCTCCTGTTGTTCAACCTGGCGCTGGTTGCCACCGAACACATCCAGGTCGAAGCCGACCCGAGGACCGATGGCATAGAAGTTGGAAACTACCGGCTGCGGTCCGTTGTGCGTGCGCTGGCGACCGGCCTGGGCGGCAAAATCCACCTGCGGATACAGCACCCCTTGAGCCGCCGCGACCGAGGACGAAGCCTGGCGGATCGTGGCATCGGCCGCGACGAGTTGCAGATTGCCGTCGATGGCCCGGCGCACAACGCTGTCGAGCTTGGGCGAACGAAACGCCGTCCACCAGTCGCCGTTAACCTTTTTGCCCAGGTCGATGCGTTGGCCGAGACGCTGCTCAGCCTGTTGATCGTAGTGTTGCGACGGACTCGGCGCAGGCATTTGATAATCGGGGCCGACCGTGCAAGCGGTCAGGAACACCAGCACCGCCACCGCTCCGAACGTGGTGTTGATCAGTTGTCTGTTGATGAAGCGCGCATTGGATTTCATGAGGCAAACTCCACGAAAACTAGTTGGTCGCAACGGGCTTGCGAAGAAAGATCACCAGTGGACTGACCACCAGCATCGCGTACATCAAAATCTTGAATTGGCCGACCACGCCGATAAACGCCGCCTGGCCGGTGATCATTTCGTTGAGCCCCGCCATGGCTTGCAGGGACGTCGCCGCCGAATGCGCGGCCGCGCCATACGGCGTCAGGTTGCTGGCCAGCGCCATGTGCATCGCGTGGGTGTTGTTGAAGAAATACAACTGCACAATCGCCACACCGAGGGTGCTGCCGTACACACGCGACAGGTTGAACAGACCGGTGCCTTCCGGGCGCAGCGTCGGGTCAAGCGTGCTGAACGCAACCTTGGTCAGCGACGGCATCAACATGCCGATGCCGACGCCCTGAATCGCCCCGGCCAGCGCCACCGGCCACCAGTCCATCAACGGCGAATAACCAAGCATCAGCCAGTTGGCGTACACCACGATGGCCACGCCTGCCGCCACGAAGAAACGACGGTCGAAACGCTCAGGAACACGCCCCATCAGCAAAAACGCACCGACCAGGCCCATGCCGCGCGGGATGGTCAGCGAACCGGTGGTGTCCGGCGGGTAGCCGAGGATTTCATCGAGCATCGGCGAGGTCAGCGCCATGGTCGACAGCAGCACGAAACCCACCGCAAAAAAGATCACCGTCGACAGCACGAAGTTGCGGTCGCTGAACAAACGTTTGTTGAGGAAATGCACCTTCGCGGTCAACACATGCACGAGGAACAGGTAGAGCCCGAGCGCACAGCCGATCGCTTCCAGCCAGATCTCGGTCGAGGCGAACCAGTCCAGGCGTTCACCGCGATCGAGCAACATTTGCAGGCTGATCAGCCCCAGCGTGAAGGTGCCGAAACCGAAGAAGTCGAACGTTGGGCGTTTCTCGGCCTTCTTCTCGGCCAACAACAGCGCGATCACCAGGAAGATGTACGCCGACAGCGGCAGGCTGATGTAGAAGATCGGGCGCCAGCCGAAATGCTCGGCGACCCAGCCGCCGATGCTCGGGCCGCTGACGATGCCCAGCAGCACGATGGCGGTCCACGTCGCGCCGAACTTGGCGCGTTTCTCCATTGGCAGCGTTTCCAGGGCAATCGCCATCGACAACGGCGCCAGCACCCCACTTGCCAGGCCCTGGATAATCCGCGCGCCGATAAATTCCAGCGGCGTCGAGGCCAGGGTCGCGAGCAGCAAGCCCAGGACGAACACGGCCAGCGCGGTTTGATACACCCGTTTCAAGCCATGGCGACCGGCGAGCCATTGCGCGATCGGCATGGTGATCGCACTCGCCGCAAGGTACGCGGTGAAGATCCATCCAGCCTGATCGTCGGTCATCGACATACTGCCCTGGATCAAACGGAGCACGGCATTGGGCAAAGGCAGGTTCGCCGATTGCATAAAAGTTGCGAGCAATGCGGCAAGCCTTAATGAACCTGCGGGGGTGGTGTTCATCAGGAGGCTCCTGAGGTAAACAGCGCCTTGATTGGATGCCACCACGGTGTGCGGTGCCCGGTATCGACCTTGACCGTGGCGCTGATCCCCGAATACAGCGGCATTTGCGGGTCGAGCTCGTCGAGTTCGAGCCGCACCGGCACCCGCTGCACGACCTTGACCCAGTTGCCGGTGGCGTTTTCCGGCGGCAGCAAGGCGAAGTCCGAGCCGGCGCCGGGGCTCATGCTGATCACGTGGGCCTTGAATTCGTGATCCGGGTAGGTATCGAGATGAATGGTCGCGGACTGACCCGGACGCATATGGGTCACGTCCGTTTCGCGGAAGTTGGCTTCCACCCACACCTCGCGATCGGACAGCAGCGCAAAGGCTGGCGCGCCGTTGTTCACAAAGTTGCCTACCTGCAAATCATCGACCTTGGCGACGATGCCGTCGTCCGGCGCATAGACCGTGGCGTACGAGAGGTAGAGCTGGGTTTCATCCAGCTGCGCCTTGGCCTCGCGAACGGCCGGGTGGCTGTCGACCTCGATGTTCGGATTACCATTCAACGCAACCACGGTGCTGGCGATCTGTTGTTCGATAGAGGCAATTCGTTGGCGTGACACTTTGAGGTCGGTGTCGGCGCGCTCATAAATCGACTTCGACACGAACTCGGAAGCGACCAGCGCTTTTTTGCGGCCAAATTCCTTTTGGTCGAAATCGGCCGACTCTTTGGCCGATTGCAGTTCGGCCTGTTGCTGGCGGTAACTGGCCTTGAGCCCATCGATGCGCAAACGCGCGACGCTCAACTGGGCTTGTGCGCGGTCAACGGCGATCTGCAAGGGTTTGGGGTCGATGCGGAACAGTACCTGGCCCTTGCGAACAGGCTGGTTGTCTTCGACTGCAATCTCGATGACCTGGCCCGAGGTGCGCGCATTGATCGAGGCCTTGGCCACTCGGGCGTAGGCGTTATCGGTCGAGATGTAGGGCTCGCCGGCGACATAGTGGGCGTACCCGATCGCGGCGAAGAGCGCCGGAACACCGACCATCAGCAGTGGCCGTACGGTTTCTTTAAGCGTTTTTTTGTTGGGCGCTGTCGGGTTTGGCCCAGGGTGCTCAAAGGTTTGTGAAGCCGGGATATCGAACTGTTTAGTCATGATCGAAAACACCTTTAACCGGGAAGTCAGGGGCTAATACCCATAAAAAACAGCCATACCGTGCGCAGTCAGAAGGATCACTCCGCCGCACCCTGTTTCGTCGCCGCTATACCCAGTTCGAGCTCTGCTTCAACAAACCTGAAATTGAGGAACTTCTGGTTCCTTAATTTTGTGCGATGGTGTAAGAATATGCCTCGACCCACCTTCACACAAGGATTTTGTACGCCATGGCACAAAAAAAGATCACCGAAGCAAAAGGACGTGGACGCCCACGCGCCTACGACCCGCAGACGGCGCTGCAGCAAGCGCTTGGTGTGTTTTGGAGTACCGGCTATTCCGCCGCGTCGCTGGACAGCATCGCCACGGCAGCGGGCATGAACCGCCCGAGCCTGTATGCCGCCTTCGGTGACAAACACGCGCTGTACATCAAGGCGCTTGAGCAGTACTGGGAATTTGCCGCCGCTGACATGCACGCGGCGCTCACAGACAGCCAACTGACCTTGAGCGAGGCACTGATGCGTTTCTATGAGGGGCAGCTGTCGATCTACTTCTCGGGCGACGGCCAACCCCGTGGCTGCTTCGCGATTGGCACGGCGACCACCGAAGCCGTCGAGGATGTTGAAATCCGCGAAGTGCTGTCGGACCGACTGAGCCGCCTCGACGCCGATCTCGAAGCGCGTCTGCGAACAGCCGTTACCGCCGGCGAACTCAAAGACAATGTCGACCCGGCCGCCCTCGCCGTCCTCGCCTCCTCCCTGCTGCACAGCATTTCGATCCGGGCACGGGCAGGCAAATCCCGCACGGAGCTGACCGAACTGGCACGCAACGCGGTCAACGTGATCTGCGGTTGAGAGGCTTTATGGCGGGTGAAGGACTTGAAGACATTTTGGCGGATCAGCTCGACGTGATTTTCTGCGGGATCAATCCGGGCATGACGGCCGCCGCCCAAGGGCATCACTTTGCGGGCCGAAGCAATCGTTTCTGGCGCACGCTGCACCTTGCCGGGTTTACCCCCGAGGAAGTGCGCCCGGAAAACGACCGGACGATCTTGCAGTACCGCTGCGGATTGACCGCCGTGGTCGACCGCCCCACGGCGCGCGCCGATCAGCTGTCGTTGCACGAATTCACCGCCGCCGCTGCCGACTTCGAACAGAAGATCCGGCGCCATGCACCCCGCGTCGTCGCGTTTCTCGGCAAGGCCGCCTACAGCGCGTTGACCGGCCAGCGAGAGATTGCCTGGGGTCTTCAACCCAAGACCTTCGGCGATGCCAAGGTCTGGATCCTGCCCAACCCGAGCGGGCGAAATCTGGCGTTTTCGCTGGATCAATTGGTGGAAGCGTATCGCCAACTCCATCAAAACTTGCACAAATCGACAGTAGGCTAAGCTAAGGATCAGCTTATTGCGCACGATGCTCGCTCCGGCAGGGTTTGGGTTTTTCTGAAGAGCGTCTGCAACAGCTATTTCAGACAGGCCCACACTGTTCACGCAGGAATGACGTGATGACCGAGCCCCTTCTCAGCTTTGATGAACTGAAGCGTGCCGCCGTTGCCGGCGAAATTGATACCGTACTGGTCTGCATGGTCGACATGCAGGGACGTCTGGTCGGCAAACGATTCCAGGTCGAGTTTTTCATCGACAGCGGCCATGAAGAAACCCACTGCTGCAATTACCTGTTGGCCGACGACATCGACATGGAGCCAGTGCCGGGCTATGCCGCTGCCAGTTGGAGCAAAGGCTATGGCGACTTTGTCCTCAAGCCCGACATGTCCACCCTGCGCCGGGTGCCCTGGCTGGAATGCACGGCGCTGGTACTCTGTGATGTGCTCGATCACCACCATCGCCGCGACTTGCCGCACAGCCCGCGAGCGATCCTGAAGAAGCAGATTGAACGCCTGCGCGAGCGAGGCTATACCGGCATGTTCGCCTCGGAACTGGAGTTCTACCTGTTCGACGAGAGCTACGAGGCCATCCACAAGCGCAACTACCACAAGCCGAAAACCGCCGGCCATTACATCGAGGACTACAACATCCTGCAGACCACCCGCGAAGAGCCGGTGCTGCGGGCGATACGCAAGCACCTGCAAGCCAGCGGCATTCCCGTGGAAAATTCCAAGGGCGAATGGGGCCCCGGCCAGGAAGAAATCAACATTCGCTACGCCGATGCCCTGACCATGGCCGACCACCACGTCATCATCAAACATGCCTGCAAAGAGATCGCGCAACTGCAAGGCAAGGCGATCACGTTCATGGCCAAGTGGCGTTATGACGCGGCCGGGTCGAGCAGCCACATCCATAATTCGCTGTGGGACAAGAACGGCAAGAAGCCGCTGTTCTTCGATGCCAAGGCCGAGTTCGGCATGTCTAAACTGATGCGTTCCTGGGTCGCCGGGCAGCTTAAATATGCCAATGACATCACCTGTTTTCTCGCGCCCTACATCAATTCGTACAAGCGCTTTCAGGCCGGCACGTTTGCGCCGACGCGGGCGGTGTGGAGCCGCGACAATCGCACCGCCGGTTTTCGACTGTGTGCCGAAAGCAGCAAATCCATCCGCATCGAATGCCGCATCGGCGGTGCCGACCTCAACCCGTATCTGGCCTTTGCGGCCCTGATCGCGGCGGGCCTGGCCGGGGTCGACGAGAAGCTCACCCTCGCGCCGCCCTTTGAAGGCGACGCTTACGTCGATGACCATCTGCCCGAAGTCTCCAAGACCTTGCGCGAAGCCAGCGCCGCGCTCCAGGCCTCGAGCATGTTGCGCGAAGCGTTCGGCGACGAGGTGATCGACCACTACGTGCACACCGCCGAATGGGAGCAGAAAGAGTACGACCGGCGGATCACCGACTGGGAACTGCAGCGCGGCTTCGAGCGCTATTGAGGTCAGCATGACGGCAACCATCAAGCTCATTTCCCCGGTCGATGGCCGGGTCTATGCCGAGCGCCGCTGCGCCGACGCCACGCAGATCGAACAGGCACTGACAGCCGCCGCCACCGCCCAGGCGCAATGGAAACGCCGGCCCCTGAGCGAGCGAGCGGCGTTTTGCAGTGCGGTGGTAGACGCGATGCTGGCGATGAAAACGGACATCGTGCGCGAACTGGCCTGGCAAATGGGCCGTCCGGTACGGTTTGGCGCGGGCGAAGTGCGCGGTTTCGAAGAGCGTGCCCGGCATATGATCGCCATCGCGCCTGAAGCCCTGGCAGCGATTGAACCCACACCCCTCAGCGGATTTCGCCGGCACATCCAGCGTGATCCATTGGGGACCGTGCTGGTCATTGCGCCCTGGAATTACCCGTACCTGACCGCGGTGAACACGATCATTCCGGCGCTGATGGCCGGCAACAGCGTCATCCTCAAACACGCGTCGCAAACCCTGTTAGTCGGTGAACGGTTCGCCGAGGCCATGGCCAGCGCCAACTTGCCGGCCGGTCTTTTCCATAACCTGCTGCTCGATCACCGTCAGACTGCCGACATCATTGGCTCCGGACGCGTGCAGCAAGTGAACTTCACCGGTTCCGTCGGCGCTGGCGAGGCCATGGAAACCGCCGCCACCGGGCGCTTCCTTGGCCTGGGCCTCGAACTCGGCGGCAAAGACCCGGCCTACGTGCGCGCCGATGCCAATCTTGAACACGCGGTAGAAAACCTGGTGGACGGCAGCTTCTTCAACTCCGGGCAAAGCTGCTGCGCCATCGAACGCATTTACGTCGACAAGACAATCTATCCGGCCTTCATCGAGCGTTTCGCGGCCCTGACCCGCCAATACGTGCTGGGCAATCCGCTGGACGAAGCCACCACGCTTGGCCCCTTGGTCACCCCGGCCGCCGCTGATTTCGTGCGCGGCCAGATCGCCGAAGCGCTGGCCCAAGGTGCCACGGCGCTGATTGAACCCACGTCGTTTCCCGTTGACGAACCGGGCAGCGCCTACCTCGCGCCGCAGGTGTTGGTCGACGTCACTCATCAAATGTCAGTCATGCGCGAGGAAAGCTTCGGCCCGGTGGTCGGCATCATGCCGGTCGAAGGTGACGACGAAGCCATCGCCCTGATGAATGACAGCGAATTCGGGCTCAGCGCCTCGATCTGGACCCAGGACCTCGCCGCTGCCGAACGCCTGGGCAATGAAATCGACACCGGCACCGTATTCATGAACCGCTGCGATTACCTGGACCCGGCCCTGGCCTGGACCGGGGTGAAAAACAGCGGACGCGGCGTCACCCTGTCGCGCCTCGGTTATGAACACCTGACCCGCGCCAAATCCTTCCATTTGCGCCACGAGATCTGAGCCATGAGCCTGACCGCGAACTGGAATTACCCCACAAGCATCCGCTTCGGTGTCGGCCGCATCGCCGAACTCGCCGACACCTGCCGCGCCCAGGGCATCCAGCGCCCACTGCTGGTCACCGACAGTGGCCTGGCGCGTGCGCCGATGACCATTGCCGCCCTCGACGCCCTGCGCGCCGCGGGCCTTGGTGCAGCGATGTTTAGCGACCTCAAGCCCAACCCGGTCGAAGCCAACCTGGCCGGTGGCCTCGATGCATGGCGCGCCGGCAACCACGATGGCGTGATCGCCTTCGGGGGCGGCAGCGGCCTGGACATGGGCAAGCTCATCGCCTTCATGAGCGGACAGACGCGCCCGGTCTGGGATTTCGAAGACATCGGCGACTACTGGACCCGCGCCGATGAAAGCCGCATCGCCCCGGTCATTGCGGTACCGACCACGGCAGGCACGGGCTCGGAAGTCGGCCGTGCAGCGGTGATCATCGACGAGGCGACCCACACCAAACGCATCATCTTCCACCCGAAAATGATGCCGCGCGTGGTCATCAGCGACCCGGCCCTGACCGTCGGCATGCCGGCCAAAATCACCGCCGGCACCGGCATGGACGCCTTGGCGCACTGCCTGGAGTCCTACTGCGCCCCCGGTTTTCACCCATTGGCCGACGGCATCGCCGTGGAAGGCATGCGCCTGGTGGCCAACGCACTGGTGCGCGCCGTGCACACGCCGGGCGATCTTGAAGCACGCGCCAACATGCTCGCGGCGGCGGCGATGGGCGCCACCGCTTTCCAGAAAGGCCTGGGCGGGATGCATGCCCTTTCGCATCCGGTCGGCGCGCTGTACGACACCCATCACGGCATGACCAATGCGACCTTCATGCCTTATGTCCTGAAATTCAATCGCCCGGCCATCGAAGAACGCATCACCCGCCTGGCCGCGTATTTGCGTTTGCCCTCCCCCGGCTTCGACAGTTTCCTGGCCTTCATCCTCAAGTTGCGCAAAGACATCGGCGTGCCGCACACGCTGTTCGAATTAGGCGTGGATGACAAACAGGCCGACCTGATCGCGGACATGGCCGTGGTCGACCCTTCTGCCGGCGGCAACCCGCTGCCCTTGACCAAGGCCGGTGCGGCCGAGATTTTCGACGCGGCGTTTCACGGCCGCCTGTAGAGCAGTTGACTGTCGGTGCTCGACACATGAATGCAGCGCACGGGCAGGTTGTACGGTGGGAGACAGGAGCAGTACGACAAGGGGTTGAAAGCCAGCTCGTCCGGCATTCCGGAGGGGCGCGTATCAAAACCTGAAGGGGCACACAACATGAATCCAGCAAGCCAGCCCGGCACCGACGCCTCGCATGACGATGACGTCAAGGCGCTGCACAGCATGGGCTACGCCCAGCAGCTCTCGCGACGCATGGGCGTTTTCTCCAACTTCGCGATTTCCTTCTCGATCATCTGCATCCTCTCCGGGGGCATCAACTCCCTCGCCCAGGGCACCTCTGGCGCGGGCGGCGCGTCCATCGGCATCGGCTGGCCCATCGGCTGCCTGATCTCCGGGGTGTTCGCCATGGCCATGGCGCAGATTTCCTCGGCGTACCCCACCGCTGGCGGGCTGTATCACTGGGGCTCGATTCTTGGCAACCGCTTCACCGGATGGCTGACCGCGTGGTTTAACCTGTTGGGGTTGGTCACCGTGCTGGGGGCGATCAACGTCGGCACCTATTATTTCTTTTTCGGGGCGTTCGGACCGGCGCTGGGCATGGAAGACACGACCACGGTGCGGGTGATTTTCCTCGCGGTGCTGACCGGGCTTCAGGCCCTGTGCAACCACTTGGGGATCGGCCTGACCGCCAAGCTCACTGATTTCTCCGGTTACCTGATTTTCGCCACGGCGCTGGCGCTGACCATCGTCTGCCTGATCTCCGCACCGAGCTATGAATTCGCGCGGTTGTGGACCTTCAGCAACTACTCCGGCGATGCCGGCGGCGCGGTCTGGCCATCGGTGTCGAACGGCTGGGTGTTCATGCTCGGCCTGCTGCTGCCGATCTACACCATCACCGGTTATGACGCCTCGGCACACACCTCCGAAGAGACGCGCAACGCAGCGATTTCCGTGCCGCGCGGCATGGTCATGTCGGTGGTCTGGTCGTTGCTGTTCGGTTGGGTGATGTTGTGTTCGTTCGTGCTGATGTTGCCGAACATGGACGAAGCGGCCAAGCAAGGCTGGAACGTGTTTTTCTGGGCGATGAACACTCAGGTCAGCCCGACACTGAAAGTGGCGCTGTATGTGGCGATTTTCGTCTCGCAGATCCTCTGTGGATTGGCGACGGTGACCTCGGTGTCGCGGATGATTTTCGCCTTCTCCCGTGACGGCGGCCTGCCCTGCTCCAAAGCGTTGGCCTCGGTCTCGCCGAAATTCCGCAGCCCGGTGGCGGCGATCTGGACCGGTGCCACCCTCGCCGTGCTGTTCGACTGGGGCTCGTCGGTGATCTCGGTCGGGGCCACGCCGGTGTATACGATCGTGGTGTCCTGCACGGTGATCTTCCTGTTCTTCTCCTTCATCATCCCCATCGTGCTGGGCCTGTTTACCTATGGGACCGCGAAGTGGCCGACCATGGGGCCATGGAACATGGGACGCTTCTGGTACACCGTGTTCGCCCTGCTCTCGGTGCTGTCGATGGTGATCATTTTCATCATCGGCATTCAGCCACCGAACGATTGGGCGCTGTACATCACCATTGGCTTCCTGGTGCTGACGGCGATTGTCTGGTTCGGCTTTGAAGCGCGCCGCTTCCAGGGCCCGCCGGTGGGCGACATGATCGTCCAGCGCCAGGCGCAGATTGCGGCAGCTGAGGCGGCGTTGGATAAGCGCGCCTGAAGCGGATCGCCACGGCATAGAAAACAAATACAACAAACGATGAGCAACCTGTGGCGAGGGAGCTTGCTCCCGCTGGACTGCGCAGCAGGCCCATTTTTTGGGGGCCGCTTCGCTGCCCATCGGGAGCAAGCTCCCTCGCCACAGGTCGGCGATTACCCACCACCGGGTTCGCCGCAATCTGTTCAGACAGCCAGACACAGTCCCATCAAAAACGTGGTTTGACGGTTTTCCACTCTGGCTTGTAACGCTGCATCTGTTTCACATCATCGCGCTGGCGAATGCCGCACGTCAGGTATTGGTCATGCAGCTTGCCGAGTTGATCGTGATCCAGCTCCAGGCCCAACCCCGGCGCCCGGGTGATTTTCACGCAGCCATCGACAATCGGCAGCTTGCCGCCCTTGATCACCTCTTCGTCCGACTCCTGCCACGGGTAATGCGTGTCGCAGGCGTAATCGAGATTCGGCACCGAAGCGGCGACGTGGGCCATGGCCATCAGGCTGATGCCCAGGTGCGAGTTGGAATGCATGGACACGCCCAAACCAAAGGTCTGGCACATTTTCGCCAGCGCCTGGGTATCGCGCAGGCCGCCCCAATAGTGGTGATCGGCGAGGACGATCTGCACGCTGTTCAAGGCCACACTGCGGCGGAACTCGTCGAAATCAGTCACCACCATATTGGTCGCCAGCGGCAGGCCGGTGCGTTTGTGCAGTTCGGACATGCCTTCCAGGCCCGGCGTCGGGTCTTCGTAATATTGCAGGTCGTCGCCCAGCAGTTCGGCCATGCGAATCGAGGTTTCCAGGGACCAGTTGGCGTTCGGATCGATCCGTAGCGGGTAACCCGGGAAGGCCTTTTTCAACGCCTTGATGCACGCCACTTCATGCTCCGGCTCCAGCGCGCCCGCCTTGAGCTTGATGCTCTTGAAACCATAGGTCTCGATCATGCGCCGAGCCTGGGCGACGATCTGCTCTTCGTTCAGCGCTTCCCCCCAACTGTCGGGCTTGTAAGGCGAGTCGATGTGCTGGGCGTACTTGAAAAACAGGTAGGCGCTGAACGGAATCTCGTCGCGGATCGCACCGCCCAACAAGTCCACCAACGGCACGTTCAGCGAGTGCGCCTGTAGATCCAGGAACGCCACTTCGAACGCCGAATACGCGTTGCTCACCGCTTTGCTGGCGTGAGAACCGGGTGCCAGTTCGGCGCCGGCGATGCTCGCCGGTTTGTTTGCCGCCACGGTGGCCTGGACGATGGCGCGCAGCTGATTGAGGTTGAACGGGTCGAGGCCGATCAGCTGATCTTGCAACTGCTGTTGGATCGCCAGCGCCGGCGCGTCGCCGTAACTCTCCCCCAGGCCAATGTAGCCATTGTCGCTCTCGATCTCGATGATCGAGCGCAGCGCGAACGGTTCGTGGATCCCACTGGCATTGAGCAGTGGCGGATCACGAAAAGCGATGGGGGTGACGGTGACTCGTGTGATTTTCAAGAGGCTGCTCCCTTTGGATCTGGTTTCAAAGCGGTGTGACTGACAGTGGGTTGTGGCGTGGTGGTCGTGGCCGGTTTGTCGCCACGGGGTGCGGTGCGTGCGAAAAAGATCACCACGGCGGCGACCAGTGAGGTGGCCGCCAGGCCGTAGAGCCCGCCCTCGATCGAGCCGGTTTTTTGTTCGAGAAAACCGAACGCCGTCGGCGCCACAAAACCGCCCAGGTTGCCGATGGAGTTGATCAGGGCGATCACCGCGGCGGCGATGCGCGCATCCAGATAGCCTTGCGGAATCGGCCAGAACAATGCGGATGCAGCCTTGAAACCAATCGCCGCAAAACAGATGGCGACGAAGGCGAAGATCGGTCCGCCGGTGGTCGACATGAACATGCCGAACGCCGCAATCACCAGCGTCAACGCCACCCAGGCTTGCTGGTGCTTCCATTTGCTGGCCATGGCGGCGAAGCCATACATCGCAACGATGGAAATCAGCCACGGAATCGAATTGAACAGGCCGACCTGGAAGTCACCGAGATTGCCCATTTTCTTGATCATGCTCGGCAGCCAGAACGTGGCGCCGTAGATGGTCAGGGCAATGGAAAAGTAGATAAAACAGAACAGCGCGATTTGCTTGTCAGCCAGCAGTTTGAACATCGACGGTTTGATCGTCTGCGCCGCTTCGCGAGCCTGCTGCTCCAGCGCAATAGCACCTACCAGCGCGTCCTTTTCTTCGACGCTCAGCCATTTCGCTTCACGCGGATGGGATTGCAGCCAGAACCAGACAAAACCGCACAGGACAATGGAGGCGAAACCTTCAATCAGGAACATCCACTGCCAGCCGTGCAGGCTGAAACCGCTGACGTTCAACAGCGCACCGGACACCGGCCCGGAAATGACCGACGCAATAGCCGAACCGCTGAGAAAAATCGCCATGGCTTTGCCCCGTTCAGTCGACGGCAGCCACTGGGTGAAGTAGTAAATGATGCCCGGGAAAAACCCCGCTTCTGCCGCGCCGAGAATGAAGCGCAACACATAAAAACTGGTTTCGCCACGCACGAAGGCCATGGCCATGGCGGCTGCGCCCCAGGTGAACATGATGCGCGTCAACCAGGCGCGAGCACCGTAGCGTTGCAGCAGCATATTGGAGGGTACTTCGAAGATCGCGTAACCGATGAAGAACAGCCCGGCACCCAGGCCATAGGCGGCGGCGCCGATGCCCAGGTCGGTTTCCATGTGGCTGCGCACGAAGCCGATGTTGACCCGATCGATGTAGTTGACGATGAACATCACCACAAACAGCGGCAGCACATGGCGTTTCACCTTGGCCGCGGCGCGGGCCAGCACACTCGGGTCCGGCGAATTCTGGAGGGTATTCAAGAGGCAACTCCCGTTCATTGTTTTTTTAGGGACGAGCCGATCATGGACGCGGCAATTGATCCCGTCTAATCTAACTTGGCATTCGATTGATACCTGGATTAGATCAATGTTCGAACTGACTCAACTGCGCTGCTTTACCACGGTGGCCACCGAACTCAACTTTCGTCGCGCCGCCGAACGCCTGAACATGACGCAACCACCACTCAGTCGACAGATCCAGTTGTTGGAGCACCATTTGGGTGTCGAACTGTTCACCCGCACCACCCGCAGCGTCGCCCTCACCGCCGCCGGTCGCGCCTTTTTCATCGAAGCGCAGAACCTGCTGGAGCGCGCCCAACAAGCTGCGGTCACCGCCCGGCGTTTTGCCGAAGGCGACATTGGCTCGGTCAACATCAGTTTCGTGGGTAGCGCGGTATACGAATTCCTGCCCAAGGTGATTGCCGAAGCACGCCTCAAACAGCCCCACGTCAAAATCGATCTGTCGGAGATGAACACCTACCAACAGCACGAAGCCCTTCGCGCCCGGCGGATCGATCTGGGCATCGTCCGCGCGCCCTTGCTGGAACCGGGCTACGCCACCGAGTGCCTGGTGCGCGAACCCTTTGTCTTGGCCGTCCCCAGTCGCCACCCGCTGGCCACTGCCGACACCGTGTCCGTCCAGGACCTCGATGCACAACCGTTCCTGATGTACTCCCACGCCGCCTACCCGCCCTTCAATGAACTGCTGACCGGCATGCTGCGCTCAGCGCGCGTGGCGCCGGAATACGTGCAATGGCTCGGTTCGTCACTGACGATCCTGGCGCTGGTCAACGCCGCAATGGGCCTGGCGCTGGTCCCGCGTTGCGCCACGAGCGTGGTGTTCAAGAACGTGGTGTTCCGGGATATCGATCTGGGGGAAGGCGTACAGAGCGAGCTGCATTTGATCTGGCGCGAGAACAATGACAACCCGGCGTTTGCGATGCTGCTGGAGGGGATTCGCAAGGCTGTCAGGGAAGGATGGGGCGTGTGAATGCGTGGGGGTTCACCTGTGGTAATCCCCACCCGCGACAGCGTGCAAGTAAGCTTGATCCGCCTCGATTCGCAAGTCTCGCCACTCCTCCCAGCTAACGATGTCCTGGCGATCCATCTCGTCAGCCAGACGAAGCAGTTCCTCATGGTAGACGTCCGGGCACTCCCTACGCAGGGAGCAGTTCTCAAACGCTCGATACCATGAATCCAGCGCCCGGATTTTTCTGTCCAGAGGCGGTGCCAGCCTGTTTCTGAATGAGTTCATGACGGCGCGCATCCCAGAGTGTTTCTACATGGAACATGAGGCTGGAGCTTGAGTTCATGAGGGCTGACAGGAGGCGCTGATCGGGAACCCAATTCTGTTATCCACTTGGTTTTGCCAGTTGGATAAACACAGACCAGCTAGCGAGCAGAACCCAAAACGTCGCGAAGATCCAAGGGGTGCGAACGGAAAACAGCAGGGCCTTTCGATACCCCTTGTGCGTCGACTCGCTTTCACTGAACAGCGGCGATTCGTCATACGCGAGCCCCATCATCGGCTCACTCCGCAGGAGCTCGCTCTGCTTGTAATACCAGTGGTCAATGATGTCGTACGCCGCTCGAATCCCGGGCCACGCATTCAATGAACTCAGCAGTCCCAGCGTGGCAAGAAACGGTGGCACGACCAGCGTGAACAACTTTCCCCATTCAGGGTTGAGATTGGCCATGCACGATGCAAAGGCAATGACCAAAAAAGATTGTGCGGCCAGATAGGCGTCAGTCCGGTTCGCCAGAATGCTCGTCTCGTATTGAATCTCCCGGCGATAAAAGTCCAGGCGTTCCTTGGGTGATCCGAACATCTTGGCGTTGTGTTCGCTCAGCTCGGTGTCGTCCAGATGGGAAGTCAAAATCTTCGGCACAATAAACTCACTCTGAAATCGTTTAAGACGAATGCCCGTTCAGCCCAACGCTGTATCGAGAAACATCATGACGGCGAAACCAAGCATCAGCCCCAGCGTCGCGGGCGTCTGATGGCCATTACGATGGGTCTCGGGGATGACTTCGTGGGACACGACAAAGATCATCGCGCCGGCAGCCAGGCCTAACGCAACGGGATAGCCCAAGGCGAAACTGGTGGAAATACCGAGGCCGACCACTGCCCCCAAAGGCTCCATCAGACCTGACCCAACGGCGATCAACGCAGCACGCAATGTGGAGATGCCGGTCACTCGTAGCGCCAATGCAACAGCCAGTCCCTCTGGAATGTCCTGGATGGCAATCGCCGTGGTGAGCGGCAATCCCACTTTCATATCCCCCGTGGCGAAGCTGACGCCGATGGCCATGCCCTCCGGCAAGTTGTGCAGGGTAATCGCCAGGACGAAAAGCCAGACTCGATTGAAGCGCTGCGCCTCAGGCCCCTTGCGCCCGCTCTGCAGATGCTCATGGGGTACGAACCGTTCCAGACCAATCATGAGTGCCACGCCCAATCCCAACCCCACCACGACGACACACGCTGCTAACAGCTTGTTGGCGCAAATGGATTGAGCCGCGTCGATACCGGGAAGGATGAGTGAGAATGAACTGGCGGCGAGCATCATGCCGGCTGCAAACCCCAGCATGATGTCTTGGGTACGCGCGGTGATGTCGCGCAGAACGACCGCAGCGACGGCACCGAGCGCCGTCGCGCCAAAGCCGCAAAGGCCTCCTGCCAAGGCGTAATGCAGGTTGATCCGGTTTGCCCCGGTGAAAGCGCTGTACCCGCTGATAAGCAGCAGAACGGTGACCCCGACGAGGGTCGACCAAAAAAACAGCCCCAGCCATCCGCGACTTTTTACCGGGTAGAACCCGGCGTGCCACGATGCTCTGACAGGAGCGGACGGTTCGGACATGAGACCACCTGCTTGCTCGACACATGAAAAAGCACCGCACGCCCGAACGGCGTGCGGTGACCACCATCAGACGCTTTCACGCCCTTGAGCACCCGCGCCCAGATCTGCTCCCGTAACCGGATTGCATTCGGGGTCAGACATCGTGCGTGCCTTCATGTCCATCAGCAGTGAGTCTTCTTCAGCGCTGAGCACCACACTGGCCGTGCCATCACCGCCGTCGACGGCCGGCATGGGTTTTTCCACGTAGTCCCAATCGTCACCCTGGTTCCACGGCCCGCGCGTGCTTTCGGCACCTTGGGACATGTTGAAGTAGACGTTAGTGAACTCAGGCATACCGGGCATCTTGCCTTGCGGGAAGTTTGGCTGGATCGAGTGCAAGGCTTTTTCGAAGGACAGTTGATGCGCGATTTCGCGGGTCATCAGAAACCCCAAAGCTTCTTTCACACCAGGGTCATCAGTGACGTTCATCAAACGTTCGTAAACAATCTTGGCGCGTGCTTCGGCAGCGATGTTGGAGCGCATATCGGCTGTCGGTTCACCGATGGTATCGACGTAAGCGGCCGACCACGGCACGCCTGCCGAGTTTGTCAGTGGCGCGCCGGCACCGTACAACAGCGCGGTGATGTGCGAGTCGTTACCGGCGCCGTTGATTGCGCGATACAGCTCACCCTCCTCTTCCACCCCTTCGGCCAGTCGACCTTTGGCGCCCTTGTTGAGCATCACAATGATTGAGCCGACGATTTCAAGGTGGCTGAGTTCTTCGGTGGCGATGTCCATCAGCAGGTCTTTGCGGCCTGGATCTTCCTCGGCCAATGCCTGGGTGAAGTATCGCGACGCGGCCGCCAACTCCCCCTGCGCTCCGCCAAACTGTTCGAGTAAAAGATTGGCCAGCCCTGGATTGGGTTGGGCGACGCGCACGGTGTATTGAAGTCGTTTGTTATGTAGAAACATGACGAATCTCCTCAGGTCTGAAAGGCGTCGATACCCATTCGATGATTCACCGAATGCGGCGCCCACAGTCATCTGAAGGTGTTGCCCCTGGAAAAATTTTATAAAGATTTGAGGGATCGCGACCGACGGTTTTTGGCCGTGCAAATTGCCTGTTTTGTCGCCAGTCGTCGGGCACTTTTCAACGCATTAAAACTTTTCTCTGCACGTCACTCTCAACCGCTGTCACGACCGCACTGCGCGGTGTGCTTAATCGCCGCGACATTTCTTAGGGGCGAAAAAAAACGGGAGGTCAACCTTCAACCTCCCGTCTTTCCTTCAACGCTTTACGTTGTACCCAATCCTCGAGAAAGATCGGCCGGACCATCAGTCCTTGCGGATTGATCGCGTTCCGGGTTCATCTCCACGTCCGAGTGATCCGTGGTTTTGGTCACCGTATCGCGCACTGCCTCAAACCCCTCCCGAGCCTGTTGCTTGACCTTGTCGGCCAGCCCGGCGCTGGTTTTGCCCAGGTAGCGTTGCTCAGTCGCTGTCGACGGTAATGCCGCCCCCAGCATGGCACCCAGCGCGATACCCGCAGCGGCAACCATCAGCGGCTGCTCCTTGAGCATACGGCTGAACTGATCGCCCACCACTTGGGTACTGCGCACTAAACGATCGCTGGCGTCATGCACGGCATGGCTGATGTTGTCGGTGGCCGCCCCGAGGTTGTCACCCAGGTTCGCCGCTTTGTCTTTCACACTCTGGAAACCGTCCTTGAGCGTGTCGGCCGTCTGGTGCAGATGATCACGTGCACTGTCGATGCCCTCCGCCAAGCCATCAGCCCACTCCCCCACTTTGTTGTGATCCGGGCTTGCGGGATAAACCGGGCGTGGGGTCGGCGGACGGTTCTGGCTCATCATCAGCCACAGCAAGCCGACCGATGTCAGCACCGCAGGCACCGGATTGTTTCGAACGCTGGTCCCCAGGTTGGTCAGGAAGGTCGTGCCGTTGTTTTGCATGAACGACAACGCCTGATCAAAGGCTTGTCCCGGTGTGAATTTGCTTTCCAGGGCATCGACAATGTTGCCGATGCTCGCCCGCTGCGCATCGATATCGCGCTCGATGGCTTCGGGGCTTTTTTGCGACTCGTATTCGAATTCATTGTTCATGAGACTCTCCTGCGCAGCGCTTCCTGGTCTTTGTTCAAGGCGTCCAACGTCCGATCAGGTTTCAAATGGGACGGTTCGAACTGTTTTTTCCCGGCTTGCAACATGGCAAACCCGACGATCATCACCACCACACCAACGATCAGTGCGGCCAACCACGGCGCCATCACCAGGCTCAGGCCATAGACGGCGGACATCAACAGGATGATGAACCCCGCCATCAGCACAATCGCACCGCTCGCGACCCCGGCGATGCCGGCCTTGAGCGTAGTGAGACTGGCCTGAAGTTCGGCTTTGGCCAACGCAAGTTCCTTGGTGAACAGCGCGGGCACTTCGCGGGCTAACTGCCGTAACAGTCCGACGACCGAAGCGTCAGGGTCGGGAACGGACGCCGGGGTTGGCCCCGGGAAATTGGGATCTTCTCTGTTCATCACAGTGCTCCATTGACGTTGCTCGAACCTGGGCTCGAAGGTGTAGCGAAGTCCGAACGGTGGCCGTGATCATCGGGTGCTGACGGCGTGAAACCGGCGGCGTGGTCAGGGCTTTGATCAGTGCGAGAGGGAACGGAAGTTTCGTAGGGTCGCTGAGCGCCAAAACCACCCGATGGCGGCATCGAGTGGCCGGCGGCTGGATCTCTGGCAGCGGTGAATGTCGCCGCAGGTGCTGAGCCCGCCTTGAGAAAGCGCGACAAGCCAAAGCCCAGCGCAATGCTGCCGGCAATGAACAGGGCCGGGTTGTTACGGGCCAGGTCAGCGCCGTCATGCAGCAATTGTTCCGCGCTTTTCCCGCGCAGGTTTCCCGCCAGGCCGCTCATGGACTCCGCCATGTCGACGAGGTAATCGGACATGCCCAGGGTGTCCTTGTCCTCCAGTTCTGAAACGAAAGATTTGGTCCCTTGCGCGAGTGCTTCAATTTGGTCCGCTGCGGTGTCGCGGTATTGGCCAAACTGCTCATCCACCTGCTGCCTTGCATCGCCCAGTGCTTCTGTGACGTTTTCCTTCAAGTGTTCGAAGTTTTGCTCTGTGCCTCCGGAGTCGGGTTGATCGGGCTGGTTCCCGTTGGTGCTGTCTGAAGTATTCATGTCGTCCCTCGCCTTCTGGTTGAAAAAGCGTTAACAGGGTTCGCCACGAAATACCCGCAGCCCCCCTTATTCCAGATGACGGAGCGTTGTGTGGGGAGTTCCAACGGAATGATGAGTGATCCGGCAACCTCTGCCGGGAAAAGCACGATGAATAACCTGTGGCGAGGGAGCTTGCTCCCGCTGGGCAGCGAAGCGGCCCCAAAAAATGGGCCTGCTGCGCAGTCCAGCGGGAGCAAGCTCCCTCGCCACAGTCAGCGGTTACATGGAGGGCTCAACTTTATCCAGCACCCGGTTCGCCGTGATCTCCGCCACCATGTCTGGCGAATCGGTTTCCGGTGGATTGGGTGTTACTTTGAACATTGGCTCTAACCTCGTAAGAGTGAGGCTGCAACCCGCTCGCGACTAAACAATAGGGAGGCAGCTGTGCGCAGGTTAGTCGACCGATGAGCCAAGAAATCGGCGCGCCGAAGCGCCCTGCGCACAACCGCCATCAAGAGCAGGATGGGATCCTGACTGATAGGGACTTTGTGCGTCTTGACATCAACGGGCGACTAAACCCGATCACTGATGGGCAGTGACGGGAATCAAGTTACCGAGGGAGGCAAAGGCGCACAAGCCGGCGGATTCTGGCGTAGCCGTAGGCAACGGCGCAAGGTTTTGTAGCTTTCAGGACGTAACCTGGAGGGCGTTTAAACACGCACCCTCGATAGCCGTTGAATGAGCTGACACGCAGGTCCTACAGACTCCTGTCGTGAGAACGATGAATAACCTGTGGCGAGGGAGCTTGCTCCCGCTGGGCAGCGAAGCGGCCCCAACAATGGGCCTGCTGCGCAGTCCAACGGGGGCAAGCCCCCTCGCCACAGGTGACAAAGGAAACGTATTAATTGCCCTGCCGTCTGAAGCCGTTCACTTCTGCGGTACAACAAAACTCACTTGCGTACTCGTGAGAATTTTATGAGTCGGGTCGGCCACTTCAAGCAGCACCTTATGCGTGCCGGGCGTCAGCCCGACCACGATAATCGGATCTTCACTGGTGTGCGCCCAAGTCCCTTTCCAGTCGTCGACGGTCACATGCAGGTGAGCGAGACGGGGCGATACATCCGCAGCCGTTTTGCCAAATACCGGCATGATCCTGGCGTGATCAATTTGATACTGGATGATGACAACACCGCGGGCGAGCGGCTCGGCCAGCGGCGGATAGGCGATGAGTGTGGGCACCGCCTCAGATTCCAGCGGGAGGATTGCTGGTGGCTGCTGGGGGTCTGCAATGCCTTGACCGCTCGCGGCGATGTAAAAAAAGAAACCCGACGCAACGGCCAACACATTTCTGAGCGCGACGGGCATGATTTTTCTCCCGTGAGTTAACTTAAGGCTAGATCAAACCGGGCAGTTGTCGATGTCGCGCAGAACGTGCCGCATCCTCTCGAAACCCGCACACCCTCAACGCCGGATGGATGACTTATCGAGCATCGCTCGATACCCTTACCTCCCCCGTTCCCAGTCCAACGCCCCTTTCACCCAGACGAGCATGTCATGAAATCCCCCGCAGGTTTGCTGCTGTCGGCAATCGAACTGGACCGTGCCAGCGCTATCCCCCTGTACCGCCAACTGTATCTGCAGATTCGCAAACAGATACTCAACGGCAGAATCCAGGGCGGCGTGCGCCTGCCGTCGACGCGGACTTTGAGCCAGGAATTGGGGTTGTCGCGGATCACCATTCTCAATGCGTTCGATCAGCTGATTGCCGAGGGTTTCCTGGCCTCGCGCACCGGCGCCGGTACGTACGTCGGCACGGAGTGGGAAAGCCGCGGGATCGAGGACGAGCAAAAGGCGCAGCCACCGCGCCTGTCGGACCTGAGCCAGTCGATGCTGTCGCTGCGCAGCGATCATTTTCGCGGGGTGTCCTATGCCGATTGGGACCCCGCGACACCGACCTCTTTCCTGCCCAGCCACGCCACTTATGAAGCCTTCCCGCAGGCGATCTGGCGGCGCCTGATGAACCGTCATCTGCTCAAGCCCACCAAGGCCATTCTGGGTTATGGCGAGTTACAAGGCTTGCAGGCGTTTCGCGCGGCGATTGCCGAATACGTGTTCGATGCGCGTGGCATCGACTGCGATGCCGGGCAAGTGGTGATTGTTTCCGGCGCGCAGCAAGCGTTCAACCTGCTGGGCATGCTGCTGCTCAATCCGCAAGACAGCGTGTGGATGGAAGACCCGGGGCACATCGCTGCGCGCATTGCATTTCAGGCCCAAGGCGCTCAGGTGATTCCTTTGCGTATCGATGAACAGGGGATCGACGTCCAGCAAGGTCTGGCCGAGTGCCCGGATGCCCGCTTGGTGTTTTGCACGCCATCGCGCCAGCATCCGTTGGGTGTCACCCTCAGTTATGCGCGGCGCCAGGCGCTGATCGACTGGGCGGCGCAGCATCAGAGCTGGATCATCGAGGACGATTGCGACAGTGAATTTCGCTACAGTGGCCGCCTCCTCCCGGCGCTGTATGCCATGGACCAGATGGCCCGGGTGATCTACGTCGGCACGTTCAGCAAAGTGCTCTTCCCGTCACTGCGACTGGGTTACGTGATTCTGCCGCAGGCACTGGTCGAACCCTTTTGCACGTTGCGCGCGGTGATGGATCGCAGCCCGCCCACCCTGCTTCAGGCAACCACGGCGGACTTCATGGGCGAAGGCCACTTTCTGGGGCACATCCGCCGCATGCGTGCGCTGTATAAAGCGCGCCAGCAGGCCTTGATCGAACAGCTTGAAAAGCAGATTGGCCCCTTCTTCAGGATCACCCCGGCGGATGCCGGCATGCACCTGATCGCCTGGCTGCCCGCCGAACTCGTTGACACCGAAGTTGCCCGGCAACTGGCCCAGCGCAACATTCACACCTACGCCTTGAGCGACTACCGCATCAAACATGCCCTGCCACCGGCGCTGTTGATCGGCTTTGCCGGTACGCCTGAACACCAAGCTCAGGAGCGGGTCGAGGCGCTGGCGCTGGCCTTGCGCGCATTGGGTTATCTGCCGCCGACCACTTGAGGCGAGGCAAGTGGTCTTATCAAATAACTGATAGTGGATCTATCGAGAGTTCCTGACTGGCGCGATAAAGGCTGCGCCGGTAGACCCGGTGTCTGAACCAGGAACGACTCTAATGAACAATAAGATCCAGGAACGATTCAACGCCTTGCTGAGCCATAAAGTGGTCGAAGACGAGGCTGTCCCCGTGCTGACGGATGCACTGGCCCGGCGGTTGCTTGAGCGTCTGGGGCAATTGCGCCTGTTTGCCCACGCCTACCCGCTACTGACCAACCTCACCCACGGTCGTGTGACCCCGGCCGACCTGCTGGACTTCGCCTATCGCCACGAGCTGCAAGGCCTGAGCCTGCACTTGCTCGACGGCGAGGAAAACAGCCTGAGCCAGATGTCACCCGAGCAACTCCAGGCGTTTGCCGCCAAGGCCAAGGCGCTGGGGCTGGATGTGCACCTGGAAATCAGCAGCACGCGCAAGAAGGATGTCGACCAGGTGATCGCCATCGCCAGGGCGCTGGCGGTGCGCAACATCCGTGTCTACTCACGTTACGAAGGCACGCTGTCGCAGGTCATGGACATCATCGAAACCGACCTGCATTACCTCGCGCAGCAAGCCGACGAACACGACCTGTTCTTTGACTTCGAGCAGCATGAAGAACTCAAGAGCGGTGAAATCGCGCAACTGCTCAATCGCCTCGACCACCCTCGCCTGCATGCCTTGTTCGACTTCGGCAACATGATCAATGCCTGCGAACAGCCCCTGCAAGCCCTGCGAAATATGGCGCCGCACATCCGCCAAACGCACATGAAAGGTGTGCGCATCGTCCCCGAACACAACGGTTTCGGCCATTACGGCGTCTTGCAGGGCAGCGACGAAGACGACCTGCCGAGCGCCCGCCTGCTGTTCGAATTGTTGATGCTGGGCGAAGCCACCCCGCAGGTGATCGCCTTCATTCTCGAGCAGGAAAACCACTACGTGGCCCCCGCTTTCCGCCAGCGCATCGAGGCCGCCGATCCGTTCATTGCTTACCGGGAGATGAGCGAAACGCCGCTCCCGAACGGCTTCTCGCTTGAGCAAATGCTGGCCGATGAACACCGCTGGGCGAACAACCAGGTCGCCTACGTCCGCAGCCTGCTGGCCGAAATGCGCACCTTGGCCGAACTGACCCTGGCCAGCCCTTCCAACGCCTGATCCTGACGAACCGATTACGCCCGGAGAACAATAATGACAATTCAAAACAAGGCCAAATGGCTCCGTTTCCTGATCCTCATCCTCGGTGGCGGCACCATCTACAAACTGGCAAACCTAAAGGACGCCTTTTATGTGCCCATGCAGGAATTCATGGGGTTGAGCCACACCGAAATCGGCATGCTGCTCAGTGCCAACGCGATCATTGCGACTGCGCTGTTTGTGCTGGGCGGACTGCTCGCCGACCGCTATGACACACGCAAACTGATCCCCCTCGGCCTGATCGGCACCGGTGGCCTGGGGTTGTACCTGGCGACCTTTCCGCCCTTCAGCAATCTGCTGATCGTGTTCAGTTTGTTGGCCGTCTGCGCCGACTGCCTGTTCTGGCCATCGCTGCTCAAAGCCATCCGCAACCTGGGTGACGATCAGGAGCAAGGCCGGTTGTTCGGCCTGCTCGAAGGCGGGCGTGGCGTGGTGGATACGCTGGTGGCCTTTTCCGCCCTGGGCGTGTTCGTCGCCATGGGTTCGGGCGAAACCGGTTTGAAGTCGGCGATCCTGTTCTACTCGGTCATCGACATTTTGGCCGGCACCCTGACCTGGTTCCTGCTCAAGAGCGGCAACGCCCAGGCGGTGGCCAAGCCGAAGAATGGCCTGGCAAACCTGATGGAAGCGATCAAGGTTCCGGGCATCTGGCTGGTCAGCCTCAACGTGTTCATGGTCTACATCGTCTACTGCGGCTTGACCTATTTCATTCCCTACCTCAAGGAAATGTACGGGTTGCCTGTGGCATTGGTGGGCGCCTACGGCATCATCAACCAGTACTTCCTGAAGATCCTCGGCGGGCCTGCCGGCGGTTTTATTGCCGACAAGCAATTCAAGAGCACCAGCCGCTACCTGAAATGGGCATTCCTGGCGCTGTTGCCGCTGATGGGCGTGATCATGCTGATTCCGAAAAGCCCAGGGTTCATCTACGCGGGCATGGCCGCCACCCTGTCCTTCGCCTTGATCGTGTTCTCCATGCGCGGCGTGTTCTGGGCGCCCATGGGTGAAGTGGGCATTCCACAACACATCACCGGCTCGGCCTTCGGCATCGGTTGCCTGATCGGTTATGCGCCTGGCATGTTTGCCTACGTCATCTACGGCTCGATCCTCGATCACTACCCCGGTGAACAGGGTTACAACTATGTCTTCACCCTGATGAGCGGACTGGCCGTCGTGGGCTTCATGGTGTCCAGCCTGCTCTATCAAGCGGTGCGCAAAAAATCCGTGACCACTGACGGGATGAGTGCGGCGCAAGCCTGATCGTCGCACGCAGAGGTCATCGGCATTGACGATGACCTCTGCTTCGCCTCGTCACTCAATGCGGCGCGCGAGGAATCGTCTTCAGCAGGTCTTCAGGACTGATGTAACCCACGACTGGCTCCGCAACACTGCCCGGCAATGGCAGGTCAAGAATGTGGCCCTTGATCTTGCCGATGACATGCATTTCGCACGGTTTGCAGTCGAACTTCAGGGTCAGCACCTCGTCACCGTGCACCAGTTGCATCGGCGCGACCTTGGTGCGCACACCGGTGACGCCTTTGGCTTGCTTGGGGCACAGATTGAAGGAGAACCGCAGGCAGTGCTTGGTGATCATCACCGGCACTTCGCCGGTTTCTTCATGGGCCTCGAACGCGGCGTCGATCAGCTTGACGCCGTGGCGGTGATAGAAATCCCGGGCCTTCTGGTTGTAGACGTTAGCCAGGAACGACAAGTGCGACTCCGGATACACCGGTGGCGGCGTGGTTTCGGCCTTGCGATGACCTCGCGGGTGGGCGAGCAGACGCGCCGCGGTCAACGCCTCAATCACCTCACGGCGCAAGGCTTTGAGCTGCGAGTTGGGAATGAAGAACGCCTGCGGCGCATCCAGCTCGATGGCAGTGGCGTGATAGTCGGTGGTGCCCAACTGACCGAGCAGATCGCGCAGTTGCTCCAGGGCCTGCTCCGGTTTGTTGGCCAGGCCGAACGGACCGTCCAGCGACAGGCTGGCGCTGACGCCCTCCTCGCTCGTGGCGGTCAGTTGCAGGCGCTGCTCGTCAAGACGTGCCACCCAACTCAAGCCGATACGGCGTTCGGCGGAAGTCTTCTGCAAGGCTTGCTGCCAGTTATGGTCAAGGTTGCGGCTCAGTGGATGGTTGGGCCGCAACTTGAACATCCCGTCCGGCATCTCGTTGGGTTCGACCCGGTAGCGATAGCGCTTCTGGCCGTCGTCGAGGAATTCACCCTTGGGCTCGGCGATGTTGGCGCGGAAACCCACCACTTCGCGCTTGATCTGCACGTTGAGGCCGTCGCCATTGGACAGCGGCTCAAAGGTCACCACCTGCAAGTCACGCTTGCCGACTTTCTCTACCACGCCCACCGACAAGCCGGTGAAGGTTGGCGAGTCGAAGGCGCCGATGTCGATCTTGCGATCCGTGACGAAGTAATCGGTGCTGCCACGGTGGAAGGTCTTGTCCGGGTCGGGCACGAAGAAGTGCGCGGTGCGGCCGCTGGAGGCCCGCGCCAGGTCTGGGCGATCTTCAAGCACGTCGTCCAGACGCTGACGGTAATAGGCCGTGATGTTCTTCACATAGCCCATGTCCTTGTAGCGCCCTTCGATCTTGAACGAGCGCACCCCGGCCTCAACCAACGCGCGGATGTTGGCGCTCTGGTTGTTGTCCTTCATCGACAGCAGGTGTTTTTCGTAGGCAACGACGCGGCCCTGATCGTCCTTGAGGGTATAAGGCAAACGACAGGCCTGGGAGCAATCACCCCGGTTGGCGCTACGACCGTTCTGGGCGTGGGAAATATTGCACTGCCCGGAGAACGCCACGCACAACGCGCCGTGGATGAAAAATTCGATCGCGGCGTCGGTCTCGTCGGCGATGGCGCGAATCTCTTGCAGGTTCAGCTCGCGGGCCAATACCAGCTGGGAGAAACCCGCCTGGTCGAGGAACTTGGCCCGCGCCAGTGTGCGGATGTCGGTCTGGGTGCTGGCGTGCAGCTCGATCGGCGGAATACCCAGTTCCATCACCCCCAGATCCTGAACGATCAACGCATCGACGCCCGCATCGTACAACTGGTGGATCAGCTTGCGCGCCGGCTCCAGTTCGTTGTCATGCAGGATCGTGTTGATCGTGGTGAACACGCGGGCGTGGTAGCGACGGGCGAACTCCACAAGTTGCGCAATATCGCTGACTTCGTTGCAGGCGTTGTGCCGGGCGCCGAAGCTCGGGCCACCGATGTACACGGCGTCGGCGCCATGCAGGATGGCCTCGCGAGCGATGCTCACGTCACGGGCGGGGCTGAGCAATTCCAGGTGATGTTTGGGAAGAGACATATTTTTTATCTGGTTATCACGGTAGGTGCGCATTGTAGCGGGCAAAATCGGGTTGGGCACGTGGGGCGACGGAATGGGGGGGTGTCGCTCACCCGTGACCTATTCGGATGGCAACTTTTTGAATTACTGCTTAGCTTGATCGTGAGATTCCAGGGAGGGTTTGCATGTCCAGATTTTTCGCCACCTTATTCATGATCACTCTGGGCATGAATACTTGCCTTGCCAGCGAAGGTGATGACCAAGCCAACTCCTTCATCAAAATTTATGCATCGCTTTGCATAAAGAACCTTCCAGATCTGGAAGCACTTCGAGAAAAGCTGAGGCCAATACCGACACTGCCCCCTGAAAAGGCGGCGTACTTCCTGGCAGGTGATCCTGGTGACGCCTGGTCTGTTCCAGACAAGCATGGAACGTTTGTTCTCGCACTTCCTGGCGGCCAGCATTTTTGCGCGCTGCATGTCCGCAGGGCCAATACGGAGGCTGCTATAAAACTGTTCATTGGGTTGGTTGCCAATCCCCCGTCTCCGTTCACCGCAACATTGGTGAAAAACGAGAAAACGCAATCTTCCCCAAACGGGGAAATTCAAACGCTTTCCTATGAATGGTCTGTTCCAAGTGCGACTCGCAAAATGATGTTTACCCTAACGACTGCCCCGTCCGAATCCGCACAACTTCAAGTGCTTGGTTCGGCTGCAATCATCACTGAATAGAATCAAACGCTGCCAGAAAAACACTATTCGAGCAGAGCGTTACGATTTTGTACCAATGCGATCAATAGGGGCTTGCGATGAATTCACTAATCATCAAAACAATGCAGGTGATTGTGCTCGTGAACATCTGGTTGTCCATGCTGCTGGGACTCGCTGGTGGTATTGCATTCGCGTATTTTCGTGATAACGGTTCCGGCGTAAGCCTGGGGCTTGGCGCGACAACTATCTCGATTGCATCACCAGGGTCCTATCTATTGTTCGGGTTCGTCGGGCTGATCCTGATGTTTTTATTCGTTGTTCCTGTTTATGCGTTGTGGGTACTGATGTACTCGAACAACAAACTACTCGTACAGATTGAGAGGAATACCGCAACAATGGCTAATGCCGCGATCAACGCGGATCACCATCAAAACAACATATCTCCTATTGATGACTGTCTGAGAGCAGACCCAAGGCCCAGATAACCAACAAAGGGAACGGATTTATCTTTACGGGTGCTTTTGGCGCTTAGGTCATAACTAAATCAGTCCCTTTTTTGCTCTGGTCTGACGACCGAATATCTGCGCGGAACCCTTGCTGCGCGCCTGCCGGCTCCGAAAACTGAAAATCAGCAAGCCTTTGAAACGCATCAGGTCGACAAGGCAACCCGTCCTATCCCGGCAAACTCAACTTCCACTTCCACCCCGGCGGACGCCCAGTAGATACCGGTCCAGCTACCACACGCCACCAGGTCACCGGCTCGCAAGGGGCTGCCCAGTGCTGCAGCGTGACGCGCCAGCCACGGCAGCGAACTCAGCGGCTCAGCGAATGGATGGCAGCCGACGCCGACGAACTCAGGCTCCCCGTCCACCCGCAACGCAACCTGTTGTCTGGACCAATCCGGCATTTCCCCCAGCGTTTGCGGTGCACCGAGTACCAGCGCGCGGTTGAGTTGCTGGTCGGCCAGCCGAAGCAGTGGCGCGGCCTGATCGCCCTTCAGCCAGCGCGTGCCACACAGTTCGATGCCCGGCATCCACACATCGACCGCCGCATAGGCCATGGCCAGATCAGTGTGCGGGTCGAGGTCGCGCGACAGGCGCACGATCAGTTCTCCCTCGATCCCGAAACCGAAGGTATCGCCCGGCGGAACCTGCCAACCCGACGGGTGTACCGCCATTGCCGGCACCCCGGCGGCGCTGATCAAACCTCCCGGAGCGCCGCCCAGTTTCCAGGCCGCTGGCGGCCCGGAAGCGAACCAGCCGAGGGCATCCGCTACCTGACGCTGCACGGCATAGGCTTCGGCCTCACTGGCCAGTTCCAGAGTTGGCAACGGTTGTTGGCGCCCCTCACGCCAACCACGAATGAGGATGGCAGCCACCTGCGCGACCGCACTCACAATGGCAACTCAGTCTTGCGTCGGCGCAGTTGCGCGGGTGCCGGGCGCTCGCACGGCAGAAACCGGCCGCGACCCGCCTCACCGCGCGGCTCGCCGTCCCAGACCACCTCACCGCGAGACAGGGTCATGGCCGGCCAGGCGCTCAGCGTCATGCCGGCGTAAGGCGTGTAATCGACGTTGTGGTGGAGCATTTCGTTGCACAGGTGCACCGGCTCACCTTCGTTCCAGATCACCAGGTCGGCATCAGCACCAATAGCGATGCTGCCCTTGCGCGGATACAGCCCATACATCTTGGCGGCATTAGTGGAGGTCAGCGCCACAAAGCTTTGCGGGGTGATGCGCCCGCTGCGCACGCCTTCGGACCAGAGCAGTGCCATGCGGGTTTCGACACCGGGGATGCCGTTGGCGATCTGGTCGAACGACACCTCTTCACCGTGGGCCTTCTTGCCATTCGGGCCATCGAAGCGAAAGGGTGCGTGGTCGGACGAGAAAATCTCGAACGAGCCGTTCTCCAGGCCATCCCAGATCACCTGCTGGTTTGCGGCATCGCGCGGCGGCGGGCTGCAGATGCACTTGGCACCTTCGAAGCTGTCATCACACCCCAGCGAGTCGGCGGTCAGGAACAGGTACTGCGGGCAGGTTTCGGCGTACACCTTCAACCCCTGGCTCTGGGCCCAGCGAATCTGCTCCACGGCCTCGCGACCTGACACGTGCACGATCAGGATCGGCACGTCCACCAGCTCGGCAAGGGCGATAGCACGATGGGTCGCTTCGCGTTCCACCAGCATCGGCCGCGATGCGCTGTGGTAGCGCGGCGCAGTCAGCCCGGCCGCCAGTAGTCGCTCGGTAAGCCAGGCGATGCAATCGCTGTTCTCGGCGTGGAGCATCACCATGGCGCCTTCACGGCGCGCGACCGACAACGTCTCGAGAATCTCCCGGTCGCCCAGCTTCAGCGCATCGTAGGTCATGTAGATCTTGAACGATGTATAGCCTTCAGCAATCAAGGCCGGCAGTTCTTCACGCAGCACCTGCGGGGTGGGATCGGTGACGATCAGGTGGAAGGCATAATCGATCACCGGCTTGTTACCCGCCCGACGATGGTAGTCATCGACGGCAGCGCGCAGGCTTTCGCCCTTCTGCTGGCAGGCGAACGGGATGACGGTGGTGGTGCCACCGCAGGCCGCCGAGACCGTGCCGCTGAAGAAGTCGTCAGCCATCACCGAGCCGTCGCCCGTCGGCTGGTCGAGGTGCACGTGGCTGTCGATGCCACCGGGGGTGACATGCCGGCCTGCCGCATCGATTTCCTGGTGACCTTGCGCCAGGTCCAGGCCAAGGGAGACGATGCGCCCATCACGAATACCGATATCGCTGGTGAACGTGTCCGCGGCGGTGACCACGCGGGCGTTGCGAATCACCGTATCAAAAGGTTGCATATCAGGCCTCTTCCAGAAGTAACCGACCCAGCCGTGGGGACTAACGCATCAATTTTTTGATCCGGCGTGATTGCCACGCCATCAAGTTCGTTCAAGCCAGGCACGGGCGATTTCTTCGCGCGTAGCAAACCAGACACCGCCGTGTTGCTTGGCATACTCGATGAACTGCTTGATCGCCCTTACCCGCCCAGGACGGCCCACCATGCGTGGGTGCAGCCCGATTGACATCATGCGCGGTCCTTCAGCCGACTCCTCATAAAGGACTTCAAAGCTTTCTTTCATGTACTCGAAAAAGTCCGATGCCTGCGACAACCCCGGAGAATTCCAGTAGCGAAAATCGTTCACGTCAGCGGTGTAAGGCACCACGAGATGGCGCTTACCCTCGACCTCGACAAAGTAGGGAACATCGTCGTTGTAGGCATCGGAATCGTAGAGAAAACCGCCCTCCTCAGCGACCAGGCGACGGGTATTGACGCTGGCGCCATACCGGCAATACCAGCCAACGGGACGCTTGCCGCAGGTGCGTTCGAACGACTCGATGGCCAAACGCATGTGTTCACGCTCTTGCTCTTCGGTCAGGCGAAACACTTCCTCCCAGCGATAACCGTGACTGCAAATTTCATGGCCACCCGCGACTGCAGCGCGAGCAACATCAGGGTTCTGCTCAAAGGCTACTGCGCACGCATGAAAAGTCGCGCGAACCGATTGCTGGTCGAGAATATCCAGAATTCGCCAGATCCCCACGCGCGAGCCGTACTCATACATCGATTCCATCGCCAGATTGCGTGTGCCGTCGGGTATTGAATAGCTGCCCCATTCGGTCATTGATTCCTGGTCCGGGTCGCCCATGGCGAGCGAGCGTTCGGAACCTTCTTCGTAGTTGATTACCAGGCTGATGGCCAAACGTGCGCCATTGGGCCAGGTGCCTTGCGGGCGTTGTCTGCCGTAACCCACTAAATCGCGTGCAGGTGAAACCATCGGGATATTCTCCTGAAGTGACTGGTTAAATAAGTACGTAGCGAAGGTAGCGGCTTAGCAGTCGATATCCTTCAGTCGGTCATGACTGAAGGTGCTATCCGATTCCCACTCGCTGAAGGCAAGCCCCATCGCCAGGGTTTGCGCAATACAGAACGAAGCGGTCAGTGAACGAAAGCCTAGTAATTCAGCGTCGTTGACCTCGATCACCGTATCGGCCATCTGCCCGATAGGGCTCAGAACGCTGTCAGTGATCGCCACCAGCGTCACGCCTGCAGCCCGCGCCTGACGACACGCCTCAATGGTGTCATTGGCGTATGGCGGAAAGCTGACGGCTATCAACAAATCATCTTCGGCAATGGCGCTGACCTGCTCCGGCAACGTGCCGCCAGCGCCGCTGATGTGCACGGTTCGCCGGCCCACACGACTCAACGCGTAGCTCAGATAGGCGGCAACCGGAAAGGCGCGACGCATACCGATGACAAAGGTGGTACGAGCGACTTGCAAATGGGCAATGGCGGCTTCGATATTGGCCTGTTCACCGCCTTCGGCCAGGTGTTCCAGAGAAACGATGTTGGCCTGGCTGAACTCTCGCAGAATTGCGCCGACGTCACTTGGGTCCTCCAACAACGTCTCGCCGCCGTAGTGCCGAATGCGCTCGCTTTGAGTGTCGGCAGCCTGCTGCAACGGGGCGCGAAACAGCCGCTGCAAATCCTTGAAACCTGCAAAGCCAAGGGCCTGGGCCAGCCGAATATAAGCGGAAGGCGCGATGCTCGAGCGCTTACCCAATTCGGCCACCGTGTTGAGTGCGATCTCATGCGGGTTGTCGATCAGGAATCGGGCAGCATCGCGCAGGCGACCGGTCAGTTGTTCGTGCTGGGCCGCGATACAGTCACGCAGCTCTGCAAGGGTTTCAGGTAAGGCCATAATGAAGGCTCGTAAAATTAGAAGTGTGTACGCCGGTCAACGCAACGCATTGATTGCTTGATCCAGTGCAGTGATGAGGCGATCGACTTCTTCCAGCGTGTTGTAGTGCGCCAACGACACCCGCACCACCCCGCCAAACTGATCAAGCCCAAGGGCCTCGATTAGTCGTCGCGCATAGAAGTCACCAAAACGAATGCCGATCCGGTGCTCATCGACCCTGCGCACAACCTCCTCGGACTGAACGCCTTCAACCACGAAACTGATCGTTGGCACTCGATTGCGGGTATGCGCTTTGCCAATGATCCGAACGCCCTCACGCTGGCGCAAAAATGCCAGCAGACGCTCGGCGAGCAAATCTTCCTGCACCTCGAAGGCATCGAACGCAGCCTGCATGCACTGGCGTTCGCTGCCCTGTGCACCCAGCCGGGTACTGATGTCGAGCAAATAATCGGTAATGCCGATGCAACCGAAGGACAGCTCATAGTTGACGTTACCCGGCTGCAATTTGTAAGGCACCACATCCTGACCGATAAAGAAGTGGTTAAGGCTCGGCAATTCCAGCAACAGATAGCGACGCCCCCAGAGCACGGCAAAGTGTGGACCGAAGGTTTTGTAGAAGCTATAGACGTAGAAATCGGCACCGCTCGCCTGAACATCAACCAGGCGGTGTGGCGCATAAGCGACGGCGTCCACGCACAGCTTGGCGCCCACCGCATGCACACGTCGCGCAACCTCGGCGACAGGATTGATCGAGCCGAGAATATTCGAGGTGTGGGTCATCGCCACATAGCGGGTTTTGTCATTGAGCAAGACCTGCAGGTCATCCAGCTCCAGCTCACAACTATCCTGATTGACCTGCCAAACGCGCAGGGTCGCACCACGGCTTTCGCAAAGCTGGACCCAAGGACCGATGTTCGCCTCGTGATCACAATTGGTGACGATGATTTCATCGCCCGGAACGATTGACGGGGCGATGGCACGACACAGTATTTGCAACAAGTGGGTGGTCGAACCGCCCATGATCACTTCTTCGGGATGCTCGGCATTGATCAACTGCATCACCGAGTGCCGTGCCTGCATCACTCGCACCCCAGCGTCGACGGAAGGTTGGTAAGAAGCGCCCAGTTGCACGCTACTATTGAGCATGTAATCAACGACCCGCTCAGCCACGGCGTTCAGCACCATCGAACCACCGGCGTTGTCCATGTAGGCATAACCATCGGCCAGACCTGGAAATTGCTTGCGAACGTAATCAATATCGAGAGGATTCACTCTACTTTCTCCAGCCTGAGTCAATGGTGCAAGATGGCCTGCAGGAACGCTTTTGTACGAGGTTCCTTAGGTGCGGTAAAAAACGGTTCAGGGATGTTCTGCTCAACAATGCGTCCGCTTTCCATGAAGATCACCCGGTCGGCGACCCGACGGGCAAAGCCCATTTCGTGAGTCACCACAACCATCGTGACGCCGGAGCGAGCAAGGTTCTGCATGACATCGAGTACTTCGCCAACCATTTCCGGGTCCAGTGCCGAAGTCGGTTCGTCGAACAGAATTGCGCGAGGTTCCATGGCCATGGTTCGGGCAATAGCAACACGCTGCTGTTGCCCGCCAGACAATTGGCTCGGGTATTTGTGCGCGTGATCGCCCATGCCGACTTTCACCAATAGCTCCTTGGCCCTGGCGTGCGCATCACGCCGACTCAGCCCGCGAACACGGATCGGCGCCAGCGATACATTGTCAAGGACAGTGAGGTGCGGATAGAGGTTGAAGCTCTGAAATACCATGCCCACTTCACTACGAATTGCGCTCAGTCGCGGACCGTTTTCAACCCGCTCACCGGCTACGCGGATATGGCCTTGCTGGTAGTCTTCGAGCAGATTTATGCAGCGGATCAAGGTCGATTTTCCCGAGCCGGACGGACCAAGAATGACCACCACTTCACCCTCTTCAACCTGCAGGTTGATATCGCTTAACGCTTTGAAACTGCCGTAGTACTTGTCGAGTTTTTCAATGTCGATCAACGTGCTCATGCGGTTTTTCCTCCAGAGGCGTTACGACGCTCAACCCAGCTGACCATCTGCACCAGCGGCAACAGCAGCAAGAGGTAAAGCAACGCGGCCCCCACCAGCGGTGTCGGGTTAGCTGCCAGTGCCTGCGCCTGGGTTGCCTGCTTCAGCAAGTCAGGCATCGCTACGACTGAGGCGAGCGCCGTGTCTTTCATCACGTTGATGCAATTGCTGGTCATGGGCGGCATCACGATGCGGATAGCCTGCGGCAAGACCACGTCACGCATGGTGTTGAAAAAACTCATGCCTTGAGAAGCGGACGCTTCGAACTGGCCACGGGGAATGGCCTCGATGCCCGAACGAAAAATCTCCGCACTGTAAGCGCATGAGACAAGCGAGAGCGCACTGGCAGCGGCCGCAAAAGACGACAGTCGAATACCCACAAAAGGCAGCGCGTAATAGATGAGGACCAGCAAAACCAGTAATGGAATGGAGCGCATGATATCGATGTAGATACGCGCAAGCGCTCGAACAGGTGCGTAGGAGTACAACCGCAGCAATGCTAGCAATAGCCCGCCCACCAGGCCCAGGGCAATACTCACCACCCCAAGCAAAATGGTCACGCCCAGACCGCGCATCATCAGCGGAAGCGAATCGACGAGCACGTTCCAGTTGAAGAATGTCTGCAAAAGATCCATGGGATACCTCGGTCAATACAAGTGGCGAACAGGTGTCGCCACTTACATGCATCATCAGCAGGGCTTACTTGAGGACGGCGGTCACTTTCAGGGTGCTCGAATCTTTATCGGCGTCGGCGCCGAACCACTGTTTGTGGATTTTTCCGAGCGTGCCGTCTTCTTTCATCTTGCTGATGATGTCGTTGACCTGATCGCTCATCGCCCAGCCTTTGGCGTGCATCAGCGAGTAGCGCTCACCAGTGGGAATACGCGCCACGATGGAATACTGCGGTTTGTCCTTGATGTAGTAGAGCACCGCAGGAATGTCGCTGAGGTAGCCATCGATTCGTCCGGAAGCCAGGTCGAGCATGGCTGGCGACAGCCCTTCATAGCGCGAGACATCGGCGAACTTGTACTCGTCCTTGTGTTGGCCGATCCACATGTCGCCGGTCGAGCCAGTGTCGACACCCACCACCTTGCCGTTCATGTCGGCCAGGCTTTTGACCTTGGAAGTGGTCAGTGCGGTGAGCGACTGGTCACTGTCGAAGTAAGGCTGCGCAAAGGCTACCGACTCCAGACGTTTGGGAGTGATAGTGATTGATGAGATAGCGATTTCAACACGTTTGGATTGCACGGCACTGAACAGGCCGTTGAAGGGAATATTGACGAACTCGACGCTTTTTCCGGCGCGCTTGGCCACCTCTTTTACAACATCAACTTCGAAGCCGACAAACTCGCCTTTGGAATCCTGAAACTCCCAGGGCACGTTGCCAACGTTAGCACCTACGGTCCAGTCCGCGGCCCAGGTTGGCAGTGAAACTGCGGCCGTCATGAACAATCCCAACATCACTTTCGCTTTCATGTTTGCTCCCGATTGTTTGTTTTTTTAGGTGCTAACAGCGGTTGATCTCGTACAACGTGGGATCGAGAGTAAATCACTGGATTATTTATTTCAACACCGTCTGTCTATGAATTTTTTGCTCCACTATCGTATTCAGTTTTCCTCAAGCGTCACGTCCAAAGGGCTAGTTACGCTCAGAACTGATCAAGGTGGCCGCGCGCAGCAGACTTCGCGACAGGCATCCGGCAGAAGCGACCCGGGGATTTGCATCATTAGCAAACCAGGATAGGTGCGCCGCGTCCAACAGCGTGGTTAATAGGATGACGTATTTCGTGCCCAAAGGTCCTGCAAGCATCGCCGCCAGCAAGCTCGCAAGAGGTTGCGACCTGTCATCGAGCGAGGCGATCTCGCTAACCGTCCTGCCGAAGTCAAGGACGGAATTTCCCGCTAACGCATACTGTGCCTATAGACGTTAAACAAAAGGTCGAAGTAAACGATCAACAGGAAACCCAACACATAGACTCACAGGTTGGGGTTTCACACGCAGGGGGAAGGCGCATGCGGGTAGTATCGAATAAGTGACGTTGCCCTAATCCGCAGGAGCAATACCACGCAGGCAGGATGAACAGGACACCATGTGGTCGCTGGGCCAGCCGACTTAAGACCGGCGTAGTCGTCCTTGTCGGCTGCTGAACTCAAATGGGCGGGATATCCGCTCTATTTGGACGAGGATGCCTGCAATCGCTTAGCGGGGAGACACGCATTCGCTACCCGCCGCAGGTCAATGGAGCAGACGTGCAGGTGAGCCGATATTGGGGCTCCCTGCTACCCGACTGAGCAATTCCAGCCGGGCAACCTCGAATTTATTCCATATCACCCGATCGGCAAACTTGGGTAGCGAGATGGCTTCTCCAGAATCAAAATCCTCTAGCGCGGCATCCACAATGGCCACTGCGCTTTGATATTGGGTCTGCTGTGAACCTGCATACAAAATTGCTTGAACACGTACTGCGACTTTATTGAAATGCTGCCGCAGCGCGTGGGATAGCGAGAGCAAAAAAGCGCTGTTCGCCGACTCAATGGCAGCACCGGAACTCGCCTCGAACACGGGCACCAGATTGATAACCGTTCCGGCGCCCCTCTTTACGAAACCATTTGCCAATGCGTAAGACAAGCGTACGGGAGCAGTGATCCCCAAGGCGATTGTGGCCCCTATCTCATTTTCCTCTGTGATGTCGTGATGGTTGATGAGCAATGTGATACTGGCGTCCTGACTTAACAAGGCCTCGATGCGGACAACTTCGGCGGACACTGCCAAATCAGCATTCAGCACTTCCACCGATCGTCCGCTGGAGTCAGTGAGCGCTGCAGCAAGCGTCATTAATTGCGGCCGATCCACCGCAATTAAAATCAAGTCGTAGCCCCGCTGAGTCAGTCGGTGGGCGAAAGCTATGCCTATTGCTGTACCCGCGCCGGTTATAACGGCCGTGCCTTTATGAGTCATGCGGTTTGCTCCAAAGGCGGTGCATGTAATAGGGCCAGAGTAGTGAACGCCCGTATGTCGGTAAAGGCCGTAAAACCATCATTTTCGGCCTTGGTCTGGTCAAGTTTATGGCCGGAAATGTTGGCATTCCGAAGTTTCTCGTAGCTCAAGCTCGGTCTTACTGAATTTATCCGGCGCAAAACGCTAACCCCCTCGAAATCGCGGTTCTGCTTGCAGTCCCGCGATTTTCGCGCATGCTTACGTTTCGCCTGTCACCAGACATTCATGCGTCAAGCCAGTGTTCAACTGGGCGAACGGGAGTTTTTATGCAAAGTGTGGCGTTAATCGTACGGCCCGATTTTCAAGTGATGAGCCTTGCTGCGCTTTCAGCTTTCGAGTTTGCCAACCTGGCCGCGGGTGAAAAACTCTACGACATCAGTGTGCTATCCGAGCATGGTGGCTTGGTCGCCAGCTCCCTGTTCACGTCGGTTGATACTCAGCAGTTCAACAAGACTGATTTCGATACCGTCTTGATCAGTGGTGCAATGGATCGCAGTTCGGCGTCGGACGGTATTCACTCCTTTCTGGTTGAAGCCAATGCACATTCACGGCGGGTAGGCGCTTTGTGCGTCGGTGCTTTCGCGCTTGCCGAGTCCGGATTGCTCGATGGCCGTCGAGCCACAGTGCACTGGGCTCGCGCCAAGGAAATGCGCGATAGATTCCCCGCAATTAAGGTAGAAGAAGATCGCATCTTCATCATCGATGGCAAGATCTGGACCTCGGCAGGCATGACCGCTGCGCTCGATTTAACCATCGGTATGGTCGAGAAGGATTACGGTGCCGCGCTGGCCCGGACCGTCTCGCAGCGGCTGGTGCTATACCATCGCCGCGCGGGTGGGCAGTCCCAGCATTCGGCGATGCTGGAACTGAGTCCGAGCTCCGACCGCATTCAGCAATCGCTGGACTTTGCTCGAAAAAACCTGCGTCGCGACCTTTCCGTAGAAGACCTGGCGGATGCGGCGTGCCTGAGTCCTCGGCAATTCAGTCGAAGCTTTCGCGAGCAGACCGGAAGCTCCCCCGCCAAGGCCATTGAGAATCTACGTCTGGAGGCCGCCCGATTGATGATCGAACAGGGGCGACTAACGCTTGAGGCGGTGGCCTCGGAGACCGGCTTTGGCGACCGTGAACGCATGCGCCGGGCCTTCCTGCGCGTGTATGGTCAATCCCCGCAATCGTTGCGCCGGACCTTCGGTTCCAACGCTGAGGTATAAGCTTCTATTTTTTCGCAGCAGAATAACGGCGGCCATTGGCCGCCGTTATTCATTCTTGGAACGCTACTTTTAGAGCGTATAGATTATTTAATTTGAAGGTTGAAGTTGCGGTGCAGGTCGGCGGCCGGATGTGTAGGCCAAGGCCAAGGCCGTTGCTGCGCAAAGGGCACTGACAAAGCCAAGGTTGGCCAATGAGCTGTAGTGCAATGTCAGAGAGCCGAGACCCGCACCCAGTGAGAAACCGAGGTACATGAAGGAGGCGTTGAGCGACAACACCACTGGCGCGCTCGCAACGCCGGCCACGCCGACCAGCGTGGTTTGCTGTGCAGGATAAAAAGCCCAGTGCGCCACGCCCCAGGCAGCGATGGCGAGGACTATCGGCACAATTAAAAACTGTTTGCCGATAAAGTGCGGCGCCAGCGACAGGACGACGAATGCGGTAGTGGATGTCGCCAACGCTGGCAGGATCACTGCGCGCGGACCTCTTCGGTCTACCGCCCGGCCGCTGATGGCCAGGCCGATTGCGGCTGAAACACCCCAGCCAAATAGCACGAAACCTATTGCCGGGCCATTTATAAGGGTGGTGGCCTCCAAAAGCGGAGCGAGATAGGTGTAAGTGGTGTAGCTCGCCATCGCCCACAACGTAGTGATCAGCAACGTATGCAAAACCGCAGGCTGAGCCGCCGTTGAAATTCGCTGGCGCAGGCTGGCAGTAGCGAGTCCGGTTCCTATCTCGCGTGGAAGGCCTATCAGCAAACCGGCAACAGCCAACGCGGCAATGATCGCGACGCTGCCGAACGTGGCGCGCCAACCCATTGCCGCCCCCAGTACCGTGCCCGCCGGAACTCCCAGGGCAATGGCAAGCGACAGGCCACCGTTGACGATAGCGATGGCGCGGCCACGCTGTTCGGGAGGCACGACCACGCTGGCCAGTGCGTTCGCACCGGGTACATACACTGCCGCCGCGAGTGCCAGCACCACTCTCGCGGCCATCAACGACCAATAACCACTGGCCGTGAAGGCCAGCAGATTGGCCAGCGCAAATATCGCCATGGCACCAATCAGCAGCCTGCGCCGGTTCAGGTTCCCGGTCAGCGCAGCCAGCACTGGAGAGCTCAGTGCATAGGCCAGAGCAAATACCGTGACCAACTGACCCGCCGTGGCAACGCTAACGCCAAGATCCTTCGCCATTCCGGGAAGCAAGCCCGCGATCATGAAGCTTTCGGTACCGACGGCAAACGTGCCTAAGGCCAGCCAATACAGCGGCCGGTTGCTTTTGATGAATTGGGTTGAGTTCATGGTATTCCAGCTGTGAAAAAGTGATGGCGCCCTGTAGATCGCGTGTACACATAAAAAAGCCCCCGCGAGGGGGCTTCGTTTGGTATCTGCGCTAAAGCAACTCGAGCTTGGCGAAAGACGTTACGCAATCGCTTCTTCTTTATAAAACTCGTAGTCGGTGTAACCCACCTCGGTACCGCCAAAAAAGGTCGGACGGTCATAAGCGTTCAGTGGCAGATTGTGGCGCAGGCGCTCCGGCAAATCCGGGTTGGCGATGAAGTGGCGACCGAAGGCCACCAGATCGGCGTCGCCAGCCTGAAGGATGGCCTCGGCGGATTCGCCGTCAAAGCCACCGGCAGCAATGATCACGCCTTTGTAGTGTTTGCGCATCAGCTGGGCAGCGACCGGCGCCGGGTCGGCATTCTCGTCCTCGATGTTGCCCAGGATGCGCGGCTCGATCAGGTGCAGGTAAGCCAGGTTCAGCGGCGCCAGTTGTTGCGCGACGTAGGTGAACAGGCCTTCTGGATCGCTGTCGCCCATGTCACCCCAGGTGCCGCTCGGGCCGACACGAACCGCCACTCGATCACTGCCCCACACCGAAATCAGCGCGTTGGTCACTTCCAGCAGAAAGCGTGCGCGGTTTTCGAACGAGCCGCCGTAAATGTCGGTGCGCTTGTTGCTGTTGTCCTGCAGGAACTGGTCGATCAAATAACCGTTGGCACCATGCAGTTCCACGCCGTCAAAACCGGCTTTCACGCCACGTTCGGCAGCAGTGCGGAAGCTTTCCACCAGGCCTGCGATGTCTTCGATGGTCAGGGCGCGGTTCGGGGTATTGGGTACCCAACCTTCGGTAGTGTAAGCAACGCCGCCGTGCAGGACTTCCGATGGGCCGACGGGGATGCTGCCTGCAGGCTGCACGTCGACATTGGATTGGCGACCCGCATGATAAAGCTGCAGAAAGATCTTGCCGCCTTTAGCGTGCACGGCGTCAGTGACGTGTTTCCAGCCCGCGATCTGGCTGTCGTCGAACAGGCCTGGTGCGCCGAGATAGCCGTTGCCGTTTGGCGCGGCGATGGTGGCTTCACCGATCAGGAAACCGCCTTCGGAAGTGCGCTGGGCGTAGTACTCGGCCATCAGGGCGCCAGGACGAGCGCCCTCTTCGGCACGCATGCGGGTCAGCGGTGCCAATACAATGCGGTGGGCGAAGGTGAACCGCCCGACTTTAACTGGGGAATGAAGTTTGGACATGGTTGCCTCGATTGAAGTGTATGTGTAGAGCCATTGGATATCCGCCCGGGTCGATGGCCATGTGGGCTTTCGGGGTTGGGGCGCTTGGCATCAGTAAAGGTGATTTTCCGGAGTGAATAAATGGGCCGCGTTTCCCATCACTTCGGACTTTTTGGCTGTAATGCTGGCGATCATGGAGATCGAACTGTCGATGTCCGGATAACGGCGCCCGCACTCATGCAAGCGCCGTAGGGTGCTCACTGGGCGTAGAGTGCCAATAGCTGAGCATTGAACTCAGTGACAAAGGCGTGTTCATCCGCCCCTGCATTAGCGCGCAATGGCTTGGCCCGCTCGACCAGAATTTCAACCGCGTCCGTGCCCAGCACCGCTATCGTCTCGGCAATAAACTCATCCAATGGCATCGCCAGTTCCGCTTCGGAGCTATCCATCAGCTCGGTACGTACCCATGGCGGCGCGATTTCCAGCACCTTGACCGAGGTATCGCGCAGCATGAAGCGCTGAGACAGGGCATAAGAGTGCAGCGCGGCCTTGGTGGCGCTGTACACCGCCGTCAGCGCCATGGGCACGAAACCAAGTACTGACGAGGTGTACGCCACATAGGCGTCATCGGCCTTCTTGAGGTGCTCGATCAGCGCCGAAGTCATGCGGATGGGGCCCATCAGATTGGTGGTAATGGTCGACGCCAGCAATTCGTCATCCACTTGGCCGGCGGCAGTGTCCGGCAACATGATCCCGGCGTTATTGATCAGCACATTGAGTTGCGGGAATTCGTTGATCAACTGTTTCGCGACCGCGGTAATACTGGCTGGATCGGTGATATCCAGTTCGACCGCGTGCATGCCCGGGTTGGCTGCAACGACGGCTTCCAGATGGCCCTTGCGCCGACCTGAGATAATTACCTGGTTTCCCAGTTTGTGCAGTGCTTCGGCCAGCCCACGGCCGATGCCAGAGCCGCCGCCGGTTATAAAGATGGTGTTTTGATTGAGTTTCATGGGTGAGTCCTCTGAGGTTACAGAAATAAAAGCGTGAACAATGAAGGGGAAATATCGGTTACTTGGCGGCGCGAATGACCAGGTCGGCGACAGCCGCAGGTTTGGAAATCATTGAGCAATGGCCCGCATCGACATGGTCGCTGACGGCGCCAATCTTCTTCACCATCAGCTCTTGAAGTGCCGGTGCTATGGCGTTATCAAGGGTCGCCACCAGATACCAGCTGGGCTTGTCCTGCCAGGCGGCTTGAGTGAGTGGTGCGGTGAGTGCCGCTACAGCGGTCGGACGCTGGTTTTCAAACAGCTGACGCTTCTCCTGCGCACTCACATCCTGAGCAAAGCCTTCATGGACACCCTCGTAAGTGAGGCTCGACGAACCCGCCTGATCCATGCGGATCTCGGCACTCATCAGCGACGGCTCGGCCAATGCGGTCAGCCCCAAAGCTGATTCGCCAATGTCAGGGGTAAAGGCGTTGATATAGACGAGGCCCGCCACCTTGGCGTGAACACCTGCCTCGCTGATGACCGCACCGCCATAGGAATGGCCCACCAGCAACACCGGTCCTGGAGCGGCGGCGATGGCCTGGGACACGACGTCGGCATCTGCTGCCAGCGACGTCAGCGGCAGGTTGACCGTGGTCGTACTCAGGCCGGCGGCTTCGATCAAGGCGCGCGATTTGTTCCAGCTGGTGCTGTCGGCCCAGGCACCGTGTACAAGAATGACGTGTTCGATAGTGCTCATGCCTTCTCCTGATTTCGGGTAGACGGGCGGGTTGCCCGTGCTGTGAATTCAGGGTCTATGCTAGGCGCGAGCTAAGAAGCAGATGGGTCGAAATACCGACGTTTCGGGACATCTCACTGGTTGCAGCATTGGCATACTCTGCAGAGAGTGCAGCCAGCATTAAGGCAACTTTCTGCACAGTGGTCACTCTTGGTTTGAATGATCATCTGCAGGTGGCTTTATCCCTTGTCGATTGGGCCATCAGTTCAGGTTCATGAAGGTTACCGGCACCCATGAATAGCCTGTGTCTTCCTTGCGCAGGCGCCCAAAGCCAGGGAACGGCATATGAGCACCACCGACCAGGGTTTTGTCCTCTGCCAACTTCACGAAAAGGTCTTCGCGGGTCTTGATTGCGGTCGGTCCGTCAGCGTCGAACGCGATACCCACTTCGGGATGTGGCATTTGCACAGAGACGACGTGGGCAACGTCGCCCCAGATCAGCAGCGATTGGCCCTTGGACGAAACCCTGTAGCCCACATGCCCTGGCGTATGCCCCGGGATGGCAACGGGAGTAATGCCCGACACGATTTCATCCATGCCCTGCAATGGCTTCCAACTGCCAGCCGCCAGATAAGGCGCAGCAGCAGCCTGGGCAATCTGGAAGAATATTTTTGCGCCCTCCGGCGCTTTTTCCGCAATGTCCTTCGACAGCCAGAAGTCACTCTCGGTCTTCATCATGGAAATCTGTGCCTTCGAGAACACGCGCTGGCCTTTGGCGTCGTAGATTCCGCCAATGTGGTCGGCGTGCATATGGGTCAGCAACACCAGGTCGATTTGTACGGGTTTGTAGCCAGCAGCCTTCAGGTTGTCAGTGAGCTTGCCAAGTGACGGCCCTCCCCAATGGCCTCCGGTGCCCGTGTCGATGAGGATGAGTTTTGAACCCGTATTAATGAGATAGCCCGTTACCGAACCGGACACCTTTTGCGGATCATCGAAAAACGATCGCAGCAGCAGCGACTGGATGAGGGCCGGGTCGCCGCTGAGTAGCGATGAATCAATACTGATGCCGCCATCGAAGAGTGCGGTGACCTCGAAATCGCCCATCATCATGCGATAGAAGCCCGGGACTTGCTTGTGTTGCATAGGCGCTGCGGCCTGAACCGGCTCGACTGCGAAAAGTCCTCCGCCGATAGCCAGCGTTACTGCAAAGACGGCGCGAGAAGCTAGCGTGGAGAGTTTCATTCCCATTCCTTTTCGTTGGTAGAGGAGCACTGCAAAGGGACGAAGCCAACCGGCAACTCCCACTAGCGACCTACGGTACTGGCTGTTGATCTTAGTTCAGCATTCGAGAGGTCGTATTAAAAACGCGGCCAACGCCAACGCCTCGCTCCCTATTACTTCCCTTCCCAATTCCCCCGCCCGCCTCTACTCTGCCTTAACCCTCTCCCAGCACCGAGCTCACCTCAAATGATGGACAGCCTCAGCGGCATCACGGCCTTCATTCATGTGGCCGAAACCCGCAGCTTTACCGAAGCC
>NZ_JBSKHV010000013.1:0-186913 GCF_057128725.1 Pseudomonas oplopanacis | reverse complement strand
AAATGCTCCGTATCTTTCGATACGGAGCATTTTCTTCGAGCGCTGCGCAGATTGCTAGGTTTTCACACAGCCTGAATCGGCGGGTTTTTTATGACGGAAATTTTTGACCTGGATACCGTCTGGCGTAAGGCGCTTGAAATGTCACTTATAGTGGACATAATGAGAATATCCTCTAAAAAAGTCCTATATGGGTGACATTCATGCTCTTGCACAATCCCTCTGTGTTTGGTGAAAGAGTCCGCCAGTTGCGACGCGCCAAAGGCTATAGCCAGGCAATACTCGCGCACAGGGCACAATGCAGCCGTAAAACCATCATTGACCTTGAGGCCGGTGAAAATGTCGCGCTTTACACGGTGTTCAGGGTGCTATCAGCGCTGGGCATGGCGCTTGAAATTGTTGATAACAGAATTGACCTCAAATCCCTTGCTGATCTGGTAGAACACGATGAGTAAGGTCAAGCTGCTCAACGTCATGACACCGCAGGGCTTTTCGGGCGAGCTGTCCAAGGGGTCACAGTTTTCGTTTGCCTACCAATCCGCCGATGCACTTAGGGAAGTCTCGCTGGTCATGCCCTATGACCCGACGCCTTCGGTCAGCAACGTACTACATCCAATATTCGATATGAACGTGCCAGAAGGGTTTCTGGCGGACCAGATCAAGCGCCGGATGGCCAAGCATATGCAAGTGGATGAAATGCGCCTGTTGTCGGTCATCGGGGGAAATCAGATCGGACGTCTCAGTTATCAAAATCCTGCTGACGCCCCCGTGTCCGTTCGTGCTCAGGTCGGGCTACAGGAAATTCTGTCGGCGGACGCCTCGCAAGGTGTTTTCGAGTTTCTCGTAGACACCTACTTCGAGTCGGGCATTTCGGGGGTGCAGCCTAAGGTATTAGTGCCCGATCTGGATAAGCTCACCGGCACTCGAAAAACCATGCTCAGCTCCGACCTGATTGTTAAGTCGGGAGCAGACGAGTATGCGCACCTCGCTCAAAACGAGTTTCTCTGCCTGGAAGCTGCTCGTCTTGCAGGGCTCGAAACGCCGCCATTCTGGCTTTCTGAAAACGGTGATCTGTTCGTGATGGAGCGATTCGACCTGACCACTTCCGGTCGGCTCGGTTTTGAAGACATGGCCGTTCTTTTAGGGCTCCACAAGGATCCCCATGACAACTACAAGTACTCCCAAAGCTACGAAACCCTTGCCGCCGTGATTGGCCAGCTCTGCCGACATGGCGATCCGATACGTGAACTGGAGCGTTTTTACTCTTCGGTTTGTCTGTCGGTCATGGTGCGCAACGGAGACGCACACTTGAAGAATTTCGGGGTGATTTACACTCATCCTGATGCGCCTGAAACGGTGCAATTGGCGCCGGTCTTCGATGTCACGACAACGACCGTCTATGAAAACTACAACCCCAAATCCGGTCGCTCATTGGTAGACCGTACCTTGGCCATCAAGATGAACAAAGTGAAAAGCTACCCGGATCGTCAGCAATTGATTGAGTTCGGTCGAAAACACTGCGCGGTGGATAGGCCGGCCTTGATCATTGAGCGAATTGCCGAGGCGATGACTCAAGCGTTGGCGGCTAATCGGAGTCGTGTTGATGGAGAGCTGTTTGCGGATATGCAGCGTGAATGGGATGCGGGGCGGGTGGCGGCGCGCAATGACACGGTTGCGTCGGGGCTGAGGCGTAAACCTGTTGGTAAGGGGAGCATTTGATTGTCGGTCGGGCGCGATCAAGCCGATCTCGCTGGAAGGCATGTATCAGCGTTACTTGATGGGTGAGTCTTAAGGACGGCGTTGAGGCGTTCGCTGACGCAGTTGTGGAGTTCGCGTAGCGGGGCGTCGCTGTCGATGAGAGGGACGGGACGGGACAGTCGGTGGCGAATTGGGACATTGGAGTGAAGCGGCGCGGCGGGTTGTTCATTGTCATAAGTAAATCTTCCTTGAATCTTGAAGGAGAGTTACCCGTATGGAAGGGCTGCGAAACCCTGTCGCCAACAATGTCAGCGACAGGCCAACTTTAGGCAGCAATTTTCGGCATTCACAACCGGGCTGTAGGACGTGTATGCGGTCATTGTGGCGAGGGAGCTTGCTCCCGTTCGGCGGCGCAGGCGCCGTAAATCGGGGTGTGGTGTGTCTGAGGGAATCTGGTGGCAGGATTTGGGGCTACTTCGTAGCCCACGGGAGCAAGCTCCCTCGCCACAGTCGGAGGCGTCCTACGCGTTGCTCGACAGCTGCTACAGAGGCTGCGGTGTTTTTACTTGTCGTGATCAATATCCAGCTTGCTGAACGTCACTTTGCCGCCTTCGCTGGTGTACCCGGTGTGGTCTTGCACGTAAACCCCGGCCTTGAAATACAGCGGCTTGTCGCGCCACGTCGCACTGATGTTGGTGTCCCACTGATAGCCTGCCGCGCTGATGCCCAACGCACCGCCGGGGCTCAGGTGGATGAGGTAGGAAAACTCCTGGTCCATCTTCACGCCGGTGGCAATGGTAATTACCCGACCTTCACCGTCATCCGGATGCATGCGTACTTTGGCAACGATGTTGCCGGTGGCGGTGCTGGTCTTGTACTGATACTCAAGTTTCACCAGCGGCTTCTGGCTTTCATAAGCATGGATCTGACCAATAACGATCTTTCCAGAACTCGGCACCTGGTTCACCGCGAGGGTCGCACGAAGTAAGTTGTCGGCGTCCGGGTAGAGCCAGTTTTTCAGGGTGCCATTGCTGTAGGTTTCGCGAAGTTCAGTGCGGGGATACTTTGCATTGGCCGTTTTGGAACCGGTTACCGGTGCCCAGAAAAACAAGGTGCCGGTGTCGGAGTGGAAGTATTGGTCCTTGAAGCCGTTCACCAGTTTGGCGGTATCAACGGTATACGGCGGATTGCCAACGGGAACACTGAGGTTCCAGGTTGCGAGATCGATCATAGACAAAGCTTCCACAAATTTTTACTGCACGCACGTGCCAGAAGCTCTGGCACGCGCATCGGGGGGCGGTCTTTATAAGCGTACGAGGCCACTTTGTTAATGCCCATCCGGCAGAGATTTGGCGTCAACGTCCTGTCGAAAGGCCATCTTTCCCGGTTTTCGGGGCTCTCAGGACCGACCGTTAGTCGGCAAATGAACGCGTTAGTTAAATGATGGCGCTCTGATGGCTTCTGCTTTTGTGGATCCAGGTCTAGAGTGTGGCGTTAGTATTTGTCCGGTTTTCACGAGAAGCCGGCCTGACGTCCCCGAACAAGAGAAGCAGCATGGAATGCGCGCAACCCACGCCAGCCGAAGGCAACTCGATCCTTTTAATCGTCGATGATTACCCTGAAAACCTGATCAGCATGCGCGCGTTGCTCCAGCGCCAGGACTGGCAGGTGATGACCGCTGCCTCCGGCTTTGAAGCGCTAAACCTTTTGCTCGAACACGATGTCGACCTGGTGTTGCTCGATGTGCAAATGCCGGGCATGGACGGTTTTGAAGTCGCGCGCCTGATGCGCGGCAGCCAGCGGACCCGCCTCACACCGATCATTTTCCTCACCGCTAACGAGCAATCCCCAGACGCTGTGATCAAGGGCTATGCCAGCGGCGCGGTGGATTACCTGTTCAAGCCGTTCGACCCGCAAATTCTCAAGCCCAAAGTCCAGGCCCTGCTGGAACACCAGCGCAATCGCCGTTCGTTGCAGCGCCTGAGCCACGACCTGGAAGTCGCGCGCGCGTTCAATGCTTCGGTGCTGGAGAACGCGGCCGAAGGCATTCTGGTGGTGAGTGAGGACGGGGTGATCCGTTTTGCCAACCCGGCGATGTCGCGGCTGCTGAATGCGACGGTGCAAGAGCTGCAAGGCAAGGATTTCCTGGATTTCCTGCAAAAGCCGCACATCCCGGTCTGGCTGGAATCCGAGATCTATACCGGCTACAAGCGCGGCGAGACCTTGCGCCTGCACGACGCGCTGTTGCGTACGGCGCCCGGTCAGCAGGTGCCGGTGGCGCTGTCATGTGCGCCATTGCCCGCGGAACAGCACGCGATGGTGGTGACGGTGCTGGACATGTCGGTGGTGCGCCACCTGCATCAGCAACTGGAATTCCAGGCTGTGACCGATCCATTGACCGGTTTGCTCAATCGTCGAGGCTTCTACCAGACCGTTGAAAACCTGTTGCTGCGCGGTGAACGCGCCGACAGTGTCTGGGTGCTGCTGTACCTCGACCTCGACGGCTTCAAGCGGGTCAATGACTCCCTGGGCCACGATGCCGGCGACCGCGTGCTGCGTTGGGTGTCCGAGCAGTTGAAGGCCTGCTTGCGGTCGTTCGACATTCTGGCGCGCATGGGCGGCGATGAATTTACGGCGCTGCTGGACCTGGAGTTTCCCGAGCAGGCGGCGAAGATTGCGGAAAAACTCATCGAGCGGGTATCGATCTGTCAGCAGATTGATGGCCTGGAAATCACCTTGGGCGCCAGCATCGGGATTGCGACGTTTCCGGATTGTGGGGCCAACCTCGACGGATTGTTGCGCGCCTCGGACATTGCGATGTACGAAGCCAAGCGCGCGGGCCGTCAGCAGTATCGTTTCTACGATCACGAGATGAATGGCCGGGCGCGTTCGCGGCTGATGCTCGAAGAGAGTGTGCGCACGGCCATCGAAAACCGTGATTTCAATTTGGTCTACCAACCCCAAGTGTCCATCGCCAACGGGCAGATCCGTGGGTTCGAGGCGTTGTTGCGCTGGCAGCACCCGAGTGTCGGCGACGTCCCGCCGGGGCTGTTTTTGCCGTTGCTGGAAGAGGCGCGGCTGATCAGTCGGCTGGGCAGCTGGATTTACCAGCGTGGCGCCGGGCAGCGCAAGGCCTGGGAAACCCTGTTTGCCGAGGACCTGGTGCTCGGCATCAGTCTGAGTAGCACTCAATTCGGCATGCCCAATCTGGTCACCGAGTTGCGCCAGGTGCTGGAGCGCCATGGTCTGCAACCGCATCATCTGGAAGTCGAGGTGACGGAAGAAGCGCTGATGCAAAACCCGGAAGAAACCCATAAGACCCTGCGTCTGCTGCGTAATCTTGGGGTGCGGGTGGCACTCGATGACTTTGGTTCCGGGCCCTGTTCGCTGGCGCATCTGCGGGACCTGGAGTTAGACACGCTCAAGCTTGACCGGCATGTGATCGCCCGGCTGCCCGAGTCCTCAAGGGATGCCGCGCTGGTGCGCACTGTGATCGACCTGTGCAAGCAATACGGAATGCTGGTGATCGCCGAAGGGGTGGAAACCGTTGCCCAGTACCAATGGCTGCAAGCGAATGGCTGTGAGTACGTGCAGGGTTTTCTGGTGGCGCGGCCGATGATGGCCGAGGACGTCGGCGACTTTGTGCGGCCGTTCGACTGGAGCGCACTGAACAGTTGAATTCGCTACACTGGCGACCTTTTCGTGATTCGTGTTGCCGCCCCAATGACCGCGTTGAAATACCTCCAGGCCTATCCCGCTGCATTGCAGGATCAAGTGCGCCAGTTGATCGCCGACGATCGGCTGGGCGAATACCTGACCAAGCGCTACCCGCAAAAGCACGGTGTTCAGAGCGACAAGGCGCTGTACACCTATGCGCTGGATCTCAAGCAGGAATACCTGCGCAATGCTCCGGCCATCGACAAAGTGCTGTTCGACAACCGTCTGGACCTCACGCATCGCGCCCTTGGCCTGCACACCACGATCTCGCGGGTGCAGGGCGGCAAGCTCAAGTCCAAGAAAGAAATCCGGGTGGCCTCGCTGTTCAAGGAAGCACCTTCCGAATTTCTGAAAATGATCGTGGTGCATGAACTGGCGCACTTTAAAGAGTCGGATCATAACAAGGCGTTCTACAAACTCTGCGAACACATGCTGCCGGGCTATCACCAAGTGGAGTTTGACCTGCGGGTGTACCTGACCTGGCGGGACATGCAATAACGGATCAACGGCCGGGAGTGTTTGAATGGAAGTCAGCAAGACCAAGAGCAGTTTTTACCGTCGGTTGTACGTGGCGTACTTGATCGACAGCGGGCTGGCGAGCAGCGTCCCGGCCTTGACCGAGGTGACCGGCATGCCCCGGCGCACGGCGCAGGACACGATTGCGGCGTTGGCGGACCTGGACATCATTTGCGAATTCGAGCAGGAAGAGGGCGCGCGCAATCATGCAGGGCGTTACCGGATTCGTGAGTGGGGGACGATTGATCGGGGGTGGATCGAGCGGAATTTGCGGCAGATAAAAGAGGTACTTGAGTACCCCTGAGTTGATGTGGTGACAAGGCTCACGCCTTCGCGAGCAGGCTCGCTCCCACAAGTACGGCGAAGTCCATGTGGGAGCGAGCCTGCTCGCGAAGAGGCCTTTAAGGGCGACGCATTCCAATGTGCGGAATGCCATCCTCGACATACTCCTCACCCGCCACCACAAACCCGTACTTCCCGTAATACCCCTGCAAATGCGCCTGCGCCGACAGGTAAACCGGCATATCCGGCCAATGCTTCTCAGCCTGCTTCAACGCCTGCGCCATCAGCTCATGCCCAATCCCGGCGCCGCGGGCTGCCGGGGCAACGATCACCCGGCCAATCACCACATCACCGCCCTGCAACTGCGGGTCGAGCAATCGCAAGTAACCCACCAGTCGGTTCTCGTCCCATGCCATCAAATGGCAGGTGTCACCTTCCAGGTCCTGGCCATCGATGTCTTGATAGACGCATTTCTGCTCGACGACGAACACCTCTGCGCGCAGTTGCAGAATGGCGTACAGCTGTTCCTTGCCCAAATCGCTGTGGTGTTTGCAGATCCAGTCAATTGTCATTTTCGCTTTCCTTGAACATCGTCGCTCCGATACTAAGCGTCCTGAGGATCATTGTCTTTATGGCGGGGAAATCTGTGACAAAGGCCAAAATGCCATCATTCATTTCGCGCGGTGCCGTCTTCTTTGTGTAATCTTCGATGACGCGCTGTGCAATGGCTTCAATGAGCTAATGTTGAGTACTGGCTGCCGGTACACGGGTCTTGGAGTTTGGGCTGAAAAACACGTCGGGCCACCCGCCCGCTAAGGATTTTCTAGCATGCCGCGATTGCATCGAGCTTGCGCTTTGATCGTGTTGCTGTTGCTGACACAAGGCGCGGCAGCGGAAAAGCTGCGTCTGGTTGCCGACGCCTGGCCGCCCTTTACCGACGCGACGCTGGTCAATGGCGGATTGGCGACGGACATCGTCACGACTGCGCTGGCACGCGCAGGCTATGCCAGTGATTTCGAGCAGGTGCCCTGGGCCCGAGCGTTGTTGGGCGTAGGCGAGGGGCGTTATGACGTGCTGGTCAACGCCTGGTACACCAACGATCGGACCAAGCTAGGCCAGTTTTCCGGCGAATACCTGCTGAATCGTGTGCGCTTTCTGAAGCGCAAAGATGCGCCGATCGAATACAGCAACTTGCAGCAACTGCACACCTATCCGATTGCGATCGTGCGCGGCTACGCCTATTCGCCGGAATTCGATGACGACGCGTCACTGCAGAAAGTCCCGGTGCATAACTTTTCGATGGCGGTGCGCATGGTGGCGGCGGACCGGGTCAAGTTGACGCTGGAAGATGAATACGTCGCCCGTTATTACCTGGCGCGTGAATCCTCCAAAGTGCGCAATGCGGTGGAGTTTCTGCCCAAACCGTTGAGCGAGAACAGCCTGCATATATTGGTCAGTTTGAAGAATCCGCAGCATGAGCAGATCGTCGCCGGGTTTGACCGTGAGATTGCCGAGATGAAGGCTGATGGGAGTTATGAGCGTTTGATGAAGCAGCATGGGATGTGAGGTGGGGCTGATGGCCCCTTCGCGAGCAGGCTCGCTCCCACATTGATCTATGGCGTGACACAAATCCCCTGTGGGAGCGAGCCTGCTCGCGAAGAGGCCTGCCCAGCCCCCGCAAATCTCAAGTCTCGCTGGTGTCTTTGATCAAATGCGCCGCCAAGGTCCGCAGCGGCCCTAGTTGCCGACAAATCAACGCCAACTGCGTCTGCACCAGCCGCTGCCCTTCATCGATCTCGTCGGGCATCTGTTCAAGAGAATTCGCCAGGGCTTCTTCCTCATCACTCTGAATCGCCACCGGCGTTTTGCTCGCCAGGCCTTGGGCGATCTCATCGATGCTCGCCGCCAGGCTCACGCCGGCACCCTCGATCAATTGCTCGCGTACATCCGCCGGTAGCGCCGTTTCACGGTGCGCCCCCAGCCCGGACAAATAGCTGAGCAAGGTGTGCGACAGCACCAGAAAACGAAACCCGACATCCGCTTCTTTCCGGAAGTGCCCAGGCTCCATGAGCATGTTGGCCAGCGTCGTCGACAGCGCCGCGTCGGCGTTGTGCGCGTTGCGTCGAGCCAGGCGATACGCCAGGTCGTCACTTTTACCGGCGGCGTATTGCTGCATGATCTGGCGCAGGTAAATGCTGTTGCAGGTCAGGGTGTTGGCCAGCACTTTGTTCAGGCGTCGGCCCTGCCAGTCCGGCAGGAACAGGAACACCGCCAGCCCGGCGATAAGGCTGCCGAGCAAGGTATCGAGCAGTCGCGGCAGGAACAGCCCGTAGCCGTCGCCGACCTGGTTGAAACAGAACAGCACCATCAAGGTGATCGCGGCCGTGGCCAAGGTGTAGCGGGTGGTGCGGTTGATAAAGAACACCACGCCGGCGGCGATGGCGAAGCACGACTGGATCAACGGATTCGGGAACAGATCGAACAGCGCCCACGCCAGGGTCAGGCCGATCGCCGTGCCGATGATCCGCTGGCCGAGTTTGCGTCGGGTCGCGCCGTAATTTGGCTGGCACACGAACAGCGTGGTCAGGATGATCCAGTAGCCTTGGGACGGGTGAATCAAATGCACCATGCCGTAGCCGATGCTCAGCGCCAGGGGCAAACGCAGTGCATGGCGGAACAGCAGCGATGTCGGCGTCAGTTGCGTGCGCAAGCGCATCCACACATCTTTAAGGCTGCGCGGCGAACGGTCGAGCAGGCTGCTGTCGGTGGCATCGGCCAGGGCGTCCGGGTTGCTGGCATCGCTGAGCAAACGGTCGAGTGTCGAGAGGTTGGCCGTGAGTGCTCGCAGCGAGCGCAACAGGCCGCGCCAGGCCGGATTGCTCTGGATGCGCAGGTGTTCGATGGAGGCATTCAGGTCGCCCAAGGCTTCGGCGAAGCTTGCGTCGTAGATGAACGGCTGACGCATCTGGATCGACTCGGCCAAGGCGCGACACGCCTTGCCTTGCTGACGCAGCAGGCGCTGACAGCGGAACAGCACGTCGCTGTGGAAAAACGCCTCGGCGAGTGCGTTGTAGGGGTAATGCGACGAACTGGCGCGCTCGTGGATGTCCTGGGCGAGGAAGTACAGCTTCAGGTAGCGACTGACTTTCGAGCCCGGCCGTCCGTTGCCAACCCGGTGCAGGATGATTTCCTTGGCCGCGTTCAACGCCGCCACCACACGGCCGTTCTGCTGGGCCAGTTCCAGGCGCCGCGCTTCCACGTCCATCTGCCGGATTGGCTCGAACAGCGACGATTTCAGCTTCAGGTACAAACCCAACTCACGGAACAACCGCGCCAGGCTTTGCTGCACCGGCTGGTTGGAAAACATCGCCTGCCACAGCACCGACAGCAAACCGTACCAGGCCGCACCGGCCACCAGCAGCACCGGTTCGTGCCAGAAATCGGTGACGGCGCCGCCGCGCTGGTCCACGCCGATCATGGTGTAGACCGACAGAATCAGCGTCGCCGAGGCAATCGCGCCATAGCGTTCGCCGAGGGCGCCGAGCATGGTCAGGCCAAAGCTGGCGAGGGCCAGGGCGACGATGAAGATGTAAGGGTAGGGGAACAGCAGTTCGACGGAGAACGCGGCGACGCTGAAACACACCAGTGTCACGGCAAGCGCATTGAGGCGGCCCTGCCAACTGTCGTCGGTTTCGGCCAGGGCGCTGGCGATGATCCCCAGGAACAACGGGATCAGCAGGCCCATTTCATCCTGATACCAACAGACCGCCATGCTGCCGGTCAGGGCAATGAACACCCGCACGCTGTAGCTGAATTTATCCAGCGCCCAGAGGCGACGCAGAGACTGACTGAGAGGAGTCGATGACATGAAGTGCGAAGGCCTTCCGAGGCAATGACGCTAAATTGAGCCAGTAATGACGCCGACGCAATGGCGTCGATCACATCTGACAGCAAAATCTGTTCCCTTGAGCTTTGCGCGGTTACAAATGTGGGAGCGAGCCTGCTCGCGAATGCGGTCTTTCAGCCGCCATTCATATCGACTGAACTATCGCTTTCGCGAGCAGGCTCGCTCCCACATTTTATTTGTGTACACCCATTGATCAGACGTACTGCGCGGCGGCGTAGCCGGAGGCCCAGGCCCACTGGAAGTTGAAGCCGCCCAGATGCCCGGTCACGTCGAGCACTTCGCCGATGAAGTACAGGCCAGGGCTTTTCAGCGATTCCATGGTCTTGGACGACACTTCGTGGGTGTCGACGCCGCCCAGGGTCACTTCCGCCGTGCGATAGCCTTCGGTACCGGCCGGCACCACTTTCCAGCTCGCCAGTTTTTCGGCGATGTCGGCGATTTCCGCGTGGGTGTACTGCTTCATCGGTTTGGACACGAACCAGTTGTCCGCCAGCAGGTTGGCCATCTTCTTGGTGAAGATTTCCCCCAGCAGGGTTTTCAGTTCGCTGTTCGGGCGTTCGGCCTGCTGCTGTTGCAGCCATTCATGCGCATTGTGATCCGGCATCAGGTTGATCTCGACCGTGTCGCCGGATTCCCAGAACGAAGAAATCTGCAAAATCGCCGGGCCGCTGAGGCCGCGGTGAGTGAACAGAATGTTCTCGCGGAAACTCTGCTCGTTGCAGCTCACCAGACAGTCCACCGACGTACCGGACAGTTCGGTGCAAAGCTCTTTCAACTGATCGGTGATGGTGAACGGCACGAGGCCGGCGCGGGTTGGCAGCAGTTCATGACCGAATTGCCTGGCAACCTGATAACCGAAACCGGTCGAGCCCAGTGTCGGAATCGACAGTCCACCCGTGGCGATCACCAAAGACTCGCAGGTGATCTGGCCCATCGTGGTGTCCAGCAGGTAACCGCTTGCGAGTTTTTCGATGGTCTGGATCGAGGTGTCCAGGTGCAGGCTCACGCCGACCTGATCGCACTCGTTGAGCAGCATCTCGAGGATGTCGCTGGATTTGTTATCGCAGAACAATTGCCCGAGCTTCTTCTCGTGATACGGCACGCCGTGCTTGGCGACCATCCCGATGAAATCCCACTGGGTGTAGCGCGCCAGTGCGGATTTGCAGAAATGTTCATTCTGCGAGAGGAAATTGCCAGGTTCGGTGTACATGTTGGTGAAATTGCAGCGGCCACCGCCCGACATCAGGATTTTCTTGCCGGCCTTGTTCGCATGGTCGAGCAACATCACCTTGCGCCCACGCCCGGCGGCGGTCAGCGCACACATCAACCCTGCGGCGCCAGCGCCAATGATCACGACTTCGGTAGAGCGCAAAACGGTGTCCTCTTGGTGTGTCACCACAAAACTAACTGTGGGAGCGAGCCTGCTCGCGAAAGCGGTGTGTCAGTCAGCCTATAAGCCAACTGACAGATTGCATTCGCGAGCAGGCTCGCTCCCACAGGGGAAATGCGTTGTTCTTACAGGATACGAACGCGCAGCGAACGGCCTTTGATCTTGCCGTCGTTCAGGCGCTGCAAGGCTTGCTTGGCGATCCCGCGTTCCACGGCCACATACGCCTGGAAATCGAAAATCGCGATCTTGCCGACCTGGGCGCCCGGAATACCGGCATCGCCGGTCAGTGCGCCGAGGATATCGCCCGGACGAACCTTGTCTTTACGGCCAGCGCCGATGCACAACGTGCTCATGACCGGCAGCAGCGGGCCACCTCCCTGGGACGTCAGGTTGTCTACCAGATCCCAAGTCAACGGCGTCTGCTGGAGGTGTTCGATGGCTTGGGCGCGCTGCGCTTCGGGCGGTGCAACCAGGCTGATCGCAATGCCTTTCTCGCCAGCGCGGCCGGTACGGCCGACACGGTGGATGTGAATTTCCGAATCACGGGCCAGTTCGACGTTGATCACCATGTCCAGCGAGTCGATGTCCAGACCGCGAGCGGCGACATCGGTGGCCACCAGGACCGAAGTACTGCGGTTGGCGAACATCGCCAGCACCTGGTCACGGTCACGCTGTTCCAGATCGCCATGCAGGCCGACGGCGGAGATGCCTTTGGCGGTCAGGTGATCGACGGTTTCCTGAACCTGTTGCTTGGTGTAGCAGAAGGCAACGCAGGACGCCGGGCGGAAGTGGCCCAGGACCTTGGTCACGACGCTCATGCGCTCTTCTGGGGAGATTTCGTAGAAGCGCTGCTCGATCTGCGTGTCGTCATGGAACGCCTCGGCCTTCACGATCTGAGGGTTGCGCATGAACTTCGCGGCGAGTTGCTTGATGCCCGACGGGTACGTGGCCGAGAACAACAGGGTCTGGCGACGCTCCGGGGTCTGGGCAATGATTTCTTCGATGGAGTCGTAGAAACCCATGTCGAGCATGCGGTCGGCTTCGTCGAGGATCAGCGTGTTCAGGCCATGGAGGATCAGCGAACCCTTGCGCAGGTGCTGTTGAATGCGGCCCGGGGTGCCGACGATGATATGCGCGCCATGTTCCAGCGAGCCGATCTGCGGGCCGAAGGACACGCCACCGCACAAGGTCAGGATCTTGATGTTGTCTTCGGCACGGGCCAGACGACGGAGTTCCTTGGCAACCTGGTCCGCGAGCTCGCGAGTGGGGCAGATGACCAGTGCCTGGCAACCGAAGAAGCGCGGATTGATCGGGTTCAGCAGGCCGATCCCGAAGGCGGCGGTCTTGCCGCTGCCGGTCTTGGCCTGGGCGATCAGGTCCATCCCCTTGAGGATCACCGGCAAGCTTTGCGCCTGGATCGGCGTCATCTGGGCATAACCGAGGGAGTCGAGGTTAGCCAGCATGGCGGCGGACAGAGGCAAAGTATTAAAAGCGGTGGCGATGGTGGTCACGGGACTGGCCTGCAAAACAAAATGTCGCGCAGTGTATCAGTCCCGGGGCCATTCGCCCGGAGTTTCCAGACGAGAAGTCGCCGAGCGCAGGCACTTATCGTCTGGAAACTAAGGCTCGATGTGTTCTTCCGGACTCCTGATGCGCCGTCCGTCTTCCTTCGAGAGCTGCGAAAAGATCGTGGCGGCCAGCATGGCCATGATTCCGACGGTGACAAACGTCAGCTGGAACGCGCCCAACACGGTTTCCACGCCATCGTTGCCGATCTCGGCGGTAAAACCGCCGAGCAACGCGCCGGCACAGGCAACGCCCAGGCTCAGGGACAATTGCGCGACCACCGACAGCAGGCTGTTGCCGCTGCTGGCGCTGGCGTCGTCGAGGTCGATCAGGGTGACGGTGTTCATCGCGGTAAATTGCAGCGAGTTGATCGCCCCGAGAATCGCCAGCAGGCACAACAGCAGCCAGTACGGCGTCTGCTCGCTGACCAGGCCCATGCTCGCGAGCATGATGCCCAGGGCGAGGGTGTTGCCGGTCAGTACGATGCGATAGCCCAGGCGTTCGATCAGTGGTCGCGCCACCCACTTGGCAATCATCGCCGCCGCGGCGAGCGGCAGCATGCTCATCCCCGCCTGTGACGGCGAATAACCCAGCGCCACTTGCAGCAGCAACGGCACGAGGAAGGGCAGGGCGCCGCTGCCGAGGCGGGCGAACAGGTTGCCGAGGATGCCCACGGCGAAAGTCCGGGTCTTGAACAGCGACGGCGCGAACAGCGGGTTTTCAGTATGCCCGGCGCGCAACCAGTACGCCGCGAGGCAGGCCAAGCCGGCGAACAGCAGCAGCATCACGCGCAGGTGGGGCAGGTGCAGCTCGCCCAGGCCTTCCATGGCGACGGTGATCAGAATCATCGCCGCACCGAACAGCACAAACCCCAGGCTATCGAAACGGGTGCGCTCGGTGCCGCGCAGGTCGGGGATGAATTTCCACACGGCGTAGCAGCCGACGAGCCCGACGGGCAGGTTGATCAGGAAGATCCAGTGCCAGGTCAGGTACTCGACCATCCAGCCGCCCATGGTTGGGCCGATCAAGGGGCCGAGCAGGCCGGGGATGGTGATGAAGCCCATGATCCGCACCAGTTCCGAACGCGGGTAGGCGCGCAGCACCACGAGACGCCCGACCGGCAACATCAACGCGCCGCCCAGGCCCTGAATGATCCGGGCGCCGATCAGCAGGCTCAGGCTGGTCGACAAGGCACAGAGCAACGAGCCGAGGCTGAACAGAAGAATCGCGCCGAAGAAGATTTTCTTGGTGCCGAAACGGTCGGCGATCCAGCCCGAGGCGGGGATCAGCAAGGCGACGGTGAGCATGTAGGCGATGATCACGCCCTGCATGCGCAACGGATCTTCCGCCAGGTCCCGGGCCATGGCCGGCAGGGCGGTATTGAGGATGGTGCCGTCGAGGGACTGCATGAAAAACGCGATGGCGACGACCCACGGCACCCAGCGGGCGGTGACAGCGTCGAGAGGCAGGCGGTTGGGCATGGGACCTCTTGTGGGTTGGAGTTAATACAAGGTCATGGCTGGCACTGACTCTGTGGCGAGGGAGCTCGCTCCCGCTCGGCTGCGAAGCAGTCGTAAATCCTGAGAATGCGGTTTAACTGGTAAACCGCATGTACCGGTTTGGGGCCGCTTCGCGACCCAGCGGGAGCAAGCTCCCTCGCCACAGGGTTTTGTGTTTACAACGTAAGGGTTAGTCGGTTGATTAATGCCCCAGGCAACAACGCCGAAGCCGTCGCCCGTTGACTGTAGGTGCTCGCCGACAGCAACAACTCGCGCTCCTCGGTCAACGCCTCCAACTGCGAACCCAACAAGCTGTAGGCGCTGTCATCAAAGCGCATGGTGCTCACCGGTGCCTGAATCTCGCCGTTCTCGACCCAGAACGTCGCAAACCGCGTCATGCCGGTCATGCGTGCCCCCGGTTGGTCGGAGTAATTCAAGTACCAGAGGTTACTGATGTACAACCCCGTGCCCAATTGCTTGAGGATTTCGGCTTCAGGCAACCTCCCGGCCGCCATGTTCAATGCACTCGGCATTTCACCACCGCCCGCTCCATTGGCGGTCAAGCCGTACTCGGCCGCGCTGCGGGAACTGACCATTTGCGCGCCGGCCTTGCCTTCGACGATCAGCCCCAGGTCACTGCGGGGATAACCTTCGCCGGAGAATGCCGGGCTCAACGAGCCACTGACTTTTTCATCAATGGACACCAGCGGGCTGAACGCACTGTCCCCCGCATACAGCTTTTGCAGCGGGCTGGTCTTGCTGGCAATCGACTGTGCTGAAAATCCACCCCAGCCGAGCATTCCCATGATTTCTTCAAGGGCTGCGGGTGCAAGGTAGGCGCGGTACTGACCCGGTGCCAGCGTGCGCAATGGCCGACCGAGATACGCCAATTGCTCGCGCGCCAGGGCGAAGCGTTTGGCAAATCCTTCGCTGCTCCAGTCATGCCCGGCGTAGCTGGCTTTCACCGCTTGGCCATTTTCATGAAACAGGCTGAAGTCGAAGTTGAAACTGTTGGCCTGATGCCAGCCGAACGCGCCCGAGGAGCTGGCGAAACCGCGACTGATCGGGCCCGCCGCGTAGAAACCCACCAGGTCCAGCCCTTCGGCGGCCTGAGTGATTTCGGCGACCACTTGCTCGGTGTCCGGCAGCGGATGATCCTGCACGTTCTTGCTCTGCCAGCCGTTGTGGTTGAGCAGCAGGTACGGGTCCGGCGGCAGCAACGGCAGGGTGTCGCGCAACTGTTGCAGACCTTCGGCCAGACGTTGCACGTCCACTTCCGGGTCGCCGGCCAGCGTGATGTCGAGGTCGGCATGCCGGCCATCGTCGATCAGCTTGAGGCCGATGCTCGCTTGCTGCACCTGACCGGCCTGGCGCACCTTGGCGTGATTGAAACGCACGAAGGCCGACGACTCGGCGGCGTAGCTGAGGGTGAATTGTTCCGGCTCGCGAATGGCGTCGCGCAGCCAATTAACCAAGGCCTTGAACCCATCGGCCTGATTTTTTGAAGTACTCATCAGGCGTCTCCCCCAAACACATCCACATTGCTGAACACGCAGGCTGGCGACGCATGGCCGACGCGAATCACCTGGTTCGGCTCACCCTTGCCGCAGTTCGGCGTACCCAGCACCTTGACGGTGTTGGCGTCGCCGACGGCGCTGAGGCTTTTCCAGAACTGTGCGGAAATCGCCCGGTAGTTCGGGTTTTTGACCACGCCCTTGAGTTCGCCGTTTTCGATCAACTGCGCCCATTCGCAACCGAACTGGAACTTGTTGCGTGCATCGTCGATGGACCACGAGCGGTTGGTCGACATCATGATGCCGTGCTCGATGTTGCCGATCAGTTGCGCCAGCGGTTGATCGCCGGGCTCGATGTTGAGGTTGGCCATGCGGTCGATCGGCGGGCGGTTCCAACCACAGGCGCGGCTGTTGGCGACGCCATTCATACCGGCGCGAAATTGCGACAGCGCGCCGCCCAACGGGCGCAGCAACACACCTTCCTTGATCAGGAATTGCTTGCTCGCGGCGGTGCCGTCGTCGTCATGGCCGTAGCTGGCGAGCTGCTCGGGGATGTCCGGGTCGAACGTCACGTTAAGCAGTTTCGAGCCGTATTGCAGGTGGCCGAAGTCTTCTGCCTTGACGAAACTGGTGCCGGCGTAATTGCGTTCATCGCCCAAGATGCGGTCCAGTTCCAGCGGGTGACCGATGGATTCGTGAATCTGCAGCATCATCTGGTCGGGCATGAGCAGCAGGTCGCGCGGGCCTTGCGGGGTGTTCGGCGCCAGCAGCAATTGCAGCGCCTGGTCGGCGACTTGCGGGCCGGCACCGATCAGGCCACAGCGGCTGATCACATCTGCGCCGCCCTGCTGGCCGAAGTTCTCGCGGCCGAGGCTGCGGGTCTGGCTGTCGCTGCCGTCATAGGCCGTGACGTCGAGGCCCGGGTAGACGAAACGCTGGGCCTGGCGCAGTTCGGCACCGGCGCTGTTGAGGTAGATCTGCTCGACGTTGGTGATGCCGATGCTCACTTGCCAGTTCACCAGCCGCTCGTCCTTGGGCACGGACGCGGATTCGGCACCGAGCAGTTGGTAGCAATCGCTCAGGGACGGGAAGGGCTGGTCGAGGTTGGGCGAAAAATAGTCGGCGCGGTCGTTGGAGACGGCTTGGTCGCGCAGGTCGAGCAGCGCGTGGGGCTTGAGTCGGCGGGCTTGCTGTTCGGCGCGGTCCAGCGCTGATTGCAGGCCTTGTTGCGACAGGTCGTTGGTCGCGGCGTAGGCTTCGACGCCGTTGACGCGCACGGTCAGCATCGCACCTTCATCACGGCTCAGGCTTGGAGGTTCGGCGACATTCTTGCGCACCGACAGGTATTGGCCGGACTCGCGTACATAACGCAGCGAAAAGAATTCAGCGCCCGTGCGCAAGGCAGCGAAGCGCTGCTTGAGCTGGGGGTGGAAATCGAACATTCGGGAACCTCCTTGGAATGGAGTGGCGGTGTTGCGGTGTTGCGAAGGGGGAGGTGAAACGTTTGCGTGGCGCTAGATTAGGCCTGCGCGGGGGGTAGGATCAAGCTTGGATCGGTGTAGGAAAAGGAATGCCGAGAGTTGTGTGGTGTTTTGTAGGGCCCCTTCGCGAGCAGGCTCGCTCCCACATTGGATCTGTGTCGTTCACAAATCTAATGTGGGAGCGAGCCTGCTCGCGAAGGCGGCGCCTCGGTGTAACGGTCTTACTGAGCAGTAGCGCTCACATCCCGCAACGGCTTGCCTTTCACCGGAGCATCACCGGCTACAAAGTAAGCGGCCTTGCTGCGCGGCAGCGGCTGGCGGCCACGGATCTTGTCGGCGATTTTCTCGGCGATCATGATTGTTGGCGCGTTCAGGTTGCCAGTGGTGATGATCGGCATGATCGAGGCATCGACCACGCGCAGCCCTTGCATGCCGTGCACACGGCCTTCGCCATCAACCACGGCCATTTCGTCGGTGCCCATCTTGCACGAGCAGGACGGGTGGAACGCGGTTTCGGCGTGTTCGCGGATGAACTTGTCGAGCTGCTCATCGGTTTGCACGTCGATGCCCGGGCTGATTTCACGGCCACGGAAAGCGTCCAGCGCTGGCTGTTGCATGATTTCACGGGTCAGGCGGATGCCGTCGCGGAATTCCTGCCAGTCCTGCTCGGTGGCCATGTAGTTGAAGAGGATGCTCGGGTATTCGCGCGGGTCTTTCGACTTCGCTTGAATACGGCCACGGCTTGGCGAACGCATGGAACCCATGTGCGCCTGGAATCCGTGCTCTTTCACACCGTTGCTGCCGTTGTAGTTAATCGCGACCGGCAGGAAGTGGTACTGGATGTTCGGCCAATCGAATTCCGGACGAGTACGGATGAAACCGCCGGCTTCGAACTGGTTGCTGGCGCCGATGCCGGTGCCGTTGAACAGCCATTCGGCACCGATGGCCGGCTGGTTGTACCAGAGCAGCGACGGGTACAGCGAAACCGGTTGGGTGCAGGCGTATTGCAGGTACAGCTCAAGGTGATCCTGCAGGTTTTCGCCGACGCCTGGCAGGTCATGGACCACCGGGATGTCGAGCTTGTTCAGCAGTTCGGCCGGGCCGACACCGGAGCGTTGCAGGATCTGCGGCGACGCGATGGCGCCGGAGCACAGCAGCACTTCTTTGCGGGCGCGGGCTTCAACGCGCTCTTCAGCGGCACCGATCAGGTAACGCACGCCGACCGCGCGCTTGCCTTCGAACAGGATCTTGTCGGTCAGGGCGTGGGTGACGATGGTCAGGGTCGAACGCTTCTTGGCGACGTCCAGGTAACCGCGAGCGGTGCTGGCGCGACGGCCGTTCGGCGTCACGGTACGGTCCATTGGGCCGAAGCCTTCTTGCTGGTAACCGTTGAGGTCTTCGGTGCGCGGGTAACCGGCTTGCACGCCGGCTTCAACCATGGCGTGGAACAGCGGGTTGTTGCCGGCTTTCGGCGTGGTCACGCTGACCGGACCTTCGCCGCCGTGGTAATCGTTCGGGCCGATGTCGCGGGTTTCGGCTTTGCGGAAATACGGCAGGCAGTTCAGGTAATCCCAGTCTTCCAGACCTGGCAACTTGGCCCAGTTGTCGTAGTCCATCGCGTTGCCGCGGATGTAGCACATGCCGTTGATCAGCGAGGAACCACCGAGGCCCTTGCCGCGACCGCATTCCATCCGGCGACCGTCCATGTGTGGCTCTGGATCGGTTTCGTACGCCCAATTGTAGCGACGGCCTTGCAGCGGGAACGCGAGGGCGGCCGGCATTTGCGTGCGGAAGTCGAAACGGTAGTCCGGGCCGCCGGCTTCGAGCAGCAGGACGGTGACGCCTTCGTCTTCAGTCAGACGGGTCGCCAGGGTGTTACCGGCCGAGCCGGCACCGATGATGATGTAATCGAATTCTTGGGACATTGAATGCACCCTCTTTGAAGTTGGTCAGGTCAGGCCATGGCGAGTGCTGCGCACTCGATTCGCGAGCAGGCTCGCTCCCACAAGGACAGCGCATGACCTGTGGGAGCGAGCCTGCTCGCGAAGACGGCCTCGCAGGCGAAGCAGATTCCGCCTTAGAACACCGAGGCGTAATCGCCCAGTTCGACCTGTACCGATTTGATGCGTGTGAAGTTGTTCAGCGAGCTGATGCCGTTCTCACGGCCCACACCCGACTGCTTGTAACCGCCGACCGGCATCTTCGCGTCGGACTCGCCCCAGGCGTTGATCCAGCAGATACCGGCTTCCAGTTGATGAATCACGCGGTGAGCGCGGTTCAGGTCCTTGGTGACAACACCAGCGGCCAGGCCGAAGTCGGTGTCGTTGGCACGACGGATCACTTCTTCTTCGGTTTCGTAGGTCAGGATGCTCATCACCGGGCCGAAGATTTCTTCGCGCACGATGGTCATCTCGTCGGTGCAGTCGGTGAACACGGTCGGAGCGACGAATGCGCCTTTGGCGAATTCGCCGTCGGTCAGACGACCGCCGCCGCACAGCACGCGAGCGCCTTCTTCCTTACCTTTGGCGATGTAGCCCAGCACGCTTTCCATGTGGGCGAAGCTGACCAGAGGACCGAAGTTGGTGTTCTCGTCTTCCGGGTTGCCGACGCGGATGCGTGCAACGCGTTCAACGATCTTGGCTTCGAACGCAGCCTTCAGGTGGCTAGGTACGAACACGCGAGTGCCGTTGGTGCAGACCTGACCGGAGCTGTAGAAGTTGGCCATCATCGCGGTGTCGGCGGCGCGATCGAGGTCGGCGTCGTCGAAAATGATCAGCGGGGATTTGCCGCCCAGTTCCATGGTCACGTCTTTCAGCGACGAGGCAGAAGCGCTGGCCATGACCTTCTTGCCGGTGTCGGTGCCGCCGGTGAAGGAGATTTTTTCGATGCGTGGGTGTTCGGTCAACCAGGTGCCGACTTCACGGCCGCTGCCGGTCAGTACGTTGAACACGCCAGCTGGCAAGCCTGCTTCGGTGTAGATCTCGGCCAGTTTCAGGGTCGTCAGGGAAGTGACTTCGCTAGGCTTGAAGATCATCGCGTTACCGGCCGCCAGGGCTGGTGCGGATTTCCACAGGGCGATCTGGATCGGGTAGTTCCACGCGCCGATACCGGCAACGACGCCCAGCGGCTCGCGACGGGTGTAGACGAACGAGGTGGTGCGCAGCGGAATCTGCTCGCCTTCGATAGCCGGGACCAGACCTGCGTAGTACTCCAGCACGTCAGCGCCGGTGACGATGTCGACGTATTTGGTTTCGGAGAACGATTTGCCGGTGTCCAGGGTTTCCAGGGCGGCCAGTTCATCGTTGCGCTCGCGCAGGATGTCGACGGCGCAACGCAGGATGCGCGAACGCTCCATGGCGGTCATCGCGGCCCAGATTTTCTGGCCCTTTTCGGCGCTGACGACAGCGCGTTCAACGTCTTCCTTTGTCGCGCGTTGTACTTTTGCGAGGACTTCACCGTTAGCCGGGTTGATGGCTTCGAAAGTTGCGTCGCTGCTGGCGTCACTGTAGCCGCCATCGATGTAGAGTTTTTGCAGTTCGAAACGGGCCATAAAGTCCTCGCAAGTGCATAAGTGGTTGGCGTTGACCACTGGGCGTGCCGTGTTGCGCTGGCACGCTGGTCAGTGGCGGTTCGGGGGTTGAGCGTTCTGTGTGTGCTCTAACTCACCCGCTTGGCCAGTTGGAAATCCATGTATTCGTAAGCGATCCGGTGCGCCTGCTCGGTGTCGAAAGCATCTCCCGACAGCGCGCCGCGCAACCACAAACCGTCAATCAACGCTGCCAGGCCACGGGCTGCACTGCGCGCATCATCGAGCGGCAATACGCGGCGGAACTGGCAGCACAGGTTGGAATACAGACGGTGATCGTTGATCCGCTGCAACCTGTGCAAAGACGGGTGGTGCATGCTGGTGGCCCAGAAGGCCAGCCAGGTTTTCATTGCCGGGCCATTGACCTGGCTGGCGTCGAAGTTGCCTTCGATGATCACCTGCAGATGCGCCCGCGGGCTCTCATCTGTCAGCGCCTGACGGCGTGCGGTGACGTTCTCGCTGAGGACACTCATCAGGTACTGCGCCGTGGCAGCGATCAGGCCGTTCTTGTCCTGAAAGTAATGACTGATGATGCCATTCGAGACACCGGCCAAACGGGCGATCAGCGCAATGCTGGCGTCCCCCATGCCGACCTGATCGACGGCCAGCAATGTGGCTTCGATCAATTGCTGGCGGCGGATGGGTTGCATACCGACCTTGGGCATCTTGCACATCTCCTTAGGCCTTCCGGTGGACGTCAAACGGCTACCGGATTGAGGGCCAGTCTATTTTGTTTTGATTGAACGTTCAATCAACAAAGAATAAGATCTGCGACAAATCGTCGCTGCCTACAGGTTTTTCCTACGCGCAGTGGCGGAAAAAACGACTTCCGAAAATGCTCGAAACCTACGCGCACTGGCGCTTCCGGGGTTTCGGGCTTTTTTCGGGGTGTCTTTATATCACCCGCCGGTCGGCTGCCAACTAACCGATTGGTCGGGTAGCGCGTTGCCTTGTGTTCTTCTCTCGCACTGCCTGGAGCATCTGTGCCATGAGTTCTGCCTCTCTTATAAAGACCCCACCCGATAAGGTGACGGTCAACGGTTGGGTGTTCTACACCTCTACCGCGCTGATCCTGTTGTTGACCGCCATTCTGATCATCGCCCCGCAAGAGGCCGGCAGATTGCTCGGTATTGCCCAGGCCTGGTTGTCCCGCAGCTTCGGCTGGTACTACATGGTGGTGATCGCCGCTTACCTGGTGTTCGTGGTCGGCCTGGCGTTTTCGTCTTACGGCAAGCTCAAGCTGGGCAGCAAGGACGACACTCCGGACTTCAGCTACGGCGCCTGGGCGGGGATGTTGTTCTCGTCGGGTATCGGCATTTCGCTGCTGTACTTCGGTGCCTCCGAGCCGCTGGACCACTACTTCAACCCGCCGGAAGGCGTGGCCGCGAGCAACATGGCCGCTCGTCAGGCCGTTCAGCTGACGTTCCTGCACTGGGGCCTGCATGGCTGGGCGATCTACGCATTGGTCGGTCTGGCCGTGGCTTACTTTGCCTACCGTCACAACCAGCCGCTGGCGTTGCGTTCGGCGTTGTATCCGCTGGTGGGCGAGCGTTGGGTCAAAGGCGCGGCCGGTCATGCGGTGGACGGCTTTGGCATGTTCGTGACCCTGCTGGGTCTGGTGACGAACCTGGGGATTGGTTCGTTGCAGGTGTCGTCCGGGTTGGAAAACCTGTTCGGCATGGAACACAGCAACACCAACCTGCTGATCGTGATCATCGTGATGAGCACCGTGGCGACCATCGCCGCGGTGTCCGGTGTGGAAAACGGTATCCGCCGTCTGTCCAACCTGAACATTGTGCTGTTCAGCGGCCTGCTGATTTTCGTCCTGCTGTTCGGCCCGACCCTGCACCTGCTCAACGGCTTTGTGCAGAACGTAGGTGACTACCTGAACGGCGTGGTGCTGAAGACCTTCGACCTGTATGTGTACGAAGGCGACAGTGAGAAGTCCGACCGCTGGTTGGGCCTGTGGACCCTGTTCTACTGGGCTTGGTGGATTTCCTGGGCGCCATTCGTGGGCATGTTCATCGCGCGTATTTCCCGTGGTCGAACGGTGCGTGAACTGGTGGCCGGCGTGCTGCTGATTCCGCTGGGCTTTACTCTGGCGTGGCTGTCGATCTTCGGTAACTCGGCCCTGGACCTGGTGATGAACCATGGGGCGGTGGAGCTCGGGAAGACGGCGCTCGAACAGCCGTCCATGGCGATCTACCAGTTGCTTGAGCATTACCCGGCGTCGAAGGTTGTGATCGGCGTGTCGATCTTTGTCGGTTTCGTGCTGTTCCTGACCCCGGCAGATTCCGGCGCGGTGATGATGGCCAACCTTTCGTGCAAGGGCGGCAATGTCGACGAAGATGCGCCGCACTGGCTGCGGATTTTCTGGTCGGCGGTGATCACCCTGGTAACCATCGGCCTGCTGTTCGCCGGTAACTTCGAAGCCATGCAAACCATGGTGGTGCTGGCCGGTCTGCCGTTCTCGGTGGTGCTGGTGTTCTTCATGTTCGGCTTGCACAAGGCCATGCGCCAGGACGTGCAGATCGAACAGGAGCAAGCGGAGCTGGCTGCGCGCGGTCGCCGTGGTTTCAGCGAGCGTTTGACTCAGTTGGACCTGCAACCGAACCAGTCGATTGTCCAGCGTTTCATGGACAAGCAAGTCAGCCCGGCGCTGGAAGATGCGGCGGTGCAATTGCGTGGTCAGGGTCTGGATGTGCAGACGTTGCTGGGCAAGTCGAAACGCTGCATGGGCGTGCGGATCGAGATGGAAGAGGGCAACCCTTTTGTCTACGAAGTGAGCCTGGACGGCTATCTGGCGGCGGCGAGTGATGCGGCTTCGGCTGAAAGTGCTGATGAACCGCGCGCACGCTACTACCGCGCCGAGGTGTACCTGCACAACGGCAGCCAGGATTACGACTTGATGGGCTTCACCCAGGATCAGATCACCCGTGACGTGCTCGATCAGTTTGAAAGCCATCGGCAACTCCTTGGCCGTGTCTATAGCTAAACCTTGATAGGACGCGGTGTTTCGGTCTGAAGCACCGCGTTATCTTCTTCGCGAGCAGGCTCGCTCCCACATTGGAATGCATACCCCTGTGGGAGCGAGCCTGCTCGCGAAGGGGTCATCAGCTTCAAAACTGCTTTACCCGATGTCCCGATAAACAAAAACGCCGCGATCCTCTCGCGGCGTTTTTGTGTCTGCTGCCTTACCCCAGATTCTTGCCGAGCAGCGCGTGGTACAACTCGCTGTCCCCGAGAATCCCGACCACCTTGTTGTTGTCGTGCAACACCAGTTTGTTGCCTGTCTGATAGCGAATCTGCAGCGCATCGCGCATGCCGATGTTCGAGTCCACCAGCGTCGGCCGACGACCCAGACCTTCCACCGCTTGCCCTGGAATCCAGTTCTGCAGGTCCAGGCTCGCGCCGTTCTGGCGTGCGCCCTTGATGGTGTTGCCTTCGGCCAGGTCCAGCCACGAATCGCCGCCCGGATCGAGGCACACCGAACCGTTGATGCGCTTGCAGTTGTCCAGCGTGCGCATCAGGCTGCGGCCGCACAACACGTTCAGCGGGTTAGTGTGCGCGACGAAGGTCCGCACGTAGTCGTCCGCCGGGTTCAGAACGATCTCTTCCGGCTTGCTGTACTGAATGATCCGGCCGTCTTTCATGATTGCGATACGGCTGCCGAGCTTCAGGGCTTCATCGAGGTCGTGACTCACAAACACGATGGTCTTGCTCAGCTTGCGTTGCAGTTCCAGCAGTTCGTCTTGCAGGCCCTGGCGGATCAGCGGGTCGAGTGCCGAGAACGGTTCGTCCATCAGCAGAATGTCGGCGTCCATCGCCAGTGCGCGGGCCAGGCCCACACGTTGCTGCATACCGCCGGAGAGCTCGTTGGGTTTCTTGTTGCGCCATTGGGTCAGGCCCACCAGCTCCAGCTTGTCATCCACCAGTGTGCGGCGTTCTTTCTCGGGGCGACCCTGCATTTCGAGGCCGAAACTGATGTTCTCGCGCACCGTCAACCAAGGCATCAGGGCGAACTTCTGGAACACCATCGCAATGCGCTTGGTGCGCATCATTTTCAGTTCTGCCGGGGTGCAGGAGGCGATGTCGATCTGCTTGCCTTCGTGCTCGACGAACAGCTTGCCGCGGCTGACGGTGTTGAGGCCGTTGATGCAACGCAGCAGGCTGGACTTGCCGGAGCCGGACAGGCCCATCAGTACGCAGATTTCACCTTTTTCGACGTCCAGGCTGGCCTTTTCCACACCAACGATCTGCCCGGTCTTTTTCAGGATCTCGTTACGGGTCATGCCTTGATCCAGCAGCTTGAGTGCCTCGCGTGGATCTTTGGAGAAGATTACGTCGACGTTATCGAAGCGAATAATGCTCATGCGTCACCCCCTACTTTGGCGTCGGGTTGTTTGCAGATACGGTCGAGCATGATCGCCAGCAATACGATCGCCAGGCCTGCTTCGAAGCCCAGGGCGATATCAGCAGTGTTCAGTGCGTTGACCACGGGTTTGCCCAGGCCGTCGGCGCCTACCAGTGCCGCGATCACCACCATCGACAGCGACAGCATGATGCACTGGGTAATGCCGGCCGCGATGCTTGGCATGGCGTGGGGCAATTCAATCCGTGAGAGCAGTTGACGTCGCGAGCAGCCAAAGGCCTTGCCAGCGTCCATCAATTCTTCCGGAACATCGCGAATGCCCAGGTAAGTCAGGCGGATAGGCGCGGCAATCGCGAACACTACCGTCGAGATCAAGCCCGGGACCACACCCAGACCGAAGAGGGTCAGGGTAGGAATGAGGTACACGAACGTCGGTACGGTCTGCATCAGATCGAGCACCGGACGCATCAGTGTGTAGAACATCGGTTTGTGTGCGGCGACGATGCCCAACGGCACGCCGATGACCACGCAGACCAGGGTGGCGAACAGCACCTGGGCGAGGGTTTCCATGGTTTCCTGCCAGTACCCCAGGTTGAGGATCAGCAGGAAGGAGGCGATGACGAAGACCGTCAGTCCCCACTTGCGTTGAATGAAGTGTGCCAGTAGCGCGATGAGGCCGATCAATGCCAGCGGGTTGAACCAGGTCAGCGCAAAAGTCACGCCGTGGATCATAGTTTCCAGTGTCACGGCGATTGCGTCGAAGGTGCTGGCGCCGTGTTGCGTCAACCATTCAACGAAGCCCGCGATGTACTGGCCTAAAGGGATTTTCTGATCAATCAGCATGGTAGTGAACGTCCGCATGCAAGGAAATAAACAGCCCGGACGGCCTAAGCCGTCCGGCGTAAGCGATTACTGCGCGAGCTTGGCTTTCACGGCCTCCAGGCCTGGTTTACCGTCAATGGTGGTCACGCCAGCGAGCCAGGTATCGAGGACCTGTGGATTCTTTTTGAGCCAGGCCTTGGCGGCCGCGTCAGGCTTCATCTTGTCGTCCAGGATGTTGCCCATCAGAGAGCTTTCCATGTCGACGTTGAATTCCAGGTTCTTCAGCAGTTGGCCGACGTTGCTGCATTCCTGGGTGTAACCCTTGCGGGTGTTGGTTGCCACGGTGGCGGCGCCGAAGTCGGGGCCGAAGAAGTCGTCACCACCGGTGAGGTACTGGATCTTGAAGCGCTTGTTCATAGGGTGCGGCGCCCAGCCGAGGAAGACCACGGCGGTGTCGCGCTTCTGCGCGCGATCGACCTGCGACAACATGCCGGCTTCGCTGGACTCGACCACTTTGAAACCAGCGTCTTTAAGGCCGAAGGCGTTCTTGTCGATCATACTCTGGATCAGACGGTTACCGTCGTTACCAGGTTCGATGCCGTAGATCTTGCCGTCGAGCTCTTTCTTGAATTTGGCGATGTCGGCGAAGTCATGCAGCCCTTTGTCGTACAGCGCTTGTGGCACGGCGAGGGTGTATTTGGCGCCGGTCAGGTTGGTGCGCACAACGTCGACGGTGCCGGCATCGCGGTAGGCCTTGATGTCGTTTTCCATGGTCGGCATCCAGTTACCCAGGAAGACGTCCATGTTCTTGCCGTCGGCCAGGGACTTGTAGGTCACCGGCACGGAAATCATCGTGGTTTTGGTCTTGTAGCCGAGGGCGTCGAGCACGACGCTGGTGGTAGCGGTTGTCGCGGTAATGTCGGTCCAGCCGACATCGGAGAAGTTTACGGTACTGCACTGAGCGGGTTCTGCAGCTTGAGCCAGTAACGGCAGACTCAGCATGGCGGCCAACAACAACGACGGGGAACCTTTCATGGATGGACTCCTTGGTGTTTTTTTTGGCAGTGTTCCGACTGGACCACCGCACTTATAGGTTGCGGTTGGATGGCGTTTTGGAGACAGCTCTACCACGGCGCCTTGCAATCGAGTCGATACGATCATGTACCAGTGAAAATCTGACGCCTACAGGGGGCGTCGTATCCAGTACAGGGATGGTCGCATCCAGTGTCGGTGACGTCGTTTACAGCTTTTTTCAGCCCTCTTTCCCCCTCTGATCCGCTAAAAAACGGCGAAAACATTGCGTCACCGCCCTGCGGCGTTAGTGGGCATGAGTGCGTCGGTGTGAGACGTCGAACGACATGACAAAAGCCTGATGATGCGGCCATCTCGGCGGATTGCAGCTTGAGCGTAGCAGCTCCGCCACTGGGCGCCTTTGCGTCTGGAGTCGGCACATCCAGGAGTTCGGCAGTAATGGCTATCAGCGTTTTCGACCTGTTCAAAATCGGCATCGGTCCTTCCAGTTCGCACACCGTGGGGCCTATGCGGGCCGCTGCGCTGTTTGTCGAGTCGCTACGGGACAAGCATCTACTGGAGCAGGTGCGACGGGTCGAAGTTCAACTTTATGGTTCGCTGTCGGCCACCGGCATCGGTCACGGCAGCGACAATGCGGTGATCATGGGCCTGATGGGCGAGTGGCCCGATGCGATCGATCCGTCGCAAATCGGCATCCGCATCGAAACCCTGCGCGAAACCCATACGTTGCTACTCGACGGTCGTTTGTCGGTGCCGTTCATTTGGGCGCGGGACATGCGCCTGATCGACGAGAACCTGCCGTTCCACCCCAATGCCATGACCCTGATCGTCGAAGGCGATCACGGTGAGCTGCATCGCGACACCTACTATTCCGTCGGCGGTGGTTTTGTCGTGGATGAGGCGCAGGCGTCCAGCGGCGTGGTCGATCTGGACCGCACCGTGTTGCCTTACGATTTCTCCAGTGCCGTCGAACTGTTGAGCCTGTGCCAGACGCACAACCTGCGCGTGGCTGAATTGATGATGGCCAACGAGAAGGTCTGGCGCAGCGAAGAGGAGATCCGCGCCGGCCTGATGAAGTTGTGGCGTGCCATGCAGGATTGCGTCGACCAGGGCCTCAAGCACGAAGGCATCCTGCCCGGTGGCCTGAATGTGCGCCGTCGCGCGGCGAAGTTGCACCGCAGCCTGCAGGAGCTGGGAAAACCCAATGTGATCGGCTCGACCTTGAGCGCCATGGAGTGGGTCAACCTGTTTGCGCTGGCAGTCAACGAAGAGAACGCCGCGGGTGGGCGCATGGTCACGGCGCCGACCAACGGCGCGGCGGGAATCATTCCGGCGGTGTTGCACTACTTTATGAAGTTCAGCGAGGTGGTGACGGAGGCCAACGTGGTCGACTATTTTCTCAGCGCTGCGGCGGTGGGGATTCTGTGCAAGAAGAACGCCTCGATCTCCGGCGCCGAAGTCGGTTGCCAGGGCGAAGTGGGTTCGGCCTGCGCAATGGCGGCAGCGGGGCTGGCGGAGATTCTCGGTGCTACGCCGGAGCAGCTGTGCAACGCTGCCGAGATTGGCCTGGAACACAACCTTGGCCTGACGTGCGACCCGGTGGGCGGACTGGTTCAAGTGCCGTGCATCGAGCGCAATGCGATTGCCGCGGTGAAAGCGATCAACGCGGCGCAGATGGCGCTGCGTGGGGATGGTCAGCACTTTATCTCGCTGGACCGGGTGATCCGCACCATGCGCGATACCGGCGCCGATATGCATGACAAATATAAAGAGACATCGCGGGGTGGGTTGGCGGTTAGCGCGGTGGAGTGCTGAGTCAGTAATACCGAGTCGCCTTCTTCGCGAGCAGGCTCGCTCCCACATTGGAATGCATGCCTACACTGTGGGAGCGAGCCTGCTCGCGAAGGGGCGAGACCAGTCAAAACTGCGCGCTAAATGAACACGCGATCCCAAACACGCCACGTTTTGGCGCGTCGCTTACAGATAAGCGCCGTTCTCAAACACAGGGATCCAAACCGGCCCTGACCACTCGTCACCCGTGCTTGCGGTGACACTCTGTCCCGGCACCTCGCAGCCCTGTTCCCACAAGTGCTACCGATTTGCTCACGCCCAACGGGGCAGGGCGTCTATCGCCGATAATGGCACTTATATCCCCCCTTCTCCGCGCGGCTTATATAGACATGTCGCGACGTCGTTTTCAGGAGTTATTGAACGCGCATTCAATTTTAGGCATGGCAATTGCTCTGTCATTACAAAGCCCGTCTCCCACGCGAGAACGATGGCAATAACAAGAGCCTCCGCCTGAGGCCATCACCCGCTTTGTGTGAGGAGATACCGCGATGACGACGTCCAACTCCGGGGCCCAACCCCAGAACCGTGCGCCTCAATCCATCGGCTTTCTGCTGTTGGACAATTTCACGCTTATTTCTCTGGCCTCCGCAGTTGAACCCCTGCGCATGGCCAACCAATTGTCCGGCCGCGAGCTGTATCGCTGGTCCACACTCACCGTCGATGGCGGCCAGGTCTGGGCTAGTGACGGTCTGCAGATCACCCCCGACTGCTCCATGCACAAAGCCCCGCCACTGGACACCATCATCGTCTGCGGCGGTATCGGCATCCAGCGCACCGTTACCCGTGAACACGTGTCATGGCTGCAAAGCCAGGCGCGTCAATCCCGTCGCCTCGGCGCGGTCTGCACCGGCAGCTGGGCCCTGGCCTGCGCCGGCCTGCTGGACGGTTTCGATTGCAGCGTGCACTGGGAATGCCTGGCCTCGATGCAGGAAGCTTTCCCGCGTGTGGCCATGAGCACCCGCTTGTTCACCCTGGACCGTAACCGGTTCACCAGCTCCGGCGGCACTGCGCCACTGGACATGATGCTGCACCTGATCAGCCGCGATCACGGCCGTGAACTGTCCGCCGCGATCTCGGAAATGTTTGTCTACGAACGCATCCGCAACGAGCAGGATCACCAGCGCGTGCCGCTCAAGCACATGCTCGGGACCAACCAGCCGAAGTTGCAGGAAATCGTTGCGCTGATGGAAGCCAACCTGGAAGAGCCGATCGACCTCGACGAACTGGCGGTGTACGTCGCCGTTTCGCGTCGACAGCTTGAGCGCCTGTTCCAGAAATACCTGCACTGTTCGCCATCGCGCTACTACCTGAAGCTGCGCCTGATCCGCGCCCGGCAGTTGCTCAAGCAAACGCCGATGTCGATCATCGAAGTGGCGTCGGTGTGCGGTTTCGTGTCCACGCCGCACTTCTCCAAGTGCTACCGCGAATACTTCGGCATTCCGCCGCGTGACGAACGCGTAGGTTCCAACACCACGCAACAAGTGGCGATGATGCCGCTGCCGCAAGCGCTGGTGCTGTCGCCGTTGTCCGGGCCGTTGTCGGCGCTGAGTCAGGCGCGGAACGAGTCGACATTCGCTAGCGTACGGCTCTAGACCGAGTCGCTTCATTCGCGAGCAGGCTCGCTCCCACAGGGATATGCGATCCAATGTGGGAGCGAGCCTGCTCGCGAAGGCGGTTTGTCAGGTTCGAGGGCTCTGCTGGTATTGCGCCAATGCTGGCAGTAATTGCCTATCGATCGCCTGGCGCACCGCTGGCAGGATGGTCGCGCTGCTGGTGTACATCTGCTTGACCATGGTCCGCAGTTCCATTGCCCGTTCGTTGTTCAAACCGCGTACCGCGCATTCGCAGGCCTGCTCCGCGGTGGCGCCAGGGGGCACTGCAAAGCCCAACGCCTTGAGCTGGCCCAACAGGTCTTCCTGGTCGATCAAATCGGCGTACATCATGACGCAATCCTTCTTCAGGGAACGGTGTCTTGGCTCGATTCTGGTAGGGGGATGAAGTGGCGGCAAGGGCGATTTGTCGCAATGGCCGCAATACCTATGAACAGGTCGTTTTCGGCTAACTTGTCAATCAAGGGAGTGGGCACACTGGACTCAGCTGGCAACACGAAGGTTTGGTCACCCTCGCGCAACGGCTCCTCAACAGTACCCTCCTCAGCTCCGATCCTGTCACGGCTTGATCGGGGTTTTTTTTGCCTGTAAATCAAGGAAAGTTGTGTTGTCTGGGCTGACGCCTTCGCGAGCAGGCTCGCTCCCACAGTTGACCGTATAACCCTGTGGGAGCGAGCCTGCTCGCGAAGAACGATGACGCGGTTTTAGCGTTGCAACACCAATATCCGCGACAACAACTCATCACGGTCGACATAGCACCCCTGAAAATGCCGGGCGCCACTGGCGGGATCAAACGCATTGCGCGCATGCAGGGTACGGCGATTATCAAAACACCACAGCTCGCCCGGATTCAGCCGCGTCATCAGCCGAAACCGCGCTTCCCGAGTCATCGCAATGAACCGCCGGTAAGCGCGATACAGCTTGGGCATCTGCTCCACCGACGCATCAAACGGTCCGCGCAGGAAGTTCGCCATGCGGATCTCCGACACCTGCCCCCGTGCATCCAGCGCGATGATCGGCGCCAGGCAGCGGTAGTCGCTGTGACGGTCCTTGTTGCGGAACTCCACAGGTATTTCACAGAGACTTTTAAACGCCTCGGGATCCTCATTGCGCAAGGCATCGGCGATGGCAAAACCGTCGACAAAAATACTCTCGCCACCGTCGGCATCATTGACCAGACAGTGCAGGAATTGCAGGCCCGGTTGCAGCTCCCGCGTCGGCAGATCGCTGTGCAACGGCAGGTTGAAAGCGGTGTAGGCATTGCTGTCGGCATCGGCCTTGGATTGCACGTTGAACAGCACGCCGAAATTGCTCTCGCGGATGAAGGAAATCCGCTGGGCGATCAATTTCAGCGAGCCCGGTTCAGTGGGGACGCCGCGCACTTGAGTCAGGCCGATATCGCGCACTGCCAGCAGCCATTGCAACAGGGCGTCGTTGTCATTCATCAGCGCCTGGTAATCGAACACCGGCAACTGCAAATCCCGCTGCCAAAGCCTGGCCTTGGGTTTGCGGGCCTCGCGTTCGGCGCGGGATTCATCGTCGTAGGCGTGGGCGCGCAGCCAGCCCGGATCAAAGCGGCTGAGATGGCCGTCCTGCCAATCGACGCAGAGACAACCTTCAGCATCGACGCGGGAGTCCGTGGGCAACAGGATTTCGGCGACATCGACGATTTCCAGCACTTGCTCGCGGGTCACGGAATAGACGCATTGCGGGCACGGGCAGTTGTCGCGCAGCCACTGATGATGAAAGGGGCTGACACGACCGTCCGCCCAGTTCACTTGAATTCGATCCGCCAGGGTGTGCACGGCGGTCAACGCGCTGATCAACGGGTAGGTACGGAAGTCGGCAAAAGCGGCGGCGGTATTCAATGGCGATCTCCTTGTTATTTTTTTGGAGGTAGAGCAATCACTCGGCCAATGTACTCGGGGGTGGGCAGGTCGATCTGCTCGGCGACGATGGCTTGCAGCTTGCTCAGCGACAGTTCGCTGAATGGCGCGGATCGAGGTCCGGCAAGGTCGACGTGCAGCAACATCTGCTCGTTGCCGGCCAGCTCCTTGTCGTCACCAACCCGATGCAGGCTGTGGTAGAGGTGCAGGCGTTTACTGTCGTGGCCGATGATTTGCGTGTGCACTTCGACGTCGGCATCGAGCTTCACCTCGTGCAGGTAATTGAGGTGCAATTCGAGGGTGAACAGCGAATTGCCGCTGGCTTCGCGGTTGTTGCTGTCCATGCCCAGACGATCCATCAGCGCGTCGGTGGCGTAGCTGAAAATCAGCAGGTAGAAGGCGTCGCGCAGGTGGCCGTTGTAGTCGACCCAGTCGGGGATGATGCGGGTTTGGTAGGTGGTGAGGGTGGGCATGATGAGGATCCAGAATGTGGGGTGACTGGGCTGCCGTCTTCGCGAGCAGGCTCGCTCCCACATTAGATTTGTGAACGACGCAAACCACTGTGGGAGCGAGCCTGCTCGCGAAGGGGTCAGACCTGCTGATGCGTTACTCGCTGAAGGCCATCCCATGCTTCTCTTTGGTGGTCTTCACCGCCTCCAGCACTGCCAGCAGGCAATCATCACGATAGCGCTCCAGCGCCGAAATGCTGTGCGTCCCCAACTGATCAGTGGTGCCATCCACCACATCATCGATCAATTTGTCGGTCAGTTCCGGCGCTGGCAAATAGGTCCACGGCAACTGCAAGGCCGGACCGAACTGCGCCATGAAGTGACGCATCCCGGCATCACCGCCGGCCAGCGTGTAGGTCAGGAACGTGCCCATGAACGACCAGCGCAGACCTGCGCCAAAGCGAATTGCGTCGTCGATTTCACCGGTGGTCGCCACGCCGTCGTTAACCAAGTGCAGCGCTTCACGCCAGAGCGCTTCGAGCAAGCGGTCGGCGATAAATCCAGGGACTTCCTTGCGCACGTGCAGCGGACGCATCCCCAGGGATTCATACACTTTCATCGCGGCTTGAACGGCTTCCGGCGCGGTGTTTTTGCCACCGACCACTTCCACCAGCGGCAGCAGGTAAACCGGGTTGAACGGGTGGCCGACCACACAGCGTTCCGGGTGTGTTGCGCTCTCGTAGAACTCGCTCGGCAACAGGCCCGAAGTACTCGAGCCGATCAGGGCATTGGGCTTGGCGGCGGCGCTGATTTTGCTGTGCAGTTCCAGTTTCAGATCGAGGCGCTCGGGGGCGCTTTCCTGGATGAAATCGGCATCGCGAACGCATTCTTCAATCGTCGCGACAAAGCGCAGGCGGTCCTGGGAAGCGCCAGGCGCCAGGCCTTGTTTCTCCAGTGCGCCCCAGGCATTGGCGACGCGTTTGCGCAGGGCGGCTTCGGCACCGGGCGCCGGGTCCCAGGCGATAACGTCAAGGCCATGGGCGAGGGCGCGAGACACCCAGCCGCTGCCGATGACACCGCTGCCCAAGGCTGCGAAGGTTTTGATTTCGGTGATAAAAGTCATGGCGACGTCCTGAAAGAATTCGGTGGTCCCCTGTGGGAGCGAGCCTGCTCGCGAATGCGCAGTGTCAGTCAGCAGAGATGCCGGATATGACGGCCCTTTCGCGAGCAGGCTCGCTCCCACAGTTGGAAAATGTTGTTGGCCGTTAACCGCGCTTGGTCAGGCCCATTTTTGCCCGGCCTTCCGCCGGCGTCAGAACCCGGGCGCCGAGGCGGCTGAGGATTTCGCCGGCGCGTTCGACCAGTTGGCCGTTGGTCGCCAGTACACCCTTGTCCAGCCAGATGTTGTCTTCCAGACCGACCCGCACGTTACCGCCGAGCAGCACTGCTTGCGCCGCCATCGGCATCTGCATGCGCCCGATGCCGAAACCCGCCCACACGGCATTGGCCGGCAGATTGTCGACCATGGCTTTCATGGTGGTGGTGTCGGCGGGTGCACCCCACGGGATGCCCAGGCACAGTTGGAACAGCGGGTCGTCGAGCAGGCCTTCCTTTATCAGCTGTTTGGCGAACCACAGGTGACCGGTGTCGAAGATTTCCAGCTCGGCTTTCACGCCCAGCTCTTGAATGCGTTTGGCGCCGGCGCGAAGTTGCGCAGGAGTGGACACGTAAATCGTGTCGCCATCGCCGAAGTTCAGGGTGCCGCAATCGAGGGTGCAGATTTCCGGCAGCAGTTCTTCGACATGCGCCAGACGGGTCAGCGGGCCGACCAGGTCAGTGTTCGGGCCGAACTCCATCGGGTTCTCGCCGGCGCCGATTTCCAGGTCGCCACCCATGCCAGCGGTGAGGTTGACGATGATGTCGACATCGGCCTCGCGAATGCGCTCCATCACTTCACGGTACAACGCCACATCGCGGCTGAACTTGCCGGTTTCGGGGTTGCGCACGTGGCAGTGGACCACGGTGGCGCCAGCCTTGGCGGCTTCCACGGCGGCCGCGGCGATTTGTTTCGGGGTGACCGGCACGTGTGGGCTCTTGCTGGTCGTGTCGCCAGCACCGGTGAGTGCGCAGGTGATGATGACGTCGTGGTTCATTGGGCGGTTCCTTACAGGCGAGTGTTTTTCAGGAGAAAGGCCGGGCGAAATGGCCCTGTTCGCAGCCCGGTCGGGCTGCGAATCGGTGGTTCGGTTTTAAAATTTATTTAATGGTCAGTTGCAGGTTTTCAGCCGCCGGTTTGCCATCGAAGGTGGTCACACCTTCGAGCCAGCGCTGCTTGTCTTGCGGGTGATCTTTCAGCCATTGCTTGGCCGATTCGAAGGCGTCCTTGTGATCCAGCAGCGGCTGCATCATCCGGCTCTCGTCTTCGGCGGTGTAAGTCAGGTTGCTCAGCAACCGACCGATGTTCGGGCACTGTTCGGCGTACTTCGGCGCGGTGACGGTCCAGACCGTGGCCATGCCTTCGTTCGGGCCGAGGGCGTCGTCACTGCCGGTGAGGTAGGTCATTTTCACGTTGACGTTCATCGGGTGCGGCGCCCAGCCGAAGAACACCACGGCCTCGTTGCGGCGCACGGCGCGATCCACGGCGGCAAGCATGCCGGCTTCGCTGGACTCGACCAGCTGGAATTTGCCGAGGCCAAATTGATTCTTGGCGATCATCGCCTTGATCTGGGTGTTGGCGCCTGAACCAGGCTCGATGCCGTAGATTTTGCCGCCCAGTTCTTTTTCAAACTTGGCGATGTCGGCGAAGGTTTTCAGGCCCTTGTCGGCGAGGTAAGTCGGTACGGCGAGGGTCGCGCGGGCGTCTTTCAGGCTCGGGGCTTGCAGCACTTTGACCTGGTTGCCATCGACGAACGGGGTGATGGTCTGGGTCATCAGCGGGTTCCAGTAACCGAGGAACAAGTCCAGGCGCTGGTCGCGGATCCCGGCGAAGATAATCTGCTGGGACGCGCTGGTTTGTTTGGTGTTGTAGCCGAGGCCGTCGAGCAGGACCTGGGTCATGGCACTGGTGGCGATCACGTCGGTCCAGTTCACTACGCCCATGCGCACGTTCTGGCACGAGGCGGGTTCGGCGGCCATGACGCTGGCGCTCAGCAAAGCGGTACCACTGAGTGCAAGAACACAGCTGCTGATCAGTCGTTTCATCTCAGGTTCCTCGGCAGTTCGTTTATTGTGGGTCCGGTCGTCTTTGTGCGCCGGTGATGCCAAGTTACGCAGCTAAGCCCCCATGAAAGCGCACTACGGCGACCAGCTCTTGCACTGCAGCGACCTGTCCTCTTGAATGCCATCGACAAGTGGCGTATCAACGTCAACACGCTCCCCGCCCTGACATTACCCGCCAATCGAGTGCGCTCCATGTCCCAGGATTTCTACTTCTTGTTGATGCCGGGTTTCTCGGCGATTGGATTTATCTCGGCCATCGAGCCGCTGCGGGTCGCCAATCGGTTTCGCGGCGAGCTGTATCGCTGGCATGTATTGAGCGCCGATGGCGGGGCAGTGCTGGCCAGCAACGGCATGTCGGTCAACGCCGACGCGGCGCTGGAGCCGTTGAAGAAAGGCGCGACGCTATTGGTCGTCGCCGGTTTCGAACCGCTGAAATTCGCCACCCCGGCACTGGAGCACTGGTTGCGCCGTCTCGACAATGAAGGCGTGACCCTCGGCGCCATCGACACCGGCAGCTTCATCCTCGCCGAGGCCGGCCTGCTCGACGGCCATCGCCTGACCCTGCACTGGGAAGCCATCGACGCCTTCAAGGAGTCGTATCCACAGCTCAGCGTCACCCAGGAGCTGTTCGAGATCGACCGCCGCCGTATCACTTCGGCCGGCGGCACCGCCTCCATCGACCTGATGCTCGACCTCATCGCCCAGGCCCACAGCCCGGAACTGGCAATCCAGGTCAGCGAACAATTCGTACTCGGCCGCATCCGCCCACGCAAAGACCACCAACGCATGGAAGTCGCCACGCGGTATGGCATCAGCAACAAGAAGCTGGTTCACGTGATTGGGGAGATGGAACAGCACAGCGAACCGCCGCTGACCACGCTGGAACTGGCCGAATCGATCAAGGTGACGCGGCGGCAACTGGAGCGATTGTTTCGCTTGCACCTGAACGACACGCCGAGCAATTTTTATCTGCGCTTGCGATTGGAAAAGGCCCGGCAGTTGTTGCGGCAGACGGACATGAGCGTGCTGGAAGTGAGTATTGCGTGCGGGTTTGAATCGCCGTCGTATTTCACCCGTAGCTATCGGGCGAAGTTTGCGCGGTGCCCGCGCGAGGATCGCCGACGGTTAGGTGATGGGCGGGAACTGGTTTGAACACAGATTCAAACAACACCTTACAACCCCTGTGGGAGCGAGCCTGCTCGCGAATGCAATCTGTCAGCCGCCATTGATGTCGACTGACCCACCGCTTTCGCGAGCAGGCTCGCTCCCACAGTTTTAATCTGCTTTGGTCTTACTTCTTCATCAAGGCCGAGCAGGCTGCTTTGTAGGCTTCATGCTGATACTTGTTCAGCGTCGCCGGCGGTTCGAAATCATGCTTCTTGCTCTGCGCATTGATCGTTTGCGGCGACAGCAGCGTCACCTCGCAATTCTCCAGCAGCTGAAACACACCCTCGATCTTGAATGTGGTCGGCCCACCCGCGAACTCGCCTTTCTTGCTGCGCTTCTTGATCGCAATCCGATCAATTGAATTCTCACGCACAAACGACGCCACCTGAGCAGCAAAGACTTTGACGTTCGCCGCGTCCTCGTCATCGTCGAGGGCGATCTTCTTGGTGGCCAACGCAACGTGGCTCAGCACCTGGTCGTCGAGGGAGGCCACGGCGATGATCGCTTCGCTGCCTTTGATTTCAATGCCGCAGATTTTCATTTGAGTCCCTTTCTCGGTAGATGACGTGCAGCTTATAGCTCAAAGAATAAACGTAATGGGCGCACAAGAGGTCGGAAAGGTCTTTTTTGCCTATAAATAAAAGATCAAATGCTATCCGTTAAATGCTCATAATCTATTTTTGAGTCAATATATTGTCTTTTAAATATTAGTTTTCTATCGCGCTGCTACACTTGCTCACATTCCTCTTGAGGTCAACCTATGGCCCTTACCCATATTCTCTACTCCCCCGGAGAGATCGCACTACAGATTGCCGGGAATGCCAAGCGCCTGAGACTCGGCAAGAACCTTTCGCGACGCACGCTCGCGCAAAAATCAGGTGTCCCCGAGTCGAATATCAAGCGCTTTGAAACGACCGGAAAGATCTCTCTGGATGGCTTGTTGCTCATTGCAATTTGCCTCGGGGCGGAAGAACCGTTGACGAGTTTGTTCGCCTCTACGCCGTCGCTGACACTTCAGGAACTGAAAAATTACGAAAGGGCTCGTGGCCGACAATGAAAATCGTCAACGCACTCAGCGTCATGCTTCAAGGTTCAAGAGTCGGCGAGTTGGTCGCGATTCCTCGTCGGGGCGTGTTCTTTTCTTATGATCCGGGGTGGTTGGCGAAAGGCTTCAACCTTGCGCCGTTTCATATGGATTTCTCGATCAAACCCCAGAGTGCGGCTGATCCGTTACTGTTCGACGGTCTGCACGGCGCGTTCAGCGATTCGTTGCCCGATGGTTGGGGACTACTGCTCATGGATCGATTCTTCCGCAGTCAATTGGGCGTCGAGCGCCACGCAATCGGTCCGCTGGATCGTCTGGCCTACATGGGAAATCGCAGTATGGGCGCGCTTGAATACGTACCGATGATGGAAACCGTTGAAGCAGACGAAGACCTCGACCTGGCTGCCCTCTACGAGGCTTCACAAACGATACTTTCAGGCAGTACTGACGACGTCATCAATTCTCTGCGACTGGCAGGTGGTTCCCCCGGTGGTGCACGACCTAAAGCGGTGATCGGTCTTTCGCCAGACAAACATCGCGCCGTTTCGTCATTTGGCAAAATGCCCGTCGGTTTTGAGCACTGGTTAATCAAGTTTCGTTGTGAAGAGGAGCATCGAGACAGCGGCGCTGTTGAGCAGGTTTATGCACTGATGGCCCATCGAGCAGGCATCGAAATTTCCGAATCGAAACTGTTTCAAGTAGAAACCACAAAGGGCAAAGAGCAATTCTTCGCCACGAAACGCTTCGATCGAAAGGAAGGCGCCAAGCGCCACATGCTTACCGCTGCGGCGATTCTATACGCGGACTTCCGGACGCCAAGCCTCGATTACAGTGATTTACTGCGAGCGACCTGGGCAATGACCAAGGACGCGGCAGAGGTCGAGAAAATGGCCCGATTGATGGTGTTCAACGCTCTCGCTCACAACCACGATGATCACGCAAAGAACTTCTCGTTTTTTGGCGAGAAGGATGGCTGGAAAATGGCGCCGGCCTACGACCTGACCTTTTCCAGCACCGCCGGGCGCGGTAACGAACACACCACAGCATTCGCGGGAAGAGGCAAACCCTCACGCAAGGCACTCATTGAAGTGTGCAAACCCTTCAGTTTCCTAGCGCCGGAGCGCTACATGGAACAAACACTGGATGCTTTTTCCGGGTGGAATGCCTGTTGCGCCGATCTGGGCATCGATAAAACGACGAACCAAAAATTGCTGGCGACGCTTGAGTCTGTATGGCAGGCGCTCTAACGCGTCACTCCTGCCCAATCGACTCTAAAAACTCCGACCGCTCATCACTCATCCGCGCCACGCAATCATTTTGCGCAATCGTAAACGCCTTGCTACCACTCGTCGCCGGAAACGCTTCGACTGCGCAATCCGCGTCCCGAGTCTTCAGCCATTGCTGTTGGGCTGCCTTGAGTTTGGCGGTGATGTCGGCCAGTTGCGCCGGGTTCTTGCCGTAGGCCGTTTGCATGCGTTCGGCCAGGCCCTGGTAGTTCTCTTTGAGGAGGTCTTCGGCGGTGGTTCGGCTGAAGGCCGAACATTCGAGGGTCTGGACGTCGTTTTCGACTTTGTCGCAGGGGTTGTCGTCGGATTCTTCAGCGGCGTGTACGCCGGTCGCTATCAGTGCCAAAGCCAGGAAGATCGATTTCATTGCGTCGCCGCCCCAATCCAAAAGTGCATTCAGTAAAGCAGCGAATTCTGGCCCATGCGCAGACCCTTGAACAGGTGGGCAATCGTGCCCCGCGGCGACCCTTTGTCGCGGATTGACGCTTTCGGCAAACCCCCTGTCGTTTTTGCACCCGGCTGCCCCGTCCCTCAGGCATATGCTGGCCCCAAAGCGCCGGCACACGATTCGGCGCATGAATTGCCAAAAGGGGACAGCCTGATGAGCCCAGCCGAATTGCACGCCGACAGTATCGTTATCGACGGGCTGATTATTGCCAAGTGGAACCGTGAACTGTTCGAAGACATGCGCAAGGGCGGTCTGACCGCAGCCAACTGCACCGTGTCGGTGTGGGAGGGCTTCCAGGCCACCGTCAATAACATCGCCGCCAGTCAGAAGCTGATTCGCGAGAACAGCGACCTGGTGATTCCGGTGCGCACCACCGCCGACATCCGTAAAGCCAAGGAGCAGGGCAAGACCGGCATCCTGTTCGGCTTCCAGAATGCTCACGCGTTTGAAGACCAGATCGGCTATGTCGAGGTGTTCAAGCAGCTCGGCGTCGGCATCGTGCAGATGTGCTACAACACCCAGAACCTGGTGGGTACCGGCTGCTACGAGCGCGATGGCGGCCTGTCGGGTTTCGGTCGTGAAATCGTCGCCGAGATGAACCGCGTGGGCGTCATGTGCGACCTGTCCCACGTTGGGTCGAAAACCTCCGAAGAAGTCATCCTCGAATCGAAGAAGCCAGTGTGCTACTCGCACTGCCTGCCGTCGGGCCTGAAAATCCACCCGCGCAACAAGTCCGATGAAGAACTGAAGTTCATCGCCGATCACGGCGGTTTCGTCGGCGTGACCATGTTCGCGCCGTTCCTGGCCAAGGGCATTGATTCGACCATCGACGACTACGCCGAAGCCATCGAATACACCATGAACATCGTCGGCGAAGACGCCATCGGCATCGGCACCGACTTCACCCAGGGCCATGGCCAGGACTTCTTCGAATACCTGACCCATGACAAGGGCTACGCCCGCCGCCTGACCAGCTTCGGCAAGATCATTAACCCGCTGGGTATCCGCACCGTCGGCGAGTTCCCGAACCTGACCGAAACCTTGCTCAAGCGCGGCCATTCCGAGCGCGTGGTGCGCAAGATCATGGGCGAGAACTGGGTGAACGTCCTCAAGGACGTTTGGGGCGAGTAAGCCACCGCACCTCTGAATCCTTTCCCCCGGCCATCCGCGCCGGGGGCAACACCAAAATTTTTCTGGAGTTAAGTTTCCATGGCCAAGATCGCCCCGCAATTGCCAATCGAAGTCGACAGCGAAACCGGTGTCTGGACCTCCGACGCCCTGCCGATGCTGTACGTGCCACGTCACTTCTTCGTGAATAACCACATGGGCATCGAGGAAGTGCTGGGCGCCGAAGCCTACGCGGAAATCCTTTACAAGGCCGGCTACAAATCCGCTTGGCACTGGTGCGAAAAAGAAGCTGAATGCCACGGCCTGGAAGGCGTTGCGGTGTTCGAGCACTACATGAAACGCCTGTCGCAACGCGGCTGGGGCCTGTTCAAGATCCAGGACATTGACCTCGACAAAGGCACCGCCAGCGTCAAGCTCGAACACTCGGCGTTCGTCTACGTCTACGGCAAGGTCGGGCGCAAGGTCGACTACATGTTCACCGGTTGGTTTGCCGGTGCCATGGACCAGATTCTGCAGGCCCGCGGCAGCAAGATCCGTACGGTTGCCGAGCAAGTCTACGGTGGCTCCGAAGAAGGCCACGACGACGGTTTGTTCACCGTCAAGCCGTTGTAAGTCGAGGACCCCGCCATGGCTTTCGAAGCAATGTTCCAGCCGATCCAGATCGGCAAACTGACCATCCGTAACCGCGTGCTCAGCACCGCGCACGCCGAGGTCTATGCCACCGACGGCGGCATGACCACCGACCGGTACGTCAAGTATTACGAAGAGAAAGCCAAGGGCGGGATCGGCCTGGCGATTTGCGGCGGTTCCTCCAGCGTGGCCATCGACAGCCCGCAAGGCTGGTGGAAGTCGGTCAACCTGGCCGACGACCGGATCATCCCGCACTTCCAGAACCTGGCCGATGCCATGCACAAGCATGGCGCCAAGATCATGATCCAGATTACTCACATGGGTCGTCGTTCTCGCTGGGACGGCGAGCATTGGCCGACCCTGCTGTCGCCGTCGGGTATCCGTGAACCGGTGCACCGTGCAACCTGCAAAACCATCGAGCCGGAAGAAATCTGGCGGGTGATCGGCAACTACGCCAGCGCCGCTGCGCGTGCCAAGGCCGGTGGTCTCGACGGTGTCGAACTGTCGGCGGTGCACCAGCACATGATCGACCAGTTCTGGAGCCCGCGCGTCAACAAACGGACCGACGAATGGGGCGGCAGCTTCGAAAACCGCATGCGTTTCGGCCTCGAAGTCCTCAAGGCTGTGCGCGCTGAAGTCGGCCCGGACTTCTGCGTCGGCATCCGTCTGTGCGGTGACGAGTTCCACCCGGACGGTTTGTCCCACGAGGACATGAAGCAGATCGCCAAGTACTACGACGACACCGGCATGATCGACTTCATCGGCGTGGTCGGCTCGGGTTGCGACACCCACAACACCCTGGCCAACGTTATCCCCAACATGAGTTATCCGCCGGAGCCATTCCTGCACCTGGCGGCCGGGATCAAGGAAGTGGTCAAGGCCCCGGTCCTGCACGCGCAGAACATCAAGGACCCGAACCAGGCGACCCGTATTCTGGAAGGCGGCTACGTCGACATGGTCGGCATGACCCGCGCCCACATTGCGGACCCGCACCTGATCGCCAAGATCAAGATGGGCCAGGTCGACCAGATCAAGCAATGCGTCGGCGCCAACTACTGCATCGACCGCCAGTACCAGGGCCTGGACGTGCTGTGCATCCAGAACGCCGCGACCTCCCGTGAATACATGGGCGTGCCGCACATCATCGAGAAGTCGACCGGTGTGAAGCGCAAAGTCGTGGTGGTCGGTGCCGGTCCTGCCGGAATGGAAGCCGCTCGCGTGTCGGCCGAACGTGGCCACGACGTGACCCTGTTCGAGAAGAAAGAATTCATCGGCGGCCAGATCACCACCGCTTCGAAAGCCCCGCAACGGGACCAGATCGCCGGTATCACTCGCTGGTTCCAACTGGAATTGGCGCGTTTGAAAGTTGACCTGCGCCTGGGCGTGGCGGCCGATGCGGCAACCATTCTCGACCTGCGTCCGGACGTGGTGGTACTCGCCGTCGGCGGTCATCCATTCCTGGAGCAGAACGAGCATTGGGGCGCGGCTGAAGGCCTGGTGGTCAGCAGCTGGGACATCCTTGACGGCAAAGTAGCGCCGGGCAAGAACGTGCTGGTCTACGACACCATTTGTGAATTCACCGGGATGTCGACCGCCGACTTCCTTGCCGACAAGGGCAGCCAGGTCGAGATCGTCACTGACGACATCAAACCGGGCGTGGCGATTGGCGGCACCTCGTTCCCGACGTACTACCGCAGCATGTACCCGAAAGAAGTGATCATGACCGGGGACATGATGCTGGAGAAGGTCTACCGTGAAGGCGACAAGCTGGTGGCGGTGCTGGAAAACGAATACACCGGCGCCAAAGAGGAGCGGGTGGTGGACCAGGTCGTCGTCGAAAACGGCGTGCGTCCAGACGAAGAAATCTACTACGCGCTGAAGGAAGGCTCGCGCAACAAAGGCCAGATGGACATCGAAGCCTTGTTCGCGATCAAGCCGCAACCTTCGCTGAGCCAGGCGGGCGACGGCTACTTGCTGTTCCGCATCGGCGACTGCGTGGCGCAGCGCAACACCCACGCGGCGATCTACGACGCCCTGCGGTTGTGCAAGGATTTCTAAGAGCTTGTGGATAAACCTGTGGGAGCGAGCCTGCTCGCGAATGCAATCTGTCAGCCGCCATTGATGTCGACTGACCCACCGCTTTCGCGAGCAGGCTCGCTCCCACAGGAGTCGGGCAAGGCATCCAGGTAGTTTGGCCTGCAAGACCCTGCGGTCTTTGGGAGCTCCACCATGTTGAACACCCTTCTTCCAATCCTGTTGTTCGCTGCCTTGGGCCTTGCCGTCCTGGGCGCGTTGCGGCGGGTGGCCATGTGGCGCCGGGGCCGGGCTTCGAAAGTCGACCTGATCGGCGGCCTGTTCGCCATGCCCAAGCGTTACATGGTCGACTTGCACCATGTGGTCGCGCGGGACAAATACATCGCCAACACCCACGTCGCCACGGCCGGTGGTGCAGTGGCGTCCATCGTGCTGGCGATTCTGGTGCACGGTTTCGGCCTGCATAACCGCATCCTCGGTTATGCACTGCTGTTAATGACGGCCGTGATGTTCGTCGGTGCGATCTTCGTTTACCTGCGTCGACGCAACCCGCCGGCGCGCCTGTCCAAAGGCCCGTGGATGCGCCTGCCGAAAAGCCTGTTGGCGTTCTCGGCATCGTTCTTCCTGTTGACCCTGCCGGTCGCCGGCATCCTTCCGGAAAACTTCGGTGGTTGGCTGGTGGCGGCGATCCTCGGCGTCGGTGTGCTGTGGGGCGTCAGTGAACTGTTCTTCGGCATGACCTGGGGCGGGCCGATGAAGCACGCCTTCGCCGGTGCGCTGCACCTGGCCTGGCACCGTCGCGCCGAACGTTTTAATGGCGGTCGTTCCACCGGATTGAAACCGTTGGACCTGAACGACCCGACAGCGCCGCTGGGCGTGGAAAAACCCAAGGATTTCACCTGGAACCAACTGCTCGGTTTCGACGCCTGCGTGCAGTGCGGTAAGTGCGAAGCCGCGTGCCCGGCCTACGCCGCTGGCCAGCCGCTGAACCCGAAAAAGCTGATTCAAGACATGGTCGTCGGCCTGGCCGGTGGCACCGATGCGAAATTCGCCGGCAGCCCGTATCCAGGTAAAGCCATCGGCGAACACGCCGGCAATCCGCATCAACCGATCGTCAACGGTCTGGTGGACGCCGAAACCCTGTGGTCCTGCACCACTTGCCGCGCCTGCGTCGAGGAGTGCCCGATGATGATCGAGCACGTCGACGCCATCGTCGACATGCGCCGCCATCTGACCCTGGAAAAAGGTGCGACCCCGAACAAGGGCGCCGAAGTCCTGGAAAACCTGATCGCCACCGACAACCCCGGCGGTTTCGCGCCGGGCGGGCGGATGAACTGGGCGGCGGACTTGAACCTCACGCTGATGAGCGAAAAGAAATCCGTCGACGTGCTGTTCTGGGTCGGCGACGGTGCGTTCGACATGCGCAACCAGCGCACCTTGCGCGCCTTCGTCAAAGTGCTGAAAGCGGCCAAGGTCGACTTCGCGGTGCTTGGCCTCGAAGAACGTGACAGCGGTGACGTGGCCCGACGTCTGGGCGACGAAGCAACATTCCAGCTGTTGGCCAAACGCAACATCCAGACCCTGGCCAAGTACAGCTTCAACCGCATCGTCACCTGCGACCCGCACAGCTTCCACGTGCTGAAAAACGAGTACGGCGCCTTCGACGGCAACTACCTCGTGCAGCACCACAGCACCTACATGGCGGAAATCATCGGCGCTGGCGCCCTGAACCTCGGCCAGCACAAAGGCAGCAGCGTGACTTATCACGATCCGTGCTACCTCGGCCGTTACAACGGCGAATACGAGGCGCCGCGTGAAGTGCTGCGCGCCCTCGGGATTGAAGTGAAAGAAATGCAACGCTCCGGTTTCCGTTCGCGCTGCTGCGGCGGCGGTGGCGGCGCGCCGATCACCGACATTCCGGGCAAGCAGCGGATCCCCGACATGCGCATGGAAGACATCCGCGAAACCGGCGCCGAACTGGTGGCCGTGGGTTGTCCACAATGCACCGCGATGCTGGAGGGCGTGGTCGAACCGCGTCCGTTGATCAAGGACATCGCCGAACTGGTGGCCGACGCGTTGCTCGAAGACGCAGCGCCGAGCAAACCCACCACGCCAGCCCAGCGTGAACCTGCGGAGGCCCACTGATGAGCGACATTATCCGCCGCGACCCCCGCGCCGAATGGATTGCCCGTAACCGCTTGCACCCGCTGCACGCGGCCATGCAACCGGCGCAACACAGCTGGATGGGCCCCAACGGCGTCATCCGCAAGAATCTGCACGGCATCGGTTTTATCGGCCCCAACGGCATCAAGCGCATTGACCGCAGCGGCGCTCAGCAGGGCGGGGCGACCAAACGTACGGCAGCCGTTGAAGTGCAATTGCCGCTGCATCAAGTGTCGGCACCAGCGTTCTACATCAGCGTGGTGCCGGACATGGTCGGCGGCCGCTTGAGCAGCCACGACCGCGACTTGCTCGGGCTGGCCCGTCAGTTGGCCGGCCAGGATGGCGCGGTGTTGGCCGTGGTCTTTGGCGAACACAAGGAAAACGCCTTTGCGACGGCGGGTGTTGATCGCTTGCTGGTGCTGGAAGGCGATGAATTCAGCGGTTATGCACCGGAGCAACGGGTCCAGGGCCTGCGGGCTGTGGATAACCAGTTCAGTCCGCGTCATTGGTTGCTGCCGGACAGTCGCAGCGGTGGCGGTGAACTCGGTCGACGCTTTGCCGCTGCACTGGGCGAACGCCCGGCCACGCGGGTCTGGCAGGTCAAGGATCAGGAATGCATCGGTCGCGCCGGTGCGGGTTTGCAAGACCTTGCGCGCCCGGTTGCACGCTTGATTCTGGCCGCTGCCGAATGCGCCGAACCGGTCAGCGAAACCCGTCACGAAGCACTGCCGGTGGAGTTATCCACAGCCGTGGTTCGCAGCCTGTCGCGCATCGAAGATTTGGGCGCGGTGGCGGTGGACCCGGCGGCGATTCCGATGGCCGAGGCCGAGTTCATCTTCTCCGGCGGCAACGGGGTCAAGGACTGGGGACTTTTCCACAGGACCGCCGAAGCACTGGGCGCCACCGAAGGCGCGTCCCGAGTGGCGGTGGACGATGGGTTCATGGCGCGCGACCGTCAGGTCGGCGCGTCCGGCACTTGGGTCACAGCACGGGTTTATGTGGCGGTGGGGATTTCCGGGGCGATCCAGCACCTGCAAGGCATCGGTGCCTGCGACAAGGTGGTGGCGATCAACCTCGACCCTGGCTGCGACATGATCAAACGGGCCGACCTGTCGGTGATCGGCGAGAGCGCCGAGATTCTTCAAGCCTTGATCGACGCGGTAGCGGCTTACCGCAACGACGCCAAGCGCGATGCGGCTTAAGGGAAGGAAAGGGTTATGAGCACGAAAATCATCAGCCTGGTGTCCATCGGGGCCCACCCGACTTCCGGCCGGCCACGTCGCGCGGAGCAGGATGCGCGAGCAGTGGAACTGGGCCTGCAACTGGCTGGGGATAACCTGCAAGTGCTGCATGCCGGCGACGTCGCGGAGCCGGCGCTGCGCGCTTATCTGGGTATGGGGCTGGAACAGTTGCATGTGCTGGAACAGCCATCAGGCGCGGATGCCTTGCCGGCGTTGACCGCTTATTTGCGCGATGCGGGGGCGCAAGTCGTATTGACCGGCAGTCAGGCCGAAACCGGTGAAGGCTCGGGCATGTTGCCGTTCTTGCTGGCGGAAAGCCTCGGCTGGCCGCTGGTGGTCGGGTTGGCGCAAGTGGAATCCATCGACGGCCATTCGGCGCTGGTGCTGCAAGCCTTGCCGCGTGGCCAGCGACGTCGCTTGAAAGTACGCCTGCCGTTTCTCGCGACGGTGGATAACGCTGCGCCGAAGCCTCGGCAAAGCGCCTACGGCCCGGCTCGACGCGGTGTACTGCAAGCCGATGAAGTCGAAGTGATCGACGATGAACTGCTGGCGGTCGCCGCGTTGCAACCGGCCAAACCTCGGCCTAAACGCCTCAAGGTGATCAAGGCCAAGAGCGGCGCAGACCGGATGAAAGCGGCCACAGCCAAGGCCAGTGGCGGCGGCGGGCAGGTGCTCAAAGGCGTCACGGCGCAAGCGGGTGCCGAGGCCATTCTCAAGTTACTGATCGAAGAAGGCGTGGTCCGCTAACAGGTATCAACACAAATCTAATGTGGGAGCGAGCCTGCTCGCGAAAGCGGTGGGTCAGTCAACATCTCCGGCGACTGATACAGCGCTTTCGCGAGCAGGCTCGCTCCCACAGGATGTTCGTGTTACCGACATTTATGGGGAAATAATGACCGTTGAATTTCGTTCGGCCCTGCGCGCGGATGCGCGGGAGATTGCTCGCTTGTTCCAGATTTCATCAGAGGGCGCTGCGGATTACATCTGGAGCCAGATAGCCGAGCCCGGCCAGGACCTGTTGGACGTTGGCGCCCTGCGCTATGCCCGCGACGGTGTGGACTTCTCCTGGCAGAATTGCCTGATCGCCGAGGCAAACGGGGAAGTCATCGGCATGATGCACAGCTACGTGATGCGTCATGACCCGATGGCGGCGCCCGTCACCGACCCGGTGCTGGCGCCGTACGCCACAATGGAAATCCCCGACACCCTCTACATTTCCAGCCTGGCGCTGCATGAGGGGTGGCGAAATCAGGGCCTGGGCAAGCAGTTCCTCGCTTTCGCCTACGATCGAGCCAATCAGTTGGGGCTCAATGGCCTGAGCCTGATCGACTACGCCGCCAACACTGGTGCCCGGCGGTTTTATGAGCGGCACGGCTTCCGTATCGTCGACACCTGCCAGATCACCCCCCACCCGATGATTGGGGTCACGGGTGAAGCCTATCTGATGTACCGGCCGTAGGGCTGCCTCCCGCCATACCACTCGGTGAACTACAGTTTTGCTGTGCGCTGGTTAAGGGTGCAGCACGGTTCACGGAGCTTTCAGACGTTCAGCGCTGAGTCATAAAACCCGTTTATAGGCGTGGGTTGAACATGAAGGCGTTGCGTTGGCGTGCGGCCTGGTTGCTCTGCGGGGTAATGTGCGTGCCTGCCGGGTTGATGGCGGCTGCCAGTACTGAATCCGATCAGGATTTTTATCAGTGGTTAGAGTCGGACCAAGGGCAAACAGCCTCCTTGGCCCAACTGCGCCAGCAGTGCGACAAGGTGGTGGACGCCACGAACAACCTCAACTGTTCAGTGTCCGTGTTCGCCCGAATGTTCGAGGCCAAAGCCGCCAATCAATTGCCAGATTACTATCTGGCAATCAAGCGCCGCCATGCCCGGGCCATCGCGATTGACCCCGAACTCAACGTGCTGTTTTCCATGTTTGGCCGTCAATCGATTGCGACTCTGCGCGCGACCGGCGATTTTTCGGTGTCCAGCACCAAACGCCATGAAGTGCTAACGGTTTATCCACGCCCCAGTGAAGGCTATGTCACGGACGAAGTGCTGCCGTACATCGACGTCAAAGCGGCCAACGGCGTCTCCTCGCGCTTTATTGTCGATACCGGCGCACCGCAAACCCGGGTCAACGCCGAAACCGCGAAACGCATGGGCATCACGCTGTTAACCGACTCCCATTACGGCTACAGCACGTTTTATGGGGAGCATGACCTGTCGGCCAAACTCGGGGTCCTTCAATCGTTGAAGGTCGGCGGGAACGAGTTCAGGAACGTCCTGGTGTTTGTCAGCGACCGGGATAACTTGTTGGGCCTGGATCTGGTCGGCAAGTTGGGGCGTTTGAAGCTCACGAAAAAGACTCTGGAACTCAACGCGGAACCTCCCGCGCGGTGCGATTCGCCGGTTAGCTATTCGCGTGCGGACATCAATCAACGACTGACCGTCGCCGCGCGGCTGGATCGTCGGGCGACGTTGGCGATTCTGGACACCGGGAATGTGGATTACCTGACGTCGGCCTCGCCCGGTGACTTGCCTGTTCACGTCGCCGAAAACTCGCGCCACGAGACCTTCAAGGGCGAGCTGGATTTGTCTGGCGACATCCGGGCAATCACCTACAAATACTATCCAGGCTTCACCATCCCTCCGTCGTTGGTGGCCGGGCAGTACGTGCCTTCGATTTTGCTCGGATGGCGGGTATTCAATGATTATGAATTGAACCTGGACACGCTATCGGGTCGCTCGTGCCTGAATAAAATCTGATTTAGCCACAAAGCCTGTTAGTGCTTCTGTGGATAACGTGTTCGCCCCTCGCTGCACCCCATACAAATCAAGGGCTACGAGCCTGCGTACAAAAAACAACCAGCCTAACCTGCGGTTTTTTCACGCTTTTTGCGGTGGATAAGGTTTGCCGCTATTCAATACTTGCCCCCAATCTCTGTTGGCGCTTCTGTGGATAAGATGTTTGCTAACCTCTACAGGCCATGTAAACCGGGTCGTTCAGGCTTTTGGTTGAAAAACGATCAAATCACAAGTTTGGCCCCTTGAACGTCGCGCAATGCCCGATTTATCGCGGCTTCCGGCGGTTTTCCACAGAACCGCAGAAGTTGCCCCCAAAGTCTGTTGGCGCTTCTGTGGATAAGGTGTTTGCCATCCTCTGCAAGCCACGCCGAACGTGCCCTGTAAGCTTTCGATCAAAAAACAATCAGCGGCTGCTCAAAACCGGGCTTCTGGATAAGTCACGGATTTTCTTCGGTTTCTGTGGAGAAAGTTTTGCGTAAAACCACACTTGTCCCCAATAGCTGTGGGTGGAGGTGTGGATAACTTGTTTGTGGAAGGCTGGAAGGTGCGCGGGGCATAGCTCTGAACGGAATAGATCATATTTCGTACAGTTATGAGTGGGAGAGGGGAATCACGGATGGATGTGCTGATAGAGAGGGCGCTTTCGCGAGCAGGCTCCCACATTTGATTTGTGTCGTTCACAAATCCCCTGTGGGAGCGAGCCTGCTCGCGAAGCTTCTGACTTAGCCTTGAACAGGAACACCTTTAAGGTAAGGCGCAGGCTCGGCTCCGAGGTTGCTCAGCAGACGCTCGCTGTACCAGTCCACAAAGTTCACCACACCAAACTCATACGTCTTGGAGTACGGGCCAGGCTGGTACGCCGTGGAGTTGATGCCGCGCTGGTTTTCTTCCGCCAGTCGACGGTCCTGGTTGTTGGTTTCATCCCACACTTTGCGCATGCGTTCTACGTCGTAATCCACGCCTTCGACCGCATCCTTGTGCACGATCCACTTGGTGGTGACCATGGTTTCCTGAGCGCTGATCGGCCACACGGTGAAGACGATGATGTGGTCGCCCATGCAGTGGTTCCACGAGTGCGGCAGGTGCAGGATGCGCATCGAGCCCAGGTCCGGGTTCTTGATGCGGCCCATGAGCTTGGCGCAGCCCTGTTTGCCGTCCATGGTCATCGACACGGTGCCTTTGAGCAGCGGCATGCGCACGATGCGGTTGCGCAGGCCGAAGCTGGCGTGGGCGTAAGGGATCTTCTCGGCTTCCCAGGCAGCGGCGGAGGCGGCGACGTGGTCCTTGAAGGCCTGGTCGGCGCGCGGGTCGGTGACGTCGTCCCATTCCAGCAGGGATTTCAACAGCTCCGGGTGCGACGCGTTGCAGTGGTAGCACTCGCGGTTGTTTTCCAGCACCAGTTTCCAGTTGGCTTTTTCGTACAGGTTGGTCTGGATCGCCACCTTGGTGTTTTCCATGTCGTACGGTTCCATGTAATGGCTCAACGTCGACAGGAAGTCATCAATGGCCGGCGGATTCTCCGACAGGCTGATGAAGATGTAACCACCGGCGGTCTTCACGTTCACCGGTTTGAGGCCGTACTGCTTCATGTCGAAGTCGGCGCCCATTTCGGTGCCGGCGAACAGTAGGCGGCCGTCCAGCTCATACGTCCACTGGTGGTAGTGGCAGACCAGCTTGGCGACTTTGCCTTTTTCACTGGTGCACAGACGCGAACCGCGGTGGCGGCAGACGTTGTGGAAAGCATGCACCACGCCGTCAGCGCCGCGAATCACGATGATCGGGTTCTTGCCGACTTGCAGGGTCAGGTAGTTGCCCTTGGTCGGGATCTCGCAGGTCATGCCGGCGATCAACCACTCTTTCTGGAAGATTTCCTGCATGTCGATATCAAACAGCCGCTCGTCAGAGTAAAACGGCTGCGGCAGCGAGAACGTACGCTCGCGCTCTTGCAGCATCTGTGCGGTGGCCTTGCGTGCGGGTTCCAGTGGATCGCCCAGGCTCAGGGTAGTGGTGACGTCCATCATTTAATCCTCAAGGCCATTCTGTGTGGCCGGCGAAAGTGGCTAATCAGGTTTGCTACGCAAGGTGTAAAGAAACTGTCGTTGTGTGGAGCGAGTGTGGGGCCGGCGCTGGCCAGAACCTTATCTACGAGCGACATGGCCCACTCTGTTCCCGACGCGCAACCCCCGGTAGTTGGGGCTTGGTCGCGATAAGTATGTGAATGTCGCAGATAGGTAAATGGGTGGTTCGCACGTTACGCAGAATCGCCAACATAAGGCCGAGCATCGGCGGTGGAGAACAGCATGTCCAACAGCTTCCTGAATCCGGTAACGACCCAGACCTGGGCCAATGGTCGACACATCGTCCGTTGCGTCAAAGTCATCCAGGAAACCTGGGATGTGCGCACCTTCTGCTTTATGGCTGACCAGCCGATCCTGTTCTTTTTCAAGCCGGGGCAGTTCGTCACCCTGGAGCTGGAAATCGACGGCGTGCCGATCATGCGCTCCTACACCATTTCCAGCTCGCCCTCGGTGCCTTACAGCTTCTCGGTGACGATCAAGCGCGTGCCCGGCGGCAAGGTCTCGAACTGGCTGCACGACACCCTGCATGAAGGTCAGGAACTGGCGGTGCACGGCCCGGTCGGGCTGTTCAACGCCATGGACTTCACCGCACCGAAGGTGCTCTACCTCAGCGGCGGCGTCGGCATCACGCCGGTCATGTCCATGACGCGCTGGTTCTACGACACCAACGGCAACGTCGACATGGTGTTTATCCACAGCGCCCGCTCGCCCAAAGACATCATTTACCACCGCGAACTGGAACACATGGCGTCGCGGATCGATAACTTCAGCCTGCACCTGATCTGCGAGAAGCACGGTCTGGGTGAGCCGTGGGCCGGTTATCGCGGCTACCTGAACCACAAGATGCTCGAATTGATGGCGCCCGACTTCCTCGAGCGCGAAGTCTTCTGCTGCGGCCCGACGCCGTACATGAACGCGGTGAAACGCATGCTCGAGACCGCCGGTTTCGACATGTCGCGTTACCACGAGGAATCGTTCGGTGCGACGCCACCGGAAGCGCGCGCCGACGCCGTGGAGCAAGCCGAGCAAGCGGCGGATGCACCGGAAGTCGATGTGGCGGACCTGCATCAGGTGGAATTCACCGCGTCCGGCAAAAGCATTCGTGTGGCGCCGGGTGAAACGGTGCACGCGGCTGCGGCCAAGCTTGGGTTGTTGATTCCGAAAGCGTGCGGGATGGGGATTTGCGGTACGTGCAAGGTGATGAAGCTGGGTGGCGAGGTCGAGATGGACCACAACGGTGGGATCACCGAGGAAGACGAAGCCGAAGGGTTCATCCTGTCGTGCTGCAGCGTGCCGAAGGGCGACGTACGTATCGAGTTCTAAAACCTGTGGGAGCGAGCTTGCTCGCGATAGCGGTGGACCAGTCAATATCAATGTTGAATGGTCCAGCCTCATCGCGAGCAAGCTCGCTCCCACAGTGGTTTGTGTTTCAGTCCACAAACAGATCCGGCATCAGCTTGTCATGGGTGCCGGGCTCAAAGCGGTAGTGATCGAATTCGGTCACGCCATGCTCCCGCAGAATCTCCTCATCAATCAGCAATCGCCCGGTGATGGTGCGACCGCTGCTGTCCAGAATGACGTGGGCGGCATCGGCCATGATCTCGGGCGTTCGCGCATGCTTGAACGATTCCCGAGATCCAAGCTGAAACTCAATGGCGGCGGTGGCGATCATGGTCTGTGGCCATAGCGAATTGGCGCTGATGCCGTAATTCTTGAATTCTTCGCTCATGCCAATCGTCAGCATGCTCATGCCGTATTTGGTCACGGTGTAGGGGCTGTACTGGGCGAACCATTGGGTGGCCAGATTGAGCGGCGGCGACAGGTTGAGAATGTGCCCACCGGTTTTTTTCAGATAGGGCAGGGCAGCCTGGCTGCATAGCAAAACGGCGCGGGTGTTGATCTGGTGCATTAGGTCGAAGCGCTTGAGTTCGATGTGTTGAACTCCGGTCAGCTTGATTGCGCCGGCGTTGTTGATCAGCGCATCGATGCCGCCGAAATGTTCGTTAGCCTGGGCGAGCGCGTTTCGTACCGCGTCTTCGTCACGCACATCCACCTGCAAGGCCAGTGCCTTGCCGCCCGCCGCCTCAACTTCCTGCGCCACGCTGAAAATCGTGCCCGGCAACTTCGGGTGCGGCTCGGCGCTTTTGGCCGCAATCACAATGTTGGCCCCGTCACGCGCCGCGCGTAGCGCGATCTCCCGACCGATCCCGCGGCTGGCGCCAGTGATGAACAGGGTTTTGCCTTTCAAGGACATGCGTGCGCTCCTGATTATTGTTATGAGAGCGGATTGAAACCGCTCGCAGACAATGTAGACGATGTCTTCAGGTAGGCGCGCTTACTGTGGCGAGGGGGCTTGCCCCCGTTGGGCTGCGTAGCGGCCCTAAATACTGAGAATGCGGTCTATCAGGCAGACCGCATTGGCTGGTTTACGACGGCTCCGCCGCCGAACGGGGGCAAGCCCCCTCACCACAGGGGATTGGATTGCTGCTTAGCGGGCCATGACTTCGCGGATGTCGGCGGCCAGCTCGCGTACGCGTTCTTCTTCGGTGTCCCACGAGCACATGAAGCGTGCGCCGCCGTTGCCGATGAAGGTGTAGAAGCGCCAGCCCTTGGCGGTCAATGCGGCGATGGCCGGTTCCGAGAGTTGCAGGAACACGCCGTTGGCCTGTACCGGGAACATCAGTTCCACGCCCGGGATGTCGCTCACCAGTTCGGCCAGCAACTGCGCGCAGCGGTTGGCGTGGCGGGCATATTTGAGCCAGGCGTCGTTTTCCAGAATCCCGACCCAGGGCGCCGAGAGGAAGCGCATTTTCGAGGCCAGTTGCCCGGCCTGTTTGCAGCGGTAGTCGAAGTCTTCCGCCAGCTTGTGGTTGAAGAACAGAATCGCCTCACCCACCGCCATGCCGTTTTTCGTGCCGCCGAAGCACAACACGTCTACGCCGGCCTTCCAGGTCAGGTCTGCCGGGGAGCAACCGAGGAACGCACACGCATTGGAGAACCGCGCGCCGTCCATGTGCAGGTTCAGGCCCAGCTCTTTGCAGGTGGCGCTGATGGCGCGGATTTCTTCCGGGGTGTAGACGCTGCCGACTTCGGTGGCCTGGGTCAGGGTCACGACGCGCGGTTTCGGGTAGTGAATATCCTGGCGCTTGAGAGCGACTTCGCGGATCGATTCCGGGGTCAGCTTGCCGTTTTCAGTGCGGGCGATCAGCAGTTTTGAACCGTTGGAGAAGAATTCCGGTGCGCCGCATTCGTCGGTTTCGACGTGGGCAGTTTCCGAGCAGATCACGCTGTGGTAACTCTGGCACAGCGACGACAGGGCCAGCGAGTTGGCGGCGGTGCCGTTGAAGGCGAAGAACACTTCGCAGTCGGTTTCAAACAGTTTGCGGAAGTCGTCGGACGCGCGAGCGGTCCATTCATCGTCGCCGTATGCGCGCTGGTGGCCGTGGTTGGCCTGTTCCATGGCGGCCCAGGCTTCAGGGCAGATACCGGAATAGTTGTCGCTGGCGAATTGTTGGCTCTTATCGGTCATGGCCCTGCTTTCCGTGGTCGAGACGCTTATGGTGAAGCGACTCGTGGTCAATGATGGTGCGCACTTTACCGAAGATCATCCGGGGAGCACACGCGATGCGTCTGACAGAAAAATACAAAGACGACGGGCAATTATGCACATGACTCAACGGGATGGGGCACTGGATCTGCTCAAGTGGCTGGCGCTGTTGAGCATGGTGCTCGATCACCTGCGATATGTCGGTTATTCCGTCGATCTGCTGTATGTGCCGGGGCGGCTGGCATTTCCGTGGTTCTGTCTGGCGATGGCGGTGAATGTTTCCCGTGCACGGGAAGTTACACATCAGTGGCGGTATCTGGGCTGGTTACTGCTGTTCAGTGCCATCAGCGAGATCCCTTACAGGCTGTACATTCCTGATCCCGAGACGTTGAACGTGTTGCCTACGCTGGCGCTTGGGCTGTTGGTCGCGCGGGGCTGGCAGCACCCGACGTTGCAATCGCGACTGCTGGCGGTTGCCGCTTTGACGCTGGCAGCAGTGTTCCCGGAGCGACTGATGTTTGGTTTCTTCGGGGTGTTGTTGCCGCTGGCGATGTTGCTGGTGATCCGGCGTCCCTGGTATTTCGCGCTGCTACCGGGGCTGGTGTGTCTGGCGGCCAATGAGTGGCGGGTGCTGATTGATGCTGCGAAGCTGGGCAACAGTGCTGCGATTCCGGGTATTGCCGCTTGTCTGATTGCGCCATTGTTGGGAATGGCGCTTTTGCGACATGCCAAAGGCATTCATCCACCGCCGATGCGGCGTTGGGCGTATGCCCTGTATCCCCTGCATTTTTTCCTGCTGTTACTCGTCCGCCAAATCGCCACCTGACCCTTGTGGGAGCGAGCCTGCTCGCGAAGGCGGTGTGTCAGCAGCATGGATGTTTACCGACACACCGCCTTCGCGAGCAGGCTCGCTCCCACAGGGATCCTTGGTGGTTCGGGGACCGTGTCCGGTCAGGCATTTCGGCTCATGTCGTAAACGCACCTTTGCGTGGCGTCCGTAGGCATTTGGCCTGTCTGCGCCGGTCATACCATCGGCATCAAAGGGCACTGTCGAAACACCAGTGCCTTACCGAGACGAATGGCGCATAGATGCCGCTGGGAGAGACGCGATGTTCAGCAAGCAAGACCAGATCCAGGGTTACGACGATGCACTGCTGGCGGCGATGAATGCCGAAGAGCAACGCCAGGAAGATCACATCGAGCTGATCGCGTCAGAGAACTACACCAGCAAACGCGTCATGGAAGCGCAAGGCAGTGGCCTGACCAACAAATACGCCGAAGGCTATCCGGGCAAGCGCTACTACGGTGGCTGCGAGCACGTCGACAAGGTCGAAGCCCTGGCCATCGAACGCGCCAAGCAATTGTTCGGTGCCGATTACGCCAACGTCCAGCCACACTCCGGCTCTTCGGCCAACAGCGCCGTTTACCTGGCCCTGATCCAGCCGGGCGACACCATCCTCGGCATGAGCCTGGCCCACGGTGGTCACCTGACCCACGGCGCCAAAGTGTCGTCCTCGGGCAAGCTGTACAACGCCGTGCAGTACGGCATCGACACCAAGACCGGGCTGATCGACTACGACGAAGTCGAGCGCCTGGCCGTCGAGTGCAAGCCGAAGATGATCGTTGCCGGCTTCTCCGCTTACTCCAAGACCCTCGACTTCCCACGCTTCCGCCAGATCGCCGACAAGGTCGGTGCCCTGCTGTTCGTCGACATGGCGCACGTCGCCGGTCTGGTCGCTGCCGGCCTGTACCCGAACCCGCTGCCGTACGCTGATGTGGTGACCACCACCACGCACAAGACCCTGCGCGGTCCACGTGGCGGCCTGATCCTGGCCAAGTCCAACGAAGAAATCGAGAAGAAGCTCAACGCGGCCGTTTTCCCGGGTGCCCAGGGCGGCCCGCTGATGCACGTGATCGCTGGTAAAGCGGTGTGCTTCAAGGAAGCGCTGGAGCCTGGCTTCAAGGTTTACCAACAACAAGTGATCGACAACGCCCAGGCCATGGCCGGCGTGTTTATCAAACGCGGCTACGATGTAGTGTCCGGCGGCACCGATAACCACCTGTTCCTGGTCAGCCTGATCCGTCAGGGCCTCACCGGCAAAGACGCGGACGCAGCACTCGGTCGCGCCCACATCACTGTGAACAAGAACGCTGTCCCGAACGATCCACAGTCGCCGTTCGTAACCTCCGGCCTGCGCATCGGCACCCCGGCGGTGACCACGCGCGGCTTCAAGGTGACCCAGTGCGTCACGCTGGCCGGCTGGATCTGCGACATCCTCGACAACCTCGGCGATGCCGATGTCGAGGCCAATGTCGCCGAGCAGGTTTCGGCCCTGTGCGCGGACTTCCCGGTTTATCGCTGAGCGCGGTTTTGGAGTAAATGACTATGCAACGCTACTCGGGCTTCGGCCTCTTCAAACACTCCCTCAGCCATCACGAAAACTGGCAGAAAATGTGGCGCACGCCGACCCCTAAAAAGGTCTATGACGTGGTCATCGTCGGCGGCGGCGGGCATGGTCTGGCGACCGCCTACTACCTCGCCAAAGAACACGGCATCACCAACGTGGCCGTGGTCGAAAAGGGCTGGCTGGGCGGCGGTAACACCGCGCGCAACACCACCATCGTTCGCTCCAACTACCTGTGGGACGAGTCGGCGCACCTGTACGAACACGCGATGAAACTGTGGGAAGGCCTGTCCCAGGACCTGAACTACAACGTGATGTTCTCCCAGCGCGGCGTTTACAACCTGTGCCACACCCTGCAAGACATTCGTGATTCCGAGCGTCGGGTCAGCGCCAACCGCCTCAACGGCGTCGATGGCGAACTGCTCGATGCCAAACAAGTGGCTGACGAGATTCCGTACCTCGATTGCTCGAAAAACACTCGTTACCCGGTAATGGGCGCAACCGTCCAGCGCCGTGGCGGCGTGGCCCGTCACGATGCCGTGGCGTGGGGTTTTGCCCGTGCCGCCGACGCACTGGGCGTGGACCTGATTCAACAGACCGAAGTGATCGGTTTCCGCAAGGAAAACGGTGTGTGCATCGGTGTTGAAACCAACAAGGGCTTCATCGGCGCCAAGCGCGTCGGCGTAGTCACTGCCGGTAACTCCGGGCACATGGCCAAGCTCGCCGGTTTCCGTCTGCCGATCGAATCGCACCCGCTGCAAGCGCTGGTGTCCGAGCCGATCAAGCCGATTATCGACAGCGTGATCATGTCCAACGCCGTACACGGTTACATCAGCCAGTCCGACAAGGGCGACCTGGTGATCGGCGCCGGTATCGACGGCTACAACGGCTACGGCCAGCGTGGTTCGTACCCGGTGATCGAGCACACCATCCAGGCCATCGTCGAGATGTTCCCGGTGTTGTCCCGCGTACGCATGAACCGGCAGTGGGGCGGCATCGTCGACACCACGCCGGATGCGTGCCCGATCATTTCGAAAACCCCGGTGCCGAACATGTTCTTCAACTGCGGTTGGGGCACCGGCGGCTTCAAAGCGACACCTGGCTCGGGCAACGTGTTTGCCGCGAGTCTGGCCAAGGGTGAAATGCACCCATTGGCTGCACCTTTCTCCATCGACCGTTTCCACAACGGTGCGTTGATCGATGAACACGGCGCTGCTGCAGTTGCCCACTAACAGGAGAAATCCCCATGTTGCATATCTTCTGTCCTCACTGCGGCGAACTGCGCTCCGAAGAGGAATTCCACGCATCCGGCCAGGCGCATATCCCGCGCCCACTGGACCCGACCACCTGCACCGACGAGGAGTGGGGCGACTACATGTTCTTCCGCGATAACCCTCGCGGCCTGCACCACGAGTTGTGGGACCACGTTGCCGGTTGCCGTCAGTACTTCAACGTCACCCGCGACACCGTGACCTACGAGATTCTCGAGACCTACAAGATCGGCACCAAGCCGCAGTTCACCGACAAGACTGAAAGTCCGAAAGCGGCCGCGCAGGCTCTGGGAGCTAAGGTATGAGCCAGATCAATCGCCTGTCCAACGGTGGACGGATCGACCGCAACAAAGTGCTGAACTTCACTTTCAACGGCCAGAGCTACAAAGGCTTTGAAGGCGACTCGCTGGCCGCTGCACTGCTGGCCAACGGCGTCGACATCATCGGTCGCAGCTTCAAGTATTCCCGTCCGCGCGGCATCTTCGCTGCGGGCGCTGAAGAGCCGAACGCCGTGCTGCAGATCGGTGCGACCGAAGCCACGCAGATTCCGAACGTACGCGCCACGCAACAAGCGCTGTACCAAGGCCTGGTCGCCACCAGCACCAACGGCTGGCCAAGCGTGAACAACGACATGATGGGAATTCTCGGCAAGGTCGGCGGCAAGCTGATGCCGCCGGGCTTCTACTACAAAACCTTCATGTACCCGCAATCGTTCTGGATGACCTACGAGAAGTACATTCGCAAGGCCGCCGGTCTTGGCCGTTCGCCGACCGAGAATGATCCGGACACCTACGACTACATGAACCAGCACTGCGACGTGCTGATCGTCGGCGGTGGCCCTGCTGGCCTGGCCGCTGCACTGGCTGCTGCACGCAGCGGTGCCCGTGTGATCCTCGCCGATGAACAGGAAGAGTTCGGCGGCAGCCTGCTCGACTCCCGCGAAAGCCTCGACGGCAAGCCTGCTGCCGAATGGATCGCCAGCGTCATCGCCGAACTGAAAGACACCCCGGACGTGCTGCTGTTGCCGCGCGCCACGGTCAACGGTTACCACGACCACAACTTCCTGACCATTCACGAGCGCCTGACCGATCACCTCGGCGACCGTGCTCCGATTGGCCAGGTGCGTCAGCGCATCCACCGGGTTCGCGCCAAGCGTGTCGTGCTGGCGACCGGTGCTCACGAGCGTCCGCTGGTCTACGGCAACAACGACGTGCCGGGCAACATGCTGGCTGGTGCAGTCTCGACTTACGTTCGTCGTTACGGCGTGGCACCGGGCAAAAAACTGGTGCTGTCGACCAACAACGATCACGCCTACCGCGTTGCTCTGGATTGGCTCGACGCCAGCCTGCAAGTGGTGGCTATCGCCGACGCCCGCAGCAATCCGCGTGGCGCTTTGGTTGAAGAAGCTCGCGCCAAAGGCATCCGCATCCTCACCGGCAGCGCCGTGATCGAGGCCCGTGGCAGCAAGCACGTGACTGCTGCTCGTGTGGCGGCGATTGATGTCAAAGCACACGCCGTGACCAGCCCTGGCGAGTGGCTCGACTGCGATCTGGTGGCCAGTTCCGGCGGTTACAGCCCGGTGGTTCACTTGGCTTCGCACTTGGGTGGCAAGCCGATCTGGCGTGAAGACATCCTCGGTTTTGTACCGGGCGAAGCACCGCAAAAACGCGTGTGCGTCGGTGGCATCAACGGCGTCTATGGCCTCGGCGATTCCCTGGCCGATGGTTTTGAAGGGGGCGCTCGCGCCGCTGCCGAAGCCGGGTTCCAAACGGTCGAAGGCGTACTGCCAAAAGCCCTGAGCCGTCTGGAGGAGCCAACCCTCGCGCTGTTCCAGGTACCCCACGAAAAAGCTACCGCACGGGCACCGAAGCAATTCGTCGACCTGCAAAACGACGTCACCGCCGCCGCCATCGAACTGGCGACCCGCGAAGGCTTCGAGTCGGTCGAGCACGTCAAACGCTACACCGCACTGGGTTTCGGTACCGACCAGGGCAAGCTCGGCAACGTCAACGGCTTGGCCATTGCCGCCCGTTCGCTGAACGTGACCATCCCGCAGATGGGCACCACCATGTTCCGCCCGAACTACACGCCGGTGACGTTCGGCGCCGTGGCCGGTCGTCACTGTGGGCACATTTTCGAGCCGGTCCGTCACACCGCACTGCATCACTGGCACGTGAAAAACGGCGCCGAGTTTGAGGATGTCGGTCAGTGGAAGCGTCCGTGGTACTTCCCGAAAAGCGGTGAAAACATTCATGCCGCCGTGAAACGCGAATGCAAAGCCGTGCGCGACAGCGTCGGCCTGCTGGACGCGTCGACCCTGGGCAAGATTGATATCCAGGGCCCGGATTGCCGCGAGTTCCTCAACCGCATCTACACCAACGCCTGGACCAAGCTCGACGTGGGCAAGGCGCGCTACGGCCTGATGTGCAAAGAAGACGGCATGGTCTTCGACGACGGTGTCACCGCTTGCCTCGCCGACAACCATTTCGTGATGACCACCACCACCGGCGGCGCTGCACGCGTGCTGCAATGGCTGGAAATCTACCACCAGACCGAATGGCCGGAGCTGAAGGTGTATTTCACCTCCGTGACGGATCACTGGGCCACCATGACCCTGTCCGGGCCGAACAGCCGCAAGCTGCTCAGCGAAGTGACCGACGCCGATCTGAGCAACGAAGCCTTCCCGTTCATGACCTGGAAAGAAGCTCTGGTCGGCGGTGTGCCAGCGCGGATTTTCCGGATTTCGTTTACCGGTGAGCTGTCGTACGAAGTCAACGTGCAGGCCGACTACGCCATGGGCGTGCTCGAGAAAATCGCCGAGGCCGGCAAGAAGTACAACCTGACTCCATATGGCACAGAAACGATGCACATCCTGCGGGCCGAGAAGGGTTTCATCATCGTTGGGCAGGACACTGACGGGTCGATGACGCCGGATGACTTGAACATGGGCTGGTGTGTCGGTCGCACCAAACCGTTCTCGTGGATCGGCCAGCGTGGCATGAACCGCGAAGACTGCGTGCGTGATCAACGCAAGCAACTGGTGGGCCTCAAGCCGATCGATCCGACCAAATGGCTGCCGGAAGGTGCGCAACTGGTGTTCAACACCAAGCAAGCGATCCCGATGACCATGGTCGGCCACGTGACCTCCAGCTACCTGCACAACTCCCTGGGTTATTCGTTTGCGATGGGCGTAGTGAAAGGCGGATTGAAGCGCATCGGCGAGCGTGTGTTCGCACCGCTGGCGGATGGCAGCGTGATCGAGGCGGAAATTGTTTCTTCGGTGTTCTTCGATCCTAAGGGTGATCGCCAGAACATTTAATGACCTCGGGTCCTGTGGGCGGGCGGCTATTCGCGAGCAAGCCCGCTCCCACAGGGGAACGCGGTCGAATGTGGGAGCGGGCTTGCTCGCGAAGGCGGCAGCACAGCCACCACAAGGGCCAGAACAAACAGAATTCAGGAAAGGTGCTTTATGACCGCAGCCAATGTTTACCAACAACGCCCAACCACCGGGGCCAAGGCCGAGTCGTCGCTGCACCATGCCGACCTCGCCAGCTTGGCGGGCAAGGGCCGCAAAAACGCCGGCGTGATTGTGCGTGAGAAAAAACTCCTCGGCCACCTGACCATTCGTGGCGATGGCCACGATGCTGCGTTTGCCGCCGGCGTACACAAGGCCCTCGGGATCGAATTGCCGGGTGCGCTGACCGTCGTCATCAAAGGCGAAACCAGCCTGCAATGGATGGGGCCGGATGAGTGGCTGCTGATTGTGCCGAGCGGTGAAGAATTGGCCGCCGAGCAAAAACTGCGTGAAGCGCTGGGCGACTTGCACATCGCAATCACCAACGTCAGCGGCGGCCAGCAGATCCTCGAACTGAGCGGCCCGAACGTGCGCCAGGTGCTGATGAAATCCACCAGCTACGACGTGCACCCCAACAGCTTCCCGGTGGGCAAGGCCGTGGGCACGGTGTTCGCCAAGTCGCAACTGGTGATCCGCCATACCGCTGAAGACACCTGGGAACTGCTGATTCGCCGCAGCTTCTCGGATTACTGGTGGTTGTGGTTGCAGGATGCGGCGGCTGAATACGGCCTTAGCGTCCAGGCCTGAGATTTTATCGCCAGCAAGCCGGCTCCTACAGGTCTGTGTCTTACACATCATTTGTGAACGACAGAAAACTGTAGGAGCCGGCTTGCTGGCGATCAACCGCGCAGCGGTTGCCCATAACAACAGGAGTCACCGCACTATGAGCCGCGCCCCAGACACATGGATTCTGACCGCCGACTGCCCCAGCGTCCTCGGCACCGTGGACGCGGTGACCCGCTTTCTGTTCGAGCAGGGCTGCTACGTCACCGAGCACCATTCTTTCGATGACCGGCTCTCCGGCCGCTTCTTCATTCGTGTGGAGTTCCGTCAACCCGACGGCTTCGACGAGCAGGTCTTCCGCGCCGGTCTCGAAGAGCGCGGTGCCAACTTCGGCATGGTCTTCGAACTGACTGCGCCGAACTACCGGCCAAAAGTGGTGATCATGGTCTCCAAGGCCGATCACTGCCTCAACGACTTGCTCTACCGCCAGCGTATCGGCCAATTGTCGATGGACGTGGCCGCCGTGGTCTCCAACCACCCGGACCTCAAGCCGCTGGCCGACTGGCACCAGATTCCGTACTACCACTTCCCGCTGGACCCGAACGACAAACCGTCCCAGGAGCGTCAGGTCTGGCAGGTGATCGAAGAGTCCGGCGCCGAACTGGTGATCCTTGCCCGCTACATGCAAGTCCTGTCGCCAGAGCTGTGCCGCAAACTCGACGGCAAGGCGATCAACATCCATCACTCCCTGCTGCCCGGTTTCAAGGGCGCCAAACCGTATCACCAGGCCTATAACAAGGGCGTGAAACTGGTCGGCGCGACGGCGCATTACATCAACAACGACCTGGACGAGGGGCCGATCATTGCCCAGGGCGTCGAGGCGGTGGACCACAGTCATTACCCGGAAGATCTGATCGCCAAGGGGCGGGATATCGAAGGGCTGACGTTGGCGCGGGCGGTTGGGTATCACATTGAACGCAGGGTTTTCCTCAACGCGAACAGGACCGTCGTTCTTTAGATCGCTTTCGCGAGCAGGCTCGCTCCCACAGGTTTTGTGTTGGTCACAGACCTTGTGTACGCCCCGGATCCAATGTGGGAGCGAGCCTGCTCGCGATGAGGCCCAATCAGACAACACAAGACACACAGGCAATAACCCGAGCAATCAACGCGCCGCCGCTCCATGGCGACGCGACCGCTACATAAAAACAACAGCGAGGTGAAAGCATGTCTGGCAATCGTGGTGTGGTGTATCTCGGCAATGGCAAAGTCGAAATACAGAAAATCGACTATCCGAAAATGCAGGACCCGCGCGGCAGGAAGATTAACCACGCTGTCATCCTGCGTGTGGTTTCCACCAATATCTGTGGTTCCGACCAGCACATGGTGCGCGGCCGTACCACCGCTCAGACCGGTCTGGTGCTCGGCCACGAGATCACCGGCGAAGTCATCGAGAAGGGCAGCGACGTCGAAAACCTGCAAATCGGCGATCTGGTGTCCGTACCGTTCAACGTCGCTTGCGGGCGCTGCCGTTCCTGCAAAGAGATGCACACCGGTGTCTGCCTCAGCGTTAACCCGGCCCGTCCCGGCGGTGCCTACGGTTACGTCGACATGGGCGACTGGACTGGCGGCCAGGCCGAGTACGCGATGGTGCCGTACGCCGACTTCAACCTGCTGAAACTGCCGGACCGCGATCGCGCGATGGAAAAAATCCGCGACCTGACCTGCCTCTCCGACATCCTGCCAACCGGTTACCACGGCGCAGTGACGGCCGGCGTTGGCCCAGGCAGCACTGTGTACATCGCCGGCGCTGGCCCGGTTGGCCTGGCGGCTGCCGCGTCTGCTCGCCTGTTGGGCGCAGCGGTGGTGATCATCGGTGACGTCAACACCGTTCGCCTGGCGCACGCCAAGGCCCAGGGTTTCGAAATCGCCGACCTGTCCCTGGACACCCCGCTGCACGAACAAATTGCCGCACTGCTGGGCGAACCGGAAGTGGATTGCGCCGTCGACGCCGTAGGCTTCGAAGCACGCGGCCACGGTCATGACGGAGTGAAACACGAGGCTCCGGCCACCGTGCTCAACTCGCTGATGGGCGTGGTTCGTGTGGCCGGTAAAATCGGTATCCCGGGCCTCTACGTGACTGAAGACCCGGGTGCTGTGGACGCCGCCGCGAAAATGGGCAGCCTGAGCATTCGCTTTGGTCTGGGCTGGGCCAAATCCCATAGCTTCCACACCGGCCAGACGCCAGTGATGAAGTACAACCGCCAGCTGATGCAGGCGATCATGTGGGACCGCATTCACATTGCCGACATCGTAGGCGTGGAAGTCATCAGCCTGGATGACGCGCCACGTGGTTACGGCGAGTTCGATGCGGGCGTGCCGAAGAAGTTTGTGATCGATCCGCACAAACTGTTCAGCGCGGCGTAAGCCTTAAAGCAACGCAAAACGGCGACCTTCGGGTCGCCGTTTTTTTTGGGCCTCACACACAACCCTGTGGCGAGGGGGCTTGCTGTGGCGAGGGGGCTTACCCCCGTTGGGTTGCGAAGCAGCCCCTAAGCCATTCTGCGTGGAGTATCAGGTGATACGCATTGGTTGGATTACGACGGCTGCGCCATCGGACGGGGGCAAGCCCCCTCGCCACAAAAGCGAATCACAGGGCTGCCAACGCGCCTTGATACAGGACCGGCCCGGTCGGCTGCCCGGTCGGCGAGCCACCTTTTGGCTCAAGACTCACCGCCAGTGCAATCGGCTTGCCGATCAAGGTTTTTTGCGCGGCGCTCAACTCAACCTTGCCTTTGCCGCCCGCCGGTATCACACCGAGTGAAATCGGTTTGCCATCCGCTGGAATCGCCCACAGTTCGAGGCTACGACCCGGATCCACCGCCGCCAATGTCAGCGGTTCAACGTTCAGGTAATCCTCATGCGCTTCAACCTTCAGCGCCGGTTGTGCGTTGGCCGTCAGCAACGTAGCGCTGTATCGCGCCGTGTCGCGGGTGTAGATCACGCCCAAGGTCACGGCGATCACCAGCGAACACGCCGCCGCCGTAATCCGCAGCCAATTCCAGAACGGACGCTTCTCAGGCACATGCAGCACTTGCGGCTCTATTCTCGCGGTAATCCCGTGCCACACCCGTTCAGGCACCGGTTGCTCGGGCACTGCTTCAGTCAGGCTGGCCAGGCTTTCCTGCCACTGCGCCAGTTCTGCACGCAACGCCGCGTCCTCCAGCAGCAATTGCTCAAAACGCCGACGCGCGCCAGCGGACATCAGGCCGATGGTGTAATCGGCCGCCAGCGCACGACGCAGGGACGGGGTTTGATAGTTCATGATTCAAGGCACCTGCGCAGGCGTTCCATGCCCCTGCGGATCCAGGATTTCACCGAGCCCAGTGGCGCGGCCAGATGCTCGGCCAGTTCCGAGCAGGACAGGCCTTGAAAGTAAGCCACGGTGATCGACCGGCGTTGCATGCCTTCGAGCGTTTCCAGGCAACGGTTCAGGGCGTTGGCCTCGCGGGCGCTGGTCAATTGTTCGTGGGCCGAGGGGCTTTCATCCACCAGCGACTGTTCTTCGAGATCGGTCAGTGGCCGGTCGCGGTGTTTGCGCAACTGGTCGATGGCCTGGTTTCGCGTGATGTTGATCATCCACGTCAGCGGTGCCGACAGGTGCGCCTCATACCGCGAGGCGTTGTTCCAGATGCGCACAAAACTTTCCTGCAGCACTTCTTCCGCCAGATCAGGACGACCCATGAAGCGCAGGGCCACACCGTGCAAGCGTGGGCTGACGCTGCGGTAAAGCGTCTCGAAAGCGCGGCGGTCGCCCAGTGAACATTGGGCCAACAGCTGCCTGAGCTGATCGATGTCGGCGGTGGAAATAGCGGTTCTCCAGACAATCGAGGGAGCAGCGGTGGGCGGTGTGCGGTACCGGTTGCAGCCAGAGGTTAGTTCACTGCGCGCGGTTGTTCCATTCACGGCCGGACACCTCGAAAAAGCCCGCCGACCCCGATGCGCGGGGCCGGCGGTACGGCTCAGCTTTTCGGCATCAGCACTTTGTCGATGACCTGAATCACGCCGTTGGACTGGTACACGTCGTAGGTGGTGATGTCCGCGACATCACCTTTTTCATCCTTGATGGTGATGTTGTGCGGGCCATTCATCGTCGCCCAAAGCTTGCCGCCGGCAACGGTGGTGAGCTCGGTCTTGCCACCACCGGCCTTGATCTTCTCGGCCAGGGTCTTCATGTCGAGCGTGCCGGCAACCACGTGGTAGGTCAGGAGTTTGCTCAATGCTGCTTTGTTTTCAGGTTTGAGCAGCGTATCGACCGTACCGGCAGGCAGGGCGGTGAAGGCCGAGTTGACCGGGGCGAATACGGTAAACGGCCCTTTACCTTTCAGGGTATCGACCAGGCCGGCGGCTTTTACTGCTGCGACAAGCGTGGTGTGGTCGGCGGAGTTCACCGCGTTCTCGACGATGTTTTTGCTGGGCAACATGCTTTGCCCGCCGACCATGACGGTGTCGTGGCTCATGTCGGCTGCTTGTACGGTGTTCAAGGCAAATACGCCGCCAAGGGCCAGGGTCAGCAGGCTGGCAATCAACGGTGTTTTGATCGAAGTGCGTTTCATGGTGATGTCCTTGTGGGGAGAATCGGCCAGGAATGTCTGTCCGTACTTGATATACGCGGCACGGAGTAGACTGGATGCAGCACCCAATAAATATGTGTGGCACACGTGACCTGTGTGGGAGCGAGTTTGCTCGCGATGAGGGCGTTACATTCAAAATCGATGTTGACTGACATGCCGCTATCGCGAGCAAGCTCGCTCCCACAGGGGCTGGGAACAATCCCCGGGGATTCCAGTCCAACGGACAGTTTTTCGCCGCCCATTGATGGGCGGTTTTCATGGCATAAGAGGATGTCTGGATGAAGATTTCACGCGGTTTTGCACTGGCTTCGCTGATGTCACTGGCCGCCAGCCCGGTCTTCGCAGGCTTCAGCCTGGATGACGTGACCAAAGCGGCGTCGAGCATGCAGGGCGGCAACGCGGCAACGGCTGCTGCGCCGACGCAGGAAACGGCCAATCTGTTGGGCGCGCTGACTTCGCAATTGAACGTAAAACCGGAGCAAGCCGTCGGTGGCACCGCGGCGATGTTGGGGCTGGCGAAAAATCAGTTGAGCACGACCGACTATTCGCAACTGGCCAAGAGCGTACCGGGGCTGGACAAGCTGTCCGGTGGCGGAGAGCTCGGTGCCCTCGCGGGTATGCTTGGCTCTTCCGGCAAGTCGGCCGGTCTTGAGAACGCGCTGGGCAACGTCAAGGACACCAATGACCTGAACACCGCGTTCAGTGCCTTGGGCATGGACAGCGGCATGGTCGGTCAGTTTGCTCCGGTACTGCTCGATTTCCTCGGTAAGCAAGGCGTTGGCAGTCCACTGCTGAATAGTCTGGGCAGCATCTGGGGCGCCGGCACCGGCAGTTGATTCAACGGCCCTCGGCGCGCAATGCGTCGATGCGCTGGTCTTTTTCAATCCAGAGCTGGTTGACCCAGTTCTGGATTTTTTCGCGAAACAGCGGATCGTTTTCGTAATCGCCTTGCCACAGCGCCGGGTCTAGCTCGCGGGTCTTGATGTCGATAATGACCCTCGGCACGTTACCGCTGATCAAATCCCAGAACCCCGGAATTGCCTGCTGCGGATACACCACCGTCACATCGAGCACGGCGTCCAGCTGTTCGCCCATTGCTGCCAGCACAAACGCCACACCGCCGGCCTTGGGCCGAAGCAGGTGAGTGAAGGGGGATTGCTGCTGGGCGCTTTTTGCCGCGGTGTAGCGTGTGCCCTCCAGGTAATTGACCACCGTCACCGGCTGACGCTTGAACAGCTCGCACGCCGCTTTGGTGATGTCCAGATCCTTGCCGGCCAACTCCGGGTGCTTGGCCAGGTAGGCCTTGGTGTAGCGCTTCATGAACGGATAATCCAGCGCCCACCACGCCAGCCCCAGGAACGGCACCCAGATTAGCTCCTTCTTGAGGAAGAACTTGAAGAACGGCGTGCGCCGGTTCAGGGTCTGGATCAATGCCGGGATATCAACCCAGGATTGATGGTTGCTGATCACCAGATAGGACGTGTCGACACGCAAGCCTTCGCCGCCGCGGATGTCCCAGCGGGTCGGGATGCACAGACGGAAGATCAGCTTGTCGATTTCGGCCCAGGTCTCGGCGATCCACATCACGGCCCATGAGGCGTAGTCGCGATAGCGACCGGGCAGGATCAGTTTGAGCAGGGCAAACACCATCAGCGGCCCGATCAGGACCAGGGTGTTGAGCAACAGCAGCAGGGTGACGAAACAGCCGGTGAGCAGGCGGCGCATAAATAACTCTTGGGATCATTTGGGCGCGCCATGATAAGCAGCTTCGGGCGGGAGGCCAAATCGGGGGTGACGAATGTTTCACCTTTGAGGCGTTAATCTTGGAACCTGATGATATCTAATGTGGCGAGGGGGCTTGCCCCCGTTGGGCGGCGAAGCGGCCCCAAAAGGATGTGTCGCGATCTATCAGGTAGATCGAATGAACCGGTTTACGACTGCTTTGCAGTCGGACGGGGGCAAGCCCCCTCGCCACAGGTATCTATGACAGTCCAACTATCGTTGTTGTTTGCGGTCTAGAGTTCGGCCACTGCGCCCCAATTTCCAAAGGATGCCCATTACGTGAAATCGATCCTCGCACTGCTTTCCCTGGTGGCCCTGCCAGTCCTGGCCGCCGAGCCGACCCTGTACGGGCGTTACGAATACATCGCGCTGCCGGAAATCGGCGGCGAGGTGCTCAAGGCCAAGATGGACACCGGCGCCTTGACCGCGTCGCTGTCGGCCAAGGACATCGAAACCTTCACCCGCGACGGCGAAGACTGGGTGCGTTTCCGCCTCGCCACCAAGGACGCCAGCAACAAGGTCTACGAACACAAAGTCGCGCGGATCAGCAAGATCAAGACCCGCTCCGAAGAAGAGGACGATGACAAGGAAGCGGTCGAGCCAACCAAGCGTCCGGTGGTTGATCTGGAACTGTGCCTGGGCAACGTCAAGCGCACCGTCGAGGTCAACCTGACCGACCGCAGCAGCTTCAACTACCCTTTGTTGATCGGCGCCAAAGCCTTGCGTGAATTCGGCGCAGCGGTGAACCCGGCACGCCGTTTTACCGCGGACAAGCCCGACTGCTGAATTCAAGTGGTCTCATTGACGTGACGTGAGCCTTGGGGCACCGTTCGCCCACTTCATAAACGGGCCAGGACGCCATGCCTCATATCTTGATTGTCGAAGACGAAGCGGCGATTGCCGACACCCTGGTTTTCGCGTTGCAGGGTGAAGGCTTCACCACGACCTGGCTGAGCCTGGGCGCGGCAGCGCTGGAGCATCAGCGTGCCGCGCCAGCGGATTTGATCATTCTCGACATTGGTTTGCCCGATATCAGCGGCTTCGAGACCTGCAAGCAATTGCGCCGTTTCAGCGAAGTGCCGGTGATCTTCCTCAGTGCCCGCGATGCCGAAATCGATCGTGTGGTGGGCCTGGAAATCGGTGCCGACGATTACGTGGTCAAGCCGTTCAGTCCGCGGGAAGTAGCCGCTCGGGTCCGGGCCATTCTCAAACGCATGGCGCCAAGGACGGTGGCCGAATCCTCATCGGCGTTGTTCCGGATCGACAACGAACGGGTGCAAATCAATTATCGCGGTCAACCGCTGAGCCTGACCCGTCACGAATTCCGCCTGCTGCAGTGCCTGCTGGAACAACCCGAGCGGGTGTTCAGCCGCGACCAGTTGCTGGATGCGTTGGGCATCGCCGCCGATGCCGGTTACGAGCGCAGCATCGACAGCCACATCAAGAGCGTGCGCGCCAAATTGCGCTTGGTGCGGGCAGACGCCGAGCCAATCCAGACCCATCGCGGCCTCGGCTACAGCTACAGCCCGGGGCACAGCTGATGCCGCTGGGGATCCGGATTTTCCTGGTCTACGTGCTGTTCATCGGCCTGACCGGTTACTTCGTGCTCAACACCGTGATGGAAGAAATCCGTCCCGGCGTGCGCCAGTCCACCGAAGAAACCCTGGTCGACACGGCAAACCTGATGGCCGAAATCCTGCGCGACGACTTCAAGGCCGGGACCCTCAACCAGAATCGCTGGCCCGAGTTGCTCAAGGCCTACGGCGAGCGGCAACCGAAGGCAAGCATCTGGGGCTTGCCGAAGAATCAGGTCAATCACCGCATCTATGTCACCGACGCCAAAGGCGTTGTGGTGCTGGACTCCAGCGGCGCGGCGGTGGGGCAGGATTACTCGCGCTGGAACGACGTCTACCTGACCCTGCGCGGCGAATACGGCGCCCGCTCCACGCGCAGCGATCCGAACGACGCCAATTCCTCGGTGATGCATGTAGGCGCGCCGATCCGCGACAACGGCCAGATCATCGGCGTGGTTACCGTGGCCAAGCCCAACAGCTCGTTGCAGCCTTACGTCGATCGCACCGAACGGCGATTGCTGGTGTATGGCGCCGGGCTGATTGGCCTTGGCCTGTTGTTCGGGGCGTTGTTGTCGTGGTGGTTGAGCGCAGCGCTACGACGGTTGACCGCTTATGCGCAAGCGGTGAGTGACGGCCGACGGGTCGAGGTGCCGCATTACCGCGGCGGCGAACTGGAGCAACTGGCGACAGCGGTGGAGCACATGCGCACGCAGCTCGAAGGCAAGGCCTACGTCGAGCGTTACGTGCACACGCTGACCCATGAATTGAAGAGTCCATTGGCGGCGATTCGCGGGGCGGCGGAGTTGCTGCAGGGCGAGATGCCATTGGCACAGCAGCAGCGGTTCGTCAGCAATATTGATAGCGAAAGCGTGCGGATGCAGCAGTTGATTGAGCGGCTGTTGAACCTGGCGCAGGTGGAGCAACGCCAAGGTCTTGAGGAGCGGGTGGCGGTGCCGTTGGCCGGGTTGGTGGATGAAGTGTTGAAGGCCCAGGCGGCGCGGATCGAGGGCAAGCAGTTGCGCGTGGAGCAACAGATTTCAACGGACCTGACGCTGACCGGTGAGCCGTTTCTGTTGCGTCAGGCGCTGGGGAATTTGTTGGAGAACGCGCTGGATTTCACCCCGGTTCAGGGTGTGCTGCGTTTCAGCGCCGAGCGTGTTGGGGAACAGATTGAGTTCAGGCTGTTCAACCAGGCAGAGGCGATTCCCGACTATGCGTTGCCGAGGTTGAGCGAGCGGTTTTATTCGTTGCCGCGTCCGGACAGCGGGCGGAAAAGTACCGGGTTGGGGCTTAACTTTGTCGAAGAAGTGGTCAAGTTGCATGGTGGAACATTCAGCATTGGCAATGTTGAGGGCGGTGTTGAAGTGAGACTGCGCCTGGCTTAGGACCGAGTCGCGGCATTCGCGAGCAGGCTCGCTCCCACTAGAGGCAGTGCAGTCTCCACATAAACTCCATAATCCCTCCATAAATCCCCCACACAGCGCTCCCAGAATCTCCCGATCCAAACAGGGAGAGTCCCATGAACCGCAGCCTGACCCTAAAACTCGGGGCCATTGCCCTTCTGATTTTGTTGCTACTGATTCCGCTCTTGATGATCAACGGCATTATCCAGGACCGCCAGCAACTGCGTGACGGTGTACTCGAAGACATCGCCCGCAGCTCCAGTTTCAGCCAGCAACTGAGCGGCCCGCTGATGGTGGTGCCGTATCGCAAAGTGGTGCGCACCTGGAAGCTTAACGAGAAAACCAACCAGCGCTACCAGGACATCGGCGAAGAGCGCGGTCGTTTGTACTTCCTGCCAGAGCGTTTCGAGCTTGATGGCCAGATCCAGACCGAGTTGCGCTCGCGAGGCATTTACGAGGCGCGCCTGTTCCATGCAGAAAACCATATCAGCGGTCACTTTTCCGTCCCGACGCAATGGGGCATCAAGGAAGACTTCGCGGATTACCAGTTCGACCAGCCGTTTCTGGCGGTGGGCATCAGTGACATTCGCGGCATCGAAAATGCGTTGAAACTGGACCTGAACGGCAAGACGCTGGACTTCGTTCCGGGCAGTCAGGTGGGTTGGCTGGGGGAGGGCGTGCACGTGACGTTGCCAGCGCTGGACACCAAACAAGTCACAGAGCTGGCCTTCGGTTTTGACCTGCGTTTGCAGGGCACCGGGCAGTTGCAGATTCTTCCGGTGGGCAAGACCAGCAAAGTCTCGCTGAGCGCGAACTGGCCGCATCCGAGCTTCATCGGCAACTACCTGCCGGCCCAGCGTGAAGTCACCGATCAAGGTTTTACGGCCAACTGGCAGACGTCGTTCTTCTCCACCAACCTGCAAGAAGCGCTGAGCAGTTGTGTGTCCGGCGGTGGTTGCGAGGCGTACAGCGGGCGCAGCTTCGGCGTGAGCTTTATCGATCCGGTGGATCAGTACCTGAAGAGTGATCGGGCGATCAAATATGCGTTGCTGTTTATCGTCTTGACCTTCGCCGGATTCTTCCTGTTCGAAGTGCTGAAAAGCCTGGCGGTACACCCGGTGCAATACGCGTTGGTCGGCGTGGCCTTGGCGTTCTTCTATCTGTTGCTGCTGTCACTGTCCGAGCACATCGGCTTTGCCCTGGCGTATCTGTTGTCGTCGGCGGGTTGTGTGTTGTTGATCGGGTTCTATGTCTGCCACGTGCTGCGCAGCGTGCGCCATGGCTTGAGTTTTTCGGCGGGGTTGGCGGCGTTGTACGGCTTGCTCTATGGCTTGTTGAGTGCCGAGGATTACGCGTTGCTGATGGGCTCGTTGTTGCTGTTCGGCTTGCTCGGGGTGTTCATGGTGTTGACCCGTAAGCTGGACTGGTACGGGATCGGGCAGAAGAACGCCAAGCCGATGGTGTTTGATCTGGGGGCGGTGGAATGAGCCGGTCGATTGGGTTGCGGGAGGATCAGCGGGAAGGGGAGGTGTTGGCAACGCTGATTGCGGTGTTGTTTCCGGTGGATGCGGTGTGGTGCCATCGCGAGCAGGCTCGCTCCCACAAGGAATCTGCAGCGGACGCAAAATTTGCAGACACCGCAGATCAATTGTGGGAGCGAGCCTGCTCGCGAAGAGGCCGGAACAATCAATGAAGATCTAGACCTTAGGCATCGTCGCCAACATCGAAGGCCGCTGACTCACCTCGAAATACCACGCCGTCAACTGCGGATTCGCCTCGCGCCATTGCAGATCCGGATGGCGCAGGTCGATGTAGCCCAGCGCACAGGCCACGCTGATCGCCGCGACATCGAAATGGCTGGTCAGCTCGGCAATCGCGTCCTTTTCCAGCAACGCCAAGCCGCGACGAATCTTGTCGCGCTGGGCATCCAGATACTCGTCCCAATGCTTCTGCGGGTCGCGCAGGACCATTTCGTAACGAACCAGCACCGACGCGTCCATGATCCCGTCGGCCAGGGAGGCCAGGGTCAGGCGACGCCAGCGGGCCGAGCCTTCGCGCGGAATCAGCGGGTTGCCGACATGCTGGTGATCGAGGTAATCGAGGATCACCCGGCTGTCATGGATGACGGTGCCGTCGGCCAGGCGCAGGGCGGGGATTTTGCCCAGCGGGTTGTCTTCGTTGAGTGACAGGTCCGGGTTGACCGGCGTGAGCACACAGTCTTGCAGCGCCACGCGGCCGGTCTGGCCGGTTTCGTGCAGCAGCACCATGACTTTACGAACGAAGGGCGATAACGAGTTGTGGTACAGGGTCATGCTGGGGGCGGACATGGCAACGTCTCGGTCGGTGGCAGTGTCGGGCAGCATAGCGCACCGACACAGTTCAGTGACGTTGCAAGAGGCCGCGCAGGGCGAAGAACGCGGGCACGCCCAGGCCGAGCCAGCTGAGGGCGTCCCACACGCCATCACCCAGCAGCGCGGCGAACAACCCGGCAGCGCTGAGCAAGGCGATAAACGCGGGTGTGCCGAAGACCTTCCAGAAGTTCGATTGCCTGCGCTTCATGCTTGAGCCTCGGCAGGTTCGAGCACTGGTTTTGCCGCTTTGCGCCGCACCACCCACAGGTAAACCCCGCTGCCGAGCACGATGATGGTCAGCACATCGAGGGTCGCCCACAGGATCTTCATCGGCATGCCGCCGTAATCGCCAAAGTGCAGCGGCTGCGACATGCCCATGGCGTCCATGTACCACGGTCGTTCAGCCACGGCGGTGACTTGCAGGGTGCTGGCGTCGATCAGCACCGGTGTCAGCAAGTGCGATGTCAGGTGGGTGCTGCCTTTCATGAACACAGCGTAATGGTGTTCGCTGGAAAACCGCGTGCCGGGGAAGGCGATGAAGTCGGGCGTCATGTCTGGCGCCACTTCCTCGGCAATGTCGAGCAGACGGCTCGCCGGTGCGAGGTGCGTCAGCGGTGGCGCGTCGCGGTACGGTGCGACCATCGCAGTCAGGCTGTCGTTGCGCCAGGCAGCAATCAGCAGGTCGGCACAGGCACTGATCACGCCAGTCACGCCGACGACGAGCGCCCAGGTCAGCGTGACCACGCCGATCAGGTTGTGCAGATCCAGCCAGCGCAGGCGAGTGGATTTGTCCTGGCGCACGGTGGCGAATTTCAAGCGACGCATGAAGGGCAAGTACAGCACCGTCCCGGAAATGATCGCCGCCACAAACATCAGCCCCATGAACGCCAGCAGCAACTTGCCCGGCAGGCCGGCAAACATGTCCACGTGCAGGCGCAGCATGACCATCATGAATCCGCCATTGGCCGAGGGCATCTCCACGGCTTCGCCGGTGCGGGCGTCGAGCATGAAGGTGTGCGAGGAGTTCGGCTCGGTGCCGGCGGTGGCCGCCATGATCGTAACGGCGCCGTTGGGCTCGTCGTCCTCAAAACCGAAGTACTGCATGACCTCGCCGGGACGATGCTTTTCAGCGGCCTGCACCAACTGCTGCAAATCCAGCCTCGGTGTGTCCGCCGGCATCGACTTCAACTCGGCAGCATCGCCCAGCAGATGGTCGATCTCGTGGTGGAAGATCAACGGCAACCCGGTCAATGCCAGCATCAGCAAAAAGACCGTGCAGATCAGGCTGGTCCAGGTGTGGACGAAGGACCAGCGGCGGATTGTTTTACTTTTCATTTCCAGGCCTTCAGAAATACCAAAGCCGTCCTGAAGAGGACGGCCTGGTGTTGGGGCATGTCAGGTCAGACGATTACCACTTGTAGGTTGCGCTGGCGACGACGCTGCGCTGGTCGCCGTAGTAGCAGTAGAAACTGTCACAAGTGGAGATGTAGTCCTTGTCGAACAGGTTGGTGGCGTTCAGGGCCAGGGACGCGCCTTTCAGGGTGTTGTCCAGGCGGCCGAGGTCGTAATGAACGGCGGCGTCGAACACGGTGTAGGCATCGGCCTTGCCCAGTTCGGTGTTGGCCTGATCGCCATAGGTATTGCCGGTGTAGCGAACGCCGGCGCCTACGCCGAAGCCGTCCAGCACGCCGTTGTGCCAGGTGTAGTCAGTCCACAGCGAGGCCTGTTGGTTAGGCATCAGTTGCAGGCGATTGCCTTTGAAGTCGCCATCCTGCACTTCGGATTTGGCCAGGGTGTACGCGGCGATGAGCTTGAGGTTTTCGGTCACGTCGGAAACCGCTTCCAGTTCCAGGCCTTTGACTTTGACTTCACCGGTCTGGCTGGTGATCGGCGTACCGGCAACCGTGGTGGTGACCGAGACGTTTTTCTGAGTCAGGTCGTAAATCGCAGCGGTCAGCAGGGTGTTGCTGCCGGGCGGCTGGTACTTGATGCCCAGTTCCCACTGCTTGCCTTCGGTGGGTTTGAACGATTCGGTGGACGAAGCCGCAGCGCCGGTGGTCGGCTGGAAGGATTCGGCGTACGACAGGTACGGCACAAAGCCCGAGTCGAAGACGTAGCTGATCGCCGCGTTGCCGCTGAAATTCTTGTCGCGCTCGGTGTTGGTGGCATCGCCCTTGTTGAAGAACTTGGTGCCGGTATGCACCCAGTCTTCACGGCCGCCGAGGGTCAGGCGCCATTGGTCGAGGGCCATTTGATCCTGCACGTACAGGCCGGTCTGGTAGGTCTTCTGGTCGTAATCGTAGAACGCGGTGGAACGCGCCGGACGCTCGATCGGCAAGCCATGGATCGGGTTGTTGACGTTGATCGGTGGTGCGGTGCCGAAAATGGAGAGGTAATTGGTATTGCTGCGTTGGTGATCGAGACCAAGCAGCACGGTGTGATTCACTTCGCCGGTCGCGAAGTCAGCCTGGAAATTGTTATCCACGGCGAACTGGCTGATGTCTTCATCGACGCTGGTGGTGGTGCGGCCAACATTGCCCGCGTCATCCACCTGGGTGAACGGATACGAGCCAACGGTGACGGCCTGGAACGACAGATCCGTCTTGGTGTAACGCAGGTTCTGCCTGAACTGCCAGACGTCGTTCAAGCGATGTTCGAACGCATAGCCCAGCGCGTAGTAGGTGCGGTCGTAGTATTCCCACTCCGGATCGCCGAGGTTTTTGTGGTGAGAAATATCACCGAACGGCATGTCGATTTTCGTACCTTGCACCGGCAGGAACTGGCTGGTGATGCCGGTATCGTCACGGGTGAACTGGGTGAGCAAGGTGAATCGGGTGTCTTCGTCGATGTTCCAGGTCAGGCTCGGCGCAATGTTGTAGCGCTTGTTGTCGACGTGGTCGATCTGCGTGTCACTGTCGCGCACCACACCGCTCAGGCTGTAGAGAAACTGGCCTTCGTCATCGATCTTGCCGGTGCTGGCGAAGTTGATCTGGCGCTGGTTGTAGTTGCCGTATTGCAGTTGGATTTCGTGGCTGTCTTCAGCGGTTGGACGACGGCTGACCATGTCCAGCAGGCCGCCCGGAGGGGTTTGGCCATAAACGGACGAAGCCGGGCCGCGCAGAACGGCGAGGCGATCGAGGTTCCACGTTTCCTGTTTCGGGGTGGCATACGTGCCTTTAGGCAGTGGCAGGCCATCGAGGAACTGGGTCGGTTCGAAACCACGCACGCGCAACCAGTCGGCGCGGGTGTCGCTGCCGTAGCTGCTGGCGGTGGTGCCGGGCATGTAGCGCACGGCGTCATCGAGGTTCTGGACGTTGCGGTCGTCCATTTGCTCGCGTGTAACGACGGAAATCGAGCGCGGTGCGTCGACCAGCGCAGTATCGGTCTTGGTGCCGGCGGCGGTACGTTTGGCGAGGTAGCCGTCTACCGGGCCCCAGGCACTTTCGATGTTTTCCGTACCAATGACCGCGGTTTCCGGCAGGGCCAGTGTGCCCTCGGGAATGGCGACCAGGCTGTAGGTGCCGGCGCTGCTTTGTTCCAGTTGCAGCCCTGTGCCGCGCAAGGCTTCACGCAGGGCGGCGGCCGCGTCGAACTGACCCTTCACCGGCGCCGAGGTTTTGCCCGCGGCCAGGGATGGATTCAGCGACAGCGCCAGGCCGGCCTGGCTGGCAATCTGATTCAGGGTGCTGGCCAATGGCGCGGCCGGCAGGTTGTAGGCGTGAACGCTGGAGGCCTGTTCAGCGGCGATCAGCTGAGTGCTGGCCAGAGGGACACAAAGGGCAATGGCGATAGCCAGCAAACTGGGGCGCAACAAGGTGTTCAGCGAACGGGACATACGGCGGCTCCTGAATGGAAACATTTCTCAATTGCTTAGGTGCCGGACGAGAATTGAAAAGTGATAGGGCTGGATGAAAATAATTTCGATTCAGAAATTTGATTGAGTCAGACGGCATCTTCGCGAGCAGGCTCGCTCCCACAGTTTGATCTTTGGTGTACACAGAATTTGAGTCCACTGGAGATCCCCTGTGGGAGCGAGCCTGCTCGCGAAGAAGGCCGCTCAGACACCACAGGACTCAAGGTTTGGCATCAGCCTTCGCCACCGTCACCCACCACGGCGTGTGTTGTTCGATCTGCACCGGCAGGGTCGGCAGCAGGGCGCTCAAGGCTTTGTCGGTGTCATGCAGCGGGAAGCTCCCAGTGATCCGCAGGTCGGCAATCTCGGGTGCAACACCCAGGTGCCCGCGCCGATACCGGCCGAGTTCGAACACCAGGTCTTCCAGGCGGGCGTTATCGACCACCAGCATGCCGCGAGTCCACGCGTCGGCGCCGGCATTGACGGCGACAATCGGCCCCAGGCCATTGCTGCGCATCAGCACTTGCTGGCCTTCTTGCAGAATCTGTTCTTCAGGACTCGCCTGCGGATGCGCGGCGACGGCGGACTTCAACACGCTCAGGCGCGTGCCTTCTTCCTCGCGCTTGACCAGGAACAACGTCCCGAGTGCACGCATGCTGCCTTCGCGGGTTTCGACGATAAACGGCCGGGCATCGCCGTGACCGGTCTCGACGAGGATTTCGCCTTCCTGAAGGATGATCCGCCGCTGCTTCTCATCAAAACGGATGTCCACGGCGCTGTGGGTGTTGAGGTTGAGCAGCGTGCCGTCCGCCAGGCGCAGGGTGCGCTGCTCGCCGGTGGCGGTGCGCTGGTCGGCCAGCCAATAGTCGAGGGGCAAATAACGCTCACCGGCAAACAACGCCAGTCCGATCACGGCGATAACACTGGCCACACCGCTGCCCAGTTTGCGCACGCGACGACGAATGCTTTCACGCGATTGCAGCAACGCCGTGCGAGCCGGGCCGTTGGCAACGCTGAAACGCTGGTCGAGCATGCCCAGCTGGCGCCAGGCGCGGGCATGTTCCTCGTGGGCTGCGTGCCACTGGCTGAACGCTTCGCGCTCCACCGGACTGCCGGAGTCGAGGGACAATTGCCAGGCAATCGCTGCATCCAGCACTTTGGCCGACACCGGTTTGGAGCTGACCGGGCTCATACCGGTTCACCGTACAAGGCGATGTAGCACTGACGAATCCCTTGGGCCAGGTATTGCCGGACACGCGGCACCGAGACGCCCAGTCGTTCGGCGATTTCGGCATGGGTGAGGCCGTCGAGGCGGTTATAGAGAAACGCGGCGCGAGCCTTGCTCGACAGCTGACCCAGCAAACGGTCGATGGCCTTGAGGTCTTCGAGGATCAACTGCTGCTCCTCGACCGACGGTTGTTCGCCTTCGGGGATCAGCATCAGTTCGGTGAGGTAGGCCTGTTCCAGCGCTGCGCGGCGGAAGTAGTCGAACAGCAGGCCTTTGGCAATTGCCACCAGGAACGCCCGCGGCTCGCGGGGTTCATTCAGCTCATCGCGGCCCAGCAACCGCACAAAGGTGTCCTGGCTCAGGTCTTCGGCACGTTGCGGGCACGCCACGTTGCGTCGCAGCCAGGCCAATAGCCAACCGCGATGGTCGCGATATAACGCACCAACGAGCTCACTGTGGGGGCTTTGGATTGACGACACGCAGCATCACCGATTGGGAAGTGTTAACTAACGAGAATTGTTCGCGATTGTGGCAGAGGCGGGGAAGGTAAGCAATTGGCGCTGGTCGGGTGAATGGAGTGTTAAGTAACCAGTTCGACCGCGTTATCGTTCTTCGCGAGCAGGCTCGCTCCCACAGGGTTCAGCGTTAACCCTGTGGGAGCGAGCCTGCTCGCGAAGGCACCAGTCAATTCACCCCATTACTAGAATGAAGGCGCATGCTGCCGGCGTTTCCACTGACTCACCCGCTGCTGCAAATTCAACGGACTATGAATCTGCTGCTGCCGCGCCCGGCTAAACAGGATCAACGCCAATTCAGCCGTCGCCAACGCATCGGCACTGGCGTTATGTCGCTCGAACACTTGCAGCTTGAACCAGTCGATCCACTCATCCAGTCCGGCCTCGCGAATTCGCGCCTGAGGGCACAGCAGCGGGGCGATGTCTGCCACATCCAGAAACGGATTCGCCAACTTGTAGCCCAAGTGGTCTTTCAATGCGCGGCCCAGCATGTGCTGATCGAACGGCGCATGAAACGCCAACACCGGGCTGTCGCCGAGGAACTCCATGAAATCGAGCAAGGCCTGCGCCGGGTCGCTGCCGGCCGCAATGGCGCTGGGGCCGAGGCCATGAATCAGCATGCTGGGCGCGAGCTTCATATCGGTGCATTGCAGCGTGCGTTCGAACTGCTGGCTGAAGTCGATGGCGCCGTCCTCGATCACCACGGCGCCAATGGACAACACCCGATCCCTGTTCAGGTTGAGCCCGGTGGTTTCCAGGTCGAGCACCACCCAACGTTGTTCACGCAGGCTGCATTCACCCAGCTCGGCTACCGCCGGCAAGCACTTGAGACGTTGTTGCAACTCCTCCGTCAGCAGCGGGGTAGCCGGGCGCAGCCATGAAAACAGGCTCATAGCTGATACCGCAGGGTCAGGCTGCTTTGCAGGCGTTGCGCCTGGCGCAAGGATTCGCGCAGGATCCGTCGGTCCAGATGATTGAGGCTGTCCGGATCGACCCGGTTGGAGTAGGGCAAGTTCTCCCGCGTTTGCAGCTGATGTTGCTGCATGCGGGTTTGCTGAATGAAGTGGTACGCCTCTTCATAGGCGGCCCCGTCCAGCGGCTGAATGATTTCCTTGGCCACCAGTTGGCGAAAACGCTCCAGGGTATTGTTGGCCTCGATCCCGTGGGCCAATGCCAGCAACCGTGCACCATCGACGAACGGTGTCAGCCCCTGCACCTTGAGGTCCAGCGTGGCTTTTTCACCGGTCTTGCGCGCCAGCACGAACTCCCGGAAACGTCCCACCGGTGGACGATTGCGCAAGGCGTTTTCGGCAAGCATCCGCTGGAACAGCCGGTTATCACCGACCTGATCAAGAATCGCGCGACGCAGTTGTTCGCACCCTTGCTCGTCACCCCAGACCACGCGCAGGTCGAAATAAATGCTCGAACCCAGCAGGTTCTCCGGCGTCGCCTCGCGGATAAACGCCGCAAACCGTCGCGCCCATTCGGCCCGCGACAAACACAACTCCGGGTTGCCGGCCATGATGTTGCCCTTGCACAGCGTGAAGCCGCAGAGCGCCAGGCTCTGGTTGATCTGCTGGGCTATCGGCAACAGCTTGCCGCGAATCTCGGCAGCGTGCGCGGCGTCCCTGGCCTCGAACAGAATGCCGTTGTCCTGATCGGTGTGCAGCGTCTGCTCACGCCGGCCTTCGCTGCCGAAGCACAACCAACTGAACGGCACGCCGGGGTCGCCTTTGTCGGCGAGGGTCAGTTCGATCACCCGGCACACGGTGTGGTCGTTGAGCAGCGTAATAATGTGGGTGATCTGCGTCGACGAGGCGCCATGAGCCAGCATGCGCTCGACCAGTTGGCCGATCTCGCCGCGCATCAGCACCAGGTTTTCGATGCGCTGGGCGCTGCGAATCGTCCGTGCCAGGTGCACCAGATCCACCCGTTGCAGGGAAAACAGGTCGCGTTCCGAGACCACGCCGCACAGGCGTTGATCTTTCACCAGGCAGACATGCGCGATGTGCCGCTCGGTCATGGCGATGGCTGCGTCGAAAGCGCTGTGGTCCGGCGACAGGAAAAACGGCGCCTGGGTCATGTGTCGGTCGATGGTTTCGTTGAAGTCGTTGGTGCCGGCCGCTACCACATGGCGCAGGTCGCGCAGGGTGAAGATCCCCAGCGGGGCTTTGTGTTCATCGACCACGACGATGCTGCCGACCTGTTGCTCGTGCATCAGCGTCACTGCTTCACGCAGCGGCGTCGCCGGGCTGCAGGTCACCGGGTGGCGCATGGCCAATTCGCCCAGGCGTGTGTTCAGCGAGTACTGAGTGCCGAGGGTTTCCACGGCTTTTTGCTGGACTTGCTGGTTGACCTGATCCAGCAGGCTACTGACGCCGCGCAGGGCAAAGTCGCGAAAAGTGCTGGAAATCGCGAACAGTTTGATGAACGCCAGCTTGTTCAATTGAAGGCAAAAGGTGTCTTCGGCGGCCAAGTGCTCAGTTCGGGTCGCCCGTTCACCCAGCAACGCAGCCAAGGGGAAGCATTCCCCCGTGGTGATTTCGAACGTGGTTTCGGTGCCACCCTTGGCCGTGTGCGGGCGCTCGCCTACGACGCGGCCCTGTTTGACGATGTAGAAATGTTCAACCGGGCCATCGGCGGGCTTGATGATGCTGTCGCCGGGGGCATAAAAACGCAGCTGACATTGTTCAACCAGGTACGCCAGGTGAGCGTGTTCCATCTGATTGAAGGGCGGGAAACGCTGAAGGAATTGCAAGGTACCCTGAATGTTTTGCAATACGGCGGTTTTCCCTGCCTGTGTGAAGGCGTCCGCTTTACTCATAACCATTACCGCAGTCTTTTTTGAATTGTTGTTGTCGGATGACTCTGCCATCGTCCGCCCCTGCGTGCGGAGTGCCCATTGGACGTAAGTCTAGGTAGGCCTTGCAGGTGTCGGAAGTTAGGAAATGTCTGACGCAAATGTGGGAAAAACCTCCTACATTGGCTATAGAAAAAGTTTCCGACGACGTGCACATTGAGGGTCTGCTTAGCGGTGTCTGACGATTGAGCTAGGGGATTGAATTGAAAACGTAGAGAGCGCCATGTCCGACCAAGATATTTTGAGTGATGCCGAGCGCGAGGCGCTGAGTGCCGTCATGCTCGAACCCGATTTGCCGCCGCAGCGAGTGCTGATCGTCGACGACGATAAAGATGCACGCGAGTTGTTGTCGCAGATTCTTGGACTGGACGGTATTCGCTGCATCACCGCTGCCAGTGGTGAAACCGCACTCAAGTTGCTGGTTGCTGAAGAGGAAGTGAAAAAGCCTTCAATCGGTCTGGTGATCACCGATTTGCGTATGGGCAATGTCGATGGCCTGGAACTTATCCGTCAGGTGCGTGAGTCGGTTCGGGCGGCCTTGCCCATCATCATTGTTTCCGGCGACGCTGACGTGAAAGACGCCATCGCGGCGATGCATTTGAGTGTGGTGGATTTCCTGCTCAAGCCTATCGACACCGAGAAGTTGCTGGAGCTGGTCAAGCATGAGTTGGGCATAGAGCCTTAGTACTGATCTCTCTGATTCACACACACACAGTGGATTGCATTCACAAATAAAAAAGCCCTGATCGAAAGATCAGGGCTTTTTCATGTCCAGCGTCAGCGACTAGTTACAGGCCATTGGCAGCCTTGAACTCGCGACGACGACGGTGCAGAACCGGCTCGGTGTAGCCGTTCGGCTGCTTCGTGCCTTCGACCACCAGTTCGACCGCCGCCTGGAAGGCGATGTTGCTGTCGAAGTTCGGGGCCAGCGGACGGTACAGCGCGTCATTGGCGTTCTGACGGTCAACCACCGGCGCCATGCGCTTGAGGCTTTCCATCACTTGCGCTTCGGTCACGATGCCGTGGCGCAGCCAGTTGGCGATGTGCTGGCTGGAAATACGCAGCGTTGCACGGTCTTCCATCAGGCCGACGTCGTTGATGTCCGGCACTTTCGAGCAACCCACGCCCTGGTCGATCCAGCGCACCACATAACCGAGAATGCCCTGGGCGTTGTTGTCCAGTTCGTTCTTGATCTGTTCGGCGGTCCACTGTGGATTGACGGCCAGCGGGATGGTCAGGATGTCGTCCACCGAAGCGCGCGCACGTTTGGCCAGTTCGGCCTGACGGGCGAACACGTCGACCTTGTGGTAGTGCAACGCGTGAAGCGCAGCTGCGGTCGGCGATGGAACCCAGGCCGTGTTCGCGCCGGCCAGTGGGTGGGCGATTTTCTGTTCGAGCATCGCCGCCATCAGGTCGGGCATCGCCCACATGCCTTTGCCGATCTGCGCGCGACCTTGCAGGCCGGTGCTCAAACCGATATCGACGTTCCAGTTCTCGTAGGCGCCGATCCACTTCTCGGCCTTCATGTCGGCCTTGCGTACCATCGGGCCGGCTTCCATGGAGGTGTGGATTTCATCGCCCGTACGGTCGAGGAAACCGGTGTTGATAAACACCACGCGCTCGCTGGCCGCCTTGATGCAAGCCTTGAGGTTGACCGTGGTGCGGCGCTCCTCGTCCATGATCCCGACTTTCAGCGTGTTGCGCGGCAGACCGAGAACTTCTTCGATGCGACCGAACAGTTCGTTGGTGAACGCGGCCTCTTCCGGACCGTGCATTTTCGGCTTCACGATGTAGACCGAACCGGTGCGGCTGTTCTTGCGCGAGCTGTGGCCATTGAGGCTGTGGATCGCTGCAAGGCTGGTCACCAGACCGTCGAGGATGCCTTCCGGCACTTCGTTGCCGTCTTTGTCGACGATGGCGTCGATGGTCATCAGGTGACCGACGTTACGTACGAACAACAGCGAACGACCGTGCAGGCTCAGTTCCTTGCCATCGACACCGGTGTAGGTGCGGTCGGCGTTCATGGTGCGGGTAAAAGTCTTACCACCTTTGGAGACTTCTTCCGACAGGTCGCCCTTCATCAGGCCGAGCCAGTTGCGGTAGATCACCACTTTGTCATCGGCATCGACGGCGGCGACGGAGTCTTCGCAGTCCATGATGGTGGTCAGTGCGGCTTCCATCAGGATGTCTTTGATGCCGGCAGCGTCGGTCTGGCCGACCGGGGTGCTGGCGTCGACCTGGATTTCGAAGTGCAGGCCGTTGTTCTTCAGCAGGATCGCGGTCGGCGCGCTGGTGTCGCCGTGGAAGCCGATCAGCTGAGCGTCGTTGCGCAGGCCGGTGTTGCTGCCGCCTTTAAGGGCGACCACCAGTTTGCCGTCAACGATTTTGTAGCCGGTGGAATCGACGTGGGAGCCGGCAGCCAATGGCGCGGCCTCGTCGAGGAAGGCGCGGGCGAAGGCAATCACCTTGTCGCCGCGAACCTTGTTGTAGCCTTTGCCTTTTTCCGCGCCGTCAGCTTCGCTGATGGCGTCGGTGCCGTAGAGCGCGTCATACAGCGAACCCCAGCGGGCGTTCGAGGCGTTGAGCGCGAAACGGGCATTCATGACCGGGACCACGAGCTGTGGGCCGGCCATGCGGGCGATTTCGTCATCGACGTTTTGCGTCGTTGCCTGGAAATCAGCCGCTTCTGGCAGCAGATAACCGATGTCTTGCAAGAAGGCTTTATAGGCCACGGCGTCGTGCGCCTGACCGGCACGAGACTGGTGCCAGCCATCGATACGAGCCTGGAAATCATCGCGTTTGGCGAGTAGGGCTTTGTTCTTCGGCGCCAGGTCATGAATGACCTTGTCGGCACCGGCCCAGAACTTATCGGCGGTGAGGCCGGTACCGGGAATGGCTTCGTTGTTCACGAAGTCGAACAGGACTTTGGCGACCTGCAGGCCACCGACTTGAACGTGTTCAGTCATTGCTTGCCTCACTCTGCTCAGCTATTTCGCTTTTCAGCTCTTCAATTTTGACAATGAAGCCTCTGGCCATTTAAACCACAAACCCGTCCGCCAGTACATGCCCTTTCGGGCGGCTGGGTTCGGTCCGATCAACGGCTTGGAGGCCTTGCTGACAGGGCTTTTCAGGGTTGCGAGTGTGCCGGTGGCAGACATCGATCCAACGTTATGTAGTGCGCGCTGCGGCATACTACATGATGAATTGCGCTTGTGAAAATTAGACTAATTACGTCGTTCTGCGACCCCATGACGCATTGCAGTCATGTCGGGGAACGGGATGTTCTCAAAAAACCATTGGATTGTTCCAGTTAAATATAAAAAGTTGTACACATAATCTTTGAAGCACGGCTATGGGGCTTTGGTTTCTGTGGCGAGGGAGCTTGCTCCCGCTCGGCTGCGAAGCAGTCGCAAAACCAGCGAATGCGCTGGTCTGGATAAATGCAGGGGGCGCTTCGCGCCCCAGCGGGAGCAAGCTCCCTCGCCACAAAAGCAGTGCCGCGCTGAATTTTTCCCCTTGCCTATACTTCTGTTTCTATAACAAAAGAGGGCTGCGCCATGGACCACCTCGTACTCACAGTATTTGCTCCGGACAAGGCTGGGCAGGTCGAGCGCATCGCCCAGTGCATTGCCGAGCACGGCGGCAACTGGCTGGAAAGCCGCATGTCGCGCATGGCCGGGCAGTTTGCCGGGATCCTTCGGGTGGGAGTGCCGGCCGAGGCCTACGATGAATTGGTCGATGCCCTGCAGGCGTTGTCCGCCCAAGGCATTCGCGTACTGATTGCCGAAAGCGGCATCGAGCAATCCTGCACCTGGAAGCCGATTGCAATGGAGTTGGTCGGCAACGATCGTCCGGGGATCGTGCGCGACATCACTCGTCTGCTCAGCGAACAAGGGGTGAACCTGGAAAGGTTGGTGACCGAAGTGCGGCCGGCGCCGATGAGCAGCGAGCCGCTGTTCCATGCCGAGGCGATTCTTGCCGTGCCACTGACCTTGTCGCTGGACGTCTTGCAGTCGCGCCTGGAAACCCTGGCGGACGATTTGATGGTCGAACTGGTGCTGCGCAGCGAGCCTTGACAGGCTTATCCAAGATTAACGTGCACCTGCCTGTGGATAACCTGTAGAGACAGCCCGCCAGCCCACGCCGGCCGGGCTTCTTCAGGATCTGATCAAAAAACCATCAGTTTCAACGAGTTGCGCACAAACGCCGGGGATCACGCTGTGGATAACCTTGGGAAGGATCGATGCAGGCCACTTCGGACGTGGCCTGTAGAGGTTTGTGTGTTTTTTGATCAGCTGCGGCGGCGCAGACTTATCCACGCATCAACGCTGTACACCGCCAGGCCCGCCCAAATAAAGATGAACGCAACCAGTGTGCTGGACGACAGCTGTTCGCCAAACAACAGAACGGCTTGCAGCAGCACCAGTGTCGGCGCGAGGTACTGGAGGAATCCCAATGTCGTGTAGGGCAAATGCCGTGCGGCGGCGTTGAAACACACCAGCGGCACCAGCGTGACCGGGCCGGCGGCCACCAGCCACCAGGCTTCGGAGGTGGTCCAGAACTCGGGCTGAGCGCTTGTGGCGGTTTGATTGAATAGCAGCCAGGCAATGGCAATCGGCACCAGCATCCAGGTTTCCACCACCAGCCCCGGTAGTGCCTTGACCGGCGCCTGCTTGCGGATCAATCCGTAGAACCCGAACGTCAGCGCCAATACCAGCGACACCCACGGCAGGCTGCCGACTTGCCACACCTGCTGCGCCACGCCAACCGCCGCTAAACCAACGGCCAGCCACTGCATGCGCCGCAGCCGTTCGCCGAGGATCAACATCCCCAGCAACACGTTCACCAGCGGGTTGATGTAGTAACCGAGGCTGGCCTCAAGCATCCGTCCATTGTTCACCGACCACACGTAAGTCAGCCAGTTGGCCGCGATCAGCGTGCCGCTGAGGGCCAGGATCGCCAGGCGTTTCGGGTTGTCACGCAACTCGCGCCACCAGCCGGGATGTTTCCAGACCATCAGCAACAAGGCGCCGAACAGCGCGGACCACAGCACGCGATGGATGATGATCTCCACGGCGGGCACGCTGGCGATGGCTTTGAAGTAGAGCGGGAAAAGTCCCCAGATGATGTAGGCACTCAGGCCCAGAATGTACCCGCGACGCGGGTTGGCGGCTTGCATGCAGAGTCCTTGCTTAGGCAGCTAACAAAGGGAGATTGTAAGGAGATTTATCTCCGAATGTCCTGCCTGAATAGGTTGGGCAATTGTGAACACAACCCCTGTGGGGGTTGTGTTGGGTCAGAAGAGTTTTAGTGGTTCTTCATTGAGTGCCGCCAATTGCTCACGCAACGCCAACACCTGGTCCCCCCAATACCGCTCGCTGCCGAACCACGGAAAACTGTGCGGGAACGCCGGGTCATCCCAGCGACGGGCGAGCCAGGCGCTGTAGTGCATCAGGCGCAAGGCGCGCAGCGGCTCGATCAACGCCAGTTCTCGCGGATCGAAATCGTGAAACTCGTTGTAGCCGTCCATCAATTCCGACAATTGGCCGAGGCATTCCTGGCGGTCACCGGCGAGCATCATCCAGATGTCCTGCACCGCCGGGCCCATGCGGCAGTCGTCGAGGTCGACGATGTGGAACATTTCGTCGCGGCACATCATGTTGCCGGGGTGGCAATCGCCGTGCATGCGGATGTTCTGGTGCGGCGTGGCCTTGTAGACCTCTTCCACCCGCTTGAGCAGGTCGCGGGCCACGGACTCGTAGGCGGGCAGCAAACTCTTGGGAACAAAGTTGCCTTCGAGCAGGGTGGTCAGCGAGTCGTGACCGAAGTTCTTAACGCCCAGCGCTTCACGGTGCTCGAACGGTTTGGTGGAACCCACGGCGTGCAGACGACCGAGCAGCTGACCCAGGCGATAGAGTTGATCGAGATTTCCCGGCTCTGGCGCACGGCCACCACGGCGCGGGAACAGGGTGAAACGAAAACCGTTATGTTCATGCAGGCTGGCGCCGTTGTGAATCATCGGCGCGACCACGGGCACGTCGCACTCGGCGAGTTCGAAGGTGAACTGGTGCTCTTCGAGAATCGCTTCGTTGGTCCAGCGCTGTGGGCGGTAGAACTTGGCGATCAGCGGCTCGGAGTCTTCGATGCCGACTTGATAGACGCGGTTTTCGTAGCTGTTGAGCGCCAGAATGCGCGCGTCGCTGAGAAAGCCGATGCTTTCGACGGCATCGAGCACGAGGTCTGGGGTAAGGGTTGCAAACGGGTGGGCCATGCTGACTCCTGCGCGCAGCAGGCTGCCGCGTCCGGCCAAGCATGGTAGCGCAGACGGGGCGTCTTTAGGGCCTGGCCTTGAGATGAGTGTGGTCTGGGCGGACGCTTTCGCGAGCAGGCTCGCTCCCACACTGGATCTGCGACACTCCGCAAATCCCCTGTGGGAGCGAGCCTGCTCGCGAAGGGGCCTGATCAGGTGCCGACGACCCCGCCATCTTCACGAGTAATGGCCATCACCGAAGACCGCGGCTTGCCGTTCGGCAAATGCTCAGGGAACGTCGATCCACCGTTCTCCCCCGGATGCTGAATCCCGACAAACAACGTCTTCTGATCCGGCGAGAAGCTGATGCCGGTCACTTCGCAACCGATCGGCCCAACCATGAACCGGCGGATCTCCCCGGTCACCGGGTCGGCACACAGCATCTGGTTGTTGCCCATCCCCGCAAAATCACCGGCATTGCTCGAATCGCCGTCGGTGAGAATCCACAACCGCCCGGCCTTGTCGAAACCCAAGCCATCCGGGCTGTTGAACATGTTCTGCGGGGTGATGTTCGACGAACCGCCCTTTGGCGTGTCGGCGTGGACGCCCGGGTTGCCGGCGACCACAAACAGGTCCCAGGCAAAGCTTTTCGAGCCGTGATCGTCACGGTCGGTGCGCCAGCGCAGGATCTGCCCGTAGACGTTTTTCTCGCGCGGGTTTGGCCCACCCACCGGTTGACCCTCTTCGCCGCGCTTGGCGTTGTTGGTCAGGGTGCAATAGACCTGGCCATCCTTGGGGCTGACCACGATCCATTCCGGACGGTCCATGCGTGTGGCTTTCACCACGCTGGCGGCGAGACGCGCGTGGATCAGCACTTCGGCCTGGTCGGCGAAACCGCTGCTGGCGTCGATGCCGTTTTTGCCGTGGGTCAGCTCGACCCACTCACCTTTGCCTTTCGGGTGATCGGCATTACCGTCGCCGGCATCGAAGCGCGCCACGTACAAGGTGCCGTGGTCGAGCAGGTCGCGGTTGGCCTTGGGTTTTTTGTGGTTGATCTTGTCGCGGCTGACGAACTTGTAGATGAACTCGCCGCGCTCGTCATCGCCCATGTACACCACGGCGTGGCCGTCATGGGTTTCTGCCAGCGCAGCATTTTCGTGCTTGAAGCGGCCCAGGGCCGTGCGCTTGACCGGGGTTGATTGCGGATCGAACGGGTCGATTTCCACCACCCAGCCGTGACGATTGAGTTCGTTCGGGTTCTTCGCCAGGTCGAAACGCTCGTCGTGCTGGTGCCAGTTGATCTCTTTACTGGCTGCCACCGCGCCGTAGCGTTTTTGCGCCGCGTCGAATTTTTGCTCGGCATTGCTGCTGCCGAAGCAGTCGGTGAAGTTCTCTTCGCAGGTCAGGTACGTGCCCCACGGCGTCTTGCCGTTGGCGCAGTTCTGGAAGGTGCCGAGGACGTTCTTGCCGTGTGGGTCGGTGCTGGTTTTCAGCAGTTCATGGCCGGCGGCCGGGCCGCTCAGGCTGATCGGCGCATTGCCGTGGATACGACGGTTGTAGCGCGAGCCCTGGACGAACTGCCACTGGCCGTTCTTGCGCTGCACTTCGATCACCGACACGCCTTCGCAGGCCAGCGCCTTGCGCACTTCTTCGGCCGATTGCGGCATGCCGCCGTGCGCGTAGAGGTAGCGATAGTTGGTGTATTCGTTGTTGATCGCCATCAGCGCCCGGTCTTTTTCACCGGGAAACTCGAACAGGCTCATGCCGTCGTTGTTGTCACCGAACTGGACTTCCTGATGCTCGGCCGTGCCGTTGCCACTCGGGTCGAAGGCCGGGCCATTCTTTTGCAGCGGCTGGCCCCAGCTGATCAGCACCGAGGACTTATAGCCGGCCGGCAAGGTAATGGCGTCGCTGGTGGCGGCGGGGATGCTGTCGAAACCCAACAGTTTGCTGGTGCCTGCGCTGACACTCGCGGCCATGACGCTGCGGCTCAGCAGGTTGCCACCCAGGAACATGGCGGCACCGCAGAGGGCACCGGCGCTGATAAAACCGCGACGGCTGAGGCCGACCATTTTTTCGAGATCGGTGGACTGGTTTTCTTCTAATAGGCTCACATCAGGCTCCCTGCGGTTTTTGCAGCCACCTTAGTGAGCGGACATGACGCTTTTGTTTCAGAGCGGAGTGCCCAACAGGACGTTCGAGGGCGAAAACTGCACCCGCACCGGTTTGTCGGTGGTCAGCCCGTGGGTTCGCAAATGCAGTGGCTCGGCCAGGGCGCACAGCGTCTGGCCATTGGGCAAGCTGATGCGCACTTCGCTGGGCCCGTCTTCGGCGTCGAGAATTTCTTCGATAATGCCGGTGAGGCAATTGTTGCCGGGTGTTGCGTGTTGCTCGATTGCCAGCACGTCCAGCCAGCCGGCCTTGATCAGGGCGACCACTTCGGTGCCGGTTTCCAGTTCCAGGCGCAGGGTGCTGTCGTGGGTGATCTGCGCATCGATATTCAAGCCTTCGGCCAGTTCGAGGCGGATCCGGTCGTTGCGGCCCTGGGCTTCGATCTCGACAACCTTGCCGTGCAGTTGATTGCGCGCGCTGGTACGGAGCATCAAGCGGCCGAGCAGGTCGAGATCGCTGGCATCTTCGGCGGCTTCCAGCACCTGGGCCTGGAGGACTTGCAGCTTTTGATAAAGGCGCAACACGCGCCGGCCTTCGCTGGAGAGTTTGGCACCGCCGCCGCCCTTGCCGCCGACGCTACGTTCCACCAGCGGTTTCTGCGCCAGGTTGTTCAGCTCATCGATGGCGTCCCACGCCGCCTTGTAACTCAGGCCCGCGCTTTTCGCAGCGCGGGTGATCGAGCCTTGTTCGGCGATGTGTTGCAGCAAGGCGATGCGCTGCGGACGACGGACAATGTGCTGGGACAACAAGGTAGGCAAGGACATGGCGAGGCGCTTTGGCTGTGACAATTAGAAGACGTTGGCCGCTTGGGCACCGGGAGTCAAGTCAGGCCGCATCGCCCGGCTTGGGTGTGCGAGCCAGGCAATAGACGTCAACCCGCGCAGCCCCAGCGTCCATCAGCAGCCGGGCGAGGGCTTGCGCCGTGGCACCCGTGGTCAGCACGTCGTCCACCAACGCCAAATGGCGGCCCTTGATCTGCGCGCCGGGTGTCAGGGCGAACGCGTTGCGCAGGTTCTTTTTGCGGGCCTCGGCATTCAAATCCTGCTGCGCGCTGGTGTCTTGAGTCCTCAGCAGCAGCGTTTCGTCGCAAGGAATGTCCAGATGGCCGCCGAGCCAGCGGGCGAGCATCGCGGCTTGATTGAAACCCCGTTGGCGCAGTCGTTTTGTAGCCAGCGGCACCGGGACCAGTGCGTCGGGCCGATTGAGGTCTTCGTCGAAGCGATGTTGCAGGTATTGCGCGAGAAGATCGGCGAGCAGGCGGCCAAACGGCCACTTTGCCGAATGCTTGAAGCGCGTGATCAACGTGTCCAGCGGAAAGCTGTACGACCACGGCGCGGCGACTCGCTCGAAGGCGGGTGGTTGTTTCAGGCACTGGCCGCAGGTCAAGCCTGTGCCGGGCAAGGGCAGGGCGCAGGTCTGGCAGTGATCGCCAAGCCAGGGCAACTCGGTTTCGCAGGCCATGCAGATCGGGATGTTTTCCTCGGCCGGTTCAGCACAGAGCAAGCAGTGTTGTTTGTTTTTTAACCAGATGTAAACCGGTCCATCGTATCGTGGTTGACAGCGCATGAGTCTTCCTTAAATATGCCGAACATCCGTGTCGCGTCTGTGGGTATTCCATCCCCCAGCCGCTTGCCAAGCATAAAACAAAGGAAACGCCCATGAGCGCCAGCACCTCTGCAACCCTGCGTCATGACTGGTCTTTGGCCGAAGTCAAAGCACTCTTCGTTCAGCCATTCAACGACCTGTTGTTCCAGGCTCAGACGGTGCACCGCGCACATTTCGACGCCAACCGCGTCCAGGTTTCCACGCTGCTCTCGATCAAGACCGGCGCTTGCCCGGAAGATTGCAAATACTGCCCACAGTCCGGTCACTACAACACCGGCCTGGAAAAAGAAAAACTGATGGAAGTGCAGAAGGTCCTCGAAGAGGCCGCTCGCGCCAAGGCCATTGGTTCGACTCGTTTCTGCATGGGTGCGGCGTGGAAACACCCGTCGGCCAAAGACATGCCGTACGTGCTGGAAATGGTCAAAGGGGTGAAGGCCATGGGCCTGGAAACCTGCATGACCCTCGGTCGCCTGGATCAGGACCAGACCGTTGCGCTGGCCGACGCCGGCCTCGACTACTACAACCACAACCTCGATACGTCGCCTGAGTTCTACGGCAGTATCATCACCACCCGCACCTACAGCGAACGCCTGCAAACCCTGGCCTACGTGCGTGAATCGGGGATGAAGATCTGCTCCGGCGGTATTCTCGGCATGGGCGAGTCCCTCGATGACCGCGCCAATCTGCTGATCCAGCTGGCCAACCTGCCTGAGCATCCAGAGTCGGTGCCGATCAACATGCTGGTGAAAGTTGCCGGCACGCCGCTGGAAAATGCCGAAGACATCGATCCGTTCGACTTCATCCGCATGCTCGCCGTTGCCCGCATCCTGATGCCGCAATCCCACGTGCGCCTGTCCGCCGGCCGCGAAGCGATGAACGAGCAGATGCAGGCCTTGGCGTTCTTCGCTGGCGCGAACTCGATTTTCTACGGCGAAAAACTGCTGACCACCGCCAACCCGCAGGCCGACAAGGACATGCAACTGTTCTCGCGCCTGGGGATTCTGCCGGAAGCGCGCGAAGAGCACGCCGACGAGGTGCATCAGGCGGCAATTGAACAGGCACTGGTTGAGCAGAAGAGCAGCGAGCAGTTCTATAACGCCGCTGTCTAAAGTCTCCACCGATTCCTCTGAAGGAATGCAAAACACTGTGGGAGCGAGCCTGCTCGCGAAAGCGATCGAACAGTCGACATTTATGTTGAGTGTGAAGGCCACCTCGCGAGCAGGCTCGCTCCCACAGTGGTCATGTGTCATTTGATAGCCGAGGCCTGCATGTCTTTCGATCTCGCCGCACGCCTTGCTGCCCGTCGTGCCGAAAACCTCTATCGCCAGCGCCCGCTGCTCGACAGCCCTCAAGGCCCGGAAGTGGTAGTCGACGGCCAGCCATTGCTGGCGTTCTGCAACAACGATTACCTGGGCCTGGCCAATCACCCGCAAGTGATCGAAGCCTGGCGTGCCGGTGCTGCTCGCTGGGGCGTGGGTGGCGGGGCGTCGCACTTGGTCATCGGTCACAGCACGCCGCACCATGAACTGGAAGAAGCCCTGGCTGATCTGACCGGGCGCCCGCGTGCGTTGCTGTTCACCACCGGATACATGGCCAATCTCGGCGCGGTCACCGCGCTGGTCGGGCAGGGCGATACGGTGCTCGAAGACCGGCTCAATCATGCTTCGTTGCTGGATGCTGGTCTGCTGTCCGGCGCGCGTTTCAACCGCTACCTGCACAACGACGCGGTCAGCCTGGCCAAGCGTCTGGAGAAAGCCACGGGTAATACGCTGGTGGTCACCGACGGCGTGTTCAGCATGGACGGCGACATTGCCGACCTGCCGGCGCTGGCCCGCGAAGCCAAGGCCAAAGGCGCTTGGCTGATGGTCGATGACGCTCACGGGTTTGGCCCGCTGGGTGCCAATGGCGGTGGGATTGTCGAGCACTTCGGCCTGAGCCAGGAAGACGTGCCGGTGTTGGTCGGTACGCTGGGTAAAGCGTTCGGTACCGCCGGGGCTTTTGTCGCGGGCAGCGAAGAGCTGATCGAAAGCCTGATCCAGTTCGCCCGTCCCTATATTTACACCACGAGCCAGCCACCGGCGCTGGCGTGTGCGACGCTGAAAAGCCTCGAACTGCTGCGCACCGAACATTGGCGACGTGAGCATCTGAAGACGTTGATCCGCCAGTTCCGCCAAGGTGCCGAGCAAATCGGCCTGGAGCTGATGGACAGCTTCACGCCGATCCAGCCGATCAGGATCGGCGATGCCGGGCGTGCGGTTCGACTGTCGCAGATGCTGCGCGAACGTGGCCTGATGGTGACGGCAATCCGTCCGCCGACGGTGCCGGCTGGCAGCGCCCGCTTGCGCGTGACCCTGACCGCCGCGCATAGCGAGGCCCAGGTGCAACTATTGTTAGATGGACTGGCCGATTGTTTTGCCCAACTGAAACCGGAGCCAAGCCATGCGTGATCGATTGATTCTGCTGCCCGGTTGGGGCCTCGGGATTTCGCCATTGGAACCTTTGGCGGCAGCCTTGCAGGGGCTGGATGAGCACCTGCGCGTCGAGATCGAACCGTTGCCGGAACTGGAGTCAAGTGATCTTCAGGAATGGCTCGATGAACTCGATTCGACAGTGCCGCAGGACGCCTGGCTCGGCGGCTGGTCCTTGGGTGGCATGCTGGCGGCAGAATTGGCGGCACGGCGCGGTGATCGCTGCTGCGGCTTGCTGACCCTGGCGAGTAATCCTTCGTTTGTCGCCCATGAGCAATGGCCGAGCGCGATGCCTGGCGAGACGTTCGATGCGTTCCTGGCTGGCTGCCAGGCTGATCCGCGCATGACGTTGAAACGGTTTTCGTTGCTGTGCGCACAAGGCGCCGAAGACCCGCGCGGTCTGTCGCGGTTGTTGCTCGGTGGCGCGCCAAACGCTTCTGCTTCGACCTTGATGAGTGGTCTGGAGGTTCTCGCACAACTGGATACTCGCCAGGCTTTGCAGGCGTTTCGCGGTCCGCAACTGCATTTGTTCGCCGGCCTCGACGGCCTGGTCCCGGCCGAAGCGGCGGGGGACTTGCTGGCGCTGCTGCCGGATGTCGAAATCGGTCTGATTGAACAGGCCGGCCACGCGTTTCTTCTGGAAGACCCCCACGGTGTGGCGGGGGCGATTCAGGCCTTTTTGCATGAGTCCGGTGATGACTGATTTATCCCTTCACAGCCTGTCCGGCGGTTTGCCCGACAAGCGCCAGGTGGCCGCCTCTTTTTCCCGTGCCGCGGCGAGCTACGACAGCGTGGCGGAGTTGCAGCGCGATGTTGGCAGCCAGTTGTTGAGTCGCCTGCCCGCGGATTTTGTCCCGGATCGTTGGCTCGACCTGGGCTGCGGCACCGGGTATTTCAGTCGGGCGCTGGGTGAGCGTTTTCCTACCGGTCACGGCGTCGCCCTCGACATTGCCGAAGGCATGCTCAATCACGCCCGGCCATTGGGGGGCGCCACCCATTTCATCGCAGGCGATGCGGAGCACTTGCCGCTGCAGGATTCGACCTGCGACCTGATCTTCTCCAGCCTGGCCGTGCAGTGGTGCGCGGACTTCGGCTCGGTCCTGAGCGAAGCGCAGCGTGTGCTGAAACCGGGCGGGATTTTCGCGTTTGCTAGTCTTTGTGTAGGGACGTTGTTTGAGCTGCGTGACAGTTGGCGGCAGGTCGATGGCATGGTGCACGTCAATCGCTTCCGCGAGTTGGGTGTTTATCAGCAACTGTGTGCGGCCAGCGGCTTGAAAACCGTCAGTCTGCAAACCCGTCCTCATGTGTTGCATTACCCGGATGTGCGCAGCCTGACCCATGAACTCAAGGCCTTGGGTGCGCACAACTTGAACCCTGGGCGGCCGGGTGGTTTGACTGGCCGGGCGCGGATCCTCGGTTTGATCGAGGCGTATGAGCAGTTTCGTCAGGCTGAGGGTTTGCCGGCGACTTATCAGGTGGTTTATGCCGTATTGGAGAAGCCTTTATGAGCAAAGCCTATTTCATCACCGGTACGGACACTGATGTCGGCAAGACGACCGTGGCCGCCGGGTTGTTACATGCCGCGCGGTCGGCAGGCTTGAGCACGGCAGCCGGCAAGCCGGTTGCCTCGGGCTGCGACGTGACGCCCAAGGGGTTGCGTAACGCCGATGCGCTGGCGCTGTTGGCCGAATGCTCATTGCCGTTGACGTATGCACAGGTCAACCCGGTGGCGTTCGAGCCAGCCATCGCGCCGCACCTGGCCGCGCGGGAAGCTGGCGTGGCGCTGACGGTGCAATCGCTGTTGACGCCTATGCGCGAGATTCTCGATATGCAGGCCGATTTCACCCTGATCGAAGGGGCGGGCGGCTGGCGAGTGCCGTTGGCGGATCAGGACAATCTGTCTGACTTGGCGATGGCGCTGGATTTGCCGGTGATTCTGGTGGTCGGTGTGCGCCTGGGTTGCATCAATCATGCGCTGTTGACGGCCGAGGCGATTGCCCAGGATGGATTGCAGCTGGCGGGGTGGGTGGCCAATATCATTGATCCCAAAACCTCGCGGCTGGAGGAGAACCTCGCGACACTCGCCGAGCGCATCCCCGCACCGTGCCTTGGGCGGGTGCCGAAACTCAAGTCGGTCACCGCTGAATCGGTGGCGGAACATTTGCAGCTGGATTTGCTGGACTAGGTTTTAGCTATCACAAGGCACTGTGCCATTAGTGTTTTTATCGGGCGTTTTGCCATCATGTCTGATTCAATGCCCGCTATTGATCCCCTTGCCGGACGAGTTCTCCCATGCAGATTTCAGGTAACACTGCTTTTTATGCGGGTCTGAGCACCATTCAGACAGGGCAGAACCGCGTCGATCAAGCCGCCGGGCAGATCGCCAATAACACCATTGAGCGTTCGGTGACCAGCCAGTCTTCCGAAGTTCAGGTGGATCGCCTGCGTTCGGTTGATCGCAGTCAGCGATCCGACCTGACCAGCAATGTCATCGAGATGACTCAAGGCAAATTCCAGGTGGAAGCGGGCGCTAAAGTTGCCAAGGCTTCAGACGAAATGCTCGGAACGTTGATCGATACATTCGCTTGATCCCTCGCTGAAACCGCTTCTGGAACGCCGCGACTTTTCGCGGCGTTTTTCTGCGTAAGTCCTTCTCCCTCAACTAATCTTTTCTACACGGCACCTTTGCTTGAGCATCGGTGGTGCGCTGCTGCGTGTCCGGCAGATCGCTGAGTCGATGACAAACGGCCCAAGATCGACGCTTGACAAGATTTGGGCGTAAACGTATGTTTCAAACAACTGTTTGACCGCCACAACAAATCCACGCGGTCGTTCATTCCCGGTTACATCAGCAGAGGTTTATCGCTATGCCTGACTACAAGGCCCCCTTGCGTGATATTCGCTTCGTTCGTGACGAACTGCTCGGCTACGAAGCGCACTATCAGAGCCTTCCGGCTTGTGCGGACGCAACTCCGGACATGGTTGACGCCATTCTCGAGGAAGGCGCCAAGTTCTGTGAGCAGGTACTGGCTCCGCTGAACCGCGTGGGTGACACCGAAGGCTGCACCTGGAGTGAGTCCGGCGTTAAAACCCCGACGGGTTTCAAAGAAGCCTACAAACAATTCGTTGAAGGCGGCTGGCCTAGCCTGGCGCACGACGTAGAGCACGGTGGCCAAGGCCTGCCGGAGTCTCTGGGTCTGGCTGTGAGCGAAATGGTTGGCGAAGCCAACTGGTCGTGGGGCATGTACCCAGGCCTGTCCCATGGCGCGATGAACACCATTTCCGAACACGGCACGCCTGAGCAACAAGACGCGTACCTGACCAAACTGGTTTCCGGCGAGTGGACCGGCACCATGTGCCTGACCGAACCGCACTGCGGCACCGACCTGGGCATGCTGCGCACCAAGGCCGAACCTCAGGCCGACGGTTCCTACAAAGTATCCGGCACCAAGATCTTCATCTCGGCCGGTGAACACGACATGGCCGACAACATCGTCCACATCGTACTGGCCCGCCTGCCGGATGCACCGGCTGGCACCAAAGGCATTTCGCTGTTCATCGTGCCGAAGTTCATGCCGAACGCGGACGGTTCGATCGGCGCTCGCAACGCGGTGAGCTGTGGTTCCCTGGAACACAAGATGGGCATCCACGGTAACGCCACTTGCGTGATGAACTTCGACGCGGCCACCGGCTTCCTGATCGGCCCGGCGAACAAAGGCCTGAACTGCATGTTCACCTTCATGAACACCGCACGTCTGGGTACCGCACTGCAAGGCCTGGCCCATGCTGAAATCGGCTTCCAGGGCGGCCTGAAATACGCTCGCGATCGTCTGCAAATGCGCTCCCTGACTGGCCCGAAAGCGCCGGAAAAAGCAGCTGACCCGATCATCGTTCACCCAGACGTACGTCGCATGCTGTTGACCATGAAGGCATTCGCCGAAGGCAACCGTGCAATGGTTTACTTCACTGCCAAGCAAGTCGACATCGTCAAGTACGGCGTGGATGAAGAAGAGAAAAAGAAAGCCGACGCACTGCTGGCCTTCATGACGCCAATCGCCAAAGCCTTCATGACTGAAGTTGGTTTTGAATCGGCCAACCACGGCGTACAAATCTACGGCGGCCACGGCTTCATCGCCGAGTGGGGCATGGAGCAGAACGTTCGCGACAGCCGCATCTCGATGCTGTACGAAGGCACCACCGGTATCCAGGCACTCGACCTGCTGGGCCGTAAAGTGCTGATGACCCAAGGCGAGGCCCTGAAAGGCTTCACCAAGATCGTCCACAAGTTCTGCCAGACCAACGAAGGCAACGAAGCGGTTCAAGAGTTCGTCGCACCGCTGGCTGCACTGAACAAAGAATGGGGCGAGCTGACCATGAAGGTCGGTATGGCGGCCATGAAGGATCGCGAAGAAGTCGGCGCGGCCTCCGTGGACTACCTGATGTACTCCGGTTACGCCTGCCTGGCCTACTTCTGGGCTGACATGGCGCGCCTGGCTGCCGAGAAACTGGCTGCCGGCACTTCCGAAGAGGCGTTCTACACCGCCAAGTTGCAGACTGCGCGCTTCTACTTCCAGCGCATCCTGCCGCGTACCCGCACTCACGTTGCAACCATGCTGTCGGGCGCCAACAACCTGATGGACATGAAAGAAGAGAACTTCGATCTGGGCTACTAAGCCTTAACGCAGTGCTTCAAAAAAGCCGCCGCTCCTTCGGGAGTGGCGGTTTTTTTTTGCTTTATACAAACAATAAGTAGTCGCCGATACTGCAACTAGTGCCTTTGTCTTCAATTAACTAACGTGGGCAAATTTTTTTCAGTATTAAATAAGTAAAATAACTTGTTTTGCAATTGCGGGGCCAAAACGGAAGGCCTCGCAGGCGCTTGGGCTATGGCCGTGAGGCCTTCCGTGGCTGGGGAATTGCCCCCCGGTAATGGGGGATTTACACCAAAGTTGAGGCTTGAATAAAAGTTCAAAATTAATTTGTATTTCTGCTGTTGAAATCTTTTGTAACAGCTACAGTTCAATTAAGCGCCTGCCACGGTGCCTTCCGTAGCGTTTCAACTTCGGCAACGACAAAGTCTAACTTTGCCAGTTGAGTGACGCCTCATGCCCGGCAACTCCATCACTGAATCGGGGTGTCATCATGGTGAACTTGAGCCTTTTTGTTCGAACTGTCCGTCTGCCCTGCGTGATCGTCTGCGGGCTGCTCGTTATCAGTCTGCCCGCCAAACATGCATTCGCGGCGACGGCGGCAGAAGTTGATCTGCCCGTGCCGGAAGTCCCTTCCCTGCAGACGCTGCACGGCCTGATCCCGCCTGACCCTTCCGGCACCGAAGGCGGGCGCAAGGTCGACCTGATGACCGACTATGTGCTTAATCGCTCGGCGGCGGTTCTGCTGGGCAAGGCACTGTTCTGGGACATGGAGATCGGTAGCGATGGCTCCACGGCGTGTGCATCCTGCCACTTTCATGCGGGTGTCGATCACCGGATCACCAACCAGATCAACCCGGGCCAGGCCAGCACCCATGCCAACGTTTCATCGATCTTCAACAAGCCGTTTGTAGCCTCCGATATTCCCGGCGACGTTCCTTCCTACGCGACCCTGTCCGCCGGCAAGGGCGGCCCGAACTACACGTTGAAGAAAACCGATTTTCCGACCCACGTGTTGGCCGATCCGCTGGATCGCAACTCGGCGATTGTCTACTCGACCGACGATGTGGTCGGCTCGCAAGGGGTATTCGATGCCAACTTCGTCAAACCGAATCAGCCGCGCTTCGACAAATGCACGCAGCAACCGGACGGCGTGTTTCAGGTCGGCGGTATCAACGTGCGGCGCAGCACCGGACGCAATGCCCCGACGGTGATCAACGCCGCGTTCAACGTGCGTAACTTCTGGGACGGACGGGCCAATAACGTGTTCAACGGCTTTTCGCCGTTCGGCAATCGCGACCCCGATGCCGGGATCTTCGTCACCAGCGATCGCAGCGGGGTGGCCACCAAGGTTCGGCTGGCCCTCAACGATGCCTCTGCCGCCTCGCAGGCTGTTGGCCCACCGGGCAGCCCCGTGGAAATGTCCTGCGGCGGGCGCACCTTCGCCGACATTGGCCGACGCATGCTCGACTCGCTGATGCTCAAGCAGCAGCGGATTTCATCCACCGACTCTGTGCTGGGCCCGGTTTCCGGCGCCCGCCGTCCGACCTACAGAGAATTGATCAAGGCCGCTTTCCAGCCTCGGCTATGGAACGCCACGCAACAGGTTTCGCTCGGCGGCGCGCCGTACACCCAGATGGAGGCCAACTTCCCGCTGTTCTTCGGGCTGGCGATTCAGATGTACGAATCCACCCTGGTCTCCGACCAGGCCCCCGTGGATGCCTACTTGCAAGGCAATCAGCAGGCGATGAATGCACAGCAGGTCGAAGGGATGAACCTGTTCCTCGGCAAGGGCAAGTGCGTCAATTGTCACGGCGGAGCGGAGTTGACCAACGCTGCCAGCCGGTTGCTGTTCCATCCCCGTGAGCGGATCGAACGGATGCTGATGGCTGACAACCTCACCGCGCTGTACGACAACGGTTTCTACAACACCGGTGTGCGCCCGACGTCGGAAGACCTGGGGCTCGGTGGGTCCGACGCATGGGGCAACCCGCTGGCGTTCACTCGCGAATACAACACCCAGTTGCAGGGCATCAATGTGCCGGATCCGCTGGACGTGGATGTGTGCACCTTCGAAGCGCTGTTGAGTGCGGGATTGCCCTGCGATTCGACGCTCAAACCCAACGTCGGTTTCCACGATGCGGTGGATGGCGCTTTCAAAACCCCAACGCTGCGCAACATCGCGCTGACCGGGCCGTACTTCCACAACGGCAGCCGCTCGACACTCAGGCAGGTCGTCGAGTTCTACAACCGCGGTGGTGACCGGCGCGGCTCGGAAGCGAACAACACCAGCGGCTTCGATCATCCAAGTGTGAATCAGCACAACACCTCCAACCTTGATCCGGACATGACCGCCCTGAACCTGACGCCTGATGAAGTGGACGCACTGGTCAAGTTCATGGAAGTCGGGCTGACCGATCAGCGCGTGGCCTGGGAACAGGCGCCTTTCGATCATCCATCGCTGGTCATTCCACAAGGCCATATCGGTGATGAAAACGCCGTGACGTTGAAGCCGGTCAGTCCGAAAATCACCACCCGACAAGCGGCAGATGCGCTGATTACACTCAAACCGGTCGGTGCGGAAGGGCGCCCGGCTACGGAAGGGCCACTCTTGCCGTTCTACAACGATCTCTGATGGACTGATGTGACCGGCCGCGCTGTTTGCGGCCAGTCACGCACCCGCTAAAAAAACCTGACATTTCGCTCAGTAAGTCGAGGTTTCTGCCGTTACAGTAGGTGGGCACAATGCCATCTATTGTCATGACGGTCGGAGCTTTACCCTTGCCGCGTTCTTCCGCTGTACGTTTCAGCCATTTCCTACCGTCGTTACTGCTTTTACTTGCGGGGCTTGCGGCTGCCTACATCAAGGATCTGAACGTTTTCTTCACTTCGCTGTTCAACGTCCTGCCGACGTTGGTGCTGTTGCTCGGCGGTGCGTATTGCGCGGTTTACCGACGTCAGCGCGAGCTGTTTCTGATGGTCACGGTGTACATCGCCTACTTTTTGCTCGACACCCAGACCGACTATTACCGCGACAACGGCAAAGTCCGCGAAGACGCCGCCGTGGTTTTCCATTTGTGTTGCCTGTTGCTGCCGCTGTTGTTCGGCGTTTTCGCGGCCTGGCAGGAGCGCACGCACCTGTTTCAAGACATGGTCGCGCGCTTCGCGGTATTGCTGGCCGTCGGCAGTGTCGCGTTGGGACTGGAGCAGAGTTACCCACAAGCGTTGCTGATGTGGTTGTCGGAAATCCGCTGGCCGGCACTGCATGGCGCCTGGATGAGCCTGATTCAGCTGGCTTACCCGGTGTTCATCGCTTCGTTCCTGTTGCTGAGCTGGCAATACTGGCGCAACCCGCGACCGTTGCACGCCGCGCAACTGGTGGGTTTGCTCGGGTTGTTCTGGGCGCTGCCGAAAACCTTCATTCTTCCGTTTACCCTGAACATCATGTGCAGTCAGGTGATGCTGATGATTGCCGCAGCGGTCGCGCATGAGGCCTATCAAATGGCATTCCGCGACGAACTCACCGGTCTGCCGGGCCGTCGCGCCTTGAACGAGCGGATGCAGCGCTTGGGGCGTAATTACGTGCTGGCCATGAGCGACGTCGATCACTTCAAGAAATTCAACGACACCCACGGTCACGATGTCGGCGACCAGGTGCTGCGACTGGTCGCCAGCAAACTGTCGAAAATCGGCGGTGGCGGTAGGGCATATCGCTATGGCGGTGAGGAATTTGCGTTGGTGTTCGCAGGCAAGACGCTCGAAGAGTGCATGCCGCACCTGGAAGTCATCCGCGAATCCATCGCCACCTACAATATTCAGCTGCGCAATCAGGACAACCGGCCTCAGGACGACCAGCAAGGTCGTCAGCGCCGCTCGGGCCCGGGTGCTTCGAGTGTGTCAGTCACGGTCAGCATCGGCGTCGCCGAACGCGTGGAGCAGCGCACCCCTGAAAAGGTTCTCAAATCGGCGGACGAAGCGCTCTACAGCGCCAAGGGTGCCGGACGAAACTGCGTGGTGGCGTTCGGTCAGACCCGACGTGGCGCCGTGCGAATGGACGCCGCTGCGGGTTGAGTGATGATGGCGCATTCAGCGTCTGGACTGTGATTGTGAGGCGTGGTGCCCGGCAGTAGGTTTGAAGCATCTGCTGACGGAGTAACGACCATGCCTGAGTACAAAGCTCCCCTGCGCGACATGCGCTTTCTGATCGACCACGTCTTCGACTTCCACAGCAACTACGCTGCGCTGGGCGCCACCGAGGCCAGCCCGGACATGATCAACGCCATCCTCGAAGAAGGCGCGAAGTTCTGTGAGAACGTTCTGGCCCCGTTGAATCGCAGCGGCGACGAAGAGGGCTGCCATTTCGACAATGGCGTGGTAACGACGCCTACAGGCTTCAAGCAAGCTTTCGCACAATACGTCGAGGGCGGCTGGCACGGTCTGGCGGCGGACCCCGCGTACGGCGGCCAGGGCTTGCCGAGTTCGTTGGGGCTGGTGATCAGCGAAATGGTCGGTTCCAGCAACACTTCCTGGGGCATGTACCCGGGCCTGACTCACGGCGCGATGTCGGCGATCCACGCCCACGGCACTGAAGAACAGAAAAACACCTACCTGAGCAAACTCACCGCGGGCCAATGGACCGGCACCATGTGCCTGACTGAAGCCCATTGCGGTACTGACCTGGGCATCATCAAGACCCGCGCCGTGCCTTCAGCCGATGGCAGCTACGCGATCTCCGGCAGCAAGATTTTCATCTCGGCCGGCGAGCACGACATGAGCGACAACATCATTCATCTGGTGCTGGCGAAATTGCCGGACGCGCCGGCCGGCACCCGCGGCATCTCGCTGTTTATCGTGCCTAAATTCCTGCCCGATACCGAGGGCGAGGCGGGCGAGCGCAATGGCGTTTCCTGCGGATCGATCGAACACAAAATGGGCATCAAGGCTTCGGCGACGTGCGTCCTGAACTTCGATGGCGCCAAGGGTTTCTTGATCGGGGAGCCGAACAAAGGCCTGAACTGCATGTTCACCATGATGAACCATGCGCGCCTCGGCACCGGGATGCAGGGATTGTGTCTGGGCGAAGCGAGCTTTCAAGGCGCGATCAAATACGCCAACGACCGCCTGCAAATGCGTTCGCTGACGGGCCCGAAAGCGCCAGAGAAAGCCGCCGACCCGATCATCGTCCATCCTGACGTGCGCCGGATGTTGCTCACCATGAAAGCCTTCAACGAAGGTAACCGCGCACTGACTTACTTCACCGCGCAGTTGCTGGACGTGGCGCATCTGAGCCCGGATGAAAGCGCGCGCCAGGATGCCGAAGACCTGCTGGCCTTCCTGACGCCAATCTGCAAAGCCTTCATGACCGATACCGGGCTGGAAGTGACCAACTTCGGCATGCAGGTGTTTGGCGGGCACGGGTTCATTCGTGAATGGGGCATGGAGCAGTTGGTCCGCGACTGCCGGATCGCGCCGATCTACGAAGGCACCAACGGTATTCAGGCGCTGGATTTGCTCGGGCGCAAAGTGCTCGGCAGTCAGGGTAAGCTGCTGCGTGGTTTCACCAAGATCGTCCATAAGTTCTGTGCGGCGAACGCTGAACACCCGCAGCTCGGTAGCTACGTAGCGCAACTCAACACACTGAATCAGCAGTGGGGCGAACTGACCACCCAAGTCGGCATGGCCGCGATGAAGAATGCCGACGAAGTCGGCGCTGCGTCGGTGGATTACCTGATGTACAGCGGTTACATCATTCTCGGCTATCTATGGCTGCGCATGGCGCTGGTGGCTCAGGCGCAACTCGATGCGGGCAGCGGCGAGGCCGATTATTGCCAGGGCAAACTCGCGACCAACGAGTTTTACTTCAAGCGTTTGCTGCCGCGTACTGCCGCTCATCGGGCAGCCATCGAGGCGGGCAGTGATTGCCTGATGAAGCTGCCAGCGGAGTTGTTTGCGCTTTAGTCTTTTAAAATGAGTAACAAAGAAAGCTCGCGTCACTGCGGGCTTTTTTATGACCAAATGGTCAGTGACCAATCATTACAAAACGGTCATGGGCTGACCCTATGTGTCGTAAAAGTTGTTGGGTTACACTCGGACCCAACGACTGCACCACTCCTACGAATCACCTGTTTAGATCTTGCGAGGTTTGCCATGGCTGACTACAAAGCGCCCCTGCGCGATATGCGCTTCGTTCTCAATGAAGTTTTCGAGGTCACCAAACTCTGGGCCGAGCTGCCCGCGTTGGCCGAGACCGTCGATGCGGAAACCGTCGAAGCCATTCTTGAAGAAGCCGGCAAGGTCACCAGCAAAAGCATCGCGCCCCTGAGCCGTGCAGCTGACGAAGAAGGTTGCCATTGGGCGGACGGTGCCGTCACCACGCCGGCAGGTTTCCCACAGGCTTATCAGACTTACGCTGAAGGCGGTTGGGTCGGCGTGGGTGGTGATCCGACCTACGGCGGCATGGGCATGCCCAAGGCTGTTTCGGCTCAGGTCGAAGAAATGGTCAACTCCGCCAGCCTGTCGTTCGGTCTGTACCCGATGCTGACCGCCGGCGCCTGCCTGTCGATCAACGCCCACGCCAGTGACGAGCTGAAAGCCGCGTACCTGCCGAACATGTACGCCGGCGTCTGGGCCGGTTCGATGTGCCTGACCGAGCCACACGCCGGTACTGACCTGGGGATCATCCGCACCAAGGCTGAACCTCAGGCCGACGGTTCCTACAAAGTCAGCGGCACCAAGATCTTCATCACCGGTGGCGAGCACGACCTGACCGAAAACATCATTCACCTGGTGCTGGCCAAGCTGCCGGACGCGCCGGCCGGTCCGAAAGGTATTTCGCTGTTCCTGGTGCCGAAGTTCATGGTCAACGCCGACGGCAGCCTCGGCGCACGTAACCCGGCGAACTGCGGTTCGATCGAACACAAGATGGGCATCCAGGCGTCCGCGACCTGCGTGATGAACTTCGACGAAGCCATCGGTTACCTGGTCGGCGAGCCGAACAAGGGCCTGGCGGCGATGTTCACCATGATGAACTACGAGCGTCTGGGCGTCGGTATCCAGGGCCTCGCGACTGGCGAGCGCTCCTATCAAAACGCCGTTGAATACGCTCGCGACCGTCTGCAAAGCCGTTCGCCGACTGGCGCGCAGAACAAAGACAAAGTCGCCGACCCGATCATCGTCCACCCGGACGTGCGTCGCATGCTGCTGACCATGAAAGCCTCGAACGAAGGCGGTCGTGCGTTTTCGACTTACGTGGCCATGCAATTGGACACCGCCAAATTCAGCGAAGACGCGACCACCCGCAAACGCGCTGAAGACCTGGTGGCGTTGCTGACCCCGGTGGCCAAGGCGTTCCTGACTGACCTCGGTCTGGAAACCACGGTCCACGGCCAACAGGTGTTCGGCGGCCACGGTTACATCCGTGAGTGGGGCCAGGAACAACTGGTGCGCGACGTGCGCATCACGCAGATCTACGAAGGCACCAACGGCATTCAGGCGCTGGACCTGGTCGGGCGCAAGATCGTCGGCACCGGCGGGGCGTTCTACAACCTGTTCGCTGACGAGATCCGTCACTTCACCGCGACGGCCAGCGCCGATCTGGCCGAGTTCACCAAGCCGCTGAACGACGCCGTGACCACCCTCGACGAGCTGACCGCCTGGTTGCTCGACCGCGCGAAAAACAACCCGAATGAAATCGGCGCGGCATCGGTCGAGTACCTGCAAACCTTCGGTTACGTGGCGTACGCCTACATGTGGGCGTTGATGGCCAAAGCCGCGTTGGGTAAAGAAACACAGGACGATTTCTACGCCAGCAAGCTGGGCACGGCGCGCTTCTATTTCGCCCGTCTGCTGCCACGCATTCACTCGTTGAGCGCGTCGGTGAAGGCCGGTAGCGAGTCCCTGTTCTTGCTCGACGCTGCGCAGTTCTGACAAATGTGACGTCATGTAAGCATTCTCTTACATGGCGTGCTGCTGTTTTCCCATAGGCGTAGATTGGATCCACAGCTAATCTACTTCACATGGACGTCGCGCAGGAAGCGCAAAGCAACAACACGGACACGTAGGATTCTGCCAGGACGGCGGAGTGAAATGGATGTCAGGGAAACAGTCTGCAAAGCCCCGCTTCGGCGGGGTTTTCTTTTGCCCGCAGAAAAGTGCTCAGCTCAGTCCGTCGAGGGTTTTCGAGCGGTTCAAGCGTTCATCGGGCCCGTTCATCACTTCCTCCAACAGCGTGCGTAACAAGGCCAGCGAGGTCTGTTGCCGCTGTACATCCCGGCAGACCAATCCGACTTTCAGCGGCACTCGCGGCTCAGTCAGCGGTTTCCACAGCAGTTCGTTATTGCCGAGCGCCTTTTGCGAGCGTCCGGGCAGCACAGTCGCCAGTCGGGTATGTGGCAGGCTGTCGAGAATCCCCGCCATGTTGTTCAACTCCGCCTGTACCTGTGGGCGCCTGCCAAGGTTGGCCAGTTGCGTCTGCCAGATCTGTCGCACCTGGAACTCTTCTCCCAGCAACAGCATCGGCAACTCGGCGGCCTGACTCATGGAGACTTTCTTGAACTCTCGCAGCGGATGATCGGCAGGGATGACCAGGGTCAGTTCATCTTCGTACAGCATCACGCCATGCAACCCTGGCTGGCGCGGCGGCAGGTAGCTGATGCCGATGTCCAGCGAGCCGTTAAGCAGGCGTCGCTCGATTTCCAGCCCGGTCAGTTCGTAGATCTGCACCACCAGATGCGGTTGAGCCTTGCGTACCCGCTCAAGCATCTGCGGCACCAGGCTGGTGTGTACGGTTTGCAGTACACCGATGGCCAGTGTGCGCAGCGCCTGTCCCTTGAAATTGCCCAATGCCTCGCGCGCCCGCTGCATGCCGTCGAGTAATGGCACTGCATGGTTGTACAAAGTATGAGCGGCCAGGGTGGGCAGCAGGCGTTTGCTGCTGCGCTCAAACAGGCTCACATCAAGGTTCTGTTCGAGGTGCCGGATCTGCTGGGACAACGCCGGTTGGGAGATTGAAAGCCGCTCGGCAGCCCGGCCGACGTGGCCTTCTTCGTAGACCGCGACGAAATAACGCAGTTGCTTGAAATCCATAAGGGATGCTTATCGAAAATGCTGGGAAATCGAAATGGCTCAAGGCCGTGCAAGCGCCTAGTCTAACCGCATTCACAAGGCTTACAGGGCCATAGAACGCGATGAATACCGTTTTCGCCGAAGGCGTTTACATAGGTAAGGCAAAAAACCTCAATCGAGGTTTTTCTGGATGAACCTGTTCAATTTGCGGCGTAATCCGCCGTGTCTTGATGACCTTGCTGTGGACACTTTCCAGCCGTCCCACCGCGACAACCTTTCCAGCGAGTACCTGATGCCCAGCGTCGAGCGGCCGAAACAGATTTTCGTGCGTGGCCAAGGCTCCTGGTTATGGGACAGCGATGACCGCGCTTACCTGGATTTCACGCAAGGTGGCGGGGTCAACAGCTTGGGGCACAGCCCCTCAGTATTGGTCCAGGCGATTTCGCAACAGGCTCAATCACTGATCAATCCCGGTTTTGCTGTGCACAATCGCGGCATGCTCAACCTTGCCGGGCGCCTCTGCACCGCCACTGGCAGTGATCAGGCGTACTTGCTCAACAGCGGCCGCGAAGCGTGTGACGCGGCAATCAAACTGGCGTGTCAGTGGGGCCAGCGCTATCGCGGTGGAGCTTCACGCATCGTCGTTGCCGGCAACGGCTGCCTTGACCGTCGTTTCGGAACGAAGGCGGATTTGCACCCTGTTCCCTTCAATGATCTTGTGGCAATGCATGCAGCGGTCGACGCCCGGACCGTAGCAATCATGCTTGAACCGATCCAGAACGCGGCGGGAGTAATCCCGGCTACCGAGCATTACCTCAAGGGTGTGGAACGCCTGTGTCGTGAGCTGGGGATTCTGCTGATTCTCGACGAAGTGCAAACCGGTATCGGGCGTTGCGGCACATTGCTCGCCGAACAGTCCTACGGCGTTCGGGCAGATATCGTCGTCCTCGGCGAAGGATTGGGCGGTGGCGTGCCGCTCGCTACGTTGCTGGCGCGAGGCAAGGCCTGCTGTTTCGACGTGGGCGACCTGAGCGGTATTCATCACGGCAATGCCTTGATGACGGCGGCCGGGCTGGCGGTACTCGACAGCGTGCAGGACAAGGGGTTTCTCGAGCATGTCAGGGAAACCGGGCAGCACCTGCGTGAAGGCCTCGGGCGCCTGGCTCACCGGTATGGCCACGGCGAATTGCGTGGGCAAGGGCTGCTTTGGGGGCTGACGCTGTCGGACGATTCGGCTGACGCCGTGGTCAGTGCCGCGCTGTACGAAGGCCTGTCACTCAGCGCCCCGCAACCCGACTGCTTGCGCTTCACCCCCGCGCTGACGGTCAGCAACGCCAACATCGACGAAATGCTTCTGCGCCTGACCCGCGCCTTCTCCCGTGTGCGCACCGCACAATTGCAGTGCCGTAAAGGGATTGCGGTCTGACCGACCCTTTCCCACACAGATTCCAGAACCGTCTCGCGGTAATAACGCATCGCCCCACGTTTGATTCTTTCGCGTGGGGCGTTTTTTTTGTGTGCAATGCACCGCGAAGTTTTGGCTGACGGGGGGAAGGGACTGAACCCTGACGAACGGCACAGGTCGATTAACTGTAGGGCTCACACGAGCCACTTCCAATCAGGAGCTGCCCCATGGACTTTATTCGAATCATCATCGCCATTCTGTTGCCGCCATTGGGTGTGTTTCTGCAAGTCGGTTTCGCCGGCGCGTTCTGGCTGAATATTCTGCTGACGTTGTGCGGTTATATTCCGGGGATCGTGCATGCGGTTTACATCATCGCCAAGCGTTGAGTTTGGCGGCGTCAGGTAGATCGCTTTCGCGAGCAGGCTCGCTCCCACAGGGATTTCTGTACGCCTAAGATCCAATGTGGGAGCGAGCCTGCTCGCGAAGGTGACGCCACAATTTCCGGATTGATCTCGGGCTTCAGTCCCCACGCTCCATCACCCGCCGATAAAACAACCACTCTTGCTCCAGCGCATGGGCCTGATTGCCAGCCTTGCGAAAGCCATGGCGTTCGTCGGCGTAGTAATGCGCTTCAACCAGAACGCCGTTGTCCTGCAGCGCCGTAACCATGTCACGGGTCTGTTGCGGCACGACCACAGCGTCCAGTTCCCCTTGAAAGAAAATCACCGGCACGCTGATGTTGCCCGCATGCAGCAGCGGCGTTCGCGCGGCATAGCGCTCGGCGTCCTCCAAAGGATCGCCGATCAGCCAGTCCAGATAATCGCCTTCGAACTTGTGCGTTGCGCGTCCCAATGCCACGGGATCGCTGACGCCATACAAACTGGCGCCGGCGCGGAAAACTTTCTGAAACGCCAGCGCACACAGGGTCGTATAGCCACCGGCACTGCCGCCGCGAATAAACGCTTTTTTACCGTCGATCAATCCACGTTCGGCGAGATGGGCGACCACTGCGCAGGCGTCTTCCACATCGACGTCGCCCCAGCTCAAATGTAGTGCCTGGCGATAGGCCCGGCCATAGCCGCTGCTGCCTCGGTAGTTGAGATCGGCCACGGCAAAGCCGCGTTGTGCCCAGTATTGAATACGCGGATCGAGCATCGGGTAGCACGCCGATGTGGGGCCGCCATGAATGAACACCACCAGTGGCGGCTTTGCATCCCCGGTCATCGCTGGATAGAAGAAACCGTGGGCTTCACCTGAACCGCTCGGGTAGCGCAGGGTTTGCGGGACGCTGATCTGCGCGGCTGGTAACGGTGCAATCCCGCCGGCCAGTACCTGGACCCGCCGGTTGGAGCGGTCGATGGCGATCACCGCTGACGAACTGACTGGCGATGCGGCGATGCAGTAAATGAATCGCTCATCCAGCGCCAGATGGCGGAAGCGACTGTAGGCACCGGTGAAATCTTCGACGGTCTCACCGCAAAGACCCAGTCGGCCAAAACCCTCTTCGGTCCAACTGGCCAGGTAATCATCTTTACCCAAAGGCAACCAGGTGCAACCTCCGAGTTGCCAAGGCGCCGGCCCGTGATCCGCTGCGGCGCAGGGCAACGGGCGCAAACCGTCTGCAGATTCCACCCATGGCTGCCAAAAACCGCCACGGTCCGTCAGACAAAGCAGTCGACCGCTGTCATCGAATCGAGGCTGTTGCAGTGACTCCTGAATACCCTCGCCAGCCACGCAGCGCGGCGAGGCAAACCCGCCATCGTTTAGACGTTCGGTAACCATCAGCCGCGTCGCGGTCCAGGGCTGATCGGGGCGGCTCCACTCGATCCACGCGAGGCGTTGCGAGTCTGGGCTCAGGGTTGGCGCCGCGTAGAAGTCGGCACCTTCTGCCAGCAGATGACGCGTGCCGTCCTTCACATCAATCGCCACCAATCGATGCCGGTCGCGGTTTTCTTCAACCGCCAAAACCTGGCCGTGGGCGAATTGCAGATCGCCAAAACGGCACTCGCCCGACGTCAGCAACAAAGGCTCGCCTGTGAGCGATTGCCGATACAGCTGCTGGTCCGCCTCGTTGACGAACACTATCCCGTCATCGGTCAGGCAAAACGCGCCACCGCCGTATTCGTACACCCGACTGCGCACGCTGAAACCCGCGGGTGTCAGGCAATGTGCCTGGCCATCGCGCCAATGCCAGATCCGGCAGGCGCCGTCTTCAGGTCGGTACTCGTTCCAGAACAAGCCGTTGCGGCCGACCTGCAACTCGGCAAAGTCGACACCGGCAGCGACGGCTTTAGCCGCGCTGAAGGGCTCAGCTTTTTGCGATGAGGCGTGAGTTTCGTTCATTGCGAAAGGCCAGTTGTTCGATGGTCTGGGTCGCGTGCTCGGCTTCTTCGCGGGCCTTGAGGATCACGCCGTGATGTTCGGATTTGCTGCACACCGGGTCGGCATTGCTCGCATCGCCCGTGAGCATGAACGCCTGGCAGCGACAGCCGCCGAAGTCCTTTTCTTTCTCGTCGCAGGAGCGGCAGGGCTCGGGCATCCAGTCGTAACCGCGAAAACGATTGAAGCCGAACGAGTCGTACCAGATGTGCTGCATGCTGTGGTCGCGCACGTTGGGAAACTGCACCGGCATTTGCCGGGCGCCGTGGCAGGGCAGGGCGGTGCCGTCCGGCGTGACCGTCAGGAAGATGCTGCCCCAGCCATTCATGCAGGCTTTCGGGCGCTCTTCGTAATAGTCCGGCGTGACGAAAATCAGCTTGCACGGATGCCCTTCGGCTTCCAGCTTGGCGCGGTATTCATTGGTGATGCGTTCGGCGCGGACCAGTTGTTCCTTGGTCGGCAACAGGCCGACCCGGTTAAGCTGCGCCCAGCCGTAAAACTGGCAAGTGGCGAGTTCGACGAAGTCTGCTTCCAGTGCGATGCACAGCTCGATGATGCGGTCGATCTTGTCGATGTTGTGCCGATGGGTCACGAAATTCAGCACCATCGGATAGCCGTGAGCCTTCACCGCACGGGCCATTTCCAGCTTCTGTGCGAAGGCTTTTTTCGAGCCGGCCAGCAGGTTGTTCACCTGCTCATCGCTGGCCTGAAAGCTGATCTGGATGTGGTCCAGGCCGGCCTTCTTGAAATCACTGATTTTCTGCTCGGTCAGGCCAATGCCGGAGGTGATCAGATTGGTGTAGAAACCCAGCTTGCGCGCCTCGGCAATCAACTCGGCGAGGTCCTGGCGCACCAGCGGCTCACCACCGGAAAAGCCCAACTGCGCCGCGCCCATTTCCCGCGCTTCGCGGAACACCTTGATCCACTGCTCGGTGCTCAGCTCTTTGCCTTGCTCGGCGAAGTCCAGTGGATTGGAGCAGTACGGGCATTGCAGCGGGCAGCGGTAGGTCAGTTCGGCCAGCAACCACAGCGGCAGGCCGATTTCCGGTTTGGGCGGTAACGTGCCTGACGCAGAATCAGGCAAGTTCGATCCAGTGCTGAGCACGGGCGACCTCCATGAATTGCTCGATGTCTTCACCGAGCTCGGGCACGCCGGGGAACTGCGCGTCCAGTTCGGCAATGATCGAGGCGACATCGCGTTCGCCGTCGATCAAGCCGCCAATCAGCGCGGCGCTTTCATTGAGTTTGATCATGCCTTCCGGGTACAGCAGCACATGGCCTTTCTGCGCCGGTTCGTACTGGAAACGGTAGCCGGTACGCCAGATTGGGGTCTTGCTGCGGTCGAAACTCATAAGGTGATTCCTTTGTGCCAGACCCGTTGTTCGGTCACGCTGTGATACGGCGGGCGTTTCAGTTCGTAGGCCATGCTCATGGCATCGAGCATGCTCCAAAGAATGTCCAGTTTGAACTGGAGAATTTCCAGCATGCGCTCCTGGCCTTCCCGCGTCGTGTAATGCTGCAAAGTGATCGCCAGACCGTGTTCCACATCGCGCCGCGCCTGGCCCAGGCGAGTGCGGAAATACTCGTAGCCGGCCGGGTCGATCCACGGGTAGTGCTGCGGCCAGCTGTCGAGGCGCGATTGGTGGATCTGTGGCGCGAACAGTTCGGTCAGGGAACTGCTGGCGGCTTCCTGCCAACTGGCCCGGCGGGCGAAGTTGACGTAGGCATCGACGGCGAACCGCACGCCGGGCAGGACCAGTTCCTGGGAGCGCAGTTGATCCGGGTCGAGTCCAACCGCCTGGCCAAGCCGCAGCCAGGCTTCGATGCCGCCGTCTTCGCCGGGGGCGCCGTCGTGGTCGAGCAAACGCTGAATCCACTCGCGGCGGATTTCGCGGTCTGGGCAGTTGGCGAGGATCGCGGCGTCTTTCAGGGGGATGTTCACTTGATAGTAGAAGCGGTTGGCGACCCAGCCCTGGATCTGCTCGCGCGTCGCCCGACCGTCATACATCGCCACGTGGTAGGGGTGATGGATGTGGTAATAGGCGCCTTTGGCGCGCAGGGCGGCCTCGAATTCGGCGGGGGACATTGGGGTGTCAGTCATTGCGGTTCTCCGGGTACTACCGGTGGATTCTTTGGTGTCTGGTCTGACGCCTTCGCGAGCAGGCTCGCTCCCACATTGGAATGCGGTCCCCTTGTGGGAGCGAGCCTGCTCGCGAATTGGCTGTCAGCTACAACACAATACTCATGCCGTCATACGCCACTTCAACACCCCGCCGAACCAGCTCGGCACGTTCCGGCGAATCCTCATCCAGAATCGGATTGGTGTTGTTGATGTGGATAAGCACCTTGCGTTGCTCGGGCAATTGCTCCAGCACTTCCAGCATGCCGCCGGGACCGTTCTGCGCCAGATGGCCCATTTCCCGACCGGTGCGGGTGCCGACACCACGGCGCTGCATTTCGTCGTCGTCCCACATCGTGCCGTCCACCAGCAGGCAATCGCTGCCAGCCATGATCTCCAGCAGCGGCGCGTCGACCTTGCCCAGGCCCGGCGCGTAGAACAGCTTGCCGCCAGTGCTCAGGTCTTCAACGATCAGGCCGATGTTATCGCCGGGGTGCGGATCGAAGCGGTGTGGCGAATAGGGCGGGGCTGCGCTGCGCAGCGGCAGCGGCGTGAAACGCAGGTTCGGGCAGGCCGCAATGGTGAAACTGCGATCGAGCTCGATCCGGTTCCAGTCCAGCCCGCCGTTCCAGTGGGTCAGCATGGTGAACAGCGGAAAACCGGTGCTCAAATCTTCATGGACCATGTCAGTGCACCAGACCTGATGCGGACACCCTTCGCGCAGGCTGAGCAGGCCGGTGGTGTGATCGATCTGACTGTCCATCAGGATGATCGCGCTGATGCCGGTGTCGCGCAGGGCCCGACCCGGTTGCATCGGGGCGAAACTCTGGAGTTGGGCGCGAATGTCTGGCGAAGCGTTGCACAGCACCCAGTTCACGCCATCATCGGAAATGGCGATGGACGACTGGGTCCGCGCCTTGGCGTTCAGGCTGCCATCGCGAAAACCGGCGCAGTTCACGCAGTTGCAGTTCCACTGGGGGAAACCGCCGCCAGCGGCGGAACCTAGAATCTGGACAAACATGGCCGCTCCATCATACGAAAACTGAAAATAAAAACGCCTCGGCGAGCCGAGGCGTTGGCACTGCGATACAAAAAGATTAGCGGCTTGCGAAGTACATGGTGACTTCAAAGCCGATACGCAGGTCGGTGTAAGCGGGTTTGGACCAGGACATGGGAGCGCTCCTTCAGGTGATGGGACAGTTGAGGTCTATACATATAGTCCACCTCCAGCCGGAGATGTTCAGATAGTTAGGTTGCTATGTTACTCAAAATTACAGCGCGGTTGCCCGTGAAACTTTGAGAAAGCTAATTGCAGCGCCTGTAATGATCATTTTGTCACTTGCCAAACCGCACTCGGGCTTGGGCCGCTGGCCAGGCAGCGCCATCCACCGAGCGCTCGATTCAATCGCTTTACCGCGTCCAATAGTGCATCGCGGTCGATCAGCAGAATTGTCTGAGGCAGACGCTCCAGATAATCCGACGAGTGGCCAGCCAGTTTGCCCTGCCAGAGCAGTTCGGCTGCCTGTGGGACGGGAAGGGCGTTCAGGTCGAATTGCTCCGCCAAAGACTGACGGTGGGCGGTGAATGTCGCCTCGTCCAAGCCTTCGATCATTCCTGGCAAGTCGCTTAGAAAGTGTTCGATGTGTTCCAGCAAACCTGCCGGTGCAACGCTCGGTGATTGCACGCCGAACAGAATCCCGGCCTGCCCATGGATCTGGCGCAGTGCGCTGAACACGGCATAGCCCAGTTGCAGCTCGACCCGCAGGCGCTGGTAGAACGGCGTCTGGCACAGGTGCGCGAGCAAGCGCCAGGCGGCTTCGTCGGCGATGTCCTGGGTGGCAGTCGGACAGAACAGCAACAGCGCGTTTTCGCTGGAGTCGGTATCGACAGTTGTCCACAGGCGCTGCGCGTTGATCGAGGGCGGCGACGATGGTTGAACCGCAACACCGGGCACGCGGCTCAGCGCCAAACCCATCGCCGCTTGGGTCTGCGCCGACAGGCCAACGGCCAGGCCTTCCCAGCGCGCGCTCGACCAAAGCTGCTGCAAATCCCCTGAGTCAGCAGCGGCTTCAAGACAAAGACCAGGCAGCGACTTCAGCAGTTGCTTGATCGGCATCAATGGGGCGCTTGGCGGTTCATCCTGTGAGCATCCGTGTGTTGTCAGCTCTTTCAAGGCGTGTTCGAGGACAGTTGGCATCGGTGCCTGTAGCCCCGTCATCTTCAACAGCCATTCATTGCCTGAAGCGCTGAAGGAAAAGTCGACACCCGCCTGACGCGCATCTTCGCGCAAGGGCTTCAACTGGTTCTCCAATGTCGACTGAAGACTGGCGAGAGGTGTGAAGTCGAGTTTCCAGCGCAGATAAATCGCCCCTTCATCGGTGTTATCTGGCAGCACCGAACTAAATTGCATCGGGGAGTTTTCGCGCCGACTGCGTGAGCGGTCCTGGGCAAACGTGCGCAGGCCACGGTGTTTGCTGGTCTGCCCGCGAATCAGCCCGGCATTGGCCGCGGGCGCTTCGCTGCGTATAAACGGATTAGGCGTCGGCAGTTGCCATTCGCTGCTGAAGTTATCCACAGCACCGATTTTGTTCAGGATGTCTTTCAGCGCTACAACGCCCTGTTCGGATAACCCTGTTTCCAGTTGCTCGGCGTCCCACTGAGCCATTTGCAAGGCACCGCTGACCTGCTGCTGGCGTTGCACCAGGGCGGCGTATTCTTCGCGCAAGCCGGCCCAGTCTTGATGGGAGGCAAAAAAGCCCAGCCAGTCGAGAAGCGTTTGGCCAATCAGGCTTTTCGATTGAGAAGTGATGAACTGGACGTGCAGCAAGGCTTGCCCGGCGAATTGATACAGCGGCGCAGCTTTCAGGCTGTCCGCCAGGCCCCGTTCTCGCAGTGTCGCCACCAGTCCGCCAGGTTTCACGGCGTTCAGCCAATGGCACAGAAACGCCAGAGCCTCAGGCGATGACTCTGGTAACGCTTCGAACGCGAACAGAAGATCGAGCCGGCGCTCGCCAGCCTGTTGATAAGTTTTTTCCGACGAGTTCACCAGCGCTTCAGGTGCGTGTTGCGGGACTCGTTGCCCGACGGGAATCCCGGTGCCAAAACGCTGAGCCATCTCACGCAGTTGATCTAGACTCTGCGGCCCGGCCAGGCTCAGTGTCATCTGCCCGGTCTGGTAAAACCGCTGATGGAAATCCTGCAACGTTTGCTGAAACTCGGGCTGCTGCACTGGCAGGCTGTCACGATTTCCAGCATGAAACCCGCGCAAGGGATGAGTCGGCGAAAGCCCATCGAACAACGCCAATTGCTGTTGCGCCACCGCATCCAGCGACCAGGCGACGAATTCCGCGTGCAGCACTTCCCGTTCCCGCAACTGATCGTCCGCATTCATACGCGGATGAGCGAGCATGTCTGACAGACGCTCCAGCCCACCGGCAAACGCCTGAGGTGGCAGCTCGAAAAAGAAGTCGGTGGTGCGCTCACTGGTCCGCGCGTTGACCTGACCGCCATGACCCTGAACGTAGGCCATCAGCCCTTGCCCGGTCGGAAATCGCTCCGTCCCCAGAAACAGCAAATGCTCCAGAAAATGCGCCAGACCGGGCCACGCCAGTGGCACATCGTGACTGCCCGCCGCAACACGCAGTACCGCCGCGCAGCGCTTCAAATTCGGGGCATGACGCAACGTCACCCGCAAGCCATTGGCCAGGGTTTCAGTGTGGGGGCGAGGGTGATTCAGCGCAGGCATGAGCACTTCCAGTACAGAGAAGCGCTAATGCTAGCGGATTACAGGGGATTAGCGCTTGTTAAGGTCGCCGTAAAGCTCGGGACGACGATCGATCAAGTAGCGATTGGCGGCCCGTGAGTCGGCCATCAATTGACGATCCAGTTCGCCGACAATCAGCGCTTCATCCAGGCCGGCCTGAGCGATGCGACTGCCATCCGGTGCGGCAATGCTGCTCTGGCCGCAGTAGTGCATCTCGCCTTCATGGCCGCAGTAATTGGCATAGGCAACGTAGCACTGATTCTCGAAAGCGCGGGCGCGGACGGTGACGTCTGCGACGAAGTCGAAGGGAATCATGTTCGCCGTCGGCACCAGGATCAGCTCGGCACCGGCCAGGGCCAGGCGCCGGGCATTTTCCGGGAACTCCATGTCGTAGCAAATCAGGAAGCCAAGTTTCCAGCCGTTGAGTTCCACCAGCGGAAAATCATCCTGCCCGGCGCTGAACATCGAGTGATCGAGGTCGCCGAACAAGTGCGTCTTGCGGTAGTTGCACAACCGCTCGCCGTGGGCGTCGATCAACTGCACGGCGTTGTAGATCTGCCCGTCCTCGGTGCGCTCCGGGTAGCCATACAAAATGGCAATCCCGGCAGTCTTGGCAATGCGCGCAATCTGCTGCGCCGACTCACCGTTGTACACCTCGGCGAGGACGCTGACCGCATCGACGCCGATGTTGTAGCCGGTCAGGAACATCTCCGGCACCACCAACAGGTCGGCACCTTTGGCCTCCAGCGCCAATTGATGCAGGCGTTGCAGATTGCCGGCGACGTCCAGGGGCAGCGGTGGACATTGGTAAAGGGCTACGCGCATTTCGGATTCCTCTTACTCAGGCAAGGCGATCGGACCGATCTCGTTGAACACATCACCTGGACCCGGGTTCTCGGCGTGAGTTTCACCGCCGAAGTGTTTCATGATGCCCCACACCGCGTTGAGCGAGGTTTGCACCGCGCCTTCAACCCAGGCCGGCGTCCACGAAACGTCGTCACCGGCGATGAAAATCCCGCGCTGTTCGGCCGGCATGTCGTCCTGCATGAAATGCGCGTACATGCGCTGGTTGTAGCGGTAATGGCCGGGCAGGGCGCCTTTGAAAGCCCCGAGGAAATGCGGGTCGGCTTCCCACGACACAGTGATCGGATCGCCGATGATGCGCGCGGCAATGTCGACTTTCGGGTAGATCTTTTTCAACGCGTCCAACGCCAGTTTCACGCGTTTTTCCACCGGGTGCGGGAGCATTTTCAGCGCGTCGCTCATCCACGAGTACGACAGGCAAATCACGCCGGGCTTGTCGTCGCCGTTATCGAACAGATAAGTGCCACGGGTCAGGCGGTCGGTGAGGGTCATGCTCATCAGGTCACGGCCGGTTTCCGGATCCTTGTCCTTCCAGAACGGGCGGTCGACCATCACGAACGTCTTCGACGACTGCATGTAGCGGGTGCGGTCGAGGGCCATCCACATCTTTTGCGAGAACAGGGTTTCGTCGCATTCGATCTGGGTGGTCAGCAGCCAGCTCTGGCACGTGGTCAACACCGCAGCGTATTCGCGGGTGTCGCCATTGTTGTCGGTGACCGCAAAACGGCCTTCGGCGGCGTGGGCGATCTTTTTAACCCCGGAGCGCGGCGCGCCTCGGTGCAAAGATTTGAGACTGGTGCCTTCGGGCCAGTGCACGCAGCGTTCCGGCACATGGCGCCAGATGCCTTGCGGGACTTGTTCGACGCCGCCGACGACCAGGTGCTGGTGATCATCGCAGTTGGTCATCACCACCCGGAAAATTTCCAGCATCGAGTTCGGGAAGTCAGAGTCCCAGCCGCCGGTGCCGAAGCCGACCTGGCCGAACACTTCGCGGTGATGGAACGAGAGTTTGGCGAAGGCTTTTGAGGTCGCGACGAAGTCGTAGAAAGTGCGGTCGTCCCACAGCGGAACCAGGGTGTTCCACAATTCTTTGAGGCGCGGCACGTCACGGTCACGGATCGCTTGCTGGATATCGGCGAACTGTGAACCGGCTTCCAGTGCATCCGCCCAGGCGTCAGCCACTTCCTGGAACAGTGCAGGAAGATCCGCCAGTTTCTGTGCGTAATGGGTTTTGCCTTCGATGTCGATCACCGTGCTGCCCGATGCGGGCGTCAGCGGGTTCGGAAAAGGCTTGGTCTGCAGGCCGAGTTTGTCGACGTAGTGATAGAACGCGGTAGACGATACCGGGAAGCGCATCCCGCCCAATTCGGCGACGATTCCATCGGTCCCGTTGAACGCCTGGGAGCGCAGGCGACCGCCCATCTTCGAGGCTTCGTAGACGACGGGTTTGAGGCCCATCTTCATCAACTCGTAGGCCGCCACCAAACCGGCGATGCCCGCGCCGACAATCGCTACTTCGGCACCGTGGTTGTGCGCAGGAATGCTGCCCAGGCCAGCCGGGTGTTCGATCCAGTCGTCGAAGGCGAACGGAAAGTCCGGACCGAAAATGGTGACTGGTTTCTTACCGTCTGCAGGATGGCGATTGTTCTTGTTCATGGCTGACCTTGCTGGCGACCCGACGCGGGATGCGCGTCTGAGTATAGGAAAAGATGGCAGCCATTCTAGTGAGCGTAGAACACGTTAATAAGACGCAATGTGTCGTCGTTTTGCCAATAAACCAATCAAAATGACGATATATACCTGCTATCTGACAAAACCCGATCCCTGTGGGAGCGAGCCTGCTCGCGAAGAGGCGCGTTCAGTCGCCAAACAGCCCAAACCCGAACGCTAAACCGGCTGCCCCCGATCAATCTTGCTACTCAAAATAATCGACGTCGTCGTCTTCTCCACCCCATCGACACTGCCGATCTGATCCAGCAACTGATCCAGTTGCTCTGGCGAGTCAGTCCGCAGCCACGCCACATAATCAAATTCGCCACTCACCGCACACAACTGCTGAACCTGCGCCATCGCACTGAGCCGACGCAGCACTTCCTTGCCCGAGCGCGGTTGCACGGTAATCCCGACGTACGCCTGTAATCCGCCATCCACCACGCGCTGACCGAGGCGCACGCCATAACCGGTGATGACCCGGGTCTTTTCCAGGCGTGCCAATCGTGAGGTGACGGTCGTGCGCGCAATGCCCAATTGCCGGGCCAGCATGGCCACGCTCTCGCGGGCGTTGATTTGCAGGGCGGCGATCAACTGGCGATCTATCTCGTCAAGAACGGGTGGGCGTGTATCAGGCAAGGGGCGTCTCCAGTGGCGTGGAACAATGATTGAGCATGTTACAGGCTCGTTCGACACGACGCTTGTGGGCGATATTCGAACGAGTCTTTGTACCGTTCAGAACATTTATGACTGCGACAAATTGCCATAAGTAACTAGGTAGTACATCATTCTGCGCTTGTCACAAATGGGGAAAATTTCCGACATGAATAATTCTGGGGCTGCCGGCGGCGGCAAATGGCTGTTGCGCGGTCTGGGTGTGCTGATTGCCTTGATCGGGCTTGGCCTCGCAGCAGGCGGCGGTTATCTGATCGCGCTGGGTGGCAGCGCTTACTTCTTGCTGATGGGCTTGGCGATGCTGGTGTCCGGGCTGATGATTGCCCGATGCAAGCCCCAAGGCGCGTGGCTTTATGGCCTGGCGTTGATCCTGACCGCGATGTGGGCGGTGTGGGATGCCGGTTTCGACTACTGGCCGCTCGTCTCACGAGTGCTGACATTCGCCGTGATCGGTCTGGTCGTTGCGTTGATGTATCCGATGCTGGTGCGCGCTTCAGGCGCGACGGCGGGCCGCGGTGCCTATGGCCTGGCCGGTATCTTGGGCGTTGGTGTCGTCGCAACGATGGCCTACATGTTTGTGCCTACGCATGTGGTCAAGGCTTCCATCGAGCCGGCGGTAACGCCGGTGACGCCGGGCACTGAACAGAAAGACTGGGCGCATTGGGGCAACACCACCGCCGGCAATCGCTTTGCCGCGCTGGACCAGATCAACAAAGGCAACATCGACAAGCTGCAAGTCGCGTGGACCTTCCACACAGGTGACGTTCCTGTCAGCACCGGTGCTGGTGCCGAAGACCAGAACACCCCGCTGCAAATCGGCGATACGGTCTACACCTGCACCGCCTACGGCAAAGTCTTCGCCCTGGACGCCGACACCGGCGCCCAGCGCTGGAAGTTCGACCCGCAAGGCACCGCGCCGAACTGGCAGCGCTGCCGTGGCCTGGGGTATTCCGAAACGCCGCTGTCCTCGGATAACCAGCCAACAGCCTGTACGAAACGTCTGTTTCTACCGACCGGCGATGCGCGTCTGATCGCCATCAATGCCGACACCGGCAAGCCCTGCGAAGAGTTTGGCAACCATGGCACGGTCGACCTGACAACGGACATGGGCGAAGTGAAACCGGGCTATTACCAACAAACCTCGACCCCGTTGGTCGCCGGTAACGTAGTGATTGTCGGCGGCCGCGTGGCTGATAACTACTCCACGGGCGAACCGCCAGGTGTGGTCCGCGCCTATGACGTGCGCAGTGGCGAACTGGTGTGGGCGTGGGATCCGGGAAATCCGAACACCACCAAACGCCCGCCTGCCGGGGAGACCTATACCCGTGGTACGCCGAACGTCTGGTCGGCCATGTCCTACGACGCCAGGCTCGGTCTGGTGTATTTGCCAACCGGCAACGCCACCCCGGACTTCTTCGGCGGCCAGCGCACGGCATTCGATGACAAATGGAACTCGTCCATCGTCGCTATCGACGTGAAGACCGGTCAGGTGCGCTGGCACTTCCAGACCACTCACCACGACCTCTGGGACTTCGACCTGCCAGCCCAGCCGCTGCTGTACGACGTGCCGGACGACAAGGGCGGCGTGCAGCCAGCCTTGGCGCAAGTGACCAAGCAGGGCGAGATCTTCCTGCTCAATCGCGAAACCGGTGTACCGATCGCCCGCGTCGAAGAGCGTCCGGTGCCGAAAGGCAATGTCCCCGGCGAACGCTATTCACCGACCCAGCCGTTCTCGGTGGACATGCCGTCAATCGGTAACAAGACGTTGACCGAGTCCGACATGTGGGGCGCCACGCCGTTCGATCAACTGATGTGCCGCATCCAGTTCAAAGGCATGCGCCACGAAGGCGTCTACACCCCGCCAGGGCTTGATCGCGCGTTGCAGTTCCCGGGCTCGTTGGGTGGCATGAACTGGGGAAGCGTTTCGGTGGACCCCAACACCAACTACATGTTCGTCAACGACATGCGCCTCGGCCTTGCCAACTACATGATCCCGCGCAACAAGATCGCCGCCGGGGCCAGTGGTATTGAAATGGGTGTGGTGCCGCAGGAAGGCACGCCGTTCGGTGCGATGCGCGAACGCTTCCTCTCGGCGGCCGGCATTCCGTGTCAGAAACCACCGTTTGGCACGATGTCCGCTATCGACCTCAAGACCCACAAACTGATGTGGCAAGTCCCGGTCGGCACCGTGCAAGACACTGGCCCGCTGGGGATCCGCATGCATTTGCCAATCCCGATTGGCATGCCGACGCTGGGCGCTTCGCTGGCGACCCAGTCGGGGCTGTTGTTCTTCGCCGGGACACAGGATTTTTACCTGCGTGCGTTCGATACCGGCAACGGCAATGAGATCTGGAAGGCGCGTTTGCCTGTGGGCAGTCAGTCGGGGCCGATGACGTACGTTTCGCCGAAAACCGGCAAGCAGTACATCCTGCTGACGGTGGGTGGTGCGCGTCAGTCGACGGATCGTGGGGATTATGTGATTGCGTATGCGTTGCCCAAGTAGGGGCTAATTGCGGGTACGAAAAAGCTGTGCCATTCGCACATCAAAAAGCCCGGCATTTTCGCCGGGCTTTTTCGCACCATTCATATTCAAGCGTATGCATTGCCTTGGTTATGCCATCCGCCTTCAAACTCCAGATTCAGTTTGTAGAGGTCGTGGTCCAATTTGTTGATGGTGTTGATAGCTGCCATCAAATCCGCTTCGCCAGTTTTGGCTTCGAGATAAAGGCCCCTCAAGTAGCGGTCGTTCACCATTGGGATTTTGTCGGTTTTTTCCCAGATCGCTACAGCTTGGCTCGTCAAACCAACGATCTCAGCGAGGCTTTCTTGAGACAGCCCAAGTTCTTTCCTGAGGAATCGGAACTCAGCCCCTGTCAACACAGCAGTCTTCTCGGCGATGGCCTTGCCGATGACGTCATGTAAGCCTTTCACATCGGTGATGGCGACGGACTCGCCATACGCGGTCTCTTTCACCACGAAGCCGTTGCTAAGCCATACATTTGGCAGGCCGCTCTCTACGTAGTGGTACATAAATTCATCCCTTCTTTTGTATCGTGGTCACTATGACGAGAAATGTCCCGTCGTCATTAACATCGATTGCGCCGACGACCTGGAGAGGTGACCCAGCTCTAAACCAGGAAATAGTAAACCTCCAATCACCCCCCCGGTTGCTGGAACGGCCCTTCGGTGATCTGCCCCTTGCCCAGGCAGTCCATCACATCCGGCATGCTCACCCCTCGCTCAATCATCCTTGCCTTGGCATGCGGAGAGTAAAAGATGCGTTCCGATACCTCCGAAAGCCCACGTATTATTTCGAGAGCTTTCTTTTTTGGCAGTGGAAAAGGCAGTAGGAGGCTCATTGGGTTTCTATAGTATTTATAGGTTGAGTCATCCTAAAGTTCAAGGCTGGCTTGTCAAATTCCATTGTATGTCTGGGAATGACGCTACTGCGTTGGTAAGCCCACGTGGACACTTTGTAGGCGTGTAAGCTGCTTGTTGAAGAGAAAAGCTTGGGGGAGCCTGAACACCAGACACAAAAAAGCCGCGCATTTGCGCGGCTTCTTTATTTGGTGGGCCCACACGGACTTGAACCGTGGACCAAAGGATTATGAGTCCTCTGCTCTAACCAACTGAGCTATAGGCCCTCAGTAGGCCGCGGATTATAGCGACGGTTTCTCGGCTGTGCTATCCGAAAAATCCGATACGGCAATACGAAGAAACGTCGCGGCGAATTCGTCGGCGGGAAGAGGCGGACTGACGATGTAACCCTGGATCTGTTCGCAGCCTTCGGTGGCGAGGAATTCCTGTTGGGCCAGGGTCTCCACGCCCTCGGCGATGACGGTGAATTGCATGCTGCGGCCCAGGGCGATGATCGCGCGAACAATCGCCGCATCATGCGGATCGTCAGGCAGGCCGCGGACAAATGACTGATCAATCTTGAGAATATCCAGCGGCAGGCGCTTGAGGTAGCTCAAGGACGAGTAGCCCGTCCCGAAGTCGTCGATGGCCAACTGCACGCCCAGCTGTTTGAGTTGGTGCAGCACCGCGAGCGCTTCTTCGGCCTGGCTCATGATGAAGTTTTCGGTAATCTCCAGTTGCAGAAAACCGGGTTGGAGATGGCTGTCCTTGAGCAGTTGCTCGATCCGTCCCAGCAGATTGGGTTGACGCAGTTGGGCGCCTGCGAGGTTGACCGAGAGCGGGCCGAGGCATTCATACACCTGATTCCACTCGTTCATTTGCCGGCAGGCGGTTTCGAGCACCCAGTCGCCGATTTGCAGAATCATGCCGTTTTCTTCGGCCAGGGGAATGAAGTGTTCTGGCGGCACCATGCCGAAGGTCGGGTGATGCCAGCGAATCAGTGCCTCGGCACCGACCAGTCGATGGTCGTCGAGGCTGATTTTCGGCTGGTAGTGCAAGAACAGTTCGTTGCGCTCGATGGCGCGCCGCAATTCATGTTCCAGTGCCACGCGCTCGCTGGCCTGTGCGGTGAGGTCGCGGGTATAGCTTTCGACCCGGTTACGCCCCTTGGCCTTGGAGCGGTACATCGCGGCATCGGCGTTCTTGACCAGCGTGGCGACGTCGCAGCCGTCCTTGGGGTACAGGCTGGTGCCGATGCTGGCGCTAATGAAAAACTCGTGTTCACCGGCCTGGAACGGCGCCCCGAAGCAGTTGAGCAGCTTGGCCGCGATGTTGTCGGCGTCGCTGTTCTGTTGCAGGCCCGGTAGCAGGATGATGAATTCGTCACCGCCTAGGCGCGCGACGGTATCGATGTCGCGCAACTGTTCTTTGAGGCGCACCGCGATGCCTTTGAGGAGCAGGTCGCCAACCGGGTGGCCGAGGCTGTCGTTGATGTGTTTGAAGCGGTCCAGGTCGAGGAACAGCACGGCGCCCTGGCCACCATTTTCTTGTTGGGTGTTGAGGGCGGTCTGCAGTCTGCTCTCGAACAGTGTGCGGTTTGGCAGGCCGGTCAACGGGTCGTGATGCGCCTGGTAATCGAGTTTGGCCTGAGCGTGTTTGAGGCTGGAAATGTCGGCGAACACCGCCACAAAGTGGGTGATGAACTTGTCCCGGTTGCGCACGGCGCTGATGGTCAGCCAGCTCGGGTAGAGTTCGCCATTCTTGCGGCGGTTGGAGATTTCGCCTTGCCAATGACCTTCGGCGGTCAATTGGTGCCACATCGCCGCATAAAACGCGCTGTCATGAAGGCCCGAGGCAAGCAGGCGAGGGGTGTGGCCCAGTGCTTCGCTCTCGCTGTAGCCGGTAATCTCGGTAAACGCGCGGTTGACCGCGCTGATGTGCTGTTGGGTGTCGGTGATCAGCACGCCCTCGGCCGTGCTTTCGAACACGGTGGCGGCCTGTTGCAGCTTTTCCTGCATCAGGTGCCGCTCGGTGATATCCCGGGCGATGGTCAACATGCAGTCTTCATCACCGATAGGCAAAGGACGGCTCGACACCTCACAGAGACGAATCTGCCCGTCGCTGCGGCGGATGTGGCAACTGAAGTCGCGGACGAAGCCATCCCGGTGCAGCAGGTCGAGCATTTGTTTGCGTTCGTTGAGGTTGACCCATATCCCGAGGTCCAGGGCCGACCGATCAACGGACATCGCGCTGTTGAAGCCCGTGATGCGGCTGAAACCTTCATTGACCTCCAGCAGCAACCCGTCGCTCTGCCTGGACAGCAACAAACCGTCCGGAGAAGCGTGGAAGGCCTTGGCGAATTTCTCCTCGGAGGTTTGCAGTTGCTGCTGGGTTTCCTTGAGCTGGCTGATATCACGCACCACGACCACCAGGGCAGGGGTCGTGTCGAGATCGAAAGGCTCGGCGGAAATCAGGCCGGTGAACACGTGGCCGTTACTGCGGCGAAAAGGCATCTCCAGGTTGCGGATGCTGCCGGCCTGCAATCGCTGCAACAGACCCGGCCCAACGCCTGGGATGCCCCAGATGTTGAGGTCTGTGGCCGTCTGGCCGATGACGTCTTCAGCCCTGAGGCCGATTTGCTCTTCGAACGCTTTGTTCACCTCCAGCAGGCAACCGTCGGACAGTCGCGCGATCACCAGAATGTCCGGGCATTGCTGGAAGACCGAAGCAAATTTTTGCTCGGACAGACTCAACGCTTCTTCTGTGCGCTTGGTATCACTGATATCGATCATCAGCCCGCGCATGATCGGTTCATGACCGTGCTCGATCAGGCTGACGATATCGCGCACCCAAAGGCAGCGGCCATCGGCGGTGATGACCCGGTAATCGACGCTGTGATCGCGCCCGGCCAGCACTTCGTGATCGCAAAAAGACTGTGCCCGGGTCAGGTCCGCGGGGTGGATGATGTTGCGCCAGAAGCCCGGAATCAGCCAATGAGACAGGGGATAACCGAGGAGCTCTTCGGCATGGGGTGAGACGTAGCTGTAGGTGAAATCACTGATCCGTGCTTCCCAGGCGATGGCCGACAAACTCTCTACCAGCCCGCGATAGTGATACTCGCTGCTGCGCAGTTCCTGTTCCAGGTCGACCCGGCGAGCAATTTCGGAGCTCAGTCGGCGGTTGATCCGGATGACCACGGCCAGCATGACCGTCAGAAACAGCAGCCCCGGCAATCCGTACACCAGCAAATCCGACCAGAAGGTTCGATGATCGAGGACGTTGCCCACCCAATGTTCCTGAATGGCGCTGATTTCACTGGGGCTCATGTCCGCCAATACTTTGTCCAGAATGCCGACCAGCACCTTGTTACCGGGAGGCACGGCCATTGCCAGTTGATAGCGGTAGGGGGTTTCACCGCTGACATACAACCCATCGAGCCTGAGCTGGCGAAGGCTCCAGACGCTGGACGCAAGATCGCCCACCACGGCGTCCACTTCATCGGTGGCCAATGCCTGCAAAGCCGAGCTCACATTGGGCATCGGCACCAGATTCAGGTCAGGGTGGTGGGTGCGCAGCAGCTCATGGGGCGCGTAGTTTTCCACCACGGCGATCTTCAACCCGTAAAGGTCTTCGAGTTTGTGCGGTTGGGCGCCGCCGACATGGGCCAGGATGACAATGGGGAAGTCGAGATAGGGGCGAGTAAACGACAGGTACGATTGGCGTTCCGGTGTCGACATGATGCCCGGCAAAACATCCAGCTTGCCTTGCTTGGCCTGTTCCAGCACGACCGTCCAGCTGACCGGTTCGATGGGCGTGAGGTTGATGGCCAGCCGTTGACGAATCACATTGATGTAGTCCGCCGCCAGGCCCTGATAAACGCCCTTTTCATCGCGGAACTCAAATGGCGGCCACGACGCGTCTACACCCAGGCGCAAATCCGGGTGTGCGTTCAGCCAGCTACGTTCGTCGTCAGTCAGAGTCAGCGCGCCAGCCGTTGCGGTCCAGGTCATCAGCGACAGCAAAAAAAGCACGGTCGGCAGTCTGGGCATAACGGTCTCGTTATGGCTCGGGGGAATGTTTCGAGTGTAGACGGGCTAGGCGGCGGGGGGGAGGTACGGGGGATTTAATCTGCATAAAGCAAAACCCCCGGCCTGGGCCGGGGGTTCTGTTATTACTCGTCGAGGAAGGAGCGCAAATGCTCGCTTCTCGTCGGGTGGCGCAGCTTGCGCAGTGCCTTGGCTTCGATCTGACGAATCCGTTCACGGGTCACGTCGAACTGCTTACCAACCTCCTCAAGGGTGTGGTCGGTATTCATGTCGATACCGAAGCGCATGCGCAGAACCTTGGCTTCACGGGCAGTGAGGCCGGACAGGACTTCGCGAGTCGCTTCTTTAAGGCTCTCAACAGTGGCGACATCGATTGGCGACTGCATGGTCGAGTCTTCGATGAAGTCACCCAGATGGGAGTCTTCGTCATCACCGATCGGGGTTTCCATGGAGATCGGCTCTTTAGCGATCTTCAATACCTTGCGGATCTTGTCCTCAGGCATTTCCATGCGTTCGCCCAGCTCTTCCGGGGTCGGCTCGCGACCCATTTCCTGCAACATCTGCCGGGAAATACGGTTGAGCTTGTTGATCGTCTCGATCATGTGCACCGGAATACGGATGGTGCGGGCCTGGTCGGCGATCGAGCGAGTGATCGCCTGACGGATCCACCAGGTGGCATAAGTCGAGAATTTGTAGCCGCGGCGGTATTCGAACTTGTCTACCGCTTTCATCAAACCGATGTTGCCTTCCTGGATCAGATCGAGGAACTGCAGGCCACGGTTGGTGTACTTCTTGGCGATGGAGATCACCAGACGCAAGTTCGCTTCAACCATCTCTTTCTTCGCGCGGCGGGCCTTGGCCTCACCGATCGACATGCGACGGTTGATGTCCTTGATCTCGGCGATCGTCAAACCGGTTTCGGTTTCCAGCGCGGTCAGCTTCTGCTGGCAACGAACGATGTCCGGTTGCAGGCGACCAATGGCTTCAGCGTATTTGCTTTTGCCTTTGGCCAGCGCATCGGTCCAGCTTTCGTCAACTTCGTTGCCCGGGAACTGGCGCAGGAAGTCGGCACGCGGCATGCGGGCATCACGAACGCAAAGTTGCATGATCGCGCGCTCTTGCTGACGCAGACGATCCAGGGCACTGCGAACACGCTCGACCAGGCCTTCGAATTGCTTCGGAACCAGTTTGATCGGCATGAACAGCTCAGCCAGGAGCAACAGTTCGGCGATTGCCAGCTTATTGCCACGACCGTGCTTTTTCAGCGCCTTGCGGGTGACTTCCATCTGATCGGAGACAGCGCCAAAACGCTGGGCTGCGATGACCGGATCCGGACCGCTTTCGGCTTCTTCTTCGTCATCCGTTGCTTCGGCGTCATCGTCGTCAGTGTCGTCATCCGCTTTCACGGCTTTCGGATCGATCGGCGGCGGCACTTCTGCTGCAGGCGGCGCAATGCCGTCGTCCGGGTCGATATAACCGCTCAGGACGTCGGACAGGCGGCCACCTTCGGTGGTGACGCGAGTGTACTCGGAGAGAATATGATCAACCGTGCCAGGGAAGTGCGCAATTGCGCCCATCACTTCACGGATGCCCTCTTCAATACGTTTGGCGATTTCGATTTCGCCTTCACGTGTGAGGAGCTCTACCGTACCCATTTCACGCATGTACATGCGCACTGGGTCGGTGGTGCGACCAATGTCGGTCTCGACCGCTGCCAACGCTGCTGCTGCCTCTTCGGCCGCAGCTTCGTCGGTATCGGCGTCGGCCAGCATAAGGGAATCCTTATCTGGCGCAACCTCGAATACGTTGATCCCCATGTCATTGATCATGCGGATGATGTCTTCCACCTGTTCCGGATCTGAAATATCCTCCGGCAGGTGGTCGTTGACCTCTGCGTAAGTCAGGTAACCCTGCTCACGACCAAGTGTGATCAACTCTTTGATACGAGACTGCTGTTGCGCTTTTCCGGACATAACACCCTATCCACTGAAGGTCTTGGCGGGCAAAAAACAAGCCGAGGATTATACCTGAGCTATGACCTCACGCGCCAGTTGAGGTCGGGTTTGATACAGCCATATTGCGTTTTAATAGGTCGCGCATCTGATTTGCGATCTGATTTGCTTCCTCCGGGGTCAATCCCGGCTGTCTGGCTTTCCTGATAAGTACTTCCAGGCTATCCGTGTGTTGAGCGGCCGATAACCTAGTAATGGTGTCTAAAAACTGTTGTTCAAGGTTATCGCCTGCAATCAGCCATTCCTTTTCTGCCAACGCTTTGAGCAATCGTCCCTGTTCGGTCCCGTGCCAGCGCGCCATTAGCTGAATTGAGTTTAGCTTAGGATTTTTTTGCACCGCCTCGATCAGGGCCACGAGCAGTTGTGCGTAGGTATTGCTCTCATTGGCAAAATGGTTGGCGGTTTCTACCCGGCCAGCCAGATCCGGATGATGAATGAGGGTGCGCAGCGCGATCAGCGTGGGCGCTTCGACAGCAATCGGTGTGCGCGGGGCGCTCGGTTGATCACGATCGCCGCGTTTGCCGTTCTTGTCCCACGGTTTCTTGTCCCACTTCTTGCCGCCGGCGCCGGGTTTCTTCGGCGTCCACTCCTGCTGCGGCACATACATTTCTTGTGACTGCGGCTGATGGTAGTCGCTGTAGTCCGGCATGGCGTCGTAATCCATGCCGGGATCGTAGGCCGGTGGCGCGTCCTGAGGGGCGCTTTGCACCAGTTGGCTCACCGCTTCGCCGCTGAGGCCGGTAATTTCGGTCAGGCGCTGACGCATCAGGATGCGCAGGTTCGCGCCCGGGACTTTATCGATGAGCGGCGCGGCGAGGGTGGCCATGTGGGCCTTGCCCTCCAGCGAACGCGGGTCCGACTCTTCAGTCAGCTGCTGGAAGAAATAGTCCGCCAGCGGCTGGGCATGCTGGTTGATTCGGGCGCGGAAAGCATCCGTGCCTTCGGAACGAACCAGCGTATCCGGGTCTTCGCCTTCTGGCAGGAACAGAAAACGTGCGCGCCGCCCGTCTTGCAGGCAGGGCAGCGTCGCTTCCAGTGCTCGCCAGGCAGCGTTGCGACCAGCCTGGTCACCGTCAAAACAGAACAACACGTTGGGTACGACGCGAAACAGTCGCTTCAAGTGCTCTTCGCTGGTGGCGGTGCCCAGGGTTGCCACGGCATTGCGCAGGCCTTGCTGGGCGAGGGCGATGACGTCCATATAACCTTCGACGACGATGATTTCGTCGAGGTTGCGGTTGTTCTTGCGTGCTTCATAAAGGCCGTAGAGTTCCTGGCCTTTATGGAATACCGGGGTTTCCGGTGAGTTCAGGTATTTCGGCTTGTCGTCGCCCAGTACCCGGCCACCGAAAGCGATGATGCGCCCGCGGCTGTCGCGAATCGGGAACATCACGCGATCGCGGAAGCGGTCATAGCGTTTGCCGGTTTCGGCGTTCTCGATCAGCAGGCCGGCATCGACCATGGCTTTCTGTTGCAGGGTGTCGCTGCTCAAATGTTTGAACAGGTTATCCCAGCCTGGCGGAGCAAAGCCGAGGCCGAAGTCGCGGGCAATCTCGCCCGTCAGTCCGCGGCCCTTCAGGTAATCCACGGCCGCTTTGCGTGATGGATGACTTTTCAGCGCTTGGCGGTAAAAGTCGGCGGCGGCGGTGAGTAGCGGGTACAGCGGCGAATCGGTCGGTTGCCGCGGTTTGTGCGGCCGGCCGCTTTCTTCGCGGGGGATTTCCATGCCGGCGGCTTTGGCCAGCTCCTCGACGGCCTGGACGAAATCCAGGTTGTCGTGGTCCATCATGAAGCCGAGGGCGTTACCGCCAGCACCGCAACCGAAGCAGTAATAGAACTGTTTGTCAGGGCTGACGCTGAAAGACGGGGTTTTTTCTTTGTGGAACGGGCAGCAAGCGGTGTAGTTCTTGCCGGCCTTTTTCATTTGCAGGCGCGAGCTGACCACATCGACGATGTCGGTGCGGTTCAGAAGGTCGTCAATGAAGCTCTGGGGAATTAGCCCGGCCATGGCGTTCTCGTCATCTGCGCTGAAAGGGACCTATAACGAAGTGCGGCCGAACGCGGGTCGTTGCTTGAGGCGCGCAAAAGATGCGGCTCGACCGGTGTCGTCTGCGTAATCGCTATCGGGGAGTGTATCTGCCGAAAATCCACTGACGTTAATACCAATCAGTAATCGACTGTTTGAAAGTGTTGCGCTGAATCCGCTGCGGCCTGTCGATGGCCTCGGATAGCTCAATAAGCGGGCACGCAAGCAGGTGCCTTGGGCTGATCGTCGTGAGAGGAATCAGTGGGTGTGCTCGTCAGTAGCCTTGGAAGGCTCGTCAGAAAAGACGTGCACCGCTGGCAAAAGAGCCAGGTCTGACGCTGTGAAGCAGATTTGTCTCGGTCGCGTCTGCGGCTTCGACGGTGAAGCATCAAGCGTTTTACGCAAATGCCATTAGCCCGGCTTGGAGCCGGGCTTGGCAGAAGCTTGCTACGATCGTCTGTGTATTAGTACAGACGAACGGCGCGGCGCTGTTCGCGCTGAACTTTCTTCGCGTGACGCTTAACAGCGGCTGCTGCTTTGCGCTTACGCTCAGAAGTTGGCTTCTCGTAAAATTCGCGGCTACGAACTTCAGCCAGTACACCGGCTTTTTCGCAGGAGCGCTTGAAACGACGCAGAGCTACGTCGAAGGGTTCGTTCTCTTTTACTTTGACGGCTGGCATCCAGAGCTACCTTCATTCATTACCGGGGTCAACATCCTCGCGGCAAAAGAGCACTTGAAGACGTCGGTTTTTAAGGGTTGCGGATGTTAACCCCTCATCGCTTGGAATGCAAAGCCTCTGATCGAAAACCGCTGGTCGGGGCATCACGTGGCGACTATTATGCGCGCCTTCGAATTCAGCCTAAACAAGGCGCAAACCCATGCTAGTACTGGGATTAGAAACCTCCTGCGACGAAACCGGTGTCGCATTATATGACAGTGAACGCGGGCTGTTGGCCGACGCACTGTTCAGCCAGATTGATCTGCACCGTGCCTATGGTGGCGTGGTGCCGGAGCTGGCCTCGCGCGACCACGTCAAACGCATGCTGCCCTTGATTCGTCAGGTGTTGGCCGAAGCTGACTGCGTGCCGACCGAGATCGATGCCATCGCGTATACCGCGGGTCCTGGCTTGGTCGGCGCGTTGTTGGTGGGCGCTTCCTGCGCCCAGGCGCTGGCCTTTGCCTGGGGTATTCCGGCCTTGGGCGTGCACCACATGGAAGGCCACTTGCTGGCGCCGATGCTGGAGACGCAACCGCCAGAATTCCCGTTCGTCGCTTTGTTGGTGTCCGGCGGCCATACGCAGCTGGTTCAGGTCGACGGAATCGGCCAGTACACGCTGTTGGGCGAGACACTGGACGACGCCGCCGGTGAAGCTTTCGACAAGACCGCGAAGATGATGGGGCTCAATTACCCGGGCGGCCCGGAGATCGCGCGCATGGCCGAGCAAGGCGTTGCGGGGCGATTCACGTTTCCGCGTCCGATGTGCGACCGCCCGGGCCTGGCATTCAGCTTCAGTGGCTTGAAAACCTTCGCGTTGAACACCTGGCAGCAAAGCGTCAGTGCCGGGGACGACAGCGAGCAAGCCCGTTGCGACATCTCTCTGGCGTTCCAGCAGGCCGTGGTGGAGACTTTGACCATCAAGTGCAAGCGAGCCCTCAAGCAAGCGGGCATGAAGCGCCTGGTCATCGCTGGGGGCGTCAGCGCCAACAAGGCACTGCGCACCTCGCTGGAAAAAATGCTCGGTGATATGAAGGGCGATGTGTTTTACGCCCGTCCGGAGTTCTGCACCGACAATGGCGCGATGATCGCGTTTGCCGGGTGCCAGCGCTTGCAGGCTGGCCAGCATGAAAGCCTGGCGATCAGCGTGCAGGCACGTTGGCCGATGGAGCAATTGTCGGCGCTGTGATGAGCCGCGCTCACGTCCGGTATTTAAAAATGCCGTTCGCGCCCGGCAAACAGGTCGCGTAGATTGCCGCGATGACGCCAGACAATCAGCCCGGTGAGCACGCTCATGGGCAGCAAGGCCGCCGGTTCCTGCCAGGCCAGTAACGGCAGGGTCAGCGGTGTGGCGATCAGTGCGGCGAGTGAGCTGGTGCGGGTCAGGTAGAACGTCAGCAGCCAGGCGCAGACCGCCAGCAGTGCCGCAGGCGGGTAAAGCCCCAGCAGCATGCCGGCCGCGGTGGCGACACCTTTGCCGCCGCGAAAGCGGAAGTACACTGGAAACAGATGGCCGATGACGGCGCAGATGCCGATCCAGGCCTGTTCTTGCAGCGAAAGACCAGCAAGAGCGGCGATCAGCACGGGCAGCAAGCCTTTGCAGAGGTCGCCAAGCAAGGTCAGGACGGCGAGTTTCTTGCCGGCCAGGCGCAACATGTTGGTGGCACCGGCATTGCCCGAGCCACTCATTCGCGGATCGGGGTTCCCGGTCAGGCGGCTGAGCAAAATGGCGAAGGACAGAGAGCCGAGCAGGTAGGCGAGGATCGCCAATAACCAAAACATGCTAACTATTCCGGGCGAGGACGCCCTGATTCTAACGGCGCATTGCGCCCTTGTCGTGCAGCGGAGAAAAGTGCTTGGACAGAGTGTTTATCGAGGGCCTGGAAGTCGACACCGTGATTGGTGCCTACGACTGGGAGCGAGGCATCCGACAGTGCCTGCGTCTTGATCTGAGCTTCGCCTGGGACAATCGCCCAGCCGCCGCCGGTGATGACCTGACCCTGGCGCTCGATTACGCGAGCGTTTCGTCGCGCATCCTGGCGTTTGCCGAGCAAGCGCAGTTTCAGTTGGTCGAGACCTTTGCCGAGCGTCTGGTCGAAGTGCTGATGAGTGAATTCAAGATCACCTGGGTGCGTCTCAAGCTGACCAAGCCTGGCGCTGTCCCGGCTGCCAAGGGCGGTGTGGGCGTGGAGATCGAGCGCGGATGTCGCTGACTCAGGTGTACCTCGGGCTTGGTAGCAATATCGAGCGTGAAACCCATTTGCAGGCGGGGCTTGAGGCCTTGGCGGCGTTTTTGGTGGATATCCGCTGCTCGGCCGTGTTCGAAAGCCAGCCAGTGGGCATCAAGAGCGGTCCGTTCTTCAATTTCGTGGTGTCGGCGTATACCGATCTGCCGCTGATGGAACTGGACCGTCGATTGAAGTTCATCGAGGCGGACAACGGTCGTTATGCGCCGGACCGCAAGGGTTTGCCGCTGGACATCGACGTCCTGTTGTTTGGTGATCTGGTGGGCAATTTCGATGGCTTGATCCTGCCGCGGGCAGAGATTCTGAAGAATGCCTTTGTGTTGTGGCCTTTGTCGCTGATTGCGCCGGATCGTGTGCACCCGGGTGTAGGCAAAAGCTTTGCGACCTTGTGGGGCGAAGCGCAGATTGATCAGGTGTTGGCGCCGGTGGCTTTTGAGTGGCGTGGCGAGCAGTTGACCCCTTCGAACTTGTTGTGAGGCGAAAAACGCCTTCGCGAGCAGGCTCGCTCCCACAGGATTTATGCAAAACCTGTGGGAGCGAGCTTGCTCCGGGCGGCGATCCGACGATGCTTTTCAGGCAGACGCCGCCTCTTTGTAAGCTTTCAGCGCTTTAAGCCGTTCACGCTTGATCGCCTCACCCAACTCCGGTCCCTTGAATCCCTTCTCCAGCAATGGCTGAACCGCCACGCTCCGCGCTGCCGTCGCCGCCCCGCGCAAATAATCCGCCTGTGGATAACTTCTCTGTTCCAGCCCTTTGCGCCCGCGTGCGTCCATCTCGCACGCTGCGATAAATTCCTCAAACCGCTGCGGCCGCCGGTAAACGTCAAAGCTTTGCAGCAACTCCAGCAAAGTCGAAGGTTTCAGCTCCAGAGCGCGATGGCCGTGGGTGTGATATTGACCGACCAGTAACGCCAATTCCTGACAATCCCTCGGCGCCTTGAAGCGTTCGTTAACCGCTTTGATCAGCTTCAGGCCTGTGTGTTCATGAGCAATATGGCGTGGCCATTCTTCCTCGGGCGTCAATCCTTTACCGAGGTCGTGCAGCAGGCAGGCCCAGCGCACGGTCAGTGGTTGTTTGTGCTGCGCCGACTGCTCGAGCACGCTCAACGTGTGCACGCCCGTGTCGATTTCCGGGTGGTGAGCTTCGGGCTGTGGAACGCCAAACAGCGCATCGACTTCCGGCATCAGCACCTTCAGTGCGCCGCACTTGCGTAGCACTTCAATGAACACCTGCGGCTGATCCTCCATCAACGCCCGGGAGATTTCTTTCCAGCTACGTTCAGCGGTCAGGGCTTGCAGTTCGCCGGATTCGCTGAGTTCGCGCATCAACTGAAGCGTCTCGGGAGCGACGGTAAAACCCAGCGCCGCATAGCGAGCAGCAAAGCGGGCAACGCGCAGGACACGAAGTGGATCTTCGGCGAACGCGGGGGAAACGTGACGGAGCAGGCGCGCTTCAAGATCGCGCTGGCCATGGTAGGGGTCCGTCAGGTTTTGCTGATCGTCCTCGGCCATGGCATTGATCGTCAGGTCGCGGCGGATCAGGTCTTCTTCAAGGGTGACTTCGGGACTGGCGTGAAAAGTGAAGCCGCCATAACCGCGTCCGCTTTTGCGTTCGGTGCGGGCGAGGGCGTATTCCTCGCCGCTTTTCGGATGAAGAAACACCGGAAAGTCCGCCCCCACCGGGCGAAAACCCTTGGCGAGCATTTCTTCGGTCGTGGCGCCCACCACCACCCAGTCGATATCGGTGACAGGTTTGCCGAGCAGGCGATCACGTACTGCGCCACCGACTTTATAAATCTGCATAAAAAACCTCCGTTAGCTCGACAGAATAACCGTTGCGTCGAACTTGCGGAGGTTCAAACAGGCTCAAAGATGAATGACGGCCAGGTCCAGTCGCCCGTAATCCCCTTCGCTGTGCTCGCTTCTGGGTGGAACATGATGGGTTTTCATCACTTGATCCCCTTGCAGGGTTTCCAAGTGAATATCGAAGCCCCACAACCGGTGCAGGTGCTTGAGCACCTCCTCGGTGGATTCGCCCAGCGGCTTGCGGTCGTGTTGCTGGTGACGCAGGGTCAGGGAGCGGTCGCCGCGCCGGTCGATGCTGTAAATCTGCACGTTAGGCTCGCGATTGCCCAGGTTGTACTGCGCTGCCAGGGTTTCACGGATGATGCGGTAGCCTTCTTCATCGTGGATCGCGGGTACGAGCAGGTCGTCCTTTTGGTCGTCATCGAGAATGCTGAACAACTTCAGGTCGCGGATCACTTTTGGTGACAGGTACTGCAGGATGAAGCTCTCATCCTTGAAGCTGCTCATGGCGAACTTGATGGTCGACAGCCAGTCGGTGCCGGCAATTTCCGGGAACCAGTGGCGATCTTCGTCGGTGGGTTCCTCGCACATGCGCCGGATATCCCGGTACATGGCAAACCCAAGGGTGTAAGGGTTGATACCGCTGTAGTAAGGGCTGTCAAAACCGGGTTGAAACACCACGCTGGTGTGAGATGTCAGGAACTCCATCATGAAGCCGTCGGTGACCAGGCCTTCGTCGTACAGGTCATTCATCAACGTGTAGTGCCAGAACGTGGCCCAGCCTTCGTTCATCACCTGGGTCTGACGCTGTGGATAAAAGTACTGGGCGATCTTGCGCACGATCCGCACGATTTCCCGCTGCCACGGTTCCAGTAGCGGCGCGTGTTTTTCGATGAAGTACAGGATGTTTTCCTGAGGTTCGGCGGGGAAGCGTGCATTGTCCTTGTCGCTATACTTGTCCGCGCCTTTGGGAATGGTGCGCCACAGATCGTTGATCTGTTTCTGCAGATGCTCTTCCCGATCCTTTTGCCGACGCCGTTCTTCTTCAGCGGAAATCGGGTAAGGGCGTTTGTAGCGGTCGACGCCGTAGTTCATCAGCGCATGGCAGGAATCTAGCAAGTCTTCCACCGCATCGATGCCGTGGCGTTCCTCGCACTGCATGATGTACTGCTTGGCGAACACCAGGTAATCGATGATCGAACTGGCGTCGGTCCAGGTGCGGAACAGGTAATTGCCTTTGAAAAAGCTGTTGTGCCCATAGCAGGCATGCGCCACGACCAGCGCCTGCATGCAGATGGTGTTTTCTTCCATCAGGTAGGCAATGCACGGGTCGGAGTTGATCACAATCTCGTAGGCCAGCCCCATCTGCCCACGGCTGTAGGATTTCTCGGTGCTGAGGAAGTGCTTGCCGTAGGACCAATGGTGATAGCCCAACGGCATCCCGACAGAGGCGTAGGCGTCCATCATCTGTTCGGCGGTGATCACTTCGATCTGGTTAGGGTAAGTATCGAGGGCGTAACGAGCCGCCAGGCGACTGATTTCCTTGTCGTAGGCCTGGATCAGCTCGAATGTCCATTCGGAGCCGGTGGAAATGGGTTGGCGCTTCTGCTCTTTGGCGGTCATGTCACTAACCTGCGCTGGAAGAGTTCACGGAAGACCGGGTAGATATCCCCGGCCGAGACCAGTTGCTGCTGGGCAAAAGTGTCAGAGAAGGCTTCGGCGATGCGTTCGTACTCGAACCACAGGGCCTGATGTTCGCGCGGGGTGATCTCAACGTAAGTGTAGTACTGCACGAACGGCATGATCTGGTTGATCAGAATGTCACGGCAGATCGGTGAATCGTCGTTCCAGTTATCGCCATCGGACGCCTGGGCGGCATAGATATTCCACTCGTTGCTCGGATAGCGTTCGGCCATGATCTCCTGCATCAGTTTCAAGGCGCTGGAAACGATGGTGCCGCCGGTTTCGCGCGAATAGAAGAACTCTTCTTCATCTACTTCCCGGGCGCTGGTGTGGTGGCGGATGAACACGACGTCGATCTTGTCGTAGTTACGCTTGAGAAACAGGTACAGCAGGATGAAGAAGCGCTTGGCGATGTCCTTGGTCGCCTGCGTCATGGAGCCGGACACGTCCATAAGGCAGAACATCACTGCCTTGGAGCTGGGGTTGGGCTGCTTGATCAGCAGGTTGTACTTGAGGTCGAACGTATCAAGAAACGGCACGCGATGAATCCGCGCGCTGAGTTTTTCGATTTCGGCTTCGATTTTCTGGATATCGCCGAAATTGTCCGGTTCTTCCTGCTTGAGTCGCAGCAGTTCCTCTTTGGCTTCACGCAGCTTCGCCCGGCTGCTGCCGGACAGGGCAATGCGCCGTGCATGAGCCGAGCGCAGGGTGCGGATGATGTTGATGCGCGACGGGTTGCCTTCGTTGCTGATCCCGGCGCGTACCGTTTTGAAGGTGTCGGTGCCGGTCAGGTTGCGTTTGACCAGGTTCGGCAGCTCGAGGTCCTCGAACATGAATTCGAGGAATTCCTCCTGGGTGATCTGGAAGACAAATTCGTCCATCCCTTCGCCCGAGTTGCCTGCCTTGCCGGGGCCTCTGCCACCGCCACCTCCGGGCGGGCGGGCAATGTGCTCGCCGCTGGTGAATTCCTTATTGCCGGGATGCACGACGGTTTGTTTACCGCCACGGCCATGGTGAAGCACCGGCTCGTCGATATCGCGGCCGGGAATGCTGATCTGTTCGCCGTGTTCCATATCGGTAATGGAGCGCCGGCTGACCGCCTCTTCGACAGCCTTTTTGATGTGATCACGGTAACGTCGCAGAAACCGCTGACGGTTCACCGTGCTCTTGTTCTTGCCATTGAGACGTCGGTCGATCACATAGCTCATGACTGCTCCTTAGAAGCTGTCCTGAAAGGGGCGAGCGGTGATGCAGCATCGGACCGAGGGCCAAGGGATGCGCAACGCTCCCCCAAGCGCTTTGGATGCTGCCTGAACTCGCTACCGACTTTCGAACACCTTCCAGAGGCTTGTGTAACAGAAAATGCATACACAGGCCTCTGGCTGACGACAACCGGTCTGACCGGCAGCGGGTTATTGTGATTTTCTGACCCGCAGGTACCACTCGGACAGCAGTCGTACCTGTTTGTCGGTGTAGCCGCGCTCGACCATCCGTGTGACGAAGTCGTTGTGCTTCTGCTGGTCCTCTTTGCTGGCCTTGGCATTGAAGCTGATGACCGGCAGCAGGTCCTCGGTGTTGGAGAACATTTTCTTCTCGATGACCACCCGCAGTTTTTCGTAACTGAGCCAAGTCGGGTTCTTGCCGTTGTTGTTGGCCCTGGCGCGCAGGACGAAGTTAACGATTTCGTTGCGGAAATCCTTCGGATTGCTGATGCCGGCCGGTTTTTCGATTTTCTCCAATTCTTCGTTCAGGGCGACGCGGTTGAGGATTTCGCCGGTTTCCGGGTCGCGGTATTCCTGGTCCTGGATCCAGAAGTCGGCGTACAGCACGTAGCGATCGAAGATGTTCTGGCCGTACTCGCTGTACGACTCGAGGTAGGCGGTCTGGATCTCCTTGCCAATGAACTCGATATAGCGCGGTGCCAGGTATTCCTTGAGGAAGCGCAGGTAGCGTTCGCGGGTTTCGGCCTGGAACTGTTCCTGTTCGATCTGTTGTTCCAGCACGTACAGCAAGTGCACCGGGTTGGCGGCGATTTCGTGCGGATCGAAGTTGAAGACCTTCGACAGGATCTTGAACGCGAAGCGGGTCGACAGACCGTTCATGCCTTCGTCGACACCGGCGTTGTCACGGTATTCCTGGATCGACTTGGCCTTTGGATCAGTGTCCTTGAGGTTCTCACCGTCATACACGCGCATCTTCGAGTAGATGTTCGAGTTTTCCGGCTCCTTGAGGCGCGAGAGCACGGTGAACTGGGCGAGCATCTTCAAGGTGTCGGGCGCGCAATGGGCCTTGGCCAGGGAACTGTTGAACAGCAGCTTGTCGTAGATCTTCACTTCGTCGCTGACCCGCAGGCAGTACGGCACTTTGACGATGTAGATCCGGTCGATGAACGCTTCGTTGTTCTTGTTGTTACGGAAGGTGTGCCATTCCGATTCGTTGGAGTGGGCCAGCAGGATCCCGGTAAACGGAATCGCGCCGAGGCCTTCGGTACTGTTGTAGTTGCCTTCCTGGGTGGCCGTCAGCAATGGGTGCAGCACCTTGATCGGCGCCTTGAACATTTCGACGAATTCCATCAGGCCCTGGTTGGCCCGGCACAGTGCGCCCGAGTAGCTATAAGCGTCGGCGTCGTTCTGTGGGTATTCCTCCAGTTTGCGGATATCGACCTTACCCACCAGTGCCGAGATGTCCTGGTTGTTCTCGTCTCCCGGCTCGGTTTTGGCCACGGCGATCTGATTGAGGATCGACGGATAGAGTTTCACCACGCGGAACTGGCTGATGTCGCCACCGAACTCGGCCAGGCGCTTGGTGGCCCATGGCGACATGATGGTATTGAGGTAGCGCCGCGGGATGCCGAAGTCTTCTTCGAGGATCGCGCCATCTTCAGTGGCGTTGAACAGACCCAGAGGCGACTCGAATACCGGCGAGCCCTTGATGGCGTAGAAGGGCACTTTCTCGATCAGTTGTTTCAACTTCTCGGCCAGGGACGATTTACCGCCACCAACGGGGCCGAGCAGATAGAGGATTTGTTTCTTCTCCTCCAGGCCCTGAGCGGCATGGCGGAAATACGACACGATCTGGTCGATGCATTCTTCCATCCCGTGGAAGTCTTCAAAGGCCGGATAGCGGCGGATCACCTTGTTGGAAAAGATTCGCGACAGTCTCGAGTTGGTCGAGGTGTCGAGCAGCTCCGGTTCTCCGATGGCCAGCAATAGACGCTCGGCGGCGGAGGCGTAGGCGCTGCGATCCTGTTTGCACAGCTCAAGATACTCTTGCAGCGAGAGTTCTTCCTGGCGTGTGGACTCGAAGCGTTGTTGGAAGTGGCTAAAGATACTCATGACGTCACCTCGCTCGATACGTGGAGCCGACGCCGGATCACTCAGTCGATGCTGGCAGCAACCGAACAGGCGGTCGCTGTTTACCCCCCAGAACTCTAACGGAGCTGACTACTCCGAAAGCTACTCCCGATGACCCGCGCGCCGGTGTACCGGCTCTCCCCTGTTTTGGATGGCCTGCGCTTAAGGATAGTTGCTAATTCGGGAGGTAAAGGCGAGATACGTAATTAGTTGTGGCAGACCGTTCGTCTGCCACCGCGCGAGCCCACGGGGGGCGGGGGCTCGCAGGTTACAAAAAAATTATTCGCAGGTGCCTTGCGCGGTTTCCGCAGGGTAGGTCGTACGCCACAGCTCAAAACCGCCGTCCATGCTGTAGACGTCGGAGAAACCCTGGCTGATGAGGTACGCGGCTGCGCTCTGGCTGGAATTGCCGTGATAGCAGACCACTACTGTGGGTGCATCAAGGTCGGCGGCACGGATGAAATCCGAAATGGAAACGTTGTCCAGATGCTTCGAACCGGCGATGTGCAACGCGGCATAGGTTTGCGGATCGCGGACGTCGACCACCACTGCGCCTTGTTCGCGCAGGGCCTGTGCCTGTTCCGGGGGGATACGTTTGAATTCGCTCATGGCGGGCTCCTGTGGCTCGGCTGATAGCGCAGCCTAGCGCGGGGCGCTGGCTGGGGGTTGTTCGGTGGTGGTTGGGGCGACGACGGGTTCGCTGTGGCCCTGATCGCTGCATTGGCACTGCAGGCGTTCGAAGGTGTCGACGTTCATCAGGGTCATGGCTCCGCCCCAGACACAGCCGGTGTCGAGCGCGAAGATCCCCGGTTCGTCGCAGTGGCCTTCGAGGGCCGCCCAATGGCCAAAGATGATCTTCAGGCCCTTGGTCTTGCGCTCCTTGTACGTGAACCACGGCTTGTAGCCCGGTAGCGCGGTGCCGACGCCTTCCTTGCTCTTGAGGTCGAGTTTGCCCTCGCTGGTGCAGAAGCGCATGCGGGTGAAATAGTTGGTGATGACGCGCAGGCGGGTCACGCCCTTGAGATCGTTATCCCATTTCACCGGTTCGTTGCCGTACATGCCGTCGAGGTACGGGGCGATGCGGTTGTCGTCGCGCAGGGCTTCTTCAACTTCGGCGGCGCATTTCAAGGCTTTGCGCAATGACCACTGCGGTGGAATGCCGGCGTGCACCAGTGCGATGTCGCGCTGTTCGTCGTAGTGCATGAGCTTTTGCTGGCGCAGCCACTCCAGCAGTTCCGCACAATCTGGTGCTTCGAGGATTTCGCGCAGGGTGTCGTTTTTCTTCAGGCGTTCGATGTTGCGTCCGGCGGCCAGCAAGTGCAGGTCATGGTTGCCCAGGACACACACCAGCGATTCACGAATGCCGTAGAGAAAACGCAAGGTTGCCAGCGACTGCGGACCGCGGTTGACCAGGTCGCCGACCAGCCAGAGACGATCCTTGGCCGGATCAAAAGCGACTCGCTCAAGCAGGCATTGCAGAGGCTCGAGGCAGCCTTGCAAGTCACCGACGGCGTATGTTGCCATTAGTGCAAGGCTCCGGGCACCGCCAGGCGGAATGGAGCGATGATGGCGTCGAATGTCTTACCGTCGTTGGCAATCATCTGATAGGTGCCTTGCATGGTGCCGACCTTGGTGGTCATGACCGTGCCGCTGCTGTAGGTGTGGTTTTCGCCGACCTGGATCAGCGGCTGCAAACCAACAACACCCGCACCCTTGACCTCCTCGACATGCCCGTCACCGTCGGTAATCACCCAGTGCCGCGACAGCAGTTTGGCCGGTAGTTCGCCATTGTTGTGCACGGTAATGGTGTACGCGAAGGCAAAGCGGTTTTGCTCGGGTTGCGATTGTTCTGCCAGATAGCGGGTGACGACGCTGACGTCGACCTGATAACGAGGATCGGACATGCAAGAGGCCTTAAAAACGAAGCGGGACGCGGGGCGTAGCTGATGGTGTTCAGTCTAGGCCAAGTACCGGGTAGTAAACCAGACATCGCGTCTGGCGTCCTACCCGATAACACTCGTCACCTGTCAGTCGGCGGCGGGCGGGTTCAGGACTTGTTCGCTGAGCTTGTCGGCGAGGCGCACGAAGGCGGCCAGGTCGAGTTGCTCGGGACGCAGGCTGCCATCGACGCCGGCGGCTTCGATCTCGGCATTGCTCAGCAGCAACTTGAGGGTGTTGCGCAGGGTCTTGCGGCGCTGGTTGAAGGCTTCGCGAACGACGCGCTCCAGCAATTTGTGGTCTTTGGCCGGATGTGGCAGTACCGCGTGAGGCACCAGGCGCACGATGGCCGAATCAACCTTTGGCGGCGGATTGAACGCGCCCGGGCCGACGTTGAACAGATGCTCGACCCGGCAGTGGTACTGAACCATGATCGACAAGCGACCCCAATCACCGCCGCCAGGACCCGCCGCCATGCGCTCTACCACTTCTTTTTGCAGCATGAAGTGCATGTCGCGGATCAGGCTGGCGTTATGCAGCAGGTGAAAAATCAGCGGTGTAGAGATGTTGTACGGCAGGTTGCCGACCACGCGCAGGCTACCCGGCGCAGCATTCAGGCTGGTGAAGTCGAACTTCAGCGCATCGCCCTGATGCAGGCTGAAGTTGCTCCGTCCGGCGAACTGCTGATTGAGGATCGGGACCAGGTCCTTGTCCAGCTCCACCACGTCCAGTTGCGCGCCGCTGTTGAGCAGGCCTTGAGTCAAGGCACCCTGGCCCGGGCCGATTTCCAGCACGCGGTCTTCGGCCTTGGCATGGATGGAGCGCAGGATTTTGTCGATAACACCCGCATCGTGCAGGAAGTTCTGGCCAAAGCGTTTGCGCGCCTTGTGTTGGTAATGCTCGGTCATAAACGGGTCTCGGCCATCTGGTAGGCGGTTTCCAGGGCGACTTGCAGGCTGCCGGTGTCGATTTTTCCGCTGCCGGCCAGATCCAGGGCTGTGCCGTGGTCGACCGAGGTGCGGATGATCGGCAAGCCGAGGGTCACGTTGACTGCTGCGCCGAAGCCTTTGTATTTCAGCACGGGCAGGCCCTGGTCGTGGTACATCGCCAGCACTGCGTCGCAGTGCTCCAGATATTTGGGGGTAAACAGAGTGTCGGCGGGCAGGGGACCACGAAGGTCCATGCCTTCACCGCGCAGGCGCTCTAATGTAGGTTCGATGATGTCGATTTCTTCATGGCCCAGGTGTCCGCCTTCACCGGCGTGCGGGTTAAGCCCGCAGACCAGGATACGTGGCTGGGCAATGCCGAACTTTTCTTGCAGGTCGGCGTGCAGAATTCGCGTGACCCGCTCCAGGCGCTCCGGCGTGATTGCATCGGCAATCTCGCGAAGGGGCAGGTGAGTGGTGACCAGCGCCACGCGCAATCCGCGTGTGGCAAGCATCATCACCACTTGGGCGGTATGGGTCAGGTCAGCGAGGAATTCCGTGTGGCCGGAAAAGGCGATCCCGGATTCGTTGATCACACCCTTGTGCACAGGGGCGGTGATCATCCCGGCGAAGTGCCCGTCCAGGCAGCCCTGGCCCGCACGGGTCAGGGTTTCCAGGACGAAAGCGGCATTGGCCTTGTCCAAATGGCCGGCGACGACCGGCGAATTGAGCGGTGTATCCCAGACATACAAACTGTTCGCAGGTGCAGGCACATCCGGCCAGCTGTCCGGCGTTACCGGCAGCAGATCGACAACCACACCCAGCTGCGCAGCCCGCTCAAGGAGCAGGTCGCGGCTGGTTATGGCTATCAGGGGGTGTGGCTGGGCTTGCGAGGCGAGCAGCAGGCACAGGTCAGGACCTATGCCGGCCGGTTCGCCGGGTGTCAGCGCGAAACGCTTGGGTTTCACTGCGCTGCCTGGTCTGCACCAGGGAGTTTGATCTCTACGTACGCTTCGTCACGGATCTGACGCAGCCAGGTTTGCAGCTCTTCGTCGTATTTGCGGTTACGCAATACGGTCATCGCCTGTTGCTCGCGAGCCTGGGCGGTGCTGTCGGTGGCGCGACGGCCCAGCACTTCCAGAACGTGCCAGCCGTACTGGGTCTTGAATGGCTTGGACAGCTGACCTTGCGGGGTCTTGGCCATCACTTCGCGGAACTCGGGCACCAGTACGTTCGGGTCGATCCAGTTCAGGTCGCCGCCGTTGAGGGCAGAACCCGGGTCTTCCGAGTAGCTTTTGGCCAGTTCGCTGAAATCTTCACCGGCTTCGATACGGGAGTAGAGCGACTCGACCAGGGCCTTGGTTTTCGCTTCGTCGCGGATCGGGCTTGGTTTGACCAGGATGTGGCGCACGTGCACCTCATCTCGCGTCTGGGTTGCACCGCCACGCTTGTCGAGGATCTTCAGGATGATGAAGCCACCCGGTGTACGCATTGGCTGGGTAACTTCGCCAACCGTCATGGTGCTCAACATGCGATCGAACGGAGGTGGCAGTTGAGCGGCTTTACGCCAGCCCATGTCGCCACCTTCCAGTGCAGTTTCGCTGGCAGACTTGGCGATGGCCAACTGACCGAAGTCAGCGCCTTGCTTGAGCTGCTGGTAAACCGCGTCGGCCTGTTTGGCAGCATTCTGAATCGCGTCGGAGTTGGCGCTTTCCGGCGTAGGAATCAGGATGTTGGCCAAGCGAAACTCTTCGGACAATTGCATCTTGCCAAGGTCGGAGGCGAGGAAGTTCTTCACTTCCTGTTCAGACACCTGGATGCGCTCGGCTACACGGCGTTGGCGCACACGGCTGATGACCATTTCACGGCGAATCTGTTCACGGGCGTCGTCATAAGACAGACCGTCGTGAGCCAGCGCGGCGCGGAATTGATCCACCGACATGTTGTTACGCTGGGCAATGGTGCCCACTGCCTGGTTCAGTTCTTCATCGGTAATGCGGATGCCCGAGCGTTCGCCGATCTGCAGTTGCAGGTTTTCGACGATCAGGCGCTCAAGCACCTGCTGCTGCAGCACGCTGGCTGGAGGCACGGCAGAGCCGCGCTTGGCAATGGTTGCCTGAACTTCATGAACGCGTTGGTCCAGTTGGCTCTGCATGACCACGTCGTTGTCGACGATGGCCACCACTTTGTCGATGGACTGTACGGCGGCGTTAGCCGCGGTACCCAGGAACAGCGCGCCCAGCAGCAGGGGGCGCAGACAATCAGAAAGCTTGGTCTTCACGTTCACGATAACCTTGGATGCCTTTGTCGAGGAAGCTCTCTACTTTGGCGCCGGTGAGGCCGCCGAGACCTTTCAGAACGATTTGTAGGAAGACGCCGTGGTCGCCTTTTTCGTTTTGTGGAGCTTGCTGACTGAACTCGTCATAGGAAACCCAGTAACGGTTGATCAGGCGCAATTTCCAGCAGCAGTTGTCGTACTCGAAGCCACCAAAGGCTTCCAGGGTACGGTCGCGGTTGTAGTCATACTGCCAGCGGCTGATAACGTTCCATTGAGGCACGACCGGCCAGATAACCGAGAAGTCATGCTGCTGGATCTTGTAGTAATCCTTCACGAAGTCCGGCGAGCCTGGGGTGCCGTAGTCGCCGCCAAACTGCCACTTACCGGTGTTCTGGTTGTAGATCACCTGGTCGTTACGATAGCGATAGCCGGCGTTGATGACCTTGTTCGGGTTGTCTTCAGGCTGGTAGTGGAACATCGCGCTACCCGAGCGAGGGCTGTGGCTGTCCGGGTCCCAGTTGTAGTCGGCCGTGGTGCGCCAGTCGCGGTTCCAGCGGTACTCGTATTCCAGTGCGTACGGCGAAACGTTGGCTTGAGCATCGGCACGGGTTTTTGCATCGATACCCGGCAACTGGACTTCGCGGTCCTTGAAGTACATCGCCTGGCCTACGCTGATGCGTTGACGTTCAAAGCCGTCGTCTTCGATCCAGCGGTTGGTGATGCCCAGCGACAGTTTGTTCTCGTCGCCGACACGGTCGGAGCCAGAGAAGCGATTGTCACGGAACAGCGATGCATAGTTGAAGGTGTATTCGCCGGTGTCGAAAACAGGAATGTCTTCCTGGTCTTTCTCAGGCACGTAGAGGTAGTACAGGCGCGGCTCAAGGGTCTGGCGATAGTTTTTGCCGAACCATTGGGTGTTGCGATCGAAGTACAGGCCGCTGTCGATGCTGGCAATTGGCACGGCACGATTCTGGTTGCTGCCGAAATTACCGTTGAAGTTCTCAGTCCCGGCCGCAGCGGCGGCTTGATCTTGAGCCACGATCTGGTTTTTGCCGATACTGTCCAGATCCAGTTGGTACTGGGTGTATTGGTACTTGAGTTTCGGTTTGATGAAACCATAAGTCCAGTCCAGCGGCAGGCTGACGGCTGGCGCCAGGTTGAGGCGATCGCCGTTGGCGCGGGCCAGACCTTGAACGTTAGTGTCCAGGCGCGGGGTTACGTTGCCGTCTTCATCGCTGTACGTGCCGTTTTGCAGATCTCGATCGAACCGCACGATTTCGGTGTCGTAGGTGAAGTCCAGGCCGCCTGGATGATACGGCAGCGCACCGTTGAAGGTGATTTGCGGCAAGCGATCATACGGCGTGATGTTGGCAACAGTCGCCAGCTGGTACGCCTGGGCGTTGATGCGGGCCACATAGTTGTCACCGCGGTAGCTCACGGAGCCCTGCTGGTTGACGTAGTCAGCGCTTTTCACGCCAATCTGGTCGGTCTGCAGATCCTGGAAGTAGTAAGGATCGCTGATCTTGGTGTAGTCGACTTGCGTGAGGACACGCTCATCCAGACCACCTTTGTGCTGCCAGTTATACATGTAGCGTTCTTTCTGGAAGTCGGTCTGCTTGTCGCGCTCATCGCTTTCGTCGTTGAGATACGCACCACCAAACTGCCCTTCACTCGACTTGGTCAGGTAGCGGAATTCGCCTTCCATCAACAAGCCGTGCTTTTCCATGTAACGCGGGTACAACGTGGCGTCGTAGTTCGGCGCCAGGTTGAAGTAATACGGGGTGACCAGCATGAAGCCGGTATCGCTGCCGGTGCCGATGGTCGGCGGCAGGAAGCCCGACTGGCGACGGTCGTCGATCGGGAAGTAGATGTACGGCGTGTACAGGACAGGAATGTCCTTGACCCGCAGTGTCACGTTGGTCGCGGTGCCGAAGCCGGTCGCCGGGTTAAGGGTGATGTTGTTACCCTTGAGCTGCCAGGCGTTGCTGTTCGGTTCGCACGTGGTGTACGTACCATCCTTGAGGCGGATGATCGCGTTTTCGGCGCGCTTGGCGTACAGCGCGTTACCGCGGATACGGGATTTGTGCATCACGTATTCGGCGTTGTCGACCTTGGCTTCACCGGTGTCGAGCTGCACATCGGCGTGGTCGCCGACGATCAGTGCGCCGTTGTCGCGGATGCGCACGTCGCCATTGAGTTCGGCGCGGCTCTCGGCCTGATACAGGCTGGCCTCGTCGGACTCGACCTGCATGCTGCCCTGACGCAACACGACGTCACCGGCCAGCGTGCCGACCTGATCTTCGGTGTTGTAGCGCGAGGCCTTGGCGCCGATAAAGGTCGGAGCGTCACTTTTATTCGTCTTGTCATTCATGCCAGGACGAATCGGTTCGATATAGGAACCAGAGCAATAAGGACCGGTTTCGGCCAATTGCGCGGCAGTGAGGTTCTCGCGTGGAACCCAGTCGAGGTGACTGTAGTCTGCACTACGCGACTTCATGCCACGGCCCTTGGACTCAGTAACGAGTGCAGGCTTGGCTTCGGTGCTTTCGCTGGAGCCGCTCTCGGCTGCCGCATCGGCAGTGGCTGTGACATCGCCGTTATGTACTGGACGCGGTGGCAATGCCGCCGCTGGCGATTTTGGCGCACAGTTCCAGGCACCCGAAGCAGAGACTGAGCAGTCATACTGTTCCGCGGCGACCACGAATGAAGTGGCTAGGGGTTGCAGGGCCAGCAGACTGCCGGTAACCAACAACGGAAATTTTTTACGAAACGCGGGGGATTTCAATGCCATCTTATTAGTCCGGGCTTCCTGCGTGCCATCTGCCCGCGGTGTGGGCCGCACGCCTCTCGATGGTCTGAAAAAGATGCTGGATAATAAAGCATGACCCGCTTGACGGCTAGCGCCGTCGGAGACCCTTGCAATGCCTGACCAAGATGTACGTTTGCAACACCTGAAAGTTTGGCTCGATGAGCAGTTGGCGATTCTCTTTGCAGAACAGGGCTGGGGCGCCGTACCCCCGGCCACGTTGACCGCGGCCAGTAGCGACGCGAGTTTTCGGCGCTATTTCCGTTGGGAAGGCGAGGGCAAAAGTTTCATTGTGATGGACGCGCCACCGCCCCAGGAAAACTGCAAACCCTTCGTGGATATCGCTTTTTTGCTGGCGAAATCCGGAATAAATGTGCCGAAAATTTATGCCGAAGACCTCGAACGCGGTTTTCTTTTGCTCAATGACCTGGGCAACAAGACTTATCTCGACGTGATCGACAGCGAAAATGCCGACAATTTGTTCAACGATGCCCTGCAAGCACTGTTGGCTTTTCAACAGTTGCCGATGGTTGCTCCGTTGCCGAGTTATGACGTCGCACTGTTGCGTCGCGAGCTGGAACTGTTCCCCGACTGGTACGTAAAACACGAGTTGGGCATCGAGTTCGACGCGGCGCAGAAAATGCTCTGGCAAAACGCTACCGATCTGTTGATCGATAGCGCCCTGGCTCAGCCCAAAGTCCTGGTGCACCGCGACTACATGCCACGCAACCTGATGCTCAGCGAACCGAATCCGGGCGTGCTGGATTTCCAGGACGCGGTGTACGGTCCCGTGACCTACGACGTGACCTGCCTGTTCAAGGACGCCTTCCTCAGCTGGCCTGAAGAACGCGTGCGCGGCTGGCTCGAAACGTACTGGCAGCAGGCCGCAACCCTCGACATTCCGGTTCAACCGGACTTCGAAGAATTCCTGCGTGCCAGCGACCTGATGGGCGTGCAGCGTCACCTGAAAGTCATCGGCATCTTCGCCCGCATCTGCCATCGCGACGGCAAGCCGCGCTACCTCGCCGACGTGCCGCGCTTCTTCGCCTATATAGAAGCTGTGATCGCCCGCCGCCCTGAACTGGCCGAGTTGGACGTATTGCTGTTGAGCCTGCGTGCCGGAGCGAATGCATGAAGGCAATGATTCTGGCGGCCGGCAAGGGCGAGCGCATGCGCCCGTTGACCCTGACCACCCCCAAACCGCTGGTTCGCGCTGGCGGCGTGCCATTGATCGAGTACCACCTGCGCGCCCTGGCGGCGGCCGGGTTCACCGAGATCGTGATCAACCACGCCTGGCTCGGTCAGCAGATCGAAGACTATCTGGGCGACGGTTCGCGCTATGGCGTCAGCATTCAGTACTCGCCCGAAGGCGAGCCGCTGGAAACCGGCGGCGGCATTTTCCGCGCATTGCCGTTGCTGGGGGACGAGGCCTTTGTGGTGGTCAATGGTGACATCTGGACCGACTACGACTTCAGCGTGCTGCATCAACCCATCAACGGGCTGGCTCACCTGGTGCTGGCGGACAACCCGGCCCATCACCCGACGGGCGATTTCACCTTGGTCGACGGGCACGTGCACGACGGTCGGCCGCAGACGACGACCCTGACGTACAGCGGCATCGCGGTGCTGCATCCGCAACTGTTCGACGGCTGTTCGGACGGGGCCTTCAAGCTTGCGCCGCTGTTGCGCAAAGCCATGGCCGAGGGGCAAGTGACGGGTGAGCGCCTGAAAGGCCATTGGGTGGATGTCGGCACGCACGAACGCCTGGCCGACGTTGAAACCCTGATAGAAGCGAGCCGCTGAGATGCTGTGGCCAGGGACTCTGATCGGAGCCGGAGCAGGCTTTGCCATAGCCAGCATTCCGGGGGCCATGCTCGGCGCCTTGTTGGGGCAGGCGCTGGATCGGCGCTTGCACCTGCAAAGTTTTGGGCACTTGCTTGAAAAGCTCGGCGGTCGTCCGATGCTGCGCAATGATGAACTGCTGTTCGTGTTGTTGGGGCGCTTGGCCAAGAGTGACGGGCGAGTGGTGGATGGCCACATCCAGCAGGCCCGCCAGGAAATGCGCTCTCTGGAAATGACGGACCCGGCGCAGCGGCGTGCCATTGCGGCGTTCAATCGCGGCAAGTCCGGCAATGACCGGTTACGCGGCTATTTGCGACGTTTGAGTGCTCAACCGCATGCGGCGGAAGGTGTGTTGCGCGCCTGTTGGCGGATGGTCTGGGCCGATGGCCGTGCCGGCAATCGCGAGCGCGAGCTGATTGCCCAGTGGGGTAAATGGCTGGGCTGGACGCCGTATCAGGTTCAGGCGCTGGCCGCCGATTACGAGCAGCACAAGCGGCCGCAGGTCAGCAGCGCGATCACTTATCAGGATGCGTTGCGGCTTTTGGGGGTGTCGGCAACCAGCGAGCCGGCGCAGATCAAGCGCGCTTATCGACGCCTGTTGAGTCGTCATCATCCGGACAAGATCGCCGGCAGCGGGGCGACGGCGTTGCAGGTGCGTGAGGCAACGGACAAGACGCGTGAATTGCATACGGCTTATACGTTGATTCGTGAGCGGCGGGATTTTCGCTAGGGATTGTGTCGCCTGTCAGGACGCCTTCGCGAGCAAGCCCGCTCCCACATTAAATTTTCAGTCGGCACAAAATCTGTGTGCGACGAAGATCAAATGTGGGAGCGGGCTTGCTCGCGAATGGGGCAACTCGGTCTATCAGTCCGCCGCGTTCTGCGGATTCAACCAACCGCGCACCCGGCGCACCAATTGCTCCTGCTCAGCCTTGGCATCACCCGGCAATGCCTTGAGCGAGACCTGACTGAACGCCGACGTCTTCAACCGTTTGCTGGCCTGCATGCGTTCCAGCGCCGCTTTGCGGTCCAGCGGCTTATCCACATAGAAAAGGTCAGCAGTCGGCAGCTTCAACGTCGGCGTCAGCTCGGCCAACTCAGGCTTTGCCGTCACCGGTGTCTGGGCGGCGACCATCACAAACTTTTCCACTTGCGAGGGCTGTCTCTCGCTCAGATAACGCGCAGCCCAGTAAGCGCCAGTGCCATGACCCAGCACGACAATGCTGCGGGCACTTTGCTGTTCGGCATAAGCAATGGCGGCGTCGATGCGCGCAAAGATGCGCTCGGCGTCGGCCTTGGCCTGTTCTTCGGTTGTTTCAGCAATGGCCTTGTCAGCCACTTCCGCTTCGCCGCCGGCGGCCTGCTCAATGGGCGCCGCCGTGGTGGAATCCTTGCTGCCGGTCTCCGGTGCTTTAGGCGCCGGCGCGACTTCGACGATGCGTGGTGCAATGGCGTCGCTTTGCAGGTCCGGCAAGGTGATACTCAGGCTGCTCCATTTGGCGTCCGGCAATTGACGGCGCAAAGGACCGATTGCTTGCGGCCAGTCAACAGTTTCACCAGCGCCGGGGATGATAATCACTGCGCCCTTGGGCTCGGCGGTATTGGCCGGCTTCCACAAGGCGAGAAAAGTATCGGTGCCGGCTTGCAGCTGTTGCTGTTCCTGAGCGGGGATTTTTCGCTCAAGTGCTGTCGCTTCTTCCTGGCTACGCTCAGGCAATGGCTGGCGTTCGACCGGTTTTTCTTCGGCTGGTTTTTCCGCCGCGGCAGGGGCCGGGTCGGCGGCCTCGACAGAAAAGGCACAAGGCAGGATCAGCGACAGGCACAATGCTGGCAGTGCCAGGCGGTAGACAGGGGGCATCGGATATTCCAGGCCAGAAGTGATTCCGGCAGCCTAATGGGTTAGTCAGTGTTTGTCAGTGTGTGAGACTTCGATGATGCGTTTTCGCTGCCTGTGGGTTATCGGCTGTTTGTGGTTTCCCTTGATGGGGTGGGCGGCGTCCGCACCACCGGGGCATGCCGCGACCTTGTCACCCGAGCAACAACAATGGCTCGCGGCCCACGACGAATTGCGCGTCGGCGTGGTGTTGCAGGCGCCTTATGCTCAATACGATCGCCGCTTGCAGCGCTTGTCCGGGGTCAACGTCGAGCTGATGAAATGGCTGGCCAGTGCGCTCAAGGTCGAGCTCAGCTGGCGCAACTTCCCGGACGTCGCGCAGCTGGAAGACGCCGCGCGCGAGGGTGAAATCGACATCGCCGTAGGGCTGACGCAAACCCCGGCCGGTTTGCGCCTGTGGCAATTTACCGACCCGTACATGCGGGTTCCACAACTGGTGGTCAGTGATGAAAAAGGCACCGGTGTCGTGGAGCTGGAGAAGCTCGACAGCCAGACGCGCGTCGCGGTGCGCATGCCCAGCGCGACCGCCGATTATTTGCGCAGCAATTATCCGCATCTGAACCTGCAAGGCGTGCCCATCGAGCGTCAGGCGCTGCAATTGTTGCTCAGTCAGCAAGCCGGGTACGCCGTGGTCGACGAAGCGCAACTGGGGCGTTTGTCCGCCGAACCGGAGTTCGCCGGCCTGGTCGTGGTGGGCGACATCGGCCTGCCACAATTGCTGCGCGTGGCCACTCGCCGGGATTGGCCGGAACTGGCCAGTATTGTCGAAAGCGCGCTGCGGGCAATCCCGGCCAAGGACCTGGAGCAACTGCACAGCCAATGGCTGCAACCCAAATACCCGCGACTGACCGAGTCCCCCGGTTTCTGGCAAAACCTGTGCCTGCTGTTTGCCGTCATGTTGTTGAGCAGCATGGCCATCGTGTTTTGGCAGCGGCGGCAACAACACAATCTGGAGGCGCGTCTGTTGGCTGCGCGTGAAGACATTGCCTTGCGCGAGGCCAGCGAAGAGGCGTTGCGCCTGACGCAGTTTTCCATCGATCAGAGCACGGTCGGTATTCTCTGGGTCAACTGGGACAGCCATGTGCGCTACGCCAACCGCGCCGCCGAAAACATGCTCGGCTACGCCCCGGGCGGGATCATCGATCGGCCGCTGATCGACTTCGAGCCCGGCCTGCACATGGACCGCTGGTTGAATCTGTGGAAACGCGCACGGGCCAGTGACGACGGACCGCAAAGCTTCGAAACCCACTGCGTGCGGGCCGATGGCAGCATTTTGCCGACGGATGTCTCGTTGAGCTTCATGCGCTTTCGTGATGGCGAATACCTGGTGGTCTACCTCAATGACGTCACCGAACGCCGCCGCGCGCTGGCCGCATTGCAGGAAAGCGAGGCACGTTTGCAGGGGATCGCCGCCAACGTGCCGGGCCTGGTCTTTCGCCTGGAGCGCGCACCGGTGACGGGGCAGATCGACTTTGCCTACATCAGTGAAGGCAGTGAAACCCTGGTGGGTTACTCGCCGGCCACCCTGGCCCATCGCGACAAAGGCCTGCGCAGTCTGGTGCACCCGGACGACAAGGCCAGCTATCACCAGACGCAGGACCATGCGCTGGACACCGACAGCGACTGGTCGTGGCAAGGGCGGATCCTGACCCGTTCGGGCGAACAACGCTGGGCTGAGATCAAGGCCATCACCCGCAAGCTCGAAGATGGCGCTTACGTCTGGGACGGTATCGTCTGGGACATCAGCGAGAGCAAGCGCATTGAGCTGGAACTGGCCAGCTCCCGCGAACAGTTGCGTGAATTGTCGGCTCACCTGGAAAGCGTGCGCGAAGAGGAAAAGGCGCGCATCGCCAGGGAAGTTCATGACGAACTGGGCCAGATGCTGACCGTGCTCAAACTGGAAACGTCCATGTGCGAACTGGCCTACGCGCAACTCGACCCGGGCCTGCACGAACGCTTGAACAGCATGAAGCGCTTGATCGCCCAGCTGTTCCAGTTGGTGCGCGACGTGGCCACGGCGCTGCGACCTCCGATTCTCGATGCCGGGATTGCTTCCGCCATCGAATGGCAGGCCCGGCGTTTCGAGGCGCGCACGCAGATTCCGTGTCTGGTGCAGGTGCCGGACAATCTGCCGATGCTCAGCGACGCCAAGGCGATTGGCTTGTTCCGGATCCTTCAGGAAGCCCTGACCAATGTCATGCGCCATGCCCAGGCGCATACTGTTGAACTGTCGCTGGCGCTGGAAGGCGACGAGTTGTGCCTGACCGTCAGTGATGATGGCGTAGGATTTGTTCCCGCGACGGGCAGGCCGACCTCCTTCGGGGTGGTGGGCATGCGTGAGCGGGTGTTGATCATGGGTGGGCGGTTGTCGCTTGAGAGCGAGCCGGGGGAGGGCACCACGCTGAGTGTGCGGGTGCCGCTGGATGCAGCCTGATTTTTTGTAGTGTCTTTGCTGCCCCCTTCGCGAGCAGGCTCGCTCCCACATTGGATGTGCCTCGTTCACAAAACCCTGTGGGAGCGAGCCTGCTCGCGAAAGATCTTGGCTCTGAAATAAAAACAATGGAGAAGAACGTGATCCGTGTACTGGTAGCCGAAGACCACACCATCGTCCGTGAAGGCATCAAACAGTTGATCGGCCTGGCCAAGGATTTGCTGGTGGTGGGGGAGGCGAGCAATGGTGAACAGTTGCTCGAAACCTTGCGGCATGTGCCGTGTGAGGTGGTATTGCTCGACATCTCCATGCCGGGCGTGAATGGCCTGGAGGCGATTCCGCGGATTCGTGCGCTGAACAATCCGCCCGCCATCCTCGTATTGTCGATGCACGACGAGGCGCAAATGGCCGCGCGGGCGTTGAAGGTTGGCGCTGCCGGTTACGCGACCAAGGACAGTGATCCGGCGCTGCTGTTGACCGCCATTCGTAAAGTGGCGGCGGGCGGGCGCTACATCGACCCCGACCTCGCCGACCGCATGGTGTTCGAAGTCGGCCTGACCGATTCTCGGCCGTTGCATTCATTGCTGTCGGAGCGCGAGTTTTCGGTGTTCGAACGCCTGGCCCAGGGCGTCAACGTCAATGACATCGCCCAGCAACTGGCCCTGAGCAGCAAAACCATCAGCACTCATAAGGCGCGGCTGATGCAGAAGCTCAACATCACCTCGCTGGCTGAACTGGTGAAGTACGCGATGGAACACAAACTCCTCTAAAACCCTCCCACAGGGTTTTTGGTGGCATGTCCAAATGCGACATGCTTCCAGCGCTGCTTTTGTCGGTTCTTGCGGCTTGTAGCTGACAGCTTGCCGCTGCGTTTGTCAAAACGCGCCATCCTTGTAGGGCAATCCCTACCCCAAACCTTCCATCCGGCTGAGGCGATTCTCTCCTGCACCCCGATTTGCGTGGTCGGCAGGGTCCACTAGGCTTAGTCCCACAGCAGTCATCAATAACAAAGGTGTGGGTATGAGCCAGGTCGATTCAAGCGCAGGGGCCAGTGACATTCTGGTCAGCTTTCGTGGAGTGCAGAAAAGCTACGACGGCGAGAACCTGATCGTCAAAGACCTCAACCTGGACATTCGCAAAGGCGAATTCCTCACCTTGCTCGGGCCGTCCGGTTCCGGCAAGACCACCAGCCTGATGATGCTCGCCGGTTTCGAAACACCGACCGCAGGCGAAATCCTGCTGGCCGGGCGCTCCATCAACAACGTGCCGCCACACAAGCGTGATATCGGCATGGTGTTCCAGAACTACGCGTTGTTCCCGCACATGACCGTCGCCGAGAACCTCGCGTTCCCGCTGACCGTGCGCGGCCTGAACAAGAGCGACGTCAGCGACAAGGTCAAAAAAGTCCTGAGCATGGTCCAGCTCGACGCCTTTGCTCAGCGCTATCCGGCACAACTGTCCGGCGGCCAGCAACAGCGTGTGGCGCTGGCCCGTGCCTTGGTGTTCGAACCGCAGCTGGTGCTGATGGACGAACCCCTCGGCGCACTCGATAAACAACTGCGCGAACACATGCAGATGGAGATCAAACACCTGCATCAGCGCCTCGGCGTGACCGTGGTCTACGTGACCCACGACCAGGGCGAAGCCCTGACCATGTCCGACCGTGTAGCGGTGTTCCACCAAGGCGAGATCCAGCAGATCGCGCCGCCGCGCACCCTCTACGAAGAACCGAAAAACACCTTCGTCGCCAACTTCATCGGTGAGAACAACCGCCTCAACGGTCGCTTGCACAGCCAGACCGGCGATCGCTGCATTGTTGAACTGAGTCGTGGTGAAAAAGTTGAAGCGCTGGCGGTCAACGTCGGCAAGACCGGTGAGCCGGTCACGCTGTCGATTCGTCCCGAGCGCATCAGCCTCAACGGTTCCAGCGAGTCATGCGTCAACCGCTTCTCAGGGAGGGTGGCGGAATTCATCTATCTGGGCGATCACGTCCGGGTTCGCCTGGAAGTCTGCGGCAAGACCGACTTCTTCGTGAAACAACCGATTGCCGAGCTCGATCCCGCGCTGGCTGTCGGCGACGTGGTACCGCTTGGCTGGCAGGTCGAACACGTTCGCGCGCTCGACCCCCTTCTAGAGGCGAACTGATCGCCCCGGCTACACCAACACCAACCCTGCACGTGGAGAGAACAATAAATGTTGAGATCCCTGAAATTCACCGCCCTGGTCATGGGCATGATCGGTGCGGCACACGCGATGGCGGCGGGCCCGGACCTGACCGTGGTGTCCTTTGGCGGGGCGAACAAGGCTGCGCAGGTCAAAGCCTTCTACGCACCGTGGGAAGCGGCAGGCAACGGCAAGATCGTGGCGGGCGAGTACAACGGCGAAATGGCCAAGGTCAAAGCCATGGTCGACACCAAGAGCGTGTCCTGGGACCTGGTAGAAGTTGAATCGCCAGAACTGTCCCGTGGTTGCGACGAAGACATGTTCGAGCAGCTGGATCCGAAGCTGTTCGGCAAGACCGAAGACTACGTCAAAGGCGCTATCCAGCCGTGCGGCGTGGGTTTCTTCGTGTGGTCGACCGTACTGGCCTACAACGCCGACAAACTGGCTTCCGCGCCAACCAGTTGGGTGGATTTCTGGGACACCAAGAAATTCCCGGGCAAGCGTGGCCTGCGTAAAGGCGCCAAGTACACCCTGGAATTCGCTCTGATGGCCGACGGCGTTGCGCCGAAAGACGTCTACAAAGTATTGGCCGGCAAGGATGGCCAGGACCGCGCGTTCAAGAAGCTTGATGAGCTGAAGCCAAGCATTCAGTGGTGGGAAGCCGGCGCACAACCGCCGCAGTACCTCGCCTCGGGTGACGTGGTCATGAGCTCGGCCTACAACGGCCGGATCGCTGCCGTGCAGAAAGAAAGCAACCTGAAAGTCGTGTGGAACGGCGGCATCTACGACTTCGACGCATGGGCGATTCCAAAAGGTCTGGACAAGGCACGCGCTGAAGCGGCGAAGAAATTCATCGCTTTCTCGGTGATGCCGCAGCAGCAGAAGACCTACTCGGAAAACATCGCTTACGGCCCGGCTAACACCCAAGCCGTACCGTTGCTGTCCAAGGACGTCCTGAAAGACATGCCGACCACCCCGGAAAACATCGCCAACCAGGTGCAGATCGACGTCAGCTTCTGGGCTGACAACGGCGAGCAACTGGAACAGCGCTTCAATTCCTGGGCTGCGAAGTAACCAGAGGGCTCGCCCTCCTGTGAGGGCGAGCTTTTGTGGCGAGGGAGCTTGCTCCCGCTTGAGTGCGCAGCACTCACAAAATTGGAAGTTGTCAGCAGAATTTTGGGGCCGCTTCGCAGCCCAGCGCGAGCAAGCTCGCTCGCCACAAAAGTTCGCTCCCACTTTAATGATCGTTTAAAGATTTCCGGAGTACGCCATGGCCACCGCCATTCCCCTGAACGCGGGCACTGACCCCACCTTGAAGCAGCGACTCAGGCACGCCGAGCGGGTCAACCGCTGGAAAGCCCAAGCCTTGATCGCGCCGCTGGTGCTGTTTCTGTTGCTGGTGTTCCTGGTGCCGATCGTGGCGCTGCTCTACAAAAGCGTGGGCAACCCGGAAGTGGTCGGCGGCATGCCGCGCACCGTGTCCGCCATCGCCAGCTGGGACGGCCGAGGCCTGCCTGCTGAACCGGTTTACAAAGCGGCCAGCGAAGACCTCGCCGAAGCCCGCAAGAATCAAACCCTGGGCGATTTGTCCAAGCGCCTGAACATGGAACTGGCCGGCTACCGCAGCCTGCTGACCAAAACCGCCCGCGCCTTGCCGTTCGCTACCGAGCCGGCCTCTTATAAAGAAGCGCTGGAAGGTCTCGACGAACGCTGGGGCGACCCGGCCTACTGGCAAGCGGTGCGCCGCAACGCCAGCAGCATCACGCCTTACTACCTGTTGGCGGCGGTCGATCACCGTATCGATGACCTCGGTGAAATCGCCCCGGCCACACCTGACCAGGCGATCTACCTCGACATCTTCGCCCGGACCTTCTGGATGGGCCTGATCATTACGGTGATCTGCCTGCTGCTCGCGTATCCATTGGCTTACCTGCTGGCGAACCTGCCATCGCGCCAAAGCAACCTGTTGATGATTCTGGTCCTGCTGCCGTTCTGGACCTCGATCCTGGTGCGCGTCGCCGCGTGGATCGTGTTGCTGCAATCGGGCGGGCTGATCAACAGCGGTTTGATGGCGATGGGCATCATCGATAAACCGCTGGAGCTGGTGTTCAACCGCACCGGCGTCTACATCTCCATGGTGCACATCCTGCTGCCGTTCATGATCCTGCCGATCTACAGCGTCATGAAAGGCATCTCGCCGACGTACATGCGCGCCGCGATTTCCCTCGGCTGCCACCCGTTCGCCAGCTTCTGGCGGGTGTACTTCCCGCAGACCTATGCCGGTGTCGGCGCCGGTTGCCTGTTGGTGTTCATCCTCGCCATCGGCTACTACATCACCCCGGCGTTGCTGGGCAGCCCGAACGATCAGATGGTCAGTTACTTCGTCGCCTTCTACACCAACACCAGCATCAACTGGGGCATGGCGACCGCACTGGGCGGGCTGCTGTTGCTGGCGACCGTGGTGCTTTATCTGATTTACAGCTGGCTGGTGGGCGCCAGTCGCCTGCGCCTGAGCTAAGGGGAGAACGAAATGCTGAGTCCTTATATGTCGCCCGTTGAGCGGGTGTGGTTCTACAGTTTGCGGATTCTCTGCGGCTTGATTCTGTTGTTCCTGATTCTGCCAGTGCTGGTGATTATTCCGCTGTCGTTCAACTCGGGCAGTTTCCTCGTGTACCCGCTGCAAGGTTTCTCGCTGCACTGGTACCAGGATTTCTTCGCTTCGGCTGAATGGATGCGCGCCCTGAAGAACAGCATCATTGTCGCCCCGGCGGCGACGGTGCTGGCGATGGTCTTCGGCACGCTGGCGGCGATTGGCCTGACCCGTGGTGATTTTCCCGGCAAGGCGCTGGTCATGGCGCTGGTGATTTCGCCGATGGTGGTGCCGGTGGTGATCATCGGTGTGGCGAGTTACCTGTTCTTTGCCCCGTTGGGGTTGGGCAACAGCTTCTTCTCGCTGATCGTCGTGCACGCGGTGCTGGGTGTGCCGTTTGTGATCATCACAGTGTCGGCGACCTTGCAGGGTTTCAACCATAACCTGGTGCGCGCCGCTGCAAGCCTGGGTGCTTCGCCGCTGACCGCGTTTCGCCGGGTGACGTTGCCGCTGATTGCGCCGGGTGTGATTTCGGGGGCACTGTTCGCCTTCGCGACGTCGTTCGATGAAGTGGTGGTGACGTTGTTCCTCGCCGGTCCCGAGCAAGCGACCTTGCCTCGGCAGATGTTCAGCGGGATCCGCGAAAACCTCAGCCCGACCATCGCCGCTGCCGCAACGCTGTTGATCGCCTTCTCGGTGATCCTGCTGCTGACCCTGGAATGGCTGCGCGGTCGCAGCGAAAAACTGCGCACCGCCCAGGTCTAAAGCCCTGCACCATCCCCTGTGGGAGCGAGCCTGCTCGCGAAAGCGTAGTGTCAGTCGACATCGATGTTGAATGACACACCGTCTTCGCGAGCAGGCTCGATCCCGCAGTTGTTTTTGGGGTGTTTTCGGGATCGTTGGTCATTCACGACCTGAATAGCAGACAAACCCCAATCCCCAGCTACTATTGTGCCCAGCTCCCCTATCTATAAGAGGCTGCGCACGATGAGTCTTTCCTCTTTCAAAATCGCTCACAAACTGATCACCGGCGCAGGTGCCATCGAGCAGCTCGCCGCTGAACTGACCCGTCTGGATGTCGACAACCCGCTGATCGTCACCGATGCCGCGCTGGTCAAGTCCGGCACGGTCGAACTGGCGCTGGCGCAGCTGGGGGACCGGTCCTACGAGATATTCGATCGGGTGCTGCCAGACCCGGAAATCGCCATCGTCGAAGACTGCATGCGGGTGTATCGCGACGGCGGGCATGACGGCTTGATCGGTCTGGGCGGCGGCAGTGCCATCGATATCGCCAAGAGCGTGGCGGCGTATGCCGGTTACCACGGCGCGCTGGAAGATTTGTTCGGCATCGATCAGGTGCCGCGCAAGGGGCCGCCGCTGATCGCGATCCCGACCACCGCCGGCACCGGTTCGGAAGTCACCAACGTGGCGATCCTTTCCGACAAGGTCGCGCAGCTGAAAAAAGGCATCGTCAGCGACTATCTGTTGCCGGACGTGGCGCTGGTCAGTCCGCAAATGACCCTGACCTGCCCGCGCAGTGTCACGGCCGCCAGTGGCGTCGACGCGCTGGTGCATGCCATTGAATCCTACCTGTCCGTCAACGCCTCTCCCATCACCGACGCCCTGGCCATCGGTGCCATCAAGCTGATCGCCAAGGCGCTGCCCAAGGCCTATGCCAATCCGTCCAACCTGCAAGCCCGCGAAGACATGGCCACCGCCAGCCTGATGGCGGGCATGGCATTCGGCAATGCAGGGGTCGGCGCGGTGCATGCGTTGGCGTATCCGCTGGGCGGACGTTTCAACATCGCCCACGGTGTCAGCAACGCCTTGTTGCTGCCCTATGTCATGACTTGGAACAAGATGGCCTGCGTCGAGCGCATGCAGGATATTGCCGAGGCCATGGGGGTGAAGACCGCGCACTTGAGCGTCAACGAAGCGGCGGACAAAGCCGTGGAGGCGATGACCGCTCTGTGTGCGGCGGTCGAAATCCCGTTGGGCTTGCGCAGTTTCGGTGTGCCCGAAGACGCTATCCCGGCCATGGCCGCAGAAGCGGCAGGGATCGAGCGCCTGATGCGCAACAATCCGCGCAAATTGAGCGCCGTCGATATCGAGAAGATCTACCGGGCGGCGTACTAGAGCTCTTCGTGACTTATTGATCGAAGGCAGCCCCAATCATCGCGGTCACAGTGCGCGCGCCAAACTATGAGGTATACAATGCGCGCCATCGTGATTCTGCTCAAAAAAGGTGCGTCATGCAGCCCTTCGTCATTGCTCCGTCGATTCTCTCCGCCGACTTCGCCCGCCTGGGTGAAGAAGTGGACAACGTCCTGGCCGCCGGTGCCGACTTCGTGCACTTCGATGTCATGGACAACCACTACGTGCCGAACCTGACCATCGGCCCGATGGTGTGCGCGGCGCTGCGCAAGTACGGCGTGACCGCGCCGATCGACGCGCACCTGATGGTCAGCCCGGTGGACCGCATCGTCGGTGACTTCATCGAAGCCGGTGCGACCTACATCACCTTCCACCCGGAAGCCTCGCAGCACGTCGACCGTTCCCTGCAACTGATCCGCGAGGGCGGTTGCAAATCGGGCCTGGTGTTCAACCCGGCTACACCCCTGAGCGTGCTCGAATACGTGATGGACAAGGTCGACATGATCTTGCTGATGAGCGTCAACCCGGGCTTCGGCGGGCAGAAATTCATCCCCGGCACCCTCGATAAACTGCGTCAGGCGCGTGCCCTGATCGATGCGTCCGGGCGTGACATCCGCCTGGAAATCGACGGCGGCGTGAACGTGAACAACATTCGTGAAATCGCTGCGGCGGGCGCCGATACCTTTGTGGCAGGCTCGGCGATTTTCAACGCACCGAACTATCAGGAAGTGATAGAGAAGATGCGCGCCGAACTGGCGCTGGCTCGCCCATGAGTGGTTTTGAGCAGCTGTTCCCGGGGCGTCTGCCGCGGCTGGTGATGTTCGATCTGGATGGCACGCTGATCGATTCGGTCCCGGACCTCGCAGCGGCTGTGGATCACATGCTGCTCAAGCTGGGCCGCAAACCCGCCGGCATCGAATCGGTACGTGAATGGGTCGGTAACGGCGCGCCGGTATTGGTGCGCCGTGCGCTGGCGGGTGGCATCGAACACTCGACGGTCGACGATGTCGAGGCTGAACACGCGCTGGAGATTTTCATGCAGGCCTATGGCGCGAGCCATGAGCTGACCGTGGTTTACCCCGGTGTGCGTGACACCCTCAAGTGGCTGAACAAACAAGGCGTGGAAATGGCGCTGATCACCAACAAGCCGGAGCGTTTCGTCGCGCCGCTGCTGGATCAGATGAAAATCGGCCGCTACTTCAAATGGATCATCGGCGGCGATACCTTGCCGCAGAAGAAACCCGACCCGGCCGCGCTGTTTTTCGTGATGAAAATGGCCAACATCCCGGCCTCGCAATCCTTGTTCGTCGGCGATTCGCGCAGCGATGTGCTCGCGGCGAAAGCGGCGGGGGTCAAGTGTGTGGCGCTCAGTTACGGCTACAACCATGGCCGGCCGATTGCCGAAGAGTCGCCGGCGCTGGTGATCGACGATCTGCGCAAGTTAATTCCCGGTTGCCTGGATTCGGCCGCTGAGATAACGTTGCCCGACGCTGTTCAACCCCCTGCTGGAAACGCCATCGTGGTGGTCACTCGCAAACTCTGGATGAAAGTCATCAAGGCCCTGGCCCGCTGGCGTTGGCGCGCCTGACTTGTTCCTGGCCGGCATACCGGCGCGTTTGCATACCTGACTGTTAGACCCTCAAGCCACGAGGCTACCCCATGATCCGCGAAGAATTCCTGCGTTTGGCCGCTGCCGGCTACAACCGCATCCCGCTTGCCTGCGAAACCCTGGCTGACTTCGACACGCCGCTGTCGATCTACCTGAAACTGGCCGACGAGCCGAACTCCTACCTGCTGGAATCGGTTCAGGGCGGGGAGAAGTGGGGCCGTTACTCGATAATCGGCTTGCCATGCCGCACCGTGCTGCGGGTGCATGACCATCACGTCAGTGTGACCGTCGACGGCATCGAGACCGAAAGCCACGATGTGGAAGACCCGCTGGCGTTCGTCGAAACCTTCAAGGCTCGCTATAACGTGCCGACCATCGCTGGCCTGCCGCGTTTCAACGGCGGCCTGGTGGGCTATTTCGGTTATGACTGCGTGCGGTATGTGGAGAAGCGTCTGGGCAAATGCCCGAACCCGGATCCTCTGGGCGTGCCGGACATTCTGCTGATGGTCTCTGACGCGGTGGTGGTGTTCGATAACCTCGCCGGCAAGATGCACGCGATTGTGCTGGCCGACCCGGCGCAGGACGGTGCTTTCGAGCAAGGCCTGGAACGTCTGGAAGAACTGATGGAAAAACTCCGCCAGCCGATCACGCCGCGCCGTGGCCTGGATTTCAGCAAGCAACAGTCGGCTGATCCGGTGTTCCGTTCGAGTTTCACCCAGGACGATTACGAAAAAGCCGTCGACACCATCAAGGAATACATCCTGGCCGGTGACTGCATGCAGGTCGTGCCGTCCCAGCGCATGTCGATCGACTTCAAGGCTGCACCGATCGATTTGTACCGGGCGTTGCGCTGCTTCAACCCGACGCCTTACATGTACTTCTTCAACTTCGGCGACTTCCATGTCGTCGGCAGTTCCCCGGAAGTGCTGGTGCGGGTCGAAGACAACTTGATCACCGTGCGCCCGATTGCCGGCACCCGTCCACGCGGGGCTAACGAAGAGGCTGACCTGGCGCTGGAAAAAGACCTGCTGTCCGATGACAAGGAAATCGCCGAGCACTTGATGCTGATCGACCTCGGTCGTAACGACACCGGTCGGGTCTCGGAGATCGGTTCTGTGAAACTCACCGAGAAAATGGTCATCGAGCGTTATTCCAACGTCATGCACATCGTGTCCAACGTCACCGGGCAGTTGAAGGCCGGGCTGACGGCGATGGACGCGTTGCGGGCGATCCTGCCGGCGGGCACGTTGTCGGGTGCACCGAAGATTCGCGCGATGGAAATCATCGATGAACTGGAACCGGTGAAACGTGGCGTCTACGGCGGTGCGGTCGGTTACTTTGCCTGGAACGGCAACATGGACACGGCCATCGCCATCCGTACCGCGGTGATCAAGAACGGCGAACTGCACGTGCAGGCCGGTGGCGGCATCGTGGCCGACTCGGTACCGGCGCTGGAATGGGAAGAAACCCTGAACAAACGCCGCGCGATGTTCCGCGCCGTAGCCCTGGCCGAACAAACCCCGGACACCTGAACCTGTGTGAGCCTTTGTGGCGAGGGAGCTTGCTCCCGCTGGCCTGCGAAGCAGGCCCAATTGACGACTGCTACGCAGCCGAGCGCGAGCAAGCTCGCTCGCCACAGTAAGTATTCAGCACAAAAAAAACGCGGCGCCTGTGAAGGCGCCGCGTTTTTTATGGCCGATCGATTTAGAAGTCCAACGCAACCCCTAAATTAATCCCTTGCTGGGTAAAGTCGTCATCCTTGCGAATGTTGTAGCTGGCGCGCAGTGCCAGTTCCTTGGTGAGGTTGTGGCTTACGCCCAGGTTCACCCGGTTCAGGTTGGTTTGCGGGGTGTAGCCTTCCAGCGTGAACTGGTTGTTTGGCAGGGTGTTGAGGTTGATCGCCACGTCCTGGGTATCGTCGTTGTACTCACGCTCGTGAGCCACTTCGCCAAACACCTGGGTTTGTGGGGTGATCTGGAATTTGCCCTGCAAGCCGATGCCGAGGCGACGGGAAATACTGTCCTGATCGCCATAGGTCAGCGCTGTGGAGTTATTGCCGTCCTCCGAGTAGCCATCGACTTTGACCTTGGAGAAGTCGGCGCTGACAAACGGCGACAGGTGCCAAGGGCTGCTGGCTTGCTGTGCGATGTCATAACCGATGCGAGCACTGAAGGCCTCAACGTAGCCATTGGTGTCGCCTTTTTCGCCGCGTTCGTTGGCGCCCAACTGGAATTTACGCTTGAGGCTCTCGTAATCCAGGTGCCCGGCGGTCAACGCCATGTCCGCCCAGATGCGGTTTTGTTGGTACTGGGCGAATGCGGTACCGAGGTAAGTGTTGAGCTTGTAGTCGGAGTCGTTCGACCCGGCTTCGAGTTTCTGGTTATAGAAACCGGCCGCTACACCCACACGCCAGGCGTCGTCGAGGCGATAGCTGCCACCGATGTTCAGGTTGTACCCATTGCCGTCGGCACTGACGACGCTGTCCTGACCATCAAAGTCCTGATGTTGGCCACCGCCGGAAACAATCGCGCGCCATTGACCCACGTCTTGCCAGTTTTCCCAATCGGCCAGCCATTGGTTACGCAGTTCATCCTGGTGCGCGCGCAAGGTGCCTTGGGCCATTTGCGGCAGCAGCGTCAGTTCCCACGGCGCTGACAACAGCGAATATGCGTAATCGGCAATCAGGCGTTGCCCGGCTTCGGTCGGGTGTACCGCGTCGTTGTAGATCAGCTTGGTCGGGTCGGGTGTGGCGCTGTTGATGCCGTAACGGGCGTTCTCGGTGCAGCCGTTACCGCTGAAACAGGTGGCGCTGAGGTTCTGGTCGGTGGCCAGGCCAAATTGCGCCGGGTTGGCGAACGTCTCTTTGAGCAGCACCGGAATGTTCAGCGGGATGATTTCGGCATTGATGTTCTGCAGTCGGCTGACCAGTTCAGTGTTGAACTGGGCGCTCAGCTGAGAAGTGAACGCTTGCAGCGGGGAGCCGTTGAACGCCGGTGTGAAGCCGATATCGGGCAGCAGCCAGACCATGACGTATTTTGCGCCAGCGGTTTGCAGCGTCTGTACGCTGTCGGCCAGACGGTCGGCGGCGGCACTGGCCTGAGGCAGGCTGGTGACGCGTCCCTGCAGGAAGTCGTTACCGCCACCCGACAGGTAATACAGCGCGTTCGGGTCGGCACGGAAGTTGTTCGACGGCAGGTACCCGGCACGGACGCGTTCGCCAGTGTCGGAGGTGGTGGTGATCGAATCGAGAATCTGATCGGTGCGATAACCGCCGACAGCCCAGTTGTTGCCGTCGGGTTGGCCATTGCTGGCGCGCACCGCCGACGACGATGAAGCGGTCTGGTCCGCCGTGTACCCCAGTTTGCCACCGAGGATCTGCGTGGAGTTGAGCGAGCGGACTTCGCCGCTGCCATCCAGATAAACCGGCCCCGTCCGGTTGGTGAAGCGTTCCGTCGACCCGGCAGGTCCGCCGGTGTCGGCAAAGGTCCCCGCGTCATTGAGACTGTCGCCGAAGACGACGAAATTGGTGTATGGATTCGGTGCGGCGTACGCCTGGGCGCAGGCCATTGCCAGCAAGCATCCTGCGAGCGGTACAAGCAACGTCTGTTTGATCATGAGCAAGTCCGTTTATTTATTGTTTTAAGAGAACGAAACGACAGTACCAAAAACTTCCGGCCTTTTGCCATCCGTCGCGAAGCCTTTGAGAGTTTCGCGAGCAGCAGCCCCGGCCATATTGCACGCTCTGCCCAGCTAAGTTACTGTGCCGAGACGTATGAATGAGACCTTCCCCGTGTTGATCATCAGTAAACTCCTGGATCAAGTCATCAAGGCACACGCCCGCTGGCGTTGGCGCGCCTGAATTCTTTTGCCGGCCTCGCCGGACCTGTACCGCTTTGCCTTCTTTACCTGTTTGAAATGCCGCTTTGCTGGCGCTACCCCGGCACCTGACAAAGCGTAGCGCTCTGCGGGTCAATCATTCGAAGGCCATCTTTAAAGTCAGTGAATTCAAGAGGTTCAAAACGCCATGTTGCTGATGATCGATAACTACGACTCCTTTACCTACAACGTTGTGCAGTACCTCGGTGAGCTTGGCTCCCAGGTCAAAGTCGTGCGCAACGATGAACTGACCATCGCTGAAATCGAAGCCCTCAACCCAGAGCGCATCGTGGTATCCCCCGGTCCTTGCACCCCGACCGAAGCCGGGATCTCGATTGAAGCGATCAAGCATTTCGCCGGCAAACTGCCAATTCTTGGCGTCTGCCTCGGCCACCAGTCCATCGGCCAAGCCTTTGGCGGTGATGTGGTTCGCGCTCGTCAAGTGATGCACGGTAAGACTAGCCCGGTATTCCACGAGGACAAGGGCGTCTTTGAAGGCCTGAATCGTCCATTGACAGTCACCCGCTATCATTCGCTGATCGTCAAACGCGAGACCCTGCCCGATTGCCTGGAGCTGACTGCCTGGACCCAGCTTGAAGACGGCTCGGTCGACGAGATCATGGGCCTGCGCCACAAGACCCTGAACATCGAAGGCGTGCAGTTTCACCCCGAGTCGATCCTGACCGAGCAGGGCCACGAATTGTTCGCTAACTTCCTCAAACAAACCGGCGGCACGCGCTAAGGACTTTTCATGAATATCAAGACAGCCTTGGGCCGTATCGTCGATCACCTCGACCTCAGCACCGATGAGATGCGCGATGTAATGCGCGAAATCATGACCGGCCAATGCACGGATGCGCAGATCGGCGCATTCATGATGGCCATGCGCATGAAAAGCGAGAGCATCGACGAAATCGTCGGCGCCGTTTCGGTCATGCGCGAGCTGGCCGACAAGGTCGAACTCAAGACCCTCGACGGCGTTGTCGACGTGGTCGGTACCGGCGGTGACGGTGCGAATATTTTCAACGTATCGACCGCTTCTGCCTTCGTCGTTGCGGCGGCCGGTTGCACCGTAGCCAAACACGGTAACCGTGCAGTGTCGGGCAAAAGCGGCAGCGCAGATCTGCTGGAGGCGGCGGGCATCTACCTGAGCCTGACGCCGGTCCAGGTCGCACGCTGCATCGACAATGTCGGCATCGGCTTCATGTTCGCCCAGACTCACCACAGTGCCATGAAGTACGCCGCCGGTCCGCGCAAGGATCTTGGCCTGCGCACCCTGTTCAACATGCTCGGCCCGCTTACGAATCCGGCCGGTGTGAAGCATCAGGTGGTGGGCGTGTTCAATCAGGCGCTGTGCCGGCCATTGGCCGAAGTCCTGCAGCGATTGGGCAGCAAGCATGTGTTGGTGGTGCATTCAAAAGATGGCCTGGACGAGTTCAGCCTGGCCGCGCCGACCTTCGTGGCGGAATTGAAGAACGACCAGATCAGCGAATATTGGGTCGAGCCTGAAGACCTGGGCATGAAGAGCCAGAGCCTGCATGGCCTGGCCGTGGAAAGCCCGGCGGCCTCGCTGGAACTGATTCGCGATGCCTTGGGCAAACGCAAAACCGAAAGCGGTCAGAAAGCTGCCGAAATGATTATGCTCAATGCCGGTGCCGCGTTGTACGCCGCCGACCATGCAACCAGTTTGAAAGAAGGCGTTGCCCTGGCGCACGATGCGCTGCACACAGGCCTCGCTCGGGAGAAACTGGAGGAGTTGGGTGCATTTACCGCGGTATTCAAAGTGGAGAATGAGGGATGAGTGTACCGACGGTTCTGGAAAACATTCTGGCGCGCAAGGTCCAGGAAGTCGCCGAGCGTAGCGCTCGTGTGAGCCTGGCCGAGCTGGAAAGTCTGGCCAAGGCGGCCGATGCACCCCGTGGTTTTGCCCAGGCATTGTTGGCGCAGGCCAAGCTCAAGCAGCCAGCGGTGATTGCCGAAATCAAGAAAGCTTCGCCGAGCAAGGGCGTGATCCGCGAGAACTTCGTTCCCGCCGATATCGCCAAGAGCTACGAGAAGGGCGGCGCGACGTGTTTGTCGGTGCTGACCGATATCGATTTCTTTCAGGGCGCCGATGCGTATCTGCAGCAGGCCCGGGCGGCGTGCAAACTGCCGGTGATCCGCAAGGACTTCATGATCGATCCTTACCAGATCGTCGAAGCGCGGGCGTTGGGCGCCGATTGCGTGTTGTTGATCGTCTCCGCGCTGGATGACGTGAAAATGGCCGAGCTGGCTGCCGTGGCAAAAAGTGTCGGCCTCGATGTGCTGGTGGAAGTTCACGACGGTGACGAGTTGGAGCGGGCCTTGAAAACCCTCGACACACCGCTGGTCGGCATCAACAACCGCAACCTGCACACGTTCGATGTCAGCCTGGAAACCACCCTCGACCTGTTGCCGCGCATCCCTCGTGATCGCCTGGTGATTACCGAAAGCGGCATTCTTAACCGCGCTGATGTCGAGCTGATGGAAATCAGCGACGTGTATGCGTTCCTGGTCGGCGAGGCGTTCATGCGCGCCGAAAGCCCGGGGACCGAGTTGCAGCGACTGTTCTTTCCGGAGCGCGGTACAGCGGTGAGTGGTTCTACACTCGACTGAAAAAGCTTCGCGAGCAGGCTCGCTCCCGCAGGAAATTGGATTTCAATGTGGGAGCGAGCCTGCTCGCGAAGGCGGCATAAGACGCACCATAGACTTAAGGTCCGACGGAATACCTTATGACCCTGATTACCTCCCTGACCACCGAAGCCGGCCTGCTCGCCGAGCAGGATCTATTGGCCCATGTCTGCACCGGCGCCTCGGAATTCGGCTTGCTGTTCTGGCAACCCAATGACCGCGCCCTGGTCATGCCGCGACGCCTGAATCGCTTACCCGGTTTCGAAGCAGCCTGCGAGGTTTCAGCTGCTGCCGGCTGGCCCGTGCTGTTGCGTGAAACCGGCGGTGAGCCGGTGCCGCAATCGGCGTCCACCATCAACATCGCATTGGTCTACGCACCGCCACGCAGCGAAGGCGATCAAAACCGCATCGAAACCGCCTATCACCGACTCTGCGATCCGATCTGCCAGTTGCTGGATGAACTGGGCGGTGTGTCGTCCCTCGGCGAAATCGAAGGTGCGTTCTGCGACGGCCGTTTCAACGTCAATCTCAATGGCCGCAAGATGGTCGGCACTGCTCAGCGCTGGCGCCAGAGCAAGGGCGGCACGCGTCCAGTCGGATTGGTGCACGGCGCGTTGTTGCTGGATAACGAGCGGGAATCGATGGTTGCGGCGGTCAATCGTTTTAATGAAGCCTGCGGCCTGGAGCAGCGGGTTCGCGCCGAAAGCCACATCGCCCTGCATGAGAAGTTCGCCGCGCCCGATGCGCTCGGGCGGCTCGATGCGCTTTATCGCCAATTGCTGGCAGACATGTTCAAGGCTTAGCGCGTACCGAAGACCACCATGGTCTTGCCTTTGACGTCCACCAGGTTGCGCTCTTCCAGATCCTTGAGCACGCGACCGACCATCTCACGCGAACAACCGACAATCCGGCCGATTTCCTGACGGGTCACTTTGATCTGCATGCCGTCCGGGTGGGTCATCGCATCCGGCTGCTTGCACAGTTCCAGCAGGCAACGGGCGACGCGACCGGTCACGTCGAAGAACGCCAGGTCGCCGACCTTGCGCGTGGTGTTACGCAGGCGCTGTGCGATTTGTCCGCTGAGGACGTAAAGAATGTCCGGATCTTGCTGGGACAGTTCGCGGAATTTCGCGTAGCTGATTTCCGCGACTTCGCATTCGATCTTGGCGCGCACCCAGGCACTGCGTGCCTGTTCCAGGCCAGCCTGTTCGAACAGACCCAACTCACCGAAAAAATCCCCGGCATTCAAGTAGGCGATGATCATTTCACGACCATCGTCATCCTCAATCAGGATCGTGACCGAGCCCTTGATGATGAAGAACAGGGTTTCCGAGCGATCGCCCGCGCAAATGATGTTGCTCTTGGCCGCATAGCGACGGCGCTGGCAATGCATCAACAGCTTGTCGAGGTTTTTGATTTTGGGTATTGGGGTAATAGCAACCATGGTTGTATCCCGAAAAGACGTCACGGTGTGTGTTTGATTTTCTTATGGGTCGCCGACAACGGCGGAAGCAAAGCTGGCTATGCGCCAGCGAATTGGCGTCAGCTTAACAGACACTTCCTGCAATATTTGAGAATTTACCTACAGCTTGGGCACCTGCGTCCCAGGAAGGTGAAACGCTGTCAATCCGGGGCCCTGTGCTAAGCTGGCGACCCTTTTTTTAGACAGTGGAGTCTTGGCGATGAAGGCACGCATCCAATGGGCTGGCGAAGCCATGTTCCTCGGTGAATCCGGCAGCGGTCATGTCGTGGTCATGGACGGTCCGCCCGATGCCGGCGGTCGCAACCTGGGTGTCCGGCCAATGGAAATGCTCCTGCTGGGTGTCGGCGGTTGCAGCAATTTCGACGTGGTCAGCATCCTCAAGAAATCCCGCCAGGCCGTCGAAAGCTGCGAAGCCTTCCTCGAAGCCGAGCGTGCGACCGAGGACCCGAAGGTCTTCACCAAGATTCACATGCACTTCGTGGTCAAGGGCCGCGGGCTGAAGGAAGCCCAAGTCAAGCGCGCCATCGAGCTGTCGGCGGAGAAGTATTGCTCGGCCTCGATCATGCTCGGCGCAGCTGGCGTGGCGATTACCCACGACTACGAGATCATCGAACTCGGTTGAGCCGACATTCAACTATCATAAAAGCGGTGCAGACTCTGGCGAACCCAAGCTGACGTCTGCATAATGCGCCACTTTTTTCAGGGTAGTGGTCCGTCAACCGACAGGCCGCGCCCCCGAACTGACAACCAAAATCGCCATCGCGAAGAGGTGTTAACCGTCCTACGCAGGTGCGTTGTTCGCATTTGACGGGCATGCTTGATCACGCGGCCGGGCCGCAATACATAGAGAGTTTTTAACGGTGAAAAGCAAACTCAAGCTCCACGGGTTCAATAACCTGACAAAGACCTTGAGCTTCAACATCTATGACATCTGCTACGCGGAAACCCCGCAAGACCAACAGGCTTACGTTGAGTACATCAATAAAGAGTACAACGCGAAACGCCTGACGCAGATCCTCACGGAAGTTGTCGATATCATTGGTGCCAACATCCTGAACATTGCCAGTCAGGACTACGAACCTCAGGGCGCCAGCGTCACGATTCTGATCTCTGAAGAGCCGGTAACCCCGACCGACAGCCAGATCGAAGAGTCCCCGGGCCCGTTGCCTGAAATTATCCTGGCCCACCTCGACAAGAGCCACATCACGGTGCACACCTACCCGGAAATCCATCCGGTGGATGGTATTGCGACTTTCCGTGTGGACATTGACGTGTCGACCTGTGGTGTCATCTCACCGTTGAAAGCGCTCAACTTCCTGATTCACCAGTTCGATTCGGACATCGTGACCGTGGATTATCGTGTGCGCGGCTTCACCCGTGACGTTGAAGGCAAAAAGCACTTCATCGACCACGAGATCAATTCGATCCAGAACTACCTGTCCGACGACACCCGCGACGCGTACCAGATGACCGACGTGAATGTGTACCAGGAAAACCTGTTCCACACCAAAATGCTGCTGAAGAACTTCGAACTGGATAACTACCTGTTCGGTGACGCCACCAGCAGCTTGTCTACTGAGCAACGTGCCCAGGTGACCGACCGTGTGAAACACGAAATGCTCGAAATCTTCTACGCACGCAACATGGCGTAAGACTCTCGAACACAAAAAAAGGCGACTCCCTCACGGCAGTCGCCTTTTTCATGTCTGTCGCAAAAAGCCCCAGAGATCAGATCCGATAAGTGCTCTTGGTCATCACCTTGGCCAACAGACTCATCCCGAACTTAACCGGTGCCGGAAAACGGAACCCGCCGGCGTCCAGCGCACTTTCCGCATGATGTTCTTCATCAATACGCATCTGCTCAAGAATCGCCCGGGATTTCTCATCTTCTGCCGGCAATTGCTCAAGGTGTTCATTCAAGTGCTTGCACACTTGATGTTCAGTGGCGGCAACAAAACCGAGGCTGACTTTGTCGCTGATCAACCCGGCCACTGCGCCAATCCCGAAGGACATGCCGTAGAACAGCGGGTTAAGAATGCTGGTATGGCTGCCCAACTGATGAATGCGTTGCTCGCACCAGACCAGATGGTCGATTTCTTCTTCGGCAGCATGCTCCATGGCGGCGCGTACATGCGGGAGCTTGGCGGTCAGGGCTTGCCCTTGATACAACGCCTGGGCGCAGACTTCACCGGTGTGGTTGATGCGCATCAGGCCGGCAACGTGCCGGGTGTCCTCATCGCTCAATTTTGCATCGGGCTGGACGATGGCTGGCGACGGACGGTAAGGCTGGCCACTGAAGGGCAGCAGGGTGCGCATGGCGGCATCGGCTTGCAGCAGAAGACGGTCAATTGGCGAGTAGTGACGTTGGGTAGTCATGCTGACCTCCGGGAAAAATCTCGGCGGCCAGTTTAACCCAATCGGCCGGGGAAGGTTTGAGCTGGGTCATGCGGGAGTGGCTGGCCACTCCCCTGGAACAGCCGGCAATCAGCCCGGCGGCCAGTGCATCTGACGCTGACCCAGCACGTGCATATGAATGTGATAGACAGTCTGCCCACCTTCTTCATTGCAGTTCATGACAACGCGAAAACCTTTTTCGCAACCCAGCTCCAGCGCCAGACGCTGCGCGGTGAACAGAATATGCCCGGCCAGTGCCTTGTCGTCCTCGGTGAGGTCGTTAAGGGTGCGCACGGGTTTTTTCGGGATCACCAGAAAATGCACCGGTGCCTGTGGGGCGATATCGTGGAAGGCCAGTACCTGGTCGTCCTCGTAAATGATCTTGGCCGGGATTTCCCGGTTGATGATCTTGGTGAACAGAGTATCCACAGCTGTTTTCTCCGTTGTTTTGGCTGGCCTGAGTGTACCCATGGTTTAACCGTAGGACCATTCAGCGTGGGCAGTAAACCTTGTTGACCATGCCAGCGATTGTCCGATTCAACCAGCGCGAGCCGAGCCGTGGCAAAAAGGCGCGCCAACGGTTGCGTCGGCCGGGGATGATGATTGCGCGATTTTTCTCCAGGGCGCGTACGGTGTAGAGCGCCACTTCTTCAGGACTCATGAGCATTTTGCTGTCGCTCAGTTTGCCGGTGTCCAATTGCGCGGTACGGAAGAAACCGGTGCGCGTCGGGCCGGGGCACAGCACCGAGACCTTGACTGCGCATTTCTTCAGCTCGACGCGCAAGCCCTCGGAAAAATGCAGCACATACGCCTTGCTCGCGTAGTAGGTGCTCATCCACGGGCCGGGCAGGAACGCGGCGACCGAGGCAACATTGAGGATCTGCCCGCCACCCTGCAAGGCCATGGAGTTTCCGATGGCGTGGCAGAGGCGGGTGAGTGCCAGGATGTTCACTTCGATCAGGTCCTGCTCGGTCATCCAGTCTTGAGCGAGAAAGGGACCGCAGGTGCCCATGCCGGCGCAGTTGACCAGCAGATCGATCTGACGGTCACCTTCCTCCAGTTCCAGCAGAAAGCCCGACAGGCGTAGCGGCTCGCCAAGGTCACAGGCACGAAACAGTACTTCCACGCCAAAACGTTGAGTCAGTTCAATCGCAATACTTTCCAGCTGATCACGCTGTCGGGCCACCAGAATCAGGCTGCGGCCACGGCGGGCCAGCGCTTCGGCCATCGCCAGGCCGATGCCGCTGGAAGCGCCAGTGATCAGAGCGTAACGGGTCATGCAGTTCTCCATCGCAACAGCTCCGCGCCGCGACGCAGGTGTCACGGGCGGGGAGCGCTGTTTATTCTTTCGCAGAGTCTACAGGGGCCGGGGCTTCTTCGGCTTCATCGTCTGCAGAATCCGGTGCGGGTTCGGCCGCTTCGGCCGGTTCGACTTCAACATCTTCGGTTGTCACCGCGCCGCTGTCGTAGCTGCTTGTCGTGGTGCTTTCATACTCTTCCTGAATCGCACTGTAACCGCCGGCCAGAGCGCCCACGATGACGATGGCGATAAACACGACCCACAACGAAGAAAGAACCTTGACCGCAGTGCTATTGGGCGGAGGTGGCGGGCCGTAGCGATTGGCGATGTTGGTGCCGGGAGCGACCATGATCACCAGCGGGAAGAAACTGCCCACGAACGGGACGAGGTTCAACAGCCAGAGCCAGCCGGACCAGCCGATGTCGTGCAAGCGTTGAACGCTGAACTGGATACTGGCGACCGCGACTGCGATGAACAGAATGAACGCGACCAGACCACCGATAATCAAGCCTGCCGTCGAATCGGCACTGATGATGGCGACCGCCGGGATGGCCAGGACCAAAACGACGCCGAGAATGACCAGGGTCAGGGCCATCGTCCAGGCCAGGTAACGCAAGCGGCCGATGCGACCTTCGACACTGAACGGTTTGAGTGTGGCGAACGCCGGCAGGTTTTCGCCGACGCTGGCCTGAGGCGGAGCGTAGGGCGAGACCGGTTCGGCGAAGACAGGCTGGGGCCTGGCGGGAACGTGTTCGTGTTCGTGTGCGTCGGCCAGGTTCAGTTCGATGGACGATTCGCTTTCGATCCGTGCCTTGATGCCGGTTTTCGTCAGCGCCTGCAGGTAGATTTGTGCATCGGCGTGCGACAAGTCCTGCTTGAGCGTGACGGTCTTGCCGGTGAACAGCCGTTCAACCGCAGCGACTTCGCTTTTGTACAGTGCGGCGAGATTCTGCTTGGCGGTCGTGAGGTCGACGCCTGGCAGCAGAGCGCCGTCGAATACGATCTTGAAACGGTTTTCGCTCATTGCGAGGCATCCTTGTCGCGTGTGTTTGAGTTAGAAAGTGTTACAGCGACAGAGTGTAAGGCCAGCCGGGTTGGGCTGGCCAAAATTTTCCTCTCAGCGCGGCCAGCGTTTTGGCAGCTGTGCCGCCAATTCCAGTGCCTTGCGGTATTCCGCGTCCAGCCGTGCGACCAATTGATCGACACTTGGTAAATCATCGATTTCCCCGACGCCCTGACCCGCAGACCACACGGTTTTCCAGGCCTTGGCTTCATCGCTGACCGGTTTCAGTTTGGAACCGAAGTTGACCTCACCCTTGTTTTGCAAGGCCGCCATGTCGAAACCGGCGGCTTCCAGGCTTTGGCGCATGAAACTCGCCGGTATGCCGGACACCGCTGGAGTATGGACGATGTCCGCCGCCCTGGAAGTCAGCAACATCTCTTTGTAAGCGTCAGGCGCATGACTTTCAGTGGTGCCGATAAATCGCGTACCGAAGTAGGCCAAATCCGCACCAAGCAATTGAGCGGCGAGAATCTCGTGGCCATGGTTCAGGCAGCCGGCGAGCAATAGCGTCTTGTCGAAGAACTGACGAATTTCGGCGATTAGTGAGAATGGGCTCCAGGTGCCAGCGTGACCACCGGCGCCCGCGGCCACGGCGATCAAGCCGTCCACCCCGGCCTCGGCGGCTTTTTCCGCGTGGCGGCGAGTCGTCACGTCGTGGAACACCAGGCCGCCGTAGCTGTGCACGGCGTCGACCACTTCTTTCACCGCGCCGAGGCTGGTGATCACAATCGGCACTTTGTGCTCGATGCAGATCGCCAGGTCCGCTTGCAGGCGTGGGTTGCTGTTGTGAACGATCAGGTTGACCGCATAAGGGGCCGGGTTCTCCAGTGTCGCCAGGCCTGCCTCGATCTCTTCCAGCCAGGCCTTGAACCCGCTGCTCTCGCGCTGGTTCAACGCGGGGAAGCTGCCCACCACGCCATTGCGGCAGCAGGCGAGCACCAATTGCGGATTGGAAATCAGGAACATCGGCGCAGCCACGACCGGCAGACGCAAACGTTGTTCGAGCAGAGCGGGCAGCGACATTGGGAGTACCCCGGTGAGTGGTGCGTATTGAAGTTAGAACGGCCGAACGACGACCAGAATTACGATAGCCAGCAATATCAGAACCGGGACTTCATTGAACCAGCGATAAAAGACATGGCTGCGGGTATTTTCGCCACGGGCAAAACGTTTTACCTGAGCGCCGCACATGTGGTGGTAACCGATCAGGATCACCACCAGGGTCAGTTTGGCGTGAATCCACGCGCCTTGACTGAAGATGCTCGGATTGAGGGCGATCAGCGCAATGCCGAAGATCAGGGTGGCGATCATCGCCGGGCCCATGATGCCTCGGTACAGCTTGCGCTCCATGACGCTGAAGCGTTCCTTGCTGACCGTGTCTTCACTTTGTGCGTGATAGACGAACAGGCGCGGCAGATAGAACAGGCCGGCAAACCAGCAGACCATGCTGACGATGTGAAACGCTTTGAGCCACAGATAGAGCATTTTTAGTTATTCCCAGGTTCACGGTAGCCCGGATAGTAGAGGCTTGAGCGGCCGCACGTCACCTTGCCGGTTGTCGCAGGACGATACGCACCCTATTATCGACGGCTTTCCAGTGGGTTCGTTGAGGGCAGGTTTATGGTCAAGGTCGGTATCGTCGGCGGCACGGGTTACACCGGTGTCGAACTGCTGCGTCTGTTGGCACAGCATCCGCAAGCTGAAGTGGTAGTGATCACTTCCCGATCCGAGGCTGGCATGGCCGTGGCCGACATGTACCCGAACCTGCGAGGCCATTACGACGGCCTGGCGTTCAGTGTTCCGGACATAAAGACATTGGGTGCTTGTGACGTGGTGTTCTTTGCCACACCACACGGTGTTGCCCATGCTTTGGCCGGCGAACTGTTGGCCGCCGGTACCAAGGTCATCGACCTGTCGGCGGACTTCCGTCTGCAGGACTCCGTCGAGTGGGCCAAATGGTACGGCCAACCGCACGGCGCTCCGGAACTGCTGGAAGAGGCGGTTTACGGCTTGCCGGAAGTCAATCGTGAGCAGATCAAGGAGGCTCGCCTGATCGCTGTGCCGGGTTGCTATCCGACCGCTACGCAATTGGGGTTCCTGCCGCTGCTCGAAGCGGGCCTGGCGGATACCACCCGCTTGATCGCTGACTGCAAATCCGGGGTCAGCGGTGCCGGGCGTGGCGCCTCTGTAGGATCGCTGTACTCCGAGACGTCGGAAAGCATGAAGGCTTATTCGGTCAAAGGTCACCGTCACTTGCCGGAAATCCGCCAGGGACTGCGTCGCGCAGCAGGCAAGGACGTCGGCCTGACCTTCGTTCCGCACCTGACGCCAATGATTCGCGGTATTCACTCGACGCTTTATGCGACCGTCGTGGATCGTTCGGTCGATCTGCAAGCGTTGTTTGAAAAGCGCTACGCCAACGAACCGTTCGTCGATGTAATGCCTGCCGGCAGCCACCCGGAAACCCGCAGCGTGCGCGGTGCCAATGTGTGCCGGATTGCCGTGCATCGTCCGCAGGATGGTGATCTGGTGGTGGTGTTGTCGGTCATCGACAACCTGGTCAAAGGCGCGTCGGGTCAGGCGGTGCAGAACATGAACATCCTGTTCGGCCTGGATGAGCGCTTCGGCTTGTCCCACGCGGGCATGCTGCCGTAAGGCTCAATCCCGGACAGCAAAAAGGCCCATTGAATGGGCCTTTTTGCATTCTGGTCGGACAGTTTGCTTGATTGATATACCGTAACAATAGTTGACCGATTTTCTAGGAGAAGCGGATAATGCGCGTCATCACGCATTATGGCGGCGTAACGCCGGGAGATAGTCAGCATGAGCGTCGAATCCTTCACCCCCACGGCTTTGCAATTCACCCACGGTGCCGCGCACAAGGTGAAGAGCCTGGTCGATGAAGAGGGGAATGATCGCTTGAAGCTGCGCGTATTCGTTACGGGCGGCGGTTGTTCAGGTTTTCAGTACGGCTTCACCTTCGATGAAGAAGTGGCCGATGACGACACCATCGTCGAACGCGAAGGCGTGAGCCTGGTCGTGGACCCGATGAGCTTCCAGTACCTGGCAGGCGCCGAGGTGGATTATCAGGAAGGTCTGGAAGGTTCGCGCTTCGTGATCAAGAACCCGAACGCCAGCACTACCTGTGGCTGCGGTTCTTCGTTCTCGATCTGATCGCACCTTCAGCACACTGTAAAACGCCGCAGAACCTTATGGGTTATGCGGCGTTTTGCTGTCTGGGGTTTATGCGGGGTAGATCGCGCCGAGTACGCGCAAGCCGCGGGCGCCGGTGACACTTGGGCGGTTGGCGGCGATGCCTTCGAGGCAGCAATGGGCCAGCCAGGCAAAGGCCATGGCTTCAACCCAGTCGGGGTCTACACCGTGAGTGGCAGTGCTGCTGACTTTCGCATTCGGCAGTAAGCCGGCCAAACGCTTCATCAGCGTGGCGTTGTGCGCGCCGCCGCCGCAGACCAGCAGTTCTTGCGTATTCAACTGGGCATGTTGCAGTGACTCAACGATGGTCAGCGCGGTGAGTTCGAGCAGGGTGGCTTGTACGTCTTCGGCGGCGAATGCCGGCAGTTTCGACAGGTGCTGTGTCAGCCAGGGCAGGTTGAACACTTCGCGGCCGGTACTTTTGGGGCCTTTGGTCACGAAGAAAGGATCGCTGAGCAATTCATTCAGCAGATCCGGCTCGACGTTGCCGCTGGCGGCCCATTGACCGTCACGATCGAAGTTGTTGCCGCGCTGTTGGTGAATCCAGGCGTCCAGCAGCACATTGCCAGGGCCGCAGTCGAAACCCGCTACCGGTTTGCCGGGTTCAATCAGGCTGAGGTTGCTGAATCCGCCCACATTCAACACTGCGCGATGACCTGCGCTTTCATCAAACAAGGCTTCGTGGAAGGCTGGCACCAGCGGAGCGCCTTGCCCGCCTGCGGCCACATCGCGGCTGCGGAAGTCACTGACTACGGTGATGCCAGTCAACTCGGTCAGCAGGGCGGCGTTGCCTATCTGCACAGTAAAGCCGCGCGCCGGTTCGTGGCGAATGGTCTGGCCGTGGCTGCCAATCGCACGAATGTCTTCGGGCTTCAGGTTTTGTTGAGCAAGCAGGGAGTGAATGCCCTGGGCCGCCAGTTTTACCCAGTTTTGTTGGGCGATGGCAGAGCGGGCAATCTCGTCCGGGCCGCTGGCGCACAAGCCGAGCAGCTCGATGCGCAGGGATTCCGGCATGGGAATGTAGTGCGTGGCGATCAGCTTGATCGCGGGGGAGAGCTCAACCAGTGCGATGTCCAGGCCATCGAGACTGGTTCCGGACATCACACCAATATAGAGCGTCATGGCTTAGCGCTTGCTCGAAGCCAGCAGGGTGGCCTTCTCTTGATCCATACGCGCCATCAACGGTTGGCTCTGCGCTAGGAAGCGTGAGCGTTCGGCCTTGGCGATCGGATCGGCCATTGGCAACTTCTGGCCCAGCGGGTCGACGTGAACGCCATTGACCTGGAATTCGTAGTGCAAGTGCGGGCCAGTGGAGAGCCCGGTGGTGCCGATGAAGCCGATCACCTGGCCCTGCTTAACCGTACCGCCGGTTTTTACGCCTTTGGCGAAGCCTTGCATGTGGCCATACAGCGTGGTGTAGGTGGCGCCGTGCTGGATGATCACGGTGTTGCCATAGCCGCCGCGGCGACCGGCCAACAATACTTTACCGTCGCCGGCAGCCTTGATTGGCGTGCCCCGTGGTGCGGCATAGTCAACGCCTTTGTGGGCGCGAATCTTGTTCAGGATCGGGTGCTTGCGGCCCATGGAGAACTTCGAACTGATGCGGGCGAAGTCAACCGGGGTTCGGATGAACGCTTTGCGCATGCTGTTGCCGTCAGCGGTGTAGTAGCTGCTGTTGCCTTGTTTATTGATGTAACGCACGGCGGTGTAGGTTTTGCCGCGGTTGGTGAAGCGTGCGGAAAGGATCGGGCCGTTGCCGACAGCCTTGCCGTTGACGACTTTCTGTTCGTAGATCACATCGAACTCGTCGCCCTGGCGAATATCCTGGGCGAAGTCGACGTCGTAGCCAAACACGCTGGCCATGTCCATGGTCAAGCTGTGGGACAGGCCGGCGCGAGCGGCGGATTGCGACAGCGAACTGTTGATGACGCCATGAACATAGGCGGAACGCACAGTGGGCTTGGCGGTGATGCGGTTGAATGCATAACCCTTGTCATTCTTGGTCAGGGTAATGCTTTCGACGTCGCTGATCTTGCTGTGCAGGTTGGTCAGCTGGCCTTCAGGGTTCAGTTCGAATTCGAGTTTCTGCCCATGTTTAAGCTGGCTGAACTGCTTGGCTTGCTTGTCGCTGGCCAGAATTTCATGCACCGAAGCGGCCGGGAGGCCGACTTTCTCAAACAGGGTGGAGAGCGTATCGCCCTTGGAGACGATCACTTCCCTGTGGTTTGGAGCCTTCTTTTCTTCGACCACAGGCGCGGCCTGAGCGGTTTCCTGCGGTTCTTCGGCGGCGCTTTCGATCTGCGCGAAAGGGGAGGCCACTGGTTCATTTGTGGCTTGAGCGGCCTCAGCGGCGTCTTGTTCTTGTGACAGTTGTTCAGCAGGGGTTTCCAGTTCAAGACTCAGGGTGGTCTTTTTGGCTTCAACATCGCTGGAAGGGAATACCAGAAGCGCCAGGCTCAGCAGAGCGGCGATGCCACTTGCTGCGAGCAGGTGGGTCTTCGGGTAAAGCGGTGGCGCTTTAGACGATTCTTTGGTCATAAGTAATTTTTGACTTTGAAAAAAGATGAATTGGAAAAGATGAATGACATGATGAAGATGAAATAACTGTATAAAATATAACCAAATCATCTCTGAAGCAAGTCCGCGGACACTCTGCCGGCGGATTGGCGTCATTGCGCCGGCCAAACTTTGTATTTGACGCGTGATCTTGTATGGTTGGTCCCCTTTGAATTCGAGCCTTGCGGGTCTGTTATGAAGTCGGTTGAAGAGCAGCTAGCGCTGATTAAACGTGGTGCGGAAGAACTGTTGGTCGAGTCCGAGCTGATCGAGAAGCTCAAACGTGGCCAACCGCTACGTATTAAGGCTGGCTTCGATCCGACTGCACCGGATTTGCACCTGGGTCATACCGTGCTTATTAATAAGCTGCGCCAGTTCCAGGAGCTGGGGCATCAGGTGATCTTCCTTATTGGTGACTTCACCGGGATGATTGGTGATCCGAGCGGGAAGAGCGTGACACGTCCGCCGCTTACCCGTGAGCAGGTTCTCGAGAACGCCGAGACCTACAAGACCCAAGTCTTCAAGATTCTTGATCCGGCTAAAACCGAAGTTGCGTTCAACTCCACCTGGATGGATCAGATGGGGCCGGCCGACTTCATTCGCCTGACTTCGCAGTACACCGTTGCGCGCATGCTCGAGCGCGACGATTTCGACAAGCGCTATACATCCAATCAGCCCATCGCCATTCATGAGTTCCTCTATCCGCTGGTTCAGGGTTATGACTCGGTCGCGTTGCGCGCAGATGTCGAGTTGGGCGGTACCGACCAAAAATTCAACCTGTTGATGGGGCGTGAGCTTCAGCGCGGGTACGGTCAAGAGCCGCAGTGCATTCTGACCATGCCGTTGCTTGAAGGTCTGGATGGCGTGAAGAAGATGTCCAAGTCCCTGGGCAATTATGTCGGTATCCAGGAAGCACCAGGTGTCATGTATAGCAAGCTGGTTTCCATTCCGGATGCGCTGATGTGGCGTTACTTCGAATTGCTCAGCTTCCGCTCCATGGATGAGATCAATGCATTCCGTGCCGATGTCGAAGCTGGTGCGAACCCGCGTGACATCAAGATCAAGCTGGCTGAAGAGATCGTTGCGCGTTTCCATGGAGAGGAGGCTGCGGCCAATGCTCACCGTGGAGCAGGCAATCGTATGAAGGAGGGCGAGCTGCCGGATGATCTGCCTGAGATCGAATTGACTGCTGCTGAGGATATGCCGATTGCGGCTGTCCTTAATAAGGCAGGGCTGGTGAAGAACTCGGCAGTAGCGCGTGATCTGTTGAATGCTGGCGGTGTGCGCATAGATGGTGAAGTGGTTGATCGCACCTTTATATACGTACTGGGTGCCACGCACGTTTGTCAGGCCGGCAAGAAGGCATTTGCGCGTATTTCGCTGAAATCCGAGTAAAGCCGAAATCAGTGCTTGACGGCAGATTCTGGATGTCTATAATTCGCCCCACTTCCGGCGCAGTCGAAACGGAAAACTCCTT
>NZ_JBSKHV010000012.1:0-213810 GCF_057128725.1 Pseudomonas oplopanacis | reverse complement strand
GTTTCGCGAACGGCTTTGCCGTTGTCCCAGGATTCGGTGATTGCCAGCAGTTCCAGGTTCTGCTCGATGCGGTCGGCGATTTTCAGCAGCACCAGCGAACGTGCCTGGGCGGACGTGGCGCCCCAGGCATCGGCGGCGGCGTGGGCAGCGTCCAGGGCCTTGTCGATGTCTTCGGCGGTGGAACGGGGGAATTCGGCAATCGGTTGGCCATTCACTGGCGAGGTATTGGTGAAGTACTGACCTTTGACAGGCGCGACGAACTCGCCGCCGATGTAGTTACCGTATTTGCTCTTGAACGAAACGATAGCGCCTTCAGTACCGGGGTGAGCGTAACGCATGATGATGTTCTCCTTGGCTTTGTACTTATTAGAGAAACGCGCAAGTGCGCTTGCTATAAGCGTAGAGCAAAGGTCGGGCCACTGCCTTGCAGGTCAGGCAAATCAAGGCCTTGCGTGATTTTTGTCGGACCGGCGGATGCGCGCTGTGACGCTTTCGGTACAGCCTCCGTGACACTTTGTACCGCTTGTGGCACAGGGTGTGACTGACGGGTCTTGCCAGCATTGCAATGCGTCGATGGCTGGAGGATGCTGGGCCTCAAATTGCCACACAGGGTAATCCTCTGTGGCGAGGAGCTTGCTCCCGCTGGGCTGCGAAGCAGCCCCAAAATGTCTGCCGGTCATGATTTTTGGCGAGCGCTTCGCACTCGAGCGGGAGCAAGCTCCCTCGCCACAAGGTGTGTGCCAACCTCTTGATGGGGGTTCAGCACAGTTATCGGGGAGAATAATAAGAAATGCACGACAACCATCTGAGTCGCCATGCCCGGCAGGTCCTGACCGTCACCCAGGGCAAATCGCACCTGCATGGCCCCGGCAGCGATCCCTCCATTGCCCGTTCCTGGCTGCGCTGTCTTGAGGACTATCACCTCGACCCGGCCCTGACCATCGCGCCCACGGTGCTGGAACACGGCCGTGTGCTGGAAAGCCGCGAACGCTTGCAGCAAGTGCTGCACATCGCCGGCAATGAAATGACCAGCCTCCATCAACAACTCTCCGGCGCCGGCCACGCGGTGCTGCTGACGGATGCTCGCGGCGTGATCCTCAATTGCGTCACCGCCCCTGCCGAACGGAAGATTTTCGAGCGCGCCGGCCTCTGGCTTGGCGCCGACTGGAGTGAAGCCTGCGAAGGCACCAACGGCATCGGCACCTGCCTGGTGGAGCGTCAGTCGCTGACCATCCATCAAGACGAACATTTTCGCGGTCGCCACACCGGCCTGACGTGCTCGGCGAGCCCGGTGTTTGACCCCCATGGCGAATTGCTGGCGGTGCTCGACGTGTCATCGGCGCGCCACGATGTCTCGCGCCAGAGTCAATTCCACACCATGGCCCTGGTCAATCTGTCGGCGAAGATGATCGAGAGCTGCTATTTCCTACGCTACTTCGACAATCAATGGCTGCTGCGTTTTCACTTGCAGGCCGAGTCTGTCGGGCTGTTCAGCGAAGGGCTGCTGGCGTTCGACGGGGAAGGGCGGATCTGTGCGGTCAATCAAAGTGCGCTAAACCTGCTCGGGCATATTCGCGGCGGCTTGCTGGGCAAACCGGTGGAAGCGTTTTTCGATTGCTCGCTGGATGAGTTGCTCGGTCGCGCCAGTGTGAACGCCAGCGCCAGTTGGCCGCTGCGCACCCGTGACGGTCGCAGCCTGTTTGCCGTTTTGCGCGGGCAGCCACGCAGTATTCCGGTGCCGGTGGTGCAAAGCCCGGCGATTACCGAACGTCCACGCCTGTCGGGCATCTGCATCGGTGATGCCGCACTGCAGGAAGATTTTCGTAAGTCGCTGCGGGTGTTCGAACGCGATGTCCCGCTGCTGATCAACGGCGAAACCGGTTCCGGCAAAGAGGCGTTCGCCAAAGCCGTGCACCACGCCAGTCAACGGGCGGAGAAAGCCTTCGTTGCCCTTAATTGCGCGGCCATTCCCGAAAGCCTGATCGAGAGTGAATTGTTCGGTTATCGCGGCGGCAGCTTCACCGGCGCGCGCAAGGAAGGCATGCGGGGCAAGTTGCAGCAGGCCGATGGCGGGACCCTGTTTCTCGACGAAATCGGCGACATGCCACTTGCCTTGCAAACTCGGCTGTTAAGGGTGTTGGAAGACCGACAGGTGGTGCCGATCGGCGGTGAACCGGAGGCGGTCAACGTGCGGATCATCAGCGCGACGCACCGTAATCTGTTGGATCGGGTGCAGGACGGCAGCTTCCGTGAGGATTTGTATTACCGGCTCAACGGGCTGGAAGTCGCGTTGCCGGCGTTGCGTGATCGCAGCGATAAATCCCAATTGCTTGATTTCTTGCTGGCGGAAGAGGCGGGCGGGGAAGCGGTACTGATCGACGGGCCGGCGCGGGAAGCCTTGTTGGGCTTTGCCTGGCCGGGCAACGTGCGGCAGTTGCGCAATGTGCTGCGCACATTGGCGGCGTTGTGTGACGGCGGGCGGATCGGGCTGGAGGATTTGCCGGCGATGATTCGTCAGGCGCGGCCGGCGGTTGCAGTGGCGGTCGAAGAACCGTCCGAGCATCCGTTGGACGATGCCGAGCGGCTGGCGTTGTTGAATGCACTGGAGCATACGCGTTGGCATATGACCCATACGGCTGAGCAGTTGGGTGTCAGTCGTAATACGCTTTATAGAAAGCTGCGTAAGCACGGTATCGAGCGCTAAACCGCGTCGCGGCCATTCGCGAGCAGGCTCGCTCCCACATTGGATCTTCAGCGGACACACATTATGCGAGCGCCGCTGAGTCCCTGTGGGAGCGAGCCTGCTCGCGAAGGCATCTTCAAATCCGAAACACAAGGTGCGATTTTCGCCTCCCTACGCTAACCTGCGGCCATGTTTTACGAGGTCGACTAATGCACATTCATATTCTGGGTATCTGCGGCACCTTCATGGGTTCGATGGCGGTTCTGGCCAAGGAACTCGGCCATCACGTGACCGGCTCCGATGCCAACGTCTATCCGCCGATGAGCACTCAGCTTGAGGCTCAGGGCATTCAGTTGACCCAAGGCTACGATCCTTCCCAGCTCGATCCGGCCCCGGACTTGGTGGTTATCGGCAATGCCATGTCGCGCGGCAACCCGGCCGTCGAATACGTGCTGAACAAAGGCCTGCCGTACGTTTCTGGCCCGCAGTGGCTGGCGGATCACGTGCTGCAAGGTCGCTGGGTGCTGGCTGTCGCCGGTACTCACGGCAAGACCACCACCAGCAGCATGCTGGCCTGGGTCCTGGAGCACGCGGGCATGAGCCCGGGCTTCCTGATCGGTGGTGTGCCGCAGAACTTCTCGGTGTCCGCTCGCTTGGGTGGGACGCCGTTCTTCGTGATCGAAGCCGACGAATATGACAGCGCCTTCTTCGATAAACGCTCCAAGTTCGTTCACTACCGCCCGCGCACGGCGATCCTGAACAACCTTGAGTTCGATCACGCGGACATCTTCCCCGATCTGCCAGCCATCGAGCGGCAATTCCACCATTTGGTGCGAACCATCCCAAGCGAAGGGCTGGTGATCCATCCGACCACCGAGCCGGCGTTGCAGCGTGTCATCGAAATGGGCTGCTGGACCCCGGTGCAGACCACCGGAGCGGGCGGACAATGGCAGGTCAAACTGCTGAGCGAAGACGGTTCGAAGTTTGAAGTGATGTTCGAAGGTGTCGCCCAGGGCGTGGTCGAGTGGGACATGACCGGTCAGCACAACGTGGCCAACGCCCTGGCTACATTGGCAGCTGCGCGTCATGTCGGCGTGGTGCCTTCCATGGGTATCGCCGCGTTGAGCGCCTTTAAAAGCGTGAAGCGCCGTATGGAAAAAGTCGCCGAAGTGCGCGGCATCACCATCTATGACGACTTTGCTCACCATCCGACTGCCATTGCGACGACCCTCGATGGCCTGCGCAAACACATCGGCGATGCGCCGTTGATCGCGATCATCGAGCCGCGCTCCAACTCCATGAAGCTTGGCGCGCACCGCGACGGCTTGCCGGAAAGCGTGGTCGATGCCGATCAGGTGATCTGGTACGCACCGGCCAACCTCGGCTGGGACCTGGCCGGCACTGCCGCGCTGTGCACCGTACCGTCGATTGTCAGCGATTCGCTGGAAGGCATCATCGAGCGTGTGAAAAGCCAGGCCCAGCCCGGCACCCACGTGGTGATCATGAGCAATGGCGGCTTCGGCGGCCTGCACGGCAAACTCGCCGAGGCGCTGCAATGAGCAGCGGCCCGGATCGCATCACACTGGCGATGACCGGCGCTTCCGGCGCCCAGTACGGTTTGCGCCTGCTCGATTGTCTGGTGCGTGAAGATCGCGAAGTGCACTTCCTGATTTCCAAGGCGGCACAACTGGTGATGGCCACCGAGACTGACGTCACGCTGCCGCCAAAACCGCAGATGATGCAGGCCTTCCTCACGGAATACACCGGCGCTGCGGCCGGGCAAATCAAGGTGTATGGCAAGGAAGACTGGATGTCGCCGGTGGCTTCGGGCTCCGGTGCACCGGCGGCGATGGTGGTGGTGCCGTGTTCCACGGGGACGCTGTCGGCCATCGCGACCGGTGCCTGCAACAACCTGATCGAACGCGCTGCCGATGTGACCTTGAAGGAGCGTCGCCAGTTGATTCTGGTGCCGCGTGAGGCGCCGTATTCAAGCATCCATCTGGAGCACATGCTCAAGCTGTCGAACATGGGCGTGACGATTTTGCCGGCCTCGCCGGGTTTCTATCATCAGCCACAAACCATCGATGACCTGATCGACTTTGTCGTAGCGCGGATTCTCAATCTGTTGAACATCCCGCAAGACATGCTGCCACGCTGGGGCGAACACCATTTGAGCAGCGATGAATAAGCTACTCACCCTCTTGTTGGTATTGCAACTGACCGGCTGCGCCACGGCGCGCACCCTTGATGCCTCCAAGCCCGGTGCACCGCTGGTGTATGCGGGGACGCGTCTGGATGTGTATGCCATGAATGGCGGGTGCTGTGCCAAGGACCACTTTGGCGCTGAGGCACCGAGTTACCCCGGCTTGGACCTGCCAGCCAGCGCATTGCTCGACACGCTGCTGTTGCCGTTGTCATTGCTGACGGTGATCGGGGTGAGTTTTCAGGCGACGGGTGGGTTGTAGCGTTCGACTCTGAATCTGGGTGAGCCCTTCGCGAGCAGGCTCGCTCCCACATTGGATTTGTAACAGTCCAGTGTGGGAGCGAGCCTGCTCGCGAAGGCGTCCTTTCAGGCGCCACAGTTACTTGCCGAGCTTGCGCAACTCATCCGACTCGACAATCCGCACCCCATCCTGCTCTTCCAACGCCAACCGCCACATCGCCCGGGCCAGTTGGCAGGCTTCGATGCCGTGGTATTTGCCCGGGATCAGGCGTGACAGCGGGCCGGCGACTTTCTCGCCCAGGCGAGGCTCGATGCGATCTCCCAGCAACAGAGAAGGGCGGCAAATGGTCAGTTGCGGCCAGTCCTGCGCGCGCAATGCGTGTTCCATCTCGCCTTTGACCCGGTTGTAGAAAATCGAGGATCTGCGATCAGCGCCCAGGGCACTGATCACGATCAGGTGGCGTGCGCCCATTTCCCGCGCACGTTTGGCAAACGCCACGACCATGTCCAGGTCCACCGCACGAAACGCTTCTTCGGAGCCTGCCTGTTTGATCGTGGTACCAAGGCAGCAGTAGGCGATATCGACACGACCGTTCAGCTGCGGCAGAAACACCGCCGGATCGCCAACCGGGTTTTCCAGGTGTGGGTGTTTGGCGAGTGGACGGCGTGAGGGGGCCAATACCCTTGAAATCGTAGGCTCGTTGAGCAGGCGATCAAGCAGATGTTCACCGGTCAACCCGGTAGCTCCGGCAAGCAATACATGCTGAGGCGTCAAGTACATAGTGTTTCCCCCTTGATACTGTTCAGCTTAGTTGCTCTTTGCATCCTTGCTGTCGATAGAGACACTTTGTAGCGCTTTTCGTGCCTGCTGCTTGCGTAACAACTGCCAGTGCGAGATGACCGTTTTCGGTGCCCAGAGCTGCGGTTCAGAGGCTTCGAAGCTGTCCGCCAGTTCGCGTTCGGCGACGGTGGCCTTGGCCAGTTTGAAGGCTTGCTCCAGGTCGTCGGTCTGGTTCAGCGCCTGGGCAAACAGCGCGTCGCCGAAGTAGGTGAAGTTGGCTTCCTCGGAGCAGCCGAAGGACACACGGTCCGCCCGCGAGGCCGTCATGATCAGGGTGCGTTCGTCTTTCAACGCCGGAATGAAACCGCCGGAATAGCAGGACGAAATCACGATGATCTTGTCGCGATTCTTCAACGGTGCCAGCACCGCGGCGAGTTCATCGGCCGGCAGATCGGACAGCTCCATGCGCGGCTGGTCGAGCACCAGTTCGTGTTCGGCGGTGCCGTGGCTGGTCAGGTAAATGAAGATCAGATCTTCCGGGCCGCTACGCTCGGCCAGTGTCAGCGCGGCGCGGCGCAGGTTTTCCCGGGTGGCCATCGGCCGGTCGACGAGGTGGTCGCGATGATTCACCAGGCGTATCTGCCCGAATGCACCGAAGCGGCTGCTGAGCATATTGCTGACGTAATCGGATTCGCGCAGGAACACGCTTTGTTTGCCGTCACCGCCGACGGTCAGGGTGTACAACTCGACGGCCGGCGTCGAGGCCGGCACGTTGAACAGGGCGTCGTCGAGCAAGCGGCCCTGGGCCAGCAAGCCAAGTTCCAGGCTGTCGGGCAGCAACTTGCCATCGGCGTCACGCACACGCTGGCCATTGTTCCACGTGCCGCTTTGCACGGTGCCGTCAGTCAGCACCAGGGTGCCGCGCCCCGAATAGCTGTCGCTGTCGAATTGCCCGATATAAAAGCTGCCATCGGGCAGGTTCAAACGGCCCTGGCCGGTGAAGCGCCAGTCGCTGAACTGGCCGATGTAGTGGCTGCCATCGGCACCGATCAACTCGCCCTTGCCGTTCAGCGAGCCTTCCTTGAACTGACCGAGCCAGACATCGCCGTCGGCATTTTCGTAGCGGCCCTTGCCGTGCAATTGATTGTTCTTGAAGCCGCCCACATAGATGTCGCCGTCGGCGCTGTTGAAGGTCCCGTTGCCTTCCAGTTGCCCATCGACGAAATGCCCGGTGAACTGATTGCCGCTGGCGTCGCCGCGCTGGCCTTCACCGTTGGGTTTGCCATGGGCGAACTGGCCCTGGTACGAGCTGCCGTCGTCGAGTTCGAGATGACCGAGCCCTGAATATTGATCGGCCTTGAATTCGCCGCGATAGGTCATGCCGTTTTCTTTGAGCGTGCCCTCGCCCTCGCGCCGACCGAGTTTGAAACCGCCGGTGTAACTGCTGCCTTGTGTGGTCAGCGTGCCCTGGCCGTCGAACAGGCCCTGGTTGAAATTCCCGCGATAGATCTCGCCGTTGCTGCCATGCCATTCGCCCTGGCCATGCCATTGGCCCTTATCGAACTCGCCGGCGTACCAGCTGCCGTTCGGGTAGTCGATGCGGCCCTGGCCTTGCAGCAAGCCATTGACCAGATCACCGCGATAGCGCCCGCCATCCGGCAAGCGGGCATCGGGGGGCAGCGGCGATTCGCCGTTACCGCAAGCGGTGAGCAACAGGGTCAAGGCAAGGAGTGCAAGTGAGCGCATAGCGGGATCCGGGCAATTAGGCGACCGAGTATGCCGCAGCTATGTGTCGTATATATAGAGAGGGTCGCGAAACAGCGTGAGCTGCTTCGCATCCGGGAGGATTACACGAAGCAGAGGGACAGTGACTCAGCGATATAGGCCGGTTTCTCCGAGCCTTCTATCTCAAGGGTGCAGGTGGCCTTGAGCAGCCATTGACCGGGTTTTTTTTCGGTGGCGTCGCTGAGTTCGACCTTGAGACGCACTCTCGAATTGACCTTGACCGGTTGAATGAAACGCACGCTGTCGAGACCGTAGTTGACCACCATCTTCACGCCTTCGGGGAGGATGAGGATGTCTTCCATCAGTTTCGGGATCAGTGACAGCGACAGGAATCCATGGGCGATGGTGCTGCCAAATGGCGTTTGCGCGGCTTTGACCGGGTCGACATGAATGAACTGATAATCACCTGTGGCTTCTGCGAACAGGTTGATGCGTTCCTGATCGATGGTGAGCCATTCGGAACGTCCGAGTTCCTTGCCGACATAATCTTTGAGCTCTGCAACGGGAACATAGGGCATTGAGACTCTCCTTGGGTTTCATCGGATTTATAGTTTTTCGGGTGGGGGGATTTGACCTCCCTGTGAACCACTTTAGATCAACATGGCAAATGGCTCCGGTCAACTGTCCATGCTTTTGGCGAATGCCGATCCATAGCGCTGACGTGCTTATAATGCTCGGCCCCTGCTTTGTGGGGCGAGTGCGGGAGATGCCGGATGTTGTTACGTGGCCTGACCTGGCTGGTGCTGTTCCAATTGCTGGGCACAGCCATCAACCACTTGTTTTTACCGGTGCTGCCGGGGCCGATTATCGGTTTGCTGTTGTTGCTGGTGTACCTGATTTCACGCGGACAAGTCGGCGAGCCGTTGAGCCTGGCGGCCAGCAGTCTGCTGCGTTATTTGCCGTTGCTGCTGGTGCCGCCGGCCGTGGGCGTGATGGTGTACTTCAAGGACATTGCCGCTGACTTCTGGGCCATCGTCGGCGCCTTGGTGTTGTCGCTGGTGCTTTCCATGGCTTTCGCCGGGGTACTGATGCAGCGCATGGTCAAACCCCACGCCCCTCGCGGAGATGACCAATGATCCTGGATTGGCACGGCGCGCTCGACTCGGTGATTCATCATCCGTTGTTTGGCATCGGCATCACGTTGGGCGCTTATCAGTTGGTGTTGGCCGCTTTCGAGAAAACCCGCTGGATCTTCCTGCAACCGGTGCTGGTCTCGATGCTGGTGGTGATCGGTGTTCTGGTGACCTGCGGCCTGACGTACGCCGAGTACCGCAAGAGCACCGAGATCCTCAGCATCTTGCTCGGGCCTGCGACGGTGGCGCTGGCGGTGCCGCTGTACCTCAATCTGCGGCGGATTCGGCAGTTGTTCTGGCCGATATTTACTACGCTGGTGATAGGTGGCGTGGTCGCCACGGGCATGGGCGTGTTGCTGGGCTGGTGGTTCGGTGCCGAGCATATGATCCTGATGACCATGGCACCCAAGTCGGTGACGTCTCCGATTGCCATGCTGGTAGCCGAGCAGATCGGCGGTGTCGCGGCGCTGGCCGCGGTGTTCGTGTTGATCACCGGCGTGATCGGTGCGATCTTCGGCCCGAGCCTGTTGACCCGTCTCGGTGTCCACAGTCCCGAGGCGCGCGGCATGGCGCTGGGCATGACCGCCCATGCGGTCGGCACTTCGGTGGCCTTGCAGGAAAGTGAAGAGTGCGGCGCCTTTGCGGCGCTGGCGATGAGTCTGATGGGCGTGGCCACGGCGGTGTTCCTGCCGTTGGCGGTGTCGATGGTGGTGTAAGGAAATGTCTATGAGCTTGCCGCTTTTCCCGCTGAACACAGTGCTCTTTCCTGGCTGCATCCTCGACTTGCAGATCTTCGAGGCGCGCTACCTGGACATGATCAGCCGCTGCATGAAACAGGGTGGCGGCTTTGGCGTGGTGTGCATCCTCGATGGCGAGGAAGTCGGCATTGCGCCGGCGGGTTATGCGCTGGTGGGTTGCGAAGCGCTGATCACCGATTTCAAGCAACAGGACAACGGCCTGCTGGGGATTCGGGTGCAGGGCGGGCGGCGGTTTCATGTCTTGCACACCGAGGTTCAGCGCGATCAACTGACCCTTGCGGAAGTCGAATGGCTGGAAGATGAGCCTGAACAACCGCTGCAGGATGAAGACGCGGATCTGGTGGCGCTGCTCAAGGCGTTGGCAGAGCACCCGATGGTCGAGGCCTTGAACATGGGGACCGAAGCAACCGGGCAGCAGTCACTGGCCAATCAGCTCGCTTATCTACTGCCGTTTGCCGAAGTGGACAAGATCGACCTGCTGCAACTCGATGATCCGCAACAGCGACTGGATGCAATTCAGGCGCTGCTGGATGAGTTGCAGGGTGAGTTGTTTGCTTAGTTGCACTTTGTATTAACTTGGTTCGTTTGCCATCATTGTTTTGATTTTGTCTTTGTCTTAATTTCAAATTGCCCGCAAAGAGTGGGTGAACTGATTAATAATAAGGATGAGGTTATGACTATTTATGAGGACGAATGGGCATTTTGGGATGATATTGCGGGTAAGTATATTCTGAAACATGCGGCGGTCGATCATAACGTTGATAAGGTGATAGATGCCGCTGGCGTTTATGCTGATTTGATGGTGCTTGCGCGCCGTAAGCGCAAGCGTTTAAAGCCTTTGCTGAAGGAAGTGCCAGTGGCCGCCATGCCTCAGGTTTAGCAGGTTTTCTATATTTCGTTATTCTTTTTGTTGGCGGTGCTCCCACTTTGTTAGTGGGTGGTAAATAGTGTCGAATCTAATAAGGTTAAGGGGTTTATAGGGTCATGGAAGAAAATAAAACATTTACAGCTAATCTTTACGTTAATGGGTTGCCGTTGGTCCTGAATCAGCAGCGCCTGAAGACAAGGCTCAGTGATCCGCGAATTACCAGGCGCGAACAATTGGATGTTGAGGTCGCCCTGGCTGACAGGGGCGCTTCGAGTATTATCACGCTCGCCGATCATGAAGGTGACTCTCCATTGTTGTTCAAGTTTGTTCCGCACGGTGACAATTATGCTGTCACTGTCGTTTTGCGAGGGACTTATGAAGGATGGCGCTTGAAAATAGAGGCCGATACTCACCATGTGTCTGTAAGTGACAAGGCGGAGTCTGACTTTTTTTCAATCAGTAAACACGGTGCGCCTAAAGCCGGGTTTGCGGATCTTGTCCCAGGGCCCTCTTATGTTTACATCGTGAGTGAGGTGAATGGGCGAGCGTTATATCGCGCCGAGGATGGCGGGAAGATAATCTTCAAAAATATAGATCCTAACCGTACAGGGCATGATGCCTTTAACAACAAGCCTGCCACCTTTGCACTCAAGGTTGTTCAGGCGTCCGCCGCTGTAGAGGCGTGAACTCGCGCCATTCATTCGTGCAATGAATGGCGCGTTTCATCGTTATCAATCAATACGCGTACCGCAACATCGCATGCGGCAAATGCCGCAACGCAAAGAACGCAAACAAAGCCACCAACGCCGGCAGTACCAGCCACCAGACTTTAGGCGGCATGGCGTTTAACGGCGCCTGACGCTGGCTCACCCACAAGCTCGCTGCGCACACGCACGCAGCCAGCATCGCGCCGGCCAGTACATCCGTCGGCCAATGCGCGCCCAGGTACACCCGTGACAGGGCAATCGCCAGCGCAGGTATACAACCGACGAGCAGCCAGGTCAGGCGCATCCGTGGTGGTTGTCCGCGACCGGCCAGTACGGCGAGGGTCAGGAATAGCGCAAAAGAGCCTGAGGCATGACCGCTGGGCATGCTGTAGCTGGTCAGCGGATCACTCAGCACTTCCGGGCGCAGGCGGGCGAAGAAATGCTTGGTCACGGTGTTGCCCAGTGCCGTGAACAGCAGGGCACTGCAGGCAAAGATCGCTTGTCGCCATTGCCGGGTGATCAGCAGAAGTGCGACCAGCAACGCACTGAACACCAGCATGTTGCGGAACTCGCCGATCAGCGTGAACAGCACTGCCACTTCATCAAGCATCGGGCTGCGATGTTCCTGTACCAGGGTCATGACGCCCTGATCGAGCGCGGTCAGGTGTGGATAACCGATAAACAGTCCCAGCAGAATCAGCAAGCTCATCCCGGCAATCAGCATCGTCGCCTTGCGATGACGGCGCATGCTGCTGGTAATGCTCAGGCCAACCATGGCCGCAATGGCGCCAGCAACGACGCCCGCCTCGGGCCAGAAACCTTCCGGCAACGGCAACCGAATCGCGGCGCCCGTGGCCCAGCCGGGCAGCAGGTACGCCACACTCCAGCCAGCGGCAGCCAACAGACTGACAGCGAAAAATCGCGGGAAGGGCATGTCGAACATACCGGCGACCATCGGCAGCATCGGCCGCAGGGGGCCGATGAAACGCCCGACCAGCAGGCTGGCGATACCATAGCGCTGGAAATACGCCTCGGCTCCGGCAATCCATTCCGGATGATGGCGCAACCCCGGCAGGCGCCGGATGTTTTGATGGAAGTGTCGACCGATGAAGTAGGACACGACATCGCCCAATACGCCGGCGAGGAACCCCAACAGCAGCGTTTCGCTCAACGACAACGCGCCACTGCCGGCCAGAACCGCCACGGCGAACAGCAACACCGTGCCGGGCACAATCAATCCGGCAATCGCCAGGCATTCCACAAAGGCCACGATGAACACCGCTGCCGCCAGCCATTGCGGGTTGACCGTCAACCAACCGGTCACGCTATCGAGCCATGGGCCCATAAAAACAACTCCATCAAATGTTCATTGGTCCCATGGGGGGACGAACGCAATATTCAAAACACTACAGCTCCCACAGGGGGGGATACCCATCTTCAAGGCAGCAGAAAATAATCGCGACCTTCGACCTGCCCTCGTCGCAGCGGGTTCCGCGTGCAATACGGCGCATAAGCCGCATCGACGAAGCGGTACATCAAGTGTTCATCGCGCCCATGGGGGATGCCCAGGCGCGTGGTTTGAATGACGTGGGCAGGCGCCGGGCCGATATCCTCAACCAGCAACACCTCATGATCGAAACGCTTGGCATCCCAGACCGGCACCTTCAAGCCCAGCGCCTTGCACAGCAATGTCTGACCGGCACACAGCTTTTGCGAAGGACGAGGGCGGCCTTGGGCGTCGGGATTGTTCAATAACATCTGCGCCAGGCTCGCCGGCCCGCTCAATTCATCGACCCACGGATAGGCGGATTTGATCAGTACCGCATTGCCGGGGCCTTGAGCGCTGAAGTTCAGGGAGTCGCCGCCGCGGGCGTAATACATATAGATGTGCCCGCCATCCAGAAACAAAGCCTTACGCTTTTCTGTGTAGCCGAGGGAGGCGTGGCTGCCTTTTTCTTCGAAGTAATAGGCTTCGGTTTCGATAATCCGGGCGCTGAGCCACAGGTCGCCGACCCGGTGACGGATGACTTTGCCGAGTAAATCCCGGGCCAGCGTTTGTGCGTCGCGGTCGAAAAACGCATCCGGGAGCCCCGTGGGCAGGCTCGCAGCGGACGCTCGAACAGTCAGGTTGGACATGATGAACGGCGTTTATCAGGGCTGATTGAGCGGTGATGATAACAATTTGCAGCTTAATCCCGGCTGAACGTCGGCAAATTGCCCTCGATTTCGACCATCCGCCCGTCACCGCTGTTAGTCAGGAGACGCGACAGCTATAATCTGCCGCTTTCCTCTTTACCAAGACCACAGCAGACAATGACTGAGTCCGTTCTTGACTACATGACCCGCCTGGGTCGCGCTGCCCGCGAAGCCTCTCGCGTCATCGGTTGTGCCAGCACCGCGCAGAAAAACCGCGCCTTGCAGGCTGCTGCCAATGCGCTGGACGCTGCACGCGCCGAGCTGACGGCGGCCAACGAACTGGATTTGGCCGCGGGTCGCGCCAATGGTCTTGAAGCTGCCTTGCTGGAACGTCTGGCGCTGACCCCGGAACGCATCGACGGCATGATCGTCGGCTTGCGCCAGGTGGCCGCATTGCCGGACCCGGTCGGCGCGATTCGCGACATGAGTTTCCGCCCGTCGGGTATTCAGGTGGGCAAGATGCGCGTGCCGTTGGGCGTGATCGGGATTATCTACGAATCCCGGCCGAACGTGACCATCGACGCCGCCAGCCTGTGCCTGAAGTCCGGCAACGCGACGATCCTGCGTGGCGGTTCCGAAGCCATTCATTCCAACCGTGCCATTGCCGCCTGCATCCAGCGCGGCCTGGCCGAAGCCGAATTGCCGGCCGCCGTGGTGCAAGTGGTCGAAACCACCGACCGTGCCGCCGTAGGCGCGCTGATCACCATGCCCGAATACGTCGACGTCATTGTGCCCCGTGGCGGCCGTGGCCTGATCGAACGCGTCAGCCGTGATGCGCGCGTGCCGGTGATCAAGCACCTGGACGGCATCTGCCACGTTTACGTGAGCGAGCACGCCGACCTGGCGAAAGCCCAGCGCATCGCGTTCAACGCCAAGACGTATCGTTATGGCATCTGCGGCGCGATGGAAACGCTGCTGGTGGATCAAACCGTTGCCAGGGATTTCCTGCCGTCGATGGCTGCCCAGTTCCGCGAAAAAGGCGTTGAGCTACGTGGTTGCGAACGCACGCGGGTAATCATCGATGCGGTGGTGGCCACAGAAGAAGACTGGACCACCGAATACCTGGCGCCGATTCTGTCGATCCGCGTGGTCGACGGGCTGGACCAGGCCATCGAACATATCAATAAGCACGGCTCCCATCACACTGACTCGATCGTCAGCGAAAACCTCGCCGACACGCGGCGTTTCGTCGCGCAAGTCGATTCATCGTCGGTGATGATCAATACCCCGACGTGCTTCGCCGATGGCTTCGAATACGGATTGGGTGCCGAGATTGGCATTTCTACTGATAAGCTGCACGCCCGCGGCCCGGTGGGCCTCGAAGGTCTGACCTGCGAGAAGTACATCGTGGTCGGTGATGGCCAGTTGCGCGGCCAGGCGTCGGTCTGACTTGGGCGACTTCAACCCGACAGCCCCAGCCACCGCAGACGAGCCTGAACCTCGGCGCATCGGCATGCTGGGCGGCACGTTCGACCCGGTGCACATCGGCCATCTGCGTGGTGCGCTGGAAGTCGCCGAGTCGTTGGCGCTCGATGAGTTGCGCCTGACACCCAGTGCCAGGCCGCCGCACCGCGGTACGCCGCAGGTCTCGGCCAAAGACCGTCTGGCGATGGTCGAGTGCGCGGTGGCCGGTGTGGCACCGTTAGTGGTGGATGCCCGCGAATTGCAGCGGGACAAACCGTCCTACACTATCGATACCCTGGAACTGATGCGTGCCGAACTGGCCGTCCAGACCCAGGTTTTTCTACTTTTGGGCTGGGACGCATTTTGCGGCCTGCCCACTTGGCACCGCTGGGAAGAGTTGCTCCAGCATTGCCACATCCTGGTGCTGCAACGCCCGGATGCCGACAGCGAACCGCCGGATGCCTTGCGCAACCTGCTGGCAGCGCGCTCGGTGAGCGACCCGCTGGCCCTCAAAGGGCCGAGCGGACAGATTGCATTCGTCTGGCAGACACCGCTCGCGGTATCCGCCACCCAGATCCGTCAACTGCTGGCCAGCGGTAAGTCGGTACGTTACCTGGTGCCCGACGCGGTCCTGGCCTACATCGATGCGCACGGACTTTACCGTGCGTCGAACTGAAAAGAGGCGCGCTTCAAGCACGTGATCACGTGTATCGAAGCCCCCGAACATACGAGCAAAACGAGTTTTATATGACTGACAAAGACGTAGCTAAAGTAAAGCGCAAAGGCACATTCAAAAGCGCTCCACTGCCAGTAGAGGCTCCAACCGGGCCGGAGCTGCGCGGTGAAGAACTGGTCAAGGTTGCCGTAGCCGCCCTGGAAGACGTCAAGGCCCAGGACATTCAGGTCATCGACGTTCGTGAAAAGCAGAGCATCACTGACTTCATGATCATCGCTACCGGTACTTCCAATCGCCAGATCGGCGCGATGCTGGACAAGGTTCGCGAAGCCGTCAAAGCCCAGGGCGTCAAGCCATTGGGTGAAGAAGGCAAGGGCGACAGCGACTGGGTCCTGCTGGACATGGACGACGTCATCGTTCACATGATGACCGCCTCCGCTCGCCAGTTCTACGACCTGGAACGTCTGTGGTCCGGCGCTGAACAGAGCCGTGCGCTGAACGCGGCTCACCACAGCCCGGAAAACACCCACGAGCATTTCATCAAGCTCAACAAAGACCAGCAATAAGGGCCCGCTGTGCGACTGCGACTGATCGCCGTCGGTTCACGGATGCCCAAGTGGGTGGAAGAAGGCTGGCATGAATATGCCAAGCGTCTTCCGTCCGAGCTGGCGCTGGAACTGGTGGAAATACCGCTCAACACCCGTGGCAAGAACGCCGACGTGGCGCGCTTCATCCGTCAGGAAGGCGAAGCCATGCTGGCCAAGGTCGGGCCGAATGAGCGTGTTGTCACCCTCGAAGTCCACGGCAAACCCTGGAGCACTGAGCAGCTGGCGGTCGAACTCGATCGCTGGCGCCTGGACTCGCGCACGGTGAATTTCATGGTCGGCGGCCCCGAAGGGCTGGCGCCGGAAGTCTGTGCCCGAGCCGATCAGCGCTGGTCATTGTCGCCGTTGACGTTGCCGCACCCGCTGGTGCGAATCCTGATCGGCGAACAGCTGTATCGTGCCTGGACAGTCTTGTCCGGCCACCCTTACCACAAGTAGTTCTGCCCCCATGTCTCAGCCGATCCGTATCAAGGACCACGAAAAAGACGCCCGTCTGGTGCGTGGCCGTGTCGTGTTCGGTGCCATTGCGGTCGTGACGCTTATTAGTGTGCTGATCGCGCGGTTGTATTTCCTCCAGGTCATCCAGTACGAGTACCACTCGACGCTGTCGGAAAACAACCGCGTCCATGTGCAGCCGATTCCACCACCCCGTGGGTTGATTTACGACCGCAACGGTGTGGTTATCGCCGACAACCGGCCCAGCTTCAGCCTGAGCATGACCCGCGAACGTTCCGGCGATTGGCAGCAAGTGCTCGACGTAATTGTCCAGGTGCTTGAGCTGACGCCCGAGGATCGGGTGATATTCGAGAAACGCATGCGTCAGGGGCGTCGGCCGTTCGAGCCGGTGCCGATCATGTTCGAATTGACCGAAGAGCAGATCGCGCGAATTGCCGTAAACCAGTTCCGCCTGCCGGGGGTGGAAGTGGTCGCGCAGCTGGTTCGTCACTATCCGCAGGGCGCGCACTTTGCGCATTCGGTCGGGTACATGGGGCGGATCAACGAGAAAGAGCTCAAGACGCTGGATCCGGTGAGTTACAGCGGCACCCATCAAATTGGCAAAACCGGCATCGAGCGCTTCTACGAGCCGGAGTTGCACGGTCAGGTCGGTTACGAAGAGGTCGAGACCAATGCTCGGGGCCGCGTGTTGCGGGTGCTCAAGCGTACCGATCCGATTCCCGGCAAGGACATCGTCCTGAGCCTGGACATCAAATTGCAGGAAGCCGCTGAAACGGCACTCGGCGGTCGTCGTGGCGCTGTGGTGGCACTGGACCCAAAAACCGGCGAAGTACTGGCGATGGTCAGTCAGCCGAGTTTCGACCCGAACCTGTTCGTGACGGGCATCAGCTTCAAGGCCTATTCCGAACTGCGTGATTCCATCGACCGGCCGCTGTTCAACCGCGTGCTGCGCGGTTTGTACCCGCCAGGTTCGACGATCAAACCGGCGGTGGCGATTGCCGGTCTGGATTCCGGCGTAGTCACGGCTTCGACCCGCGTGTTCGACCCTGGTTACTACATGCTGCCCAACTACGATCACAAGTACCGTAACTGGAACCGTACCGGCGACGGCTACGTGGATCTGGACACGGCGATCATGCGGTCCAACGACACCTACTTCTATGATCTGGCGCACAAGCTGGGGATCGATCGGTTGTCGTCGTACCTGGGCAAGTTCGGCATTGGCCAGAAGGTCTCGCTGGACATGTTTGAAGAATCGCCGGGCCTGATGCCGTCCCGCGAATGGAAGCGTGCGACCCGTCGCCAGGCCTGGTTCCCGGGTGAAACCCTGATTCTCGGGATCGGCCAGGGCTACATGCAGTCCACGCCGCTGCAACTGGCCCAGGCCACGGCGCTGGTGGCCAACAAAGGGGTGTGGAACCGTCCGCACCTGGCCAAGACCGTCGAGGGCGAGAGGCCCAAGGATGAAAACCCGATGCCGGACATCGTCCTGCGCGATCCGTCGGACTGGACCAAGGTCAACCACGGCATGCAGCAGGTGATGCACGGCGCTCGCGGTACTGCGCGCAAGGCAGCGATTGGCGCGCAATACCGGATCGCCGGTAAAAGTGGTACGGCTCAGGTTGTCGCGATCAAGCAGGGCGAGAAGTACGACCGTTCCAAGGTTCAGGAGCGTCACCGCGACCACGCCTTGTTTGTCGGCTTCGCGCCGGCCGACAACCCGCAAATCGTGGTGTCGGTGATGGTCGAGAACGGCGAGTCCGGTTCCGGCGTCGCCGCGCCAGTGGTGCGTCAAGTCATGGACGCCTGGCTCCTGGACCAGGACGGACGTCTGAAAGCCGAGTACGCCAGCCCTATCAGCGCAGAGGCTACAGCCCGTGATGAATAATTTTGATCGCATGCTCTCCAGCGAGGATGTGATGCGTCGTCGTGCCACGCTGTTGCAGCGCCTGCACATCGATGGCCCGTTGTTGATTCTGCTGCTGACCCTCGCGGCCGGCAGCCTGTTCGTGCTGTATTCGGCCAGCGGCAAAAGCTGGGACCTGCTGGCCAAGCAAGCGACTTCGTTTGGCATCGGCCTGGTGTCGATGATCGTCATTGCGCAGTTCGAACCGCGATTCATGGCGCGTTGGGTGCCGGTTGGTTATGTGCTCGGCGTGCTGTTGCTGGTGGTGGTGGACGTCATGGGCCACAACGCCATGGGCGCCACACGCTGGATCAACATCCCCGGGGTGATTCGCTTCCAGCCTTCGGAGTTCATGAAGATCCTGATGCCGGCGACCATCGCCTGGTACCTGTCCAAGCGCACCTTGCCGCCGCAGCTCAAGCACGTGGCGGTCAGTCTGTTCCTGATCGGCTTGCCGTTCATCCTGATCGTGCGTCAGCCGGACCTGGGGACATCGCTGCTGATCCTGGCCGGTGGTGCGTTTGTACTGTTTATGGGTGGCTTGAAATGGCGCTGGATCATCAGTGTGCTGGCGGCTGCCGTTCCGGTGGCTGTGGCGATGTGGTTCTTCATCATGCACGACTACCAGAAGCAGCGAATCCTGACGTTCCTCGACCCGGAGAGTGATCCGTTGGGGACTGGCTGGAACATCATTCAGTCGAAAGCCGCCATCGGTTCCGGCGGTGTGTTCGGCAAGGGCTGGCTACTGGGCACCCAGTCGCACCTGGACTTCCTGCCGGAAAGCCACACCGACTTCATTATTGCGGTGATGGGCGAAGAGTTTGGCCTGGTGGGCATTTGCGCGTTGCTGCTGATCTACTTGCTGTTGATCGGTCGGGGGCTGGTGATTACCGCCCAGGCCCAGACTTTGTTCGGCAAATTGCTCGCAGGCAGCCTGACGATGACGTTTTTTGTTTACGTTTTCGTCAACATCGGTATGGTCAGTGGCCTGTTGCCGGTCGTGGGGGTGCCGTTGCCGTTCATTAGCTACGGAGGAACTTCGCTGGTAACGCTGCTGTCAGCGTTTGGGGTTTTGATGTCGATCCATACCCATCGTAAGTGGATCGCACAAGTTTGAATAAGGTGAAGATTTCAATGCAAGTAATGCGTGGCTGGGCGACTCGATACGCGCCATGGGTCGGCCTGGTAAGCATCCTTGGCACAGCGCAGGACGCGTTGGCCGGCGATTACGAAGGCTCACCCCAGGTGGCCGAATTCGTCGGTGAAATGACCCGCGATTACGGTTTCGCCGGTGAGCAGCTGATGGGCGTGTTCCGCGAAGCCGAGCGCAAGCAGTCGATTCTGGACGCCATCTCGAAACCCGCTGAACGGGTCAAGCAGTGGAACGAATACCGGCCGATGTTCATCACCGACGCGCGCATCGCCCGTGGTGTGGACTTCTGGCGTCAGCACGAAGCAGTACTGGCGCGTGCCGAGCAGGAATACGGTGTGCCGGCGCAGGTGATTGTCTCGATCATCGGCGTTGAAACCTTTTTCGGCCGCAATACCGGCAATTACCGGGTGATCGACGCGTTGTCGACCCTGGGTTTCGACTATCCTCCCCGTGCCGAGTTTTTCCGCAAGGAACTGCGTGAATTCTTGCTGCTGGCCCGGGAAGAGCAGGTCGATCCGTTGACCCTCAAGGGCTCCTACGCCGGTGCCATGGGCTTGCCGCAGTTCATGCCGAGCAGTTTTCGCGCGTACGCCGTGGATTTTGACGGCGACGGCCACATTAATATCTGGAACAACCCGGACGATGCCATTGGCAGCGTTGCCAGTTACTTCAAGCGTCACGGCTGGGTGGCCGGCGAACCGGTGGTCAGCCGCGCCGACGTTCGGGGTGATCAGGTGGACGACGGTTTGACCACGGGCATCGAGCCGGTTAAAACCGCAGGGGAGTTGCGGGCGCTGGGGTGGTCAAGTCATGATGCGCTGCGCGATGATATGCCGGTCACGGCTTTCCGCCTGGAAGGTGACAATGGCCCCGAGTACTGGATGGGCCTGAAGAACTTTTACGCGATCACGCGTTATAACCGCAGCGTGATGTACGCCATGGCCGTACATCAACTGTCTGAACAGCTGGTCCAAGCACGGGGCGTCAAGTAATGCGGGCATTGCCTATGAATAAACCCCTGAAGCTCATGGCTTTCGCCGCGTTGGCGGTGCTGCTTGCCAGTTGCTCGACCAGTCGCGCGCCGGCTCAGAAATCCCCGTCCACCGCCGTGCGTGCTACGCCGGGGCTGGACATCAACCGTGCCCACAAAGATGGCGCGCCGTGGTGGGATGTCGACGTATCGCGCATCCCGGACGCCACGCCGACCCTGCACAGCGGTCCTTACAAAGCCAACCCGTACACGGTGCTGGGCAAGACCTATTTCCCGCTGCAAGAATCCAAGACCTACGTCGCCTCGGGCACGGCGTCCTGGTATGGCACCAAGTTTCACGGCCAGAACACCGCCAATGGCGAGGTGTATGACCTGTACGGCATGAGTGCAGCACACAAGACATTGCCACTGCCAAGTTACGTTCGGGTGACCAACCTGGACAACAACAAGAGCGTGATCCTGCGGGTCAACGACCGTGGGCCGTTCTATTCGGACCGCATCATCGACTTGTCCTATGCCGCCGCCAAAAAACTCGGTTACGCCGAAATCGGCACCGCGCGGGTCAAGGTCGAGGGCATCGATCCGCAACAGTGGTGGGCGCAAAAAGGCCGTCCGGCGCCTTTGATGCTCAACGAGCCGCAAGTCGCGCAAAATAGCGCCCCGGTGATTACGGCCTCGGCCGGCACCGTCGAGCAATGGACGCCGCCACCGCAGCAACACGCCGCGGCCGTTGTGCCAGTTCAGCTTGATGCAAAAAAAAACGCTTCTGTGCCAGCCTCTGGCCAGTATCTGCAGGTGGGCGCGTTCGCCAACCCGGACGCTGCAGAACTCCTGAGATCGAAGCTCAGCGGGATGGTGAGCGCTCCGGTGTTCATCAGCTCGATAGTGCGCAACCAACAGACACTGCATCGGGTGCGCCTGGGGCCGATCGGTTCTCCGGGTGAAATCCAGCAAGTGCAGAACAGCGTGCGCATGGCCAACCTCGGCTCGCCGAGCGTGGTCACCGCCGAGTAATACGTAGTACTTGATTGACGGTTCGCTTGCGGTTTGGGGGGCGGACCTGGTTGTTGGCTCATGAGAACAAAAGCCCGGCAAGGGTTAAAGAGTGAACGACTGAACACGCGACAGCTCGTTAGAAAGCTGTCTGATTAGTTTTGCCCTTGGGCAGTTTCCATTAGCGATTTCGAGAGACGGATGAACATCACCACCTTTGCCAAACGCCTGTTCCTGTTAGTCCCGCTGCTCCTCTCGCCCGCGGCGTTCGCGGTCGAGGTGATGCCATCACCCCCACAACTGGCCGCCAAGGCCTATGTGCTAATGGACGCCAGCAGCGGCAACGTGCTGGTCGAGAACAATGGTGATCAGCGCCTGCCGCCGGCCAGCCTGACCAAGCTGATGACCGCGTACATCGCGACCCTGGAAATCCGTCGTGGCCAGATCGGCGAAAACGACCCGGTGACCGTCAGCGAAAACGCCTGGCGTACCGGTGGTTCGCGGATGTTCATCAAGGTTGGCTCGCAGGTCACTGTCAGCGACCTGCTGCACGGCATCATCATTCAGTCGGGTAACGACGCCAGTGTTGCGCTCTCCGAGCACATCGCCGGCAGCGAAGACGCTTTCGCCGACGTGATGAACAAAACCGTGGCCGACCTGGGCATGACCAACACCCACTTCATGAACCCGACCGGTCTGCCAAACCCTGAGCACTACTCGTCGGCTCACGACATGGCTGTGCTGGCTCGCGCGATCATCCACGAAGACCCGGCTCACTACGCGATCTACTCGCAGAAAGAGTTCTTCTGGAACGGCATCAAGCAACCTAACCGCAACCTGCTGCTGTGGCGCGACAAGACGGTCGACGGTCTGAAAACCGGTCACACCGACGAAGCCGGCTACTGCATGGTGTCTTCGGCTGTACGTGATGGCATGCGCCTGATCGCCGTGGTATTCGGTACCAACAGCGAAGTGGCGCGCGCCGCCGAAACCCAGAAACTGCTGACTTACGGTTTCCGTTTCTTCGAAACCCAGACCTTCTATCAGAAAGGCGCCGAGCTGGCTCAGGCCCCTGTCTGGAAAGGCGCGACCAATCAAGTCAAGGCCGGCCTGGCTGAAGACCTGACCATGACCCTGCCAAAAGGCCAGCTGAAAAAGCTCGCCGCCAGCATGACCATGAACCCGCAGCTGGTTGCGCCAATCGCCAAGGGCGACGTGATCGGTAAAGTGGAAGTGAAACTGGACGACAAAGTGGTGCACAGCGCCGATCTGATCGCCCTGGACGCTGTCGAGGAAGGTGGTATCTTCCGCCGCATGTGGGATAGCATCCGTCTATTCTTCTACAGCATCTTCAACTGAATACAGTGTGCACCTGCATGACTCCGCGCTGATCCGGCGCGGGGTCATGCCCGTCGCCACGGCTTACGCTTACGAGGCCGTTACGCCATGACCGATACCGAAGTAAAGGCGCCAAAGATCGAGTTCCCTGCCAATGATTACCCGGTTAAGGTGATCAGCGACACCGGCGTGGGGAATAAGGACACGATCATCGACATCGTCAGGAAACACGCAACAATCAATGAAGAGCGTGTAGACGAACGCCAAAGCAGCAACGGCAAATACACCACTATTCAGTTGCACATCGTTGCCACCGGCCAAGAACAGCTGTACGACATCAACAGCGAACTGCGGGCTACCGGCTTCGTGCACATGGTGTTGTGATGTCTGGCACGCTGGGCTTTCGTGAGCTCGGCCAGATGGCTTACGAGCCGGTCTGGCATGCCATGCAACGCTTCACCAACGAACGCGGCACCGAGGCCGCCGACGAGATCTGGCTGGTCGAGCACCCACCGGTGTTCACCCAGGGGCAGGCCGGCAAGGCCGAGCACTTGTTGTTGCCGGGGGATATTCCGGTGGTGCAGGTCGACCGAGGCGGGCAGGTGACTTATCACGGCCCTGGCCAACTGGTGGCTTATCTGCTGCTGGACGTACGCAAGCTGGGGTTTGGCGTACGTGACCTGGTCACCCGAATGGAACTGTGCCTGATCGAACTGCTGGCGAGTTACGGCGTTATTGCCGCCGCCAAGCCGGACGCACCGGGTGTCTACGTCGACGGGGCGAAAATCGCCTCCCTGGGTCTGCGGATCCGCCACGGTTGTTCCTTTCATGGCCTGGCCCTGAACGTGGACATGAACCTGGAACCGTTTCGACGGATTAATCCCTGCGGCTACGCCGGGCTGGCGATGACCCAGCTGAGCGATCACGCAGGACCGATTGAATTTGCCGAGGTAAGTGCCCGGCTGCGCGCGCAGCTCGTCAAACACCTCGACTATGCTGAGCAGACGACCCTAACGGGCGGAATCGATTGATATGACTACTGATGCAGTGCAAACCATGATCCCGACGCTCGATGTCACTGAGCGTCCGGCCCCGCGTGCCAAGGTTGAAGCCGGCGTCAAGCTGCGCGGCGCCGAGAAGGTTGCACGTATCCCGGTGAAGATCATTCCGACCACCGAACTGCCGAAGAAACCCGACTGGATTCGCGTACGCATCCCGGTTTCACCGGAAGTCGACCGCATCAAGGCCCTGCTGCGCAAACACAAGCTGCACAGCGTGTGCGAAGAAGCGTCCTGCCCGAACCTGGGCGAGTGCTTCTCCGGCGGCACCGCGACGTTCATGATCATGGGCGACATCTGCACCCGTCGCTGCCCGTTCTGTGACGTCGGCCACGGCCGTCCGAAACCACTGGACACCAACGAGCCGCAAAGCCTGGCCATCGCCATCGCCGACCTGAAACTCAAGTACGTGGTGATCACCTCGGTTGACCGCGATGACCTGCGTGACGGTGGTGCCCAGCACTTTGCCGACTGCATCCGCGAGATCCGCAAGCTGTCGCCGAACGTACAGCTCGAAACCCTGGTCCCGGATTACCGTGGCCGTATGGACGTAGCACTGGAAATCACCGCCGCCGAGCCGCCAGATGTGTTCAACCACAATCTGGAAACCGTGCCGCGCCTGTACAAGGCTGCGCGTCCGGGTTCGGATTACCAGTGGTCGCTGACCCTGTTGCAACGCTTCAAGCAGATGATGCCGCACATTCCAACCAAGTCCGGCCTGATGCTGGGCCTGGGCGAAACCGACGAAGAAGTCATCGAAGTCATGAAGCGCATGCGCGAACACGACATCGACATGCTGACCCTCGGCCAGTACCTGCAACCGTCCCGCAGCCACTTGCCAGTGCAGCGTTTCGTGCACCCGGACACCTTCGCCTGGTTCGCCGAGGAAGGTTACAAGATGGGCTTCAAGAACGTCGCGTCGGGCCCGCTGGTACGCTCCTCGTACCACGCCGACGAACAAGCGAAGCTGGTTAAAGCCGAGCTGATATCGTCCCTGTAATTTGGCGATGACTTAAAAGGCGCCCGCATGGCTTTTCAGGCTTTGCGGGCGTTTTTTTGCCTGGCCTACGCCAGCCAGTGTGTTTTCCTGCAACCTGCGGGCGACTGAGCCTCTTCTGTTTGTCCCCGTTCCTGACTACTGTGTGCTGAAGATTTTCGCGCAGGGAGATTCATGGATGACCGTTCGACCGACCCACACGCTGTATCCGCATACACCTGTTCCGGCCTTGCCGTCGGAAGGGTTGATCGGCGTGATTGCACCCGCCGGCCCTGCCGGACTGGACACTGAGAAGGCCATCGCCTGGATGCGCGCTCGCGGCTACGCGCTGCGGGTGTTTCCCGGGGTGTATGAGCAGGAGGGTTATCTGGCCGGCAGTGACGAGGTGCGGCTCAATGATCTGCACGCGGCGTTCGCGGATCCCGAGGTGGATGCGATCATTTGCCTGCGCGGTGGTTATGGCACGCCGCGTTTGCTCGACCGTATCGATTTCGAACTGCTGCAAAACAACGCCAAACCGTTCATCGGCTATAGCGATATCACGGCGCTGCATTTGGCGATCAGTCGTTATGCCGGATTCGTGACCTTCCATGGTCCGCTGCTCAATGCCGATTTGCTGGGCGACAAGCAGAAGCCTACCGAGTCTTCGTTTTTCAACATGCTCAGGGGTCAGGTGAAGGCCGGCAGCGTGCTTTCGCACCCGGTGGCCTGGCCGTTGACCACGATTGAGCCTGGCATCGCTCACGGGCGTTTACTGGGCGGTAACCTGTCGATGATTGCCGCGACCATGGGCACGCCTTACGAGCTGGAGGCCGAGGGCGTGATCCTGTTGATCGAGGACGTCAATGAGCCGCTGTATCGCATTGACCGGCTGCTGACCCATCTGCGGCTGGCGGGTGCGCTGGGCAAGCTGCGCGGGGTTCTGGTGGGGGATGTGGCGGGGGTTGATGCGGCCGCGCTGGAACGGTTGCTCAAACAGACCTTCGAGCCGTTGCGGATTCCGGTGCTGGCCGGGTGGCGCAGCGGGCATTGTGATCCGAACCTGACATTGCCGATGGGGGCTTTGGTTCGATTGGATGCGGGGAAGAAAGAATTGGTGTTGGAGCAGGATGTGGTGGTCAGGCGCTAGAGTTTCGTCGCCTGGCAGTCGGTCATCGTCGGAACGCCGCCCGGAGCAAGCTCGCTCCCACAGGTTTTGTGTCATTCACAGATCCAATGTGGGAGCGAGCCTGCTCGCGAAGCGTTTAGCGGTTCCGCAGTCCTTCCAGCAACTTGTGCGTCGGATACCCATCCGCCGGCCAGCCAAACGACTGCTGTGCACTGCGGATCGCTTTGCGCGTATTGGCGCCGATAATGCCGTCCGGGGTGCCCGCGTCGTAGTTCTGGGCGCTCAACAGGCTTTGCAGTTCCATGCGCTCGGTGCGGCTCAATGGCAAGTCATCTTTGGGCCAGGTGCCGCTGATCAGCCCCGCACCATTGAAACGTTCGGACAACAGACTCACCGCCAACGCATAGGACGACGAGTTGTTGTACTTGAGGATCGCGCGGAAGTTGTCGAGCACCAGGAATGCCGGACCACGGTAGCCGGCCGGCAGCAGCAGGGCCGCGGAGAGGTGTTCCGAGCCTGGCGGGACCCGAGCGCCAGCGGGCATCGAAACTCCCAGTTGCAACCATTCGGCGACACTTTTGCGAATCGTGCCATCGGCCAGGACGTAGTTGAAACTGCCCGGCAGTTGCACTTCAAAGCCCCACGGCTGGCCTTTCTGCCAGCCGGAGCTTTGCAGGTAGTGCGCGGTCGAGGCCAGGGCGTCGGCGGAGCTGTTCCATATGTCACGGCGACCGTCACCATCGAAGTCGACAGCGTGGGTGTTGTAAGTCGTCGGGATGAATTGGGTCTGGCCCATGGCGCCGGCCCAGGAACCGAGCATCTTCTCGGGGGTGATGTCGCCCTGTTGCAGGATTTGCAGGGCGGCGATCAGTTGATCGTGGGCAAAGCCCGGGCGCCGGCCTTCGTACGCCAGCGTCGCCAGCGAGTTGATGACCGACTTGCTGCCCTGGAACTGACCGAAGTTACTCTCCATGCCCCACACCGACACGAGTGCCTGGCGGTCGACGCCATAACGCTGTTCGATGCTTTGCAGGATGGCCGCGTTTTCGCTGAGCAGCGCCTGGCCTTTACGTACTCGCAGGGGAGAAAGGGCGCCGTCGAGGTATTCCCACACCGGACGGGAAAATTCCGGTTGGCTGCGATCGGCACGGATCACGCTCGGGTCGAAGCTGACATCGGCAAAGGCGCGGTCGAACAGATCGGCGCGGATACCGGCGGCCAGCGCGTCTTTGCGGAAACCCGCTTGCCATTCGGCGAACGTCTGGGCGGGCTGGATGTCGAGGTTTTCTCCGGCCGGCACCACGGGCGGAATGACCGCAGGGGCTGTCGCGACGGGAAGGGTTTGCAGCGGCTGGGCGTCGGCGGCGGTCGGTTTTTCCGCGCAGGCGACAAGCAAAATGAGGCTGGAGGCAGCGATCAGTTGGCGAACGGGCCAACGACGGGAAAGACTAAGGGGCATGCACAGGTCCAGAAGATACGAATCAGGTACAGACCTTAACATGTAGAAGGGGTGTTCTGCTTTACGCAGCCAGAAAGTAAGAAGCCTCCCAGCTATTAGACTGGAAGGCTTCGCGGCGGTAGCTGCCTTTGCCCTTGCCGGCTCGTTCCTGACGGCTGCGGAACAGTGGCTGGGCGATGATGGATTTGGCCTTGTTGGGGCCATGCTTCGATGGCTTTTTGCTCATGATGATTCTCGCGAGTGAGTGGGTTTTGCGGGGCAAATCATCGGCTGAAGTTGGGGTTATGTCTAGTCCCCACAGGTTGTAGGATTTTTGGGTATTGTCCTGGCTGAACGCTATCTTGTGGCGAGGGAGCTTGCTCCCGCTCGGGTGCGCAGCAGCCGCAGACCCGTTGAATACGTTCTACCTGAACAAGTTGGGTGACGGGTTTAGGGGACGCTTCGCGACCCAGCGGGAGCAAGCTCCCTCGCCACAAAGGCTGCGGGTTATTCGGCGGGTAATGTCAGGCGTTGACCGGCCATCAACAGTGACAATCGGCTGAGGCTCATCCACGGCGAACCTGCCGCCTGCCCCTTGATCTGCGCATCAATCCGCTGCGCTTCCAGCAACAACTGCGCCCAGCGTTGCGCCGAGTAACGTTGCAGGGCTTTGCTCATCAGGGGTTTGCGCTTGTCCCAGATCGGCGGTCGGGCCGAGCTGAAGGCTTTGTCCAGGGGCACGCCCTGGCTGTATTGCAGCGACAGGTTGGCCAGCAGGCGCAGTTCCCGGGCCAGCGCCCATAGAATAACCGGCGGTTCGACACCCTCGCCACGCAGCCCTTCGAGCATGCGCAGTGCGTGGGCCGCTTCGCCATTAAGGATGGCGTCGGTCAGGCCGAATACATCGAAACGTGCACTGTCGGCCACGGCGGCCTGGACGGTTTCGACGGTGATTTGCCCACCTTCGGCCATCAATTTGAGCTTTTCGATTTCCTGCGCGGCGGCGAGCAGGTTGCCCTCGACACGGGCTGCAATGAGTTCGACTGCGTCCTGGCTGGCCGACAATCCGGCCTGGGACAGACGCTGGCGGATCCAGCTGGGCAGCTGGTTGGCATCCACCGGCCAGATTTGCACGAACTGAGTGTGCTGACCTTCGACCAGCGCCTTGCCCCACTTGGTCTTCTGCGCACTGCCATCGAGCTTGGGCAAGCTGATCAGCAGTATCGTGTCTTCGGCCGGGCGCGAGCAGTATTCGATGAAGGCCGCAGCACCCTTGTCACCGGGTTTGCCGGAGGGCAGGCGCAGTTCCAGCAGGCGTTTTTCGGCGAACAACGACATGCTCGCACCGGCCTGCAACAACGTGCCCCAGTCGAAACTGGCGTCGGCGGCGAAGACCTGGCGTTCATCGAAGCCTTGTTGGCGAGCGGCGGCACGAATGGCATCCGCCGCTTCCTGACACAGCAATGGGTCATCGCCGCTGATGATGTAGACCGGCGCGAGGGCACCTTGCAGGTGTTTACCGAGTTGGGCGGGGGCAAGTTTCATAAGAGAGGGCCAACGGGGCGCCGGAGCGCCCCGAAAGTCTTACTGTTGCGGGATCTGGACAGGCGACTGGCGCGGAGTATTCGCTTCAGCCTTCTGTGCGGCTTCCAGCGCCTGGGCTTCGGCCTTGGCCTTGGCTTCGGCGGTCTGCTGCAGCTGGTCCAGTTGCGCCGGGGTAATCTGCTGCAGACGCAGCATCATGCGCTGAATCAGCTCGCGACGGGTATCTGCACGGGCAGTGCTGGCTTCCTGGTCGGAACCCACCAGGTTGTTGCCGTCGTGAATGAAGATCTTCTGCACTTCGAGCTTGTCGCTCATCAGTGGCAGGTCATGCACGCCACGAATGTCGTAGTTCAGAACGGTGGTGATCTGGTACTCGCCAGTATGGCCGCCGCCTGCGTAGCTGATGATGCGCTGGCTTTCCTGCTCATCGGTCAGCACCAGTTTGTAAGGTGCACCGGTGTAGACCTTGACGCCACTGCCTTCCAGCACCTGACGCATTTGCTTCACGGTGTCGCCGTAGGCGTTGCGGGCGCTCAGGTCGAGTTCCTTGATCGCCAGTTCAGTGGTGCCGGTGCCGCGCAGCTGGAAACCGCAGGCGCTCAACAGGACCGCAAGGCCCATCACCAGCAGATTGCGTTTGATCATTTTGTTGCTCCCCTTGAAACCATGTGGGCCGATCTTGCGGCCCGAAAGGTTTTACTCGGCGCCGGGCATGGCCCGGCGCCTGATCCAATTAGCTGGCGACGATGTTGACCAGTTTCCCGGGCACGACGATCACTTTGCGAATAGTCAGGCCGTCGACAAAGCGCAGCACGTTCTCGTTGATACGGGCCGCGGCTTCGACTTCTTCGCGCGTCGCGCTGGCCGGCATTTCGATCTGGCCGCGCAGCTTGCCGTTGACCTGGATGACCAGCGTCAGGCTGTCTTGCACCAACGCGTTTTCGTCCAGCACCGGCCAGGCGGCGTCGATTACCGGGCCAGCGTGACCCAGTTGATTCCACAGCTCATGGCTGATGTGCGGTGTGATTGGCGCCAGCAGCAGCGTCACGGTTTCCAGACCTTCCTGGACCAGTGCCCGATCCTGTTCGGTACCTTGCGGGGCTTTTTCCAGCACGTTCATCAGCGTCATCACCTGGGCGATGGCGGTGTTGAATTTGTGGTTCTGGCCGACGTCGTGGCTGGCCTGCTTGATGGCCTGGTGGATCGAACGGCGGATGACTTTCTGCTCATCGTTCAGGCCGGCGACGTCCAGTTTGCCCGGCAGGCCCTGAGTGACGTGGGCTTGAGCGAGGCGCCAGACGCGCTTGAGGAAACGGTGCGAACCTTCCACTCCGGAGTCGGACCATTCCGCGCTCATGTCGGGTGGCGAGGCGAACATCATGAACAGGCGGCAGGTGTCGGCGCCGAACTGGTCAATCATCGACTGTGGGTCAACGCCGTTGTTTTTCGACTTGGCCATCTTCTCGGTGCCGCCGATTTCCACCGGCAGGCCATCCGCGATCAGCTTGGCGCTGATGACCTTGGCCTTGCTGTCGCGCTCGAGTTCGACGTCCGCCGGGTTGAACCAGGTGTAGGCGCCATTGGCTTCGCGACGATAGTAAGTCTCGGCGATCACCATGCCTTGGGTCAGCAGGTTCTTGAATGGCTCGTTGGAGCTCACCAGGCCTTCGTCGCGCATCAGCTTGTGGAAGAAGCGCGCGTAGAGCAGGTGAAGAATCGCGTGTTCGATGCCGCCGATGTACTGATCCACCGGCAACCAATGGTCGGCCGCGGATTTTTCCACCAGACCGCCTTCATAGTGCGGCGAGGCGTAACGGGCGTAGTACCACGAGGACTCGACAAAGGTGTCCATGGTGTCGGTTTCACGCTTGGCAGGCTGGCCACATTTAGGGCAGCTGCACTCGTAGAACTCGGGCATGCGCGCCAGTGGCGAACCGGCACCGTCGGGTACGACGTCTTCCGGCAGCACAACAGGCAACTGGTCTTCCGGCACCGGCACATCACCGCAGGTCGTGCAGTGGATGATCGGGATCGGGCAACCCCAATAGCGCTGGCGGCTGATGCCCCAGTCGCGCAGACGGAACTGGGTGCGCGAGGCGCCGAGGTTTTTCTTGATCAACGCGACTTCAATGGCGTCAAACGCGCCGGCAAAATCGAGGCCGTCGAACTCGCCGGAATTGATCAGCGTGCCGTGCTCGCCATACGCGTCCTGCCACGGAGCCGGGTTGGTGTCACCCGAGCTGGTGCGCACCACGGACTTGATCGGCAGGTTGTACTTGGTGGCGAACTCGAAATCACGTTCGTCGTGCGCCGGGACAGCCATTACCGCGCCATCGCCGTAATGCATCAGCACATAGTTGGCGACCCATACCGGAAGTTTTTCGCCGGTCAGTGGGTGCTCGACGAACAGCGAGGTCGGCAGGCCTTTCTTCTCCTGGGTGGCGACGTCGGCTTCAGCGACGCTGCCGCCCTTGCATTCAGCGATGAACGCCTGCAGCTCAGGACTGTTCTGCGCGGCCAGGGTGGCCAACGGGTGTTCAGCGGCCACGGCGACGTAAGTCGCTCCCATCAAAGTGTCCGGACGGGTAGTGAAGACTTTGAGCGCGCCGGCTTCGCCGATGGAGTCGACGTTGTACGGGAACTGCACTTCCATGCCGCGGGATTTGCCGATCCAGTTGCGCTGCATGGTCTTGACCTGTTCAGGCCAGCCAGTCAGCTCGTCAAGGCTCTCCAGCAGCTCATCCGCGTAAGCGGTGATCTTGAAGTAGTACATCGGAATTTCGCGCTTTTCGATCAGCGCGCCGGAACGCCAGCCGCGACCGTCGATCACCTGTTCGTTGGCCAGAACGGTCTGGTCGACCGGGTCCCAGTTCACGGTGCCGCTTTTCTTGTAGATCACACCTTTTTCGAACAGGCGAGTGAACAGCCATTGTTCCCAGCGGTAGTAATCAGGCTTGCAGGTGGTCACTTCGCGGGACCAGTCCACCGCCAAGCCCAGGCTGCGCAGCTGGGTTTTCATGTAGGCGATGTTTTCGTAGGTCCACTTCGCGGGCGCTACGTTGTTCTTCATCGCGGCGTTTTCCGCTGGCATGCCGAAGGCGTCCCAACCCATGGGTTGCAGAACGTTCTTGCCTTGCATGCGCTGGTAGCGGGAGATCACGTCGCCGATGGTGTAGTTGCGCACGTGCCCCATGTGTAGCTTGCCGCTGGGGTAAGGGAACATCGACAGGCAGTAGAAGGTCTCCTTGCCTGGCTGTTCACTGACTTCAAAGGACTTTTGCTCGTCCCAGAACGACTGGGCGGCGGCTTCGATTTCACGGGGCTGATATTGTTCGTGCATGGCTACTTTTGAACTGAATAGGGGTGGCCTAATCCTCTTCAATGCAACGCTGGACGGTGATCACGCCAAATCGGCGTTTCGGTGCCCAGACGAGCTGGAAGTGGAGTTACAGGAAGCGCCGTAGCATACATGACCGCACTCTACCGAGGGAAACCCTGATTACGCTCGCGCGTCTCGCAAAAACGGCTGCGAGGGCCGTTGGTCGCAGTGTTCAGCCGGTTTGTTCATGGAAGCTAAGCTCTAAATGGGGAGCGAGTCTTATCTTCAATGAGGTGAGGGATGGTTGAGTCACAGCAAAAAGCCACAAAACCGGAGCTGTACGAAAGACTGATCGATCGTCTGGGAATGGCCCTGGACGCTGCAAAAACTGCTGGCCGGCTGCGCGATGAGCGTCCCCTGGAGCTGGAACTGCGCGGCCTCAGCCCCGCAGAGTTTGAATTGGTCAAAGCCTATCTGGATCGCAGTGAACGTGAAACACAGGGATGCTTGTCAGCAGCAGTGAAGCAACTCGACGCACCACGTTCGGCCAAAATCATCTGGCTCAAGGACAAAGTACGAGGCAGGGACGCGGTAAAGGTCCGGTCTCTGCAATTCAAGTAAGGGCACTTGAGGTCATGGCCCGGCTTCTTTTTAACTCTTGTGAAGCATAGTCCTTCCATATCTGTTGTCGCACTGCGTCAACCCCTTTAGGCTTCGGGCATCTCTGGAGATGCTCGATGCCTTTTCGATATTTCGTAAAACAACTTCTGTTACCTCCCGGCATTCTTTTGCTGCTGCTGGTCCTTGCGTGGTGGTTGCGCCGCTCAAGACCAAGGCTTGCGAGTGTGTGCTTTGTCTTGGGATTCGGTGGCTTCTGGTTGATGAGTTTGCCCGTGGTGGTGCAGTGGAGCGCCAAGGCGCTCGAACGCGAACCGCCACTGGCACGCGACGAATGGGCGACCCTGGGCCAGCGTGCTGACGCGATTGTGCTGTTGGGTTCCGGGCGTGAGCGCGGCGACGTGGCGTGGGGCACCGACCAGCCGACGGGCGTGGGGCTGGAGCGTGAGCGTTATGCGGCGCGTCTGGCCAAGGCTTCCGGCTTGCCGATCCTGACCAGTGGCGGCCTGCATTACGGTACGCCGCCCTCTGAAGCGAAGATGATGGCGGACTCGCTGCTCGATGATTTTGGTGTGACGGTACGCTGGCAGGAAGGGCGCAGCCGAACGACGTGGGAAAACGCGCAGTTCAGTGCCGAAGTATTATTGCCTCAGGGCATCAAGCGGGTGGTGGTCGTGACTCAGGCGTGGCACATGCCGCGCTCTGTCTGGAGTTTCCAGAAGGCCGGATTTGAAGTGGTGCCTGCGCCGGTGGGGTTTTTAGGCGTGGACAATGCCCGGCCGCTGGGCGGCTGGATGCCGGAATTCAAGTCGATCTGGCAGTCCGGGCAATTGATGAATGAGGCGGTGGGGCAGGTCGGATATTCGCTGTTTTACCGCTGATCCACTGTGATGAGGGACAAGCCCCCTCATCACAGTGGAGGGTGAGCTTCAGACGGTTTTTGCCATCCGGCTGGCAATCAAGGCCCAGCCAAACAACAACACGCAAACGATAATCAGCGGCCACGAACGCCATTGCAGGTACGGCGTCAGGTTGTGCATCGGCACCACTTCGCCGTAGAGGATGCCGCGTTCGAACTGCGGGATCTGCGCGGTAATCTGGCCAAACGGGTTAATCAGCCCGGACACGCCATTGTTGGTGGCGCGGATCATCCAGCGACCCGCCTCAAGCGCGCGCATCTGCGCCATCTGCAAATGTTGCAACGGGCCGATGGAGGTGCCGAACCAGGTGTCGTTACTGATGGTCAGCAGCAAATCACTGCGCGCCGCAAGGCTGGCGGCGAATTCCGGGTAGACCACTTCGTAACAGATGAACGGCGCGATCTGATAACCCTTGGCCTGCAGCATCGGCTGGTCGGCCGGCCCACGGGCAAAATCGGACATCGGCAGGTCGAAGAATGCGATCAGGCCGCGCAGTACATCCTGCAACGGCACGTATTCGCCGAACGGCACCAGTTTCTGCTTGAGGTAAGTGCCATCGCCTTCACCGACGACCGTAATACCGTTGAAGAAGCGTTTCTCGTGACGCACTTCCTGACGGATCGGCACACCGGTAATCAACGCCGAATTACGCTCGGCGGCGAAGTTGCCCATCATCGTCAGGTAGCCCTCGGCGGACGACTTGAGCACCGGCACCGCGGTTTCCGGCCAGATCAGCAGATCGACGCGTTTGGAGCTGAAGCTCATGTCGCGGTACAGCTCTAATTGCGCGTTGAGCTGCGCCGGGTCCCACTTCATGCTTTGTTCGATGTTGCCTTGAATCGCCGCGACGCTGAGCGCCGGACCCGCCGGACTGGTCCAGGCGTGTTCTTTCAAGGCCAGGCCGGCCACCCACGGGCCGACCAGCAACAACGCGCCCGCTGCAATAAACCCTTTACGCCCGGTGCGCACCAGGCGCAACGCGTTGTAGATCAGTGCGGCCGTCAGGGCGAGTGTGAAGGAGATCAGCCACATCCCGCCTAAAGGCGCGAGCCCGGCCAATGGACCGTTGAGCTGGCTGTAGCCGGAATAGAGCCACGGGAAACCGGTGAGGAACCAGCCGCGAAACGCTTCCTGGCCGACCCACAATGCTGCAAACGCCAGGGCATCTGCCAGCGGTGCTTCGTTGCGGCGTAGCCAGCGCGCCCAAATCCAGGCCGGAAGGGCAAAGAACCAGGCAATCGCGGCGGTGAACGCCAGCATCAGCAAGCCCGCCAGCAACACCGAAGCGCCACCGAAGTTGTGAATGCTGTAGTAGATCCAGCTGGTGCCAGCGCCGAAAAGACCGAAACCGAAACACCAGCCACGGCCCAGGGCCTGACGTGGGCTCAGTTCGCGTAAACCGGCGTAAAAGAAACCGACCGCCAGCAACGCCAGCGGCCAGATATCGAACGGCGCCAACGCCAGGGTGGTGAGTGCACCGGCCACCACGGCCAGCAGATTACCGGGCCAGCCGGGACGGGTCAGACGGTGCATTTCAATCCTTAGCGTGCAATTGGAGTCAGGCGCAGCAGGTGAATCCGACGGCTGTCGGCGTTCAGGATGCGGAAGCGATAAGGGCCGATTTCAGTGATTTCGTTGCGTTTCGGCAAGTGTCCGAACGCGCTCATCACCAGGCCGCCGACGGTATCGAACTCATCGTCGGAGAATTCGCTGTCGAAAAACTCGTTGAAGTTCTCGATCGGCGTCAGGGCCTTGATCAGGAAGTCGCCGCTGGGCAGCGGCTTGATGTAGCTGTCTTCCTCGACGTCGTGCTCGTCTTCGATGTCGCCGACGATTTGTTCCAGCACGTCTTCGATGGTCACCAGGCCAGCCACGCCGCCGTATTCGTCAATGACGATGGCCATGTGGTTGTGGTTGGCGCGAAATTCGCGCAGCAGCACATTCAGGCGCTTGGACTCGGGCACGAACGTGGCCGGGCGCAGCAGGTCCTTGATGTTGAAGCTGTCGCCGTTCTCCTTGAGGATCAACGGCAGCAAGTCCTTGGCCAGCAACACGCCCATCACGTCATCGTGGCTTTCGCCGATCACCGGGTAGCGGGAGTGGGCCGAGTCAACCACGGCAGGCAGAAACTCGCGAGGGGTCTGGGTCGCCTTGATGCTGACCATTTGCGAGCGCGGGACCATGATGTCCCGTACTTGCAGGTCGGCAACCTGGATGGCGCCTTCGACGATGGCCAGCGCTTCGCTGTCCAACAGTTTGTTCTGGTGTGCATCGCGCAGGAGCTCCAGCAGCTCCTGACGGTTTTTCGGCTCGTGGGCAAAAGCCTGGGTGAGCTTACCCAGCCAAGACTTCTGCCCGTTGCTCGATCGATCTTCGCTCATAGCGATTACTCTGAATCCTTTGTTGTAACGATAGGGGATGTTTCGGTTTCGTCGTCCGCATATGGGTCGGGGTAGCCCAACTCTGCAAGCAACGTTCGTTCCAGTGCTTCCATTTCTTCGGCTTCGTCGTCATCTATATGGTCGTAACCGAGCAGATGCAAGCAGCCGTGAATCACCAGATGAGCCCAGTGGGCCTTCAATGCCTTGCCTTGTTCGGCGGCTTCACGCTCGACCACGGCCACGCAGATGACCAGGTCACCCAGCAGCGGGATATCCAGGAACTCGTCGGGCACGTCGGCGGGGAACGACAGAACGTTAGTGGCGTAATCCTTTTGCCGCCAGGTGTGATTCAGCTCGCGGCCTTCTGCTTCGTCGACCAGGCGGATGGTCATTTCGGAGTCGGCAGTGCGCTGGCGCAGGGCGAGTTCACACCATTGGCGGAACTCGGCTTCGCTGGGGGCGGACGCTTGTGTAGCCAGTTGCAGATCAAGCTCAAGCATCGCGGCGGTTGTCCTTGGGTGCTTCTTCGGTCACGCGATTTTCGAAGCGCTCGTAGGCTTCGACAATGCGCTGCACCAGTGGATGGCGCACAACGTCCTTGGGCATGAAATGGGTGAAGCTGATGCCCGGCACGTCCTTGAGCACCTCGATCACATGGTGCAATCCGGATTTGGTGCCTTTCGGCAGGTCGACCTGGGTGATGTCACCGGTGATGACCGCGGTGGAGCCAAAGCCGATACGGGTCAGGAACATCTTCATTTGCTCGACGGTGGTGTTCTGGCTTTCGTCGAGAATGATGAAGCTGTTGTTCAGCGTACGACCGCGCATGTAAGCCAGCGGCGCGACTTCGATGACCTGACGCTCGATCAGCTTGGCGACGTGTTCGAAGCCGAGCATTTCGTAGAGCGCGTCATAGAGCGGGCGCAGGTACGGGTCGATCTTCTGCGACAAATCGCCGGGCAGGAAGCCGAGCTTCTCGCCTGCTTCAACCGCCGGACGCACCAGCAGGATGCGGCGAATCTGCTCGCGTTCCAGCGCATCTACCGCGCAGGCCACGGCCAGATACGTCTTGCCGGTACCGGCAGGGCCGATGCCGAAGTTGATGTCATTGCCGAGAATTTCCTTCACATAGCGCAGCTGATTCAAGCCGCGAGGGCGAATCATGCCTTTTTTTGTGCGCAAGGCGACGGAGGGTTCGGCGGGGGACACATTGTCCAGCTCTTCGACGGCCGATTCCTGCAGGAACAGGTGAACCATGTCCGGCGACAGCTCGGTACCCTTGGTTTCCCGGTACAGACGGCGCAGGAGGTTTTCCGCGGAGGTGGTGTGTTTAGGATCGCCGATCAATTCGAACTGGTTTCCGCGGTTGCGGATCTCGATGGTCAGGCGCTGTTCGATCAAGCGCAAATGCTCGTCGAATTGCCCGCACAGATTGGCGAAGCGGCGAGCCTCAAAGGGCTCGAGGATGAAACGATGCGGTTCTATGGGTGCGTTCAAGGTCGTATTTAGCCGCCCTGGGGCAATTAAGATGAAATCAAGGATAACGCCAGTGGGCTGGGTGCGAAAGCTCTTAAATAAGATGCCGAATTCCGACACTTGACCTGTGGCGAGGGGGCTTGCCCCCGTTCGGCTGCGAAGCAGTCGCAAAATCTTGGGACCGCTTCGCGATCCAACGGGGGCAAGCCCCCTCGCCACAAAGGCTCGCACACACTTTGACTGGTGGTGTTACTGAAGCAGTGAGCCCCGCAGCGAGTGCGGTTGTGCGGCGTCGATGTGCACGTCGGCGAACTGGCCAATCAAGGTTGGATTGTCGCAGCGGAAGTTGACGATACGGTTATTCTCGGTCCGGCCTTGCAGCTCGCCAGGGTCTTTTTTCGAATAATCGGTCACCAGGATCCGCTGGATCGAGCCGACCATTTGTCGGCTGATTTCAAAACCTTGCTGGTTCAGACGATGCTGCAGGGCGTTAAGACGCTCTTTCTTCAACTCTTCCGGCGTCTCATCGACCAGGTCAGCCGCCGGGGTGCCCGGGCGTTGGCTGTAGACGAACGAATAGGAGAAGTCGAAACCGACGTCCTCGATCAGCTTCATGGTCTGTTCGAAGTCTTTCTCGGTTTCACCCGGGAAGCCGACGATAAAGTCCGAACTGATGCAAATGCCCGGCACGGCGGCCCGCAGCTTGCGCAGTTTGGATTTGTATTCCAGCGCGGTGTGGTTGCGCTTCATCGCCGAGAGAATCCGGTCCGAACCCGACTGCACCGGCAAATGCAGGTGCTTGACCAGTTCCGGCACATCGGCGTGGGCCTGGATCAGGCTGTCGGAGAACTCCAGCGGGTGCGACGTGGTGTAGCGAATCCGGTCGATGCCATCGACGGCGGCCACCACGCGGATCAGTTCGGCGAGGTCCGCCAGGCGACCGTCATGCGTGGTCCCGCGATAACCGTTGACGTTCTGGCCCAGCAACGTCACTTCGCGTACGCCGTTTTCGGCCAGGTGGATGATCTCGGCAATCACGTCGTCAAACGGACGGCTGACTTCTTCGCCGCGGGTGTAGGGCACCACGCAGAAGGTGCAGTACTTGCTGCAGCCTTCCATCACCGACACATAAGCGCTCGGGCCGTCGATGCGTGGCTCGGGCAAATGGTCGAACTTTTCGATTTCCGGGAACGAGACGTCCACTTGCGGCAGCTTGGTGGCGCGTGCAGCGTCGATCATTTCCGGCAGGCGGTGCAGGGTCTGCGGGCCGAAGACCACATCGACATACGGTGCGCGATCACGAATGGCAGCGCCTTCCTGGCTGGCCACGCAACCGCCGACGGCGATCACCATGTCCGGGTTGGCGAGTTTCAGTTCACGCCAGCGGCCGAGCTGGGAATACACCCGGTCCTGGGCGCGTTCGCGAATGGAGCAGGTGTTGAGCAGGATCACGTCGGCGTCTTCGGCGCGAGCAGTGACTTCCAGGGCCTGGTGTTCACCCAGCAAGTCGACCATGCGCGAGCTGTCGTACTCGTTCATCTGGCAACCGTGGGTTTCGATGTAAAGCTTCTTGGCCATGGACAGAGTCATCACGTGATTCAAAGAACCGCGCATTATAGGGAACATGTCCCAAGGTTCCTACCGCTGTGCGTCCGGTGGCTATGCTATAGTTCGCGCCCTCATTTTTATCCCCGATGTGTTGCTCGCCCACCATGACCAAACGTGAAGCTCCAATCTACAAGGTGATTTTCCTCAACCAGGGCCAGGTGTACGAAATGTATGCCAAGCAGATCTATCAAAGTGATCTGTGGGGCTTCCTGGAAGTGGAAGAGTTCGTCTTTGGCGAGCGCACGCAAGTGGTCGTCGATCCGAGCGAAGAGAAGCTCAAGGCTCAGTTCGAAGGCGTGGTGCGCAGTTTTGTGCCGATGCATTCGATTGTGCGTATCGACGAGGTAGAGCGACTGGGTACGCCGAAAATCAGCGAAGCCCGTGGCGCGGTCGGCAATGTCATGCCGTTTCCGATGCCGATGCCTGAGAAGTAAGCGCGAGCCCCTGTGGCGAGGGAGCTTGCTCCCGCTCGGCTGCGAAGCAGTCGTAAAACCAGAGAATGCGGTGCGTCAGGCAGGCTGTGATTGGAGGGTTTAGGGCCGCTTCGCGCCCCAGCGGGAGCAAGCTCCCTCGCCACAGGGGACCTTGTGCGGTTTAGGGCAATGGTGCAAACGGCGTTCGCCCATCCGCACTCTGCAATTCCATCAGGTATTTACGAAAGATTTGTCCCAGTACCTGAGTCGCCACTTCCAGCTCTTCGCGTGGCATTTTCTCGGTGACTTCGTCGGCGGTGTCCAGCGCATCTTCAGCGCCGTTGACTGCAGCCATTTTCAGCAGAATGTAAGCCTGAACGTTATTGGCCTGAACGCCTTCGCCTCGGAAGAACATCGTACCCAGTTTGAATTGCGCCTGGGCGTGGCCTTGCAGCGAAGCTTTTTCGAAATAGCTGAGGGCTTGATTGAGGTCGCGAGGCGCGTTTTTGCCTTCGTAGTAGAACTCACCCAACTCGTATTGCGCTTGAGCATCCCCTTCATCCGACGCTTTCTGGCAGGCGGCGAGCGCTTGCGTCAGGTCTTGCGGCTGAGTATTGAGGGTGCAGCGACCCATCGCTGGGATTAACAACGAGTTGCCGCCTGCTTGTGCGTGCGCGAGCAGGGGCTGAAGGAGCAACAGGCAGCCCAGTGCAAGGGCGCGGCCGGTGCGGTTCATGAGAATCGACTTACCTCTGAAGGGCGCGCGGACCCATCGAGGGATCCAATAAGCGCGCATTATGAAATAAGCAGGGCCAACCTTACAAAGTCTTTACTCGTTTTTCTGCTGCACGGGGAATATATCGCCCAATTTGCGGGAGATTATTGGCAGAAGCGTAGGAATAACGGTGTGAATGTAGGTAAAAGCTGACGCTGGCAGTCGCCAACGCCAGCGGCACAGCGTTTATTTCAATGCAGCGAATGCACGCTCAGCGGCATCCAGCGTCAGTTTCAACTCGGTTTCGCCATGGGCGATCGAGGTGAAGCCGGCTTCGAAAGCACTCGGCGCCAGGTACACGCCACCTTCAAGCATCAAGTGGAAAAAGCGGCCGAACAGGGCAGCATCACTGGCCATCACGTCATCGAAGGTCACGATGTCGTCGGCGCCACTGAAGTACAGGCCGAACATGCCGCCCGCCTGCGTGGTCACGAACGGAATGCCCGCCGCATCGGCGCGTTGTTGCAGGCCATCGAGCAGGCGGCTGGTGTAGTCGCTCAGCTCGGCATGGAAGCCTGGACGGCTGATCAGGCGCAGGGTGGTCAGGCCGGCGGCCATGGCCAGCGGGTTACCCGACAACGTGCCAGCTTGGTACACCGGACCCAGCGGCGCGATGTGCGACATGATTTCGCGTTTGCCGCCGAAGCAGCCGACCGGCATGCCGCCGCCGATGATCTTGCCGAAGGTGCTCAGGTCCGGCGTCACGCCGAAGTGCGCTTGTGCACCGCCGAGGGCGACGCGGAAACCGGTCATCACTTCGTCGAAAATCAGCACCACACCGTGCTTGTCGCACAGGGTCCGCAGGCCTTCGAGGAAACCCGGTGCCGGCGGTACGCAGTTCATGTTGCCAGCCACTGGCTCGACGATGATGCACGCCACGTCCTGGCCGACTTCGGCGAGCATGGTTGCTACCGCGTCGATGTCGTTGAATGGCAGGGTCAGGGTGTGTTTGGCGAAGTCCGCCGGTACGCCGGCCGAGCTCGGTACGCCTTGGGTCAGTGCGCCGGAGCCGGCCTTGACCAGCAGGCTGTCGGAGTGACCGTGGTAGCAGCCTTCGAACTTGATGATGCTGTCGCGACCGGTGAAACCACGGGCCAGACGAATCGCGCTCATGGTCGCTTCGGTGCCGGAACTGACCATGCGCACCATTTCCATCGACGGCACGATCGAGCAGACCAGGTCTGCCATCTCGGTTTCCATCGCGGTCGGGGCGCCGTAGGACAAACCGTGTTCCAGTTGTTTACGCACCGCGTCCAGCACGTCCGGATGGCTGTGGCCGAGGATCATCGGCCCCCAGGAACCGACGTAATCCACATAACGCTTGTCGTCTTCGTCGGTGACGTAGGCGCCTTCAGCGTGTTTGAAAAACAGCGGGGTGCCGCCGACGCTTTTGAACGCGCGCACAGGCGAGTTCACGCCACCGGGAATGTGTTTCTGGGCATTGGCAAACAGGGTTTCGGAACGAGACATGGTCGGGCTCTCAAATCAGATTTTAAGTAGTTCGTTAAAGGCGCGGGCGCGGCGTGTCACTTCAGCCGTACTCTCGGCGCCAAAAAGACCGTGGACAACCGCCAGCAGGTCAACCCCGTGGGCTACCAGTGGCGCGGCGTTTTCCAGGGTGATGCCACCAATCGCGCAGATTGGCAGGTGCAATGTGCTGCGGGCCTGATCGAGCAAGTCGAGACTGCAAGTCGGCGCGCCGGGCTTGGTGTTGGAGTTGAAAAAACGGCCGAAGGCGACGTAGCTGGCGCCTTCCTTTGCAGCCTGTTCGGCGAGTTCGAGTTGCGCGTGGCAGGTCGAACCGATGATTGCTTTGGGGCCGAGCAGGGCACGGGTCGGAGACAGCGGACCATCGGTTTGGCCAAGGTGCACGCCAACGTTCAGGCGCGCAGCGAGTTCGGCATCGTCGTTGATGATCAGCTGAGTCTTGTAGCGTTCGCACAGGTCGCGCAGTGCTTCGGCCTCACGCAGGCGCCGGGCTTCGTCGCTGCTCTTGTCGCGGTATTGCAGCAGGGTGACGCCGCCTTCCAGCGCCGCCTCCACGTACGAAAGAAATTTACCGGCCAACAACTGGCTATCGGTAATGGCGTACAGGCCACGTAGTTTCATCGGACAAGCCTCGGCGCTTTACGCATCAAAAGTTACGAACAGAAATCCAGCGGCAGACGGCGCGGCACGAACTGGCCTTTGCCCAGTTGCTCCGCATCACGCAGGGTTCGCCATGTGTAGTTAAGCGCGGTCTGTACGGCGCTGGCGAGGTTTTCACCCTGGGCCAGACGACCGGCCAGGGCGCTGGCCAGCGTGCAACCGGAACCGTGATAGCTGCCGGGCAAGCGCTGGCAGGTAAACGTTTCGCGGCGCCCGTCGCGGCTGTAGAGGCGGTTGTGGATTTCGTGTTCGTCGCCATGGCCGCCGGTGATCAGCAGGTGTTTGACGAACGGCAACAGTTTTTCGGCGCATTCGTCGGCCGTGCCTTCTGGCAGTTCGGCGAGGATGCGCGCTTCGGGAAGGTTAGGGGTGGCGATGATGGACAGGGGCAGCAGGCGTTCGCGCATGGCGTAGCCGACTTCGTCCTTGCCCAGTCGTCCGCCACCGCCGGCGCGCAGCACCGGGTCGCAGACCACTGGCAAATGCGGGTGCGCCGAGAGCAGTTCGACAACGGTGTCGACCATCTCCAGGGAACCGAGCATGCCCAGCTTGACCGCCGCGACTTCGGAATCGTTGAGCACGGCATTGGCCTGGGCCAACACCCACTCACGGTCGAGGACGCGAAAGTCAGTGACGTTGACCGTGTCTTGCACGGTCAGGGCGGTGACGGCCGGGGCCGCATGACAACCCTGGGCGAGCAGGGCTTCGATATCTGCCTGCAAGCCGGCGCCACCACTTGGGTCGTGGCCGGAGAGACAGAGGACAACGGGGCGAGAGCTGTAGATATTCATGGTGCGCGAGCTTACCACCAGTCGACCAACGAGTCATGAGACGGACCCTGTAGCCGCTGGCGAAGCCTGCGTCTGGCGGCTACAGGAATAAACAAAACGGCCGATGCATTGATACAACCTGACCAACCAAGCTGGTTTTGCGCAAAATTTGTCGCTGGAACGCCCGTACTAGAGCCTCTACAGTAAAATTTTCAATGGTGTTCAATGGCCATCAACGGCTATGCTAGAGTGGATCCAAACCAATAACAGGTAATACCGGTTTTACGTCTACTCAAAGGGAATGAGGGGCTTCCTGAGATAACCGGACAGGCCACGCTGGGGCTTAAATGCGCTATTTGCTGATGTTGCTGCTTTGCTTGCCCCTCATGGCGAGCGCCGTCGAGTTCGACGAATACACCCAGAGCCTTCCCCTGGGCCGAGTCATGCAAGTGTACGAAGACGCGGGTGGTCAGGCGACCATCGCTGATGTTCGTGCACAGGCCGCGGCCGGAAACTTCAAAACCCACGACAAAGCCACGCTCAACGCCGGGTACTCGCGTTCGGTGTTCTGGCTGAAAATCGATCTGCATTACCGCCCGACCAACCCCGCTGCGCAACGCACCTGGTTGCTCGAACTGGCCTATCCGCCCCTCGATCACCTTGATCTGTACTTGCCCGATGCAACCGGCAGCTATCAATTGGTGCGGCAGACCGGCGATGCCCTGCCGTTCGCCACTCGCGAGATCCGCCAGAACAACTACCTGTTCGATTTAAGTTTCACCCCTGACCAGGCGCAAACCGTCTACTTGCGCCTGCAAAGTGAAGGCTCGATCCAGGCGCCGGTCACCTTGTGGTCGAGCACCGCGTTTCTTGAAGAACAACCGGTGCGCCTCTACGTCTTGGGGCTGATCTACGGCGTATTGCTGGGGATGCTGGTCTACAACCTGTTCATCTATCTCAGTGTGCGTGACACCAGTTACCTCTATTACATTTTCTACATCGCCTCGTTTGGTCTGTATCAGCTGTCGGTCAACGGCGCGGCTGTGGAGTATTTCTGGCCGAACAACCCCTGGTGGGCCAACGCGGCAACGCCGTTCTTCATCGGCTGCGCAGGGCTGTTCGGCAGCCAGTTCGCTCGCAGCTTCCTGCAGACCGGCTCCTACGGACGCTGGCTCGACCGCTTGTTGCTGGCGTTGATTGCATTCGGCGCGGTGGTGATCGGGCTGTCATTGATGGCCAGTTATGCCCTGGCCTTGCGCCTGGCCACGGCGTTGGCCTTGACCTTCACCGTGGTGATTTTCGCCGCCGGGCTGTGCGCCTGGCTTCGCGGCCTGCGGGTGGCGCGCTACTTCATCATTGCCTGGTCGGCGTTTCTGCTCGGCGGCATCGTCAACACGTTGATGGTGCTGGGTTACCTGCCCAACGTGTTCCTGACCATGTATTCGAGCCAGATCGGTTCGGCGATCGAAGTCGCCCTGCTGTCGCTGGCCCTGGCCGACCGCATCAACGCCATGCGCGAGCAGCAGGCGCAAACGCTGTTTGATGCCGGTCAGAAGCTTGAAGTGCTGAACCAGCAACTGGCCCACAGTAACAAGCTCAAAGACGAATTCCTCGCCACCCTGACCCACGAATTGCGCACCCCCATGAACGGTGTGATCGGTTCTTTGGAGTTGATGCAGACCGTCGAGATGGACCCGGAACTGGAGCAATACCAGCAAACCGCCGCCGGTTCCGCGCGGGACATGATGCGCATGGTCAACGGCATCCTGACCCTGACCGAATTGCAGGCTGGCAAGCTCAAGGCCACCCCGGCAACGTTCAGTTTGCGCGGTGTGGTCGATGCCTTGCGGGCGCAGTTCGAGGGCAATGCCTCGAGCAAGTCGCTGGACTTCAAAGTCGACGTCACTTCGGGGCTGCCGGACCGCTTGCACGGCGACAGCGTCAAACTGGCGCAGTGCCTGGAATGCCTGCTGGACAACGCGATCAAGTTCACCCGGGTCGGCGGACTCGCCCTGCGGGTGACGGGTAAACCGGTGGAGAACGGACGGCTGTCGTTGTCGTTTGCAGTGATCGACACCGGCATCGGCTTCACTGATCTGGGGGAGGCGACGATGTATCAGCGTTTCTTCCAGCTCGACGGTTCGATGACGCGCGAATACGGCGGCTTGGGTGTGGGCCTGGCGATTTGTCGGCAACTGGTCGAATTGCTCGGTGGGCGCCTGACGCACCGTTCGGAGCCGGGCAGTGGCAGCCGTTTTCAGCTGGATGTCGACTTTGAAGTGCCGGTGGTAGAGCGCCCGCCCATGCCATTGATGAGTGGCGATCCTGCGCGTTTGCGCCTGCCTCAGGATTGCAGCGTGTTGCTGGTCGACGATAACAGCGTCAACCAGTTGGTGATGCGCGGCATGTTGCTCAAGCTCGGGTTTCGAGTGCGGTCCGCGGATAATGGCCCGGCTGCGCTCGATCAGTTGCAGCGTGAAACCTTCGACGCGGTGTTGCTCGACTGCCAACTGCCGCCTCAGGATGGCCACTCTCTGTGCTGCCAGATCCGCGACTTGCCGGGTTGCGCCGAGTTGCCGGTGTTCGTGGTCGCACTCAGCGTCGATCGCGAACGCTGCCCGACCGGCGACATGATCGATTACCTGAACAAACCGGTGAAATTCGAAGACTTGCAGGCCGCCCTGTATCGGCGGGTGTTGTGCCCAAGACAGGGCGAAAGCGCCGACAGTTAGGCGGATATGCCACTTTGTTCAGCCTCGGGGCAGTGCTTAACTGAATCCCTTGGCTGACCCAAAGGAGCCCCGTCATGAACCTGCATCAGTTCGCCGAAACCCACGAAGTCACCAACCAGCCACCGTCGCTGGACGGCACCAACCTCTACCGCATCGACCTGCCGCTGCAGGAATGGTCGCGGCGGTTCGGGGCCGGTTGGGCCGAGTCGCGGATCGACGCCTATGGCGCACTGGCCGGCGGGCCGCTGATGGAGGCCGGGTTCCTGGCCAATCAGAACAAACCGGTGTTCGTCAGTCATGACCGTTATGGCCATCGCATCGATCTGGTGGAATTCCACCCGGCCTATCACCAATTGATGCGCACCGCCGTCGAGCACGGACTGACGTCGTTGCCCTGGGCGCATCCGCAGTCCGGAGCGCATGTGGCCCGCGCGTCCATGAGCTATCTGCACAGCCAGGCCGAGGCCGGCAGCGGTTGCCCGTTGACCATGACCTTCGCCAGCGTCCCGGCGATGCGCCTGCAACCGGATCTGGCCGAGCAGTGGCTGCCGAAAATCCTCTCTACCGAATACGACCCGCGCAATGTCGGCATGGCGCACAAGGCCGGTGTGACCATCGGCATGGCCATGACCGAGAAGCAGGGCGGCACCGATGTGCGCGCCAACACCACCAAGGCGTATCCGGTCGGCGCCAGCGGCCCGGGCCAGGCTTACGAACTGGTGGGGCACAAATGGTTCTGCTCGGCGCCGATGTGCGATGCCTTCCTGACCCTGGCGCAGACCGACAAGGGTTTGACCTGTTTCCTGCTGCCGCGCCATCGGCCTGACGACACGCGTAATCAGTTCTACATCCAGCGCCTGAAAAACAAACTGGGCAATTGCTCGAACGCCTCCAGCGAAGTGGAGTTTCGTGGGGCACTGGCGTGGATGATCGGCGAAGAAGGGCGGGGCGTACCGACGATCATCGAGATGGTCGCCATGACCCGCTTCGATTGCATGGTCGGTTCCAGCGCGCTGATGCGTCAGGCGCTGACCCAGGCCAGCCATCACTGCGCGCACCGCAGCGTCGGTGGCAAGCTGCTCAGCGAACAACCCTTGATGCAAAACGTGCTCGTCGATCTGGCGCTGGAAAGCGAAGCCGCCCTCGCGTTGAGCCTGCGCATGGGCAAGGCGCTGGATCATCTGGACGACAGCCATGAAGCGAAATTCGCCCGGCTGGTGACTGCGGTGGGCAAATACTGGATCTGCAAACGAGCGCCCGCGATGATCAACGAAGCCGCCGAATGCATGGGCGGCGCCGGGTATGTCGAAGAAAGCATCCTGCCGCGCCTGTATCGGGAGGCGCCGGTCAATTCGACGTGGGAAGGTTCCGGCAACGTGCAGTGCCTGGATGTGTTGCGCGCGCTGTCCAAGGAGCCTGGCGTGCTGGATGTGTTGTTCAGCGAACTGGGTGATGGTCATGGCGACAAACGCCTGGCTGCGCACATCAGCCAGTTGCAGGCGGCCTTCAAGGACACCAGCGACATTCAGTACCGCGCGCGGCAATTGACGGAAGACATCGCCTTGGGGCTTCAAGCCAAGCTGTTGCTGGAAGCGGGGAATGCGGCGGTCAGCGATGCGTTTATTGCCAGTCGCCTCGGTTCGGCGGGACGGGTCTATGGCGCGTTGCCGCGTGGGCTGGATGTAGAGGCGATTGTCGCCCGCTCGACTCCACTTATGTGAGCGACCCAGACCCTTGTGGGAGCGAGCCTGCTCGCGAAAGCGATTTGACCTTCAGCATTGATGTTGGCTGACAGTCCGCATTCGCGAGCAGGCTCGCTCCCACATTGGATCAGCGCTGGACTTGGCATTTGTATAGCCACCACTGTTCCCGTGAAGCGACGATGCAGGCAAGATGAAGGTCTGCAAGTCAGAACACAGGATGCTGATCGTGACCGAAGCTTTTATTGTCGTTCAAACCGCCGAGCAAGCCGTGGACCGGCTTGCGCTCTTGCACAATCGTGCAACCACCGCGCTCAATCAGGCGCTCAAGCGTTACCTCAAGGACCGTGTCGAGCCGGACGCCGAACAGCGTGCGATGTTTCGTTATCCTGAATTGCGTCTGACCTATCACTGCCAGGGTGAAGTCCCGCAGACCACGCGTGCCTACGCCAAGGTTCAACTGCCGGGGACCTACAGTGTCACCGTCACCCATCCGGCCGCTTTCCGTAAATACCTGCTGGAACAACTTGTGCCATTGATGCACGACTTCACCGTGACCGTCGAAGTCGGCGTCAGCCAGCAGAACATTCCTTATCCTTACGTGGTCGAGCAGGGCGATGAACTGGCCGGTTCCGGCGTGACCGCTGCCGTGCTGGCGCGAGTGTTCCCGAGTACCGATTTGTCGGCCGCCACCGATGGCATCGCCGATGGCTTGTACGATTGGGAAAACACCGACCCGTTGCCGCTGGCGCTGTTCGATGCCGCCCGGGTGGATTTCTCCCTGCGTCGACTGGTGCATTACACCGGCAGTGACTGGCGTCATGTGCAGCCGTGGATCCTGTTGACCAACTACCACCGTTACGTTGACCAGTTCATCGTCCATGGCCTGGAGCAATTGCGCAGCGACCCGCGTTTTGTGCGCATGGTCTTGCCGGGCAACGTGATCATCGAAAAAAGCATGGACCACGGCGAAGCCTCGGCCATTGCCGCGGGCGTGGTCTGGCACCGTTACCAGATGCCGGCCTATCACCTGATCGCCAGCGATGGCCACGGCGTGACGCTGGTGAACATCGGCGTCGGCCCGTCCAACGCCAAAAACATCACCGACCACTTGGCGGTATTGCGTCCGCATTGCTGGCTGATGATCGGCCACTGCGGCGGCCTGCGTCAGTCGCAGACCATTGGTGACTACGTGCTGGCGCACGCTTACATGCGCCGCGACGGGATTCTCGACCGGGTCGTGCCGCCGAACATTCCGATTCCGGCCCTGGCTGAAGTGCAGATGGCGTTGCAGCAAGCAGCGGCCAATATCACCGGCGAAAAAGGTGACGAGCTGAAGAAACGCCTGCGCACCGGCACGGTTCTGACGTATGACGACCGTAACTGGGAACTGCGCTGGGCGCAGGAGCGTCCGTTGATCAACCTGTCTCGCGCTGTCGCAGTGGACATGGAAAGCGGCACCATCGCCGCCCAGGGCTATCGTTTGCGGGTGCCTTACGGCACGTTGCTGTGTGTCTCGGACAAACCGTTGCACAGCGAAATCAAGTTGCCGGGCTCGGCCAACGCCTTCTATGAACGCGCGGTCAGCCAGCACTTAAAGATCGGCATCGAGGCGGTGGATCTGTTGCGCACCGAACTCAACTCGTTGCACTCGCGCAAACTGCGCAGCTTCGACGAGCCTCCGTTCCGCTGATAAATAGTTGTCATGGTCATTTAGCGGTCAGGGCACTAGCATTAGCAGCCCTGACCGTTAGATGTTCCTTTCCTCATGCCTCGTCCACCACGTCCCGTTTCCCGCCGCCCTGGCGTGAAGCCTGCGCCATCGTCCTCAGCCCCGCGCCGTGTCGCCAAAGCGCCGCCGGCCGAGCCGAAGCTGATCCTGTTCAACAAACCGTTCGACGTACTGACCCAATTCAGCGACGGCGAAGGGCGGGCGACGCTCAAGGATTACATCGAGATTCCCGGAATCTATCCCGCAGGACGGCTGGACCGCGACAGTGAAGGTTTGCTGCTGTTGACCAACGATGGCCAACTTCAGGCGCGAATTGCCGACCCGAAGCACAAACTGGCCAAGACCTATTGGGTGCAGGTGGAAGGTGAGCCGAGTGCCGAGCAATTGCAGCGCTTGCGTGATGGCGTTGAACTGAACGACGGCATGACGCTGCCGGCCGAGGCGCGGCAGCTTGATGAGCCGCAGCTGTGGCCACGCAATCCGCCGGTACGCTTTCGCAAAAGCGTACCCACGAGTTGGCTGGAGTTGGTGATTCGCGAGGGGCGAAACCGTCAGGTACGGCGCATGACGGCGGCGGTCGGCTTGCCGACATTGCGGCTGGTGCGGGTCAGAATCGGCGACTGGACGATCGAAGGGCTTGATCAGGGCCAGTGGAAAGAAGTGCCGGCGCGTTTATAACGTGCCGGATTCGATCAGGCCGATCACCACGCTTTTGATCACGAACGCGGCCACGCCCAGACCCAGCACAAAGAACAGAATCATCGAGCCAAAGCGCCCGGCCTTGGACTTCTTCGCCAGATCCCAGACGATGAAACCCATGAAAATGATCAGGATGCTGACAAGGCCAGTCATCATCCACTCTTCAAATACTGCAGGATCCATCGAACATCTCCAGCGCAGGCGCGGCTAAAAGGGCGCGGCGAGTATACGCCACGGGGGATTGGCGAAGTATTGACCTGCGTCGGTGTGTCGCAGTCATTCGTCGCCTGTGCCGGCCTCTTCGCGAGCAGGCTCGCTCCCACAAGGGATCTTCAGCGCATGTGAGATCCCTGTGGGAGCGAGCCTGCTCGCGAAGGCGTCCTCAGCTGCGCAGATGAGTCAGCGGTAACTCAGTGCTATTGAGCACCTGATTCAACACAAAACTCGACCGCACACTCGTCACCCCTTCAATCCGGGTCAGATGCCCCAGCAGCAGTTTCTGATAGTGGTCCATATCGGGCACCACCACCTTCAACTGATAATCCGCATCCATTCCCGTCACCAGGCTGCATTCCAGCACCTGCGGCAAGGTACGGATCGCCGCTTCGAAGTTCTCGAACCGCTCGGGGGTGTGTCGGTCCATGCCGATCAGCACATAGGCCGTCAGGCTCAAACCGAGCATTTTGCGGTCGAGCAGGGCGACCTGACGGGTGATGTAGCCGTCGTCTTCCAGTTGCTTGACCCGGCGCGAGCATGGCGAAGGCGACAGGCCAATGCGTTCGGCCAGTTCCTGGTTGGAGATGCGCGCGTCACGCTGCAATTCCGCCAAAATGCTCAAGTCGTATCGGTCGAGTTTGCTCATCAATCAGGCCTTTGTCGTAACTATTGCGGCAGATTATCTATCCAGGGTTAAAAATTGCGCAAGTGATGTTTATTTGAGCAATCTTCGCAATCCTCTGCCGGCGCCCCAGGCCTATTCTTATCACCAGAATCACTGCTCGGACAAACAGTCCACAGCGACTCGCCCAATCAGGCCAGTCGCGGCCGCCACCCCCACCGGGGATGTGCCGGCCCCCGAGCTACACACTGTCCAGAAGACGGCGTGAGGTGAGCCGGCGTCATAAGCGTCGAGCACGGACGAAGTTCTCAAAGGGAGGCCGACGGGTCTCCCTTTTCTTTTGCCCGCGATTTCTCTTCTGCCCTCAATAAATAAGTTTCGCGACTGATAACCTGTTGCAGAACCGGCCTGTGCTTTTCCAGTCTTACGTACAGGCCCTAACCCGCAGTGAGGAAAAGCATGAAGTCGCGCATCTGGCGTTTGGCCGGTGTTGGTTTGCTGTGTGTCGGTGTCGCTGCGCAATCGCTGGCCGATGATCAGCAAAACCGTGGAAACGATGGCGGGCAGCATGGGCCGGATGGCCACCAGGGCAACGGTCAGGGGCATGGCAACAATCAGCAACGCCCGCAGAACGATCAGCAGAATAATCAGCCGCGTCCGCAGAACAACGAGATCATTCGTGGCGAAAACAGCCGCCAGTTCGAACATAACGGCCAAAACCAAAACAACGGTCAATGGCAGAACCAGAACCAGCCACGACCGCAGCACGACTACAACAACCCGGTTCGCTCGCCGCCACCGCCACCACAATTACCCGCCAATGACCTGCCGATCCAGGGCCGGCCCGATACCGTGCGCCAGACCCAGCAGCCGCAGCGTGGCTACTATCAGGACAATCCGCGCAACAACGGATACAACCAGCAGTGGCAAACCGGCGGTATGGGCGCACGGCCCAATGATCATTACTGGGCAGGTCGCCCGAATGGGCACGGCAACGGTTGGGGCCCAGGTCCGCAGTATCGGCCCGGTCAGGTGATCGATCGCTTCCCGGATCGCGATTACCGTGTGCCTTACGGCGGTCGGGATTATTTCTATTCCGGCGGCTACTGGTATCGCCCGCAAGGCCCGCGTTACGTGGTGGTGCAGCCGCCACGCGGGATCCGTGTCAGTTACTTGCCCGATTACGCCCGTGAAGTGTGGATTGGCGGGTCATTGCTGTTCCTGGCCGCCGGTTCGTATTACGCCTATCAAGAGAACACTCAGGATTACGTCGTGGTCGAACCGCCAGGACAACCGCTGCCGCAATCGTCCAGCAATGGCTATGACGTCGAGGCGTACCCGGCCAACGGGCAGTCGCCGGAACAGGTCAGTCAGGACGGTTACGAGTGCTACCAATACGCGGTGCAGCAGAGCGGTTTTGATCCACGCGCCGACACTTACCAACCAGACCCTTCGGTGGTGCAAGCCTACCGACAAGCCCAAGGCAATTGCCTGGGCAGTCGCGGTTATCAGGTCAAGTTCTGAGTCCGGGCAGCCAACACCACTTCTTGCGGGTCGGCGTGCACCAGCACTTCGGCTCGCGGGTAGGCGGCGTGGATGGCATCGGCGGCTTGATCGCTGATGCCGTGGGCGACTGACAGCGTCAAATCCCCCGGCAATTCCAGGTGCAGTTGCACGAACCACTGGTTGCCGGAAATCCGCGTGCGCAAATCATGCGCCCCCAGAACACCCGGCACGCTGCAGGCCAGTTCAAGCATGTGCTGACTGACATCCGGTGGCAGTTCTTCATCCATCAACACTGTGAAGCTTTCCCGGGCGATCTGAATCGCGCTCCAGAGAATGTACGCGGCAATCCCCAGACCGAACCACGGGTCGACCTGATGCCAGCCAAACCCGGCCAGCACCAGCGCCACCAGAATGCTGCCGTTGAGCAGCAGGTCCGAGCGGTAATGCAGCGAGTCCGCACGCACCGCGTTGGAGCCTGTGGCCTTGACCACGCGATGCTGCAACATCAGCAACGCCACCGTCAGCACCAAGGAAAACACGATCACCCCGATGCTGATCCACGGAGCGCCGACCGGCTCCGGGTGTTGCAGCCGGTCTATCGCCTGCATGGCAATCAACACCGCACTGCCACCAATGAACAACGCCTGCGCCATGCCCGCCAGCGACTCAGCCTTGCCATGCCCGTAACGATGGTCGTCATCGGCCGGGCGCAAGGCGTAATGCACCGCCAGCAGATTGAGCAACGACGTGACGCCGTCGAGCGCCGAGTCGGTCAACCCGGCGAGCATGCTCACCGAGCCGCTCAACCACCAGGCGATGGCCTTGGCGACGATCAGCGTACACGCCACCGCCACCGAGGCACGGGTCGCCAGCCGCAGCAGGCGGGCGTGTTCGGAGCTGGAAATCATAGGGGCGGCTTTTCCTTCTGGTGCACCGGTTACGCGGCGGGTTGCAGGCCGAGCAGGGCCAGTTGCTGGGTGCTGCCTTTATGTTGGATCAAGCGCGGGTCGTCCAGCGGGAAGCTGCGGCCCAGTTCAGTTTCGAGAATAGTCTGCAACTTGTGGTTATCGACCTTGCCGTCGGCACCGATCGCTTCCTTGAGTTTTTCCGGGTCGACCTGAGCAGTCTTGCCGGGTTCGAAGTAAATCGCGCCGGTGGCGAAGTCGACCGCAAACGCGATCAGGCCGGGGATGATGTAGAACAACAGGCCCACGGCATCCAGCGCGGCGATGGCCGGGTCGATCTTGCCGTCGATTTGCCCACGGCGGTCGGGGTAGAAAATCGATCCGCAAGCGGTCACTTGGGTCAGCAGGGTTGCAACCAACACACCGCCAATCAGGCGAAAGGGAACACGCATATGAAATCTCCTGAGTCATCTGGAAAACGAAGCGTCGTCGTTATGAATTAGGACCGTGATAAACGCCGAGCAGTTCGCCGTTATACTCGCGCCTCTGTTTGGGAGCCAGCATGATTTCTTTGCCGATTGATGAAGTTTTACCCGCGCTGCGTGAAGCCTTGGCGACACGCCACGAAGCCGTGCTCGAAGCACCGCCCGGCGCCGGTAAGACCACCCGTGTGCCATTGGCCCTGCTCAACGAGACCTGGCTGGCCGGGCAAACCATTCTGATGCTTGAACCGCGCCGGTTGGCAGCACGGGCGGCGGCGGAGCGGCTGGCCAGTGAATTGGGGGAGACGGTTGGCGAAACGGTCGGCTATCGCATTCGTCTCGACAGCAAAGTCGGGCCCAAGACCCGTATCGAAGTGGTCACCGAAGGCATCCTGACCCGTCGCTTGCAGGACGATCCGGCGCTGGAAGGCGTTGGCCTGCTGATCTTCGATGAGTTCCACGAGCGCAGCCTCGACGCCGACCTGGCGTTGGCCCTGAGCCTGAATGGCCGCGAGCTGTTTCGCGACGATCAACCGCTGAAAATCCTGCTGATGTCGGCCACCCTGGAGGGCGAACGCCTGGCCGGGTTGCTCGACGATGCGCCAATTTTGCGCAGCGAAGGCCGCATGTACCCGGTGGCGATGCGCTGGGGGCGGCCGTTCCAGCCCGGTGAGTTTATTGAGCCGCGTCTGGTACAGACCATCCTCGAAGCCTTGAACGATGAAACCGGCAGCATCCTGGTATTCCTGCCGGGACAAGCGGAAATCCGTCGTGTGCATCAACAATTGGCCGACGCCTTGGGTGATAGCCCGCAGGTGCTGCTTTGCCCGCTGCACGGTGAGCTGGACCTGAATGCCCAGCGCGCGGCGATAGATCCGGCGCCGACCGGCAAGCGCAAAGTGGTGCTGGCGACCAACATCGCCGAAACCAGCCTGACGATCGACGGCGTGCGCGTGGTGATCGATGCCGGGTTGGCGCGGGTGCCACGTTTCGACCCCGGCAGCGGCATGACCCGCCTCGACACCCAGCGCATCTCCAAGGCCAGCGCCACGCAGCGCGCGGGCCGGGCAGGGCGTTTGGAGCCAGGCGTGTGTTATCGCTTGTGGTCGCAGGATCAACACGAGCAACTGGCGGCCTACGCCAGTGCGGAAATTCTCTCGGCGGACCTCGCCGGCCTGGCGTTGCAACTCGGTCGCTGGGGCGTGACGCCGGGTCAGTTGGTTTGGCTGGATGTCCCACCGGCCGCCGCTTATGCCCAGGCTCAGGACTTGCTGGATCGACTGGGTGCATTGGACGGTGAAGCGCTGACCCGTCACGGACAGGCCATGGCGGAACTGCCGGCGCATCCACGCATCGCGCATTTGTTGTTACGTGGTCAGGCGCTGGGCTTGGCTGACATGGCCTGCGATGTCGCGGCGTTGCTCGGTGAGCGCGATATCTTGCGTGGCGCTGGCGCCGATCTGCACAGTCGCTTGGTGCTGTTGTCCGGCGAAGAACGCGCCGCGCGCGGTGCTCAAGGTGGCGTTCAACGGGCCCGGCAACTGGCGCGGCAATACCGTGGTTATCTGCGCGGCAAAGCCTCGGAGCCGGTCAGCGATCCGGATCATCCGCGCTGGCTCGGCGCACTGCTGGCGCTGGCCTATCCCGACCGCGTCGCCCAGCAGCGCCGTGCCGGTGGCGCGGAATACCGCTTGGCCAACGGCCGCGCCGCGTTGTTCGCCGAGGCTGACAGCTTGATGAAACAGGCGTGGCTGGTGATCGCCGATCTCGGCAGTCGTCAGGGCCAGCGGGAGGAACGGATTTATCTGGCGACGGATTTCGATCCGGCGCTGTTCGACTCGGTGCTCGCCGAGCAAGTGCGCATCGTTGATCAACTGGATTGGGACGAGCGTGAAGGCGTGTTGCGCGCCGAGCGTCAGCGCAAGGTCGGTGAGCTGATCCTGAGCCGCGAACCGTTGACCGGTCTTGATGAATCTGCGCGCAGTCAGGCGCTGGTCAATCTGGTGCGACGCAAAGGTCTGGAGTTGTTGCCGTGGACTCCGGAGTTGCGTCAGTGGCAGGCGCGGGTGGCCTTGTTGCGTCAGTTGGATATGGCCGGCAAGGGCGAAAGTGAATGGCCGGATGTCAGCGACGCCGCGCTGCTTAAAGCCCTCGAACATTGGCTGATGCCGTATCTGGGCAAAGTCTCGCGGCTCAGCCACTTTGCCAACCTGGATCTGTCGAGCATCGTCCATAACCTGCTGCCATGGCCGCTGCCGCAACGGCTCGATGAGCTGGCGCCGCATCATCTAAGCGTGCCGTCGGGGTCGTCGATTCGTCTGGATTACAGCGAGCAACCACCAATTCTGGCGGTGCGTTTGCAGGAACTGTTCGGCCTGGCCGAGACGCCGCGTATTGCCGGTGGCCGGCAAGTGGTCAAGCTGCATCTGCTGTCGCCTGCTCGGCGGCCGGTGCAGGTGACCCAGGACCTGGCGAACTTCTGGCGCAGCACCTATGCCGAGGTGAAGAAGGATTTGAAGGGGCGGTATCCGAAGCACTACTGGCCCGATGATCCGTTGGTGGCCGAAGCGACTGCGCGGATCAAACCCCGCAAGTAATCCTATGGCTAAACACTAACCCTGTGGCAAAGGGGATTACCTGTGGCGAAGGGGCTTGCTCCCGCTGGGTGGCGAAGCCGCCCCAAAACCTGCGACCGAGGTCTGTCAGATACAACGCATGCGACGGTTTTGCGACTGCTGCGCAGTCGAGCGGGAGCAAGCTCCCTCGCCACAGAGGAGGCACCAGACTCAAGCTCTTGTCGCAGCTTTCGCAGTGAGCTGCTCCCGACAATAATCGGCAAACAACTGCGCCGGCTTGGTCAACTGCCCGCGCTTGAGCCACGCCGCCACCAACCCTGAACCGGTGACGTCTTCAACGATGTCCACGCACACCACTTTCTGCCCGTCGTAGGTGCATTCCGAGTGCGGTCGCGTGACCAGGATCGAAAAGCCGAACCCTTGCCCGACCATGCCCCGGACCATCTCGATCGACGGTGAACTGAAGGCAATGTTCGGCGACAGGTTCAATTCCTCGAACAGGCTGACGAAGTACGTCCGGCTCGGTTGCACGTCCAGCAGAATCATCGGCTCCAGGCACAGGTCACGCAGCGACACCTGCTTGAGTTGGGCAAAGCGATGGTCCGCCGGCAGCAACGCATAAGGTCGCTGCGCCGGCATCAGTGGCTCGGTCTGGATGGTGGCGTCGAGGTCGTGTTCGTACAGGATCGCCAGGTCGAAGGTGCCCGACGTCAGGCCTTGCACCAGCTCCTGCTGCTCGCCGTCGCGAATGCGGATTTTCACCCCCGGATACAGCGCCGAGAACCCGGCAATCAGTTGCGGCAGGTACAGCGGCGCGACCGTTTCGAAGCAGCCGATGTCGATCTGCCCGGCCACCACGTCGTTGTCGGCCAGGGCGTTCTGCTCGAACTCCTTGGCCATGCGCAGCAGTTCCTGAGCCTTGCGGTAGAAGCGAGCGCCGCTCGGCGTCAAGGACACCCCTTGGGCGTGATGACGGATCAGCAGTTGCACGCCGAAGCTGTCTTCCAGGCCTTTGATCGCCGTGGAAATCGCCGGCTGGGCGATGTACAGCTTGCGCGAGGCCTCGGCGACGCTGCCGCATTCGACGGTGGTGATGAAGTATTTCAGTTGACGCAAGTTGTAGGCAGCCACGGCAAACCTCGGGGTGGATGATCAAGGCATCCAGGCAATATTCGCGCCGACTGCGTCCGTTCTGACGACGGTGTTGTTGTGCTTGAACAATAACCACATACCGCGCGCTGGGGGAGGTTGGCTGCCCAGTTTTTTCATGGTCTGCGAAAACATTTTTACTATTTTTCGTGGACACGGGGCTGGGCCACCATCCATTCACAAGAAAAGCCCTTGGAGCATCTGAACGTGTTCGAGCTTGCATATTGGCAAAACAAAGCCGCAGCGCTGCAGTTTCCCGACCAGGCCGTGATCGACGGTAAACGCCGTTCCGCGCAATCCGGCCAGACGTTCGCCGCGATCAACCCGGCCACCGGGCAATGCCTGGCCAACGTGACGGCGTGTGGCGATGAAGAGGTCGACGCCGCTGTCAGTAATGCGCGGCAGGTATATGAAGCCGGCATCTGGTCGGCGCGCTCGCCAAGTGAGCGCAAACAGGTGCTGCTGCGCCTGGCCGACCTGATCATGGTCAATCGCGAAGAACTGGCATTGCTCGATTCGCTGAACATGGGCAAACCGGTGATGGACGCCTACAACATCGACGTGCCGGGCGCGGCCGGGGTGTTTCGCTGGTACGCCGAAAGCCTCGACAAACTCTACGATCAGATCGCCCCCAGCGCGCAGAACGTGCTGGCGACCATCACCCGTGAAGCCCTCGGGGTGGTCGCTGCCGTGGTGCCGTGGAATTTCCCGCTGGACATGGCTGCGTGGAAACTCGCACCGGCCCTGGCCGCCGGCAACTCGGTGATTCTGAAACCCGCCGAACAATCACCGTTTTCCGCCCTGCGGCTGGCCGAGCTGGCGCTGGAAGCGGGTTTGCCGGCCGGCGTATTGAACGTGCTGCCGGGCCTCGGTGAGCAGACCGGCAAAGCCCTCGGTTTGCACCCGGATGTCGATTGCCTGGTGTTCACCGGCTCTACCGAAGTCGGCAAATTTTTCATGCAATATTCTGCGCAGTCGAACCTCAAGCAGGTGTGGCTGGAGTGCGGCGGCAAGAGCGCGAACCTGGTGTTCGCCGATTGTCAGGACCTCGATCTGGCCGCTGAAAAAGCCGCATTCGGGATCTTCTTCAATCAGGGCGAAGTCTGCTCGGCCAACTCGCGTTTGCTGGTGCAACGCTCGATTCATGACGAGTTCGTCGAACGCCTCATGGCCCAGGCCGAGCGCTGGTTGCCGGGCGATCCGCTGGACCCGTCGAGCGGCGCCGGGGCGATTGTCGACAGCCGCCAGACCGCGCGCATCATGAAGTTCATCCAGCAAGCCGAACGTCAGGGCGCGACCAAGGTGTGCGGTGGCCGGCAGTCGATCTTCAACGGCTCTGACAACTTCATCCAGCCGACGATTTTCACCGGTGTGACCCCGGACATGCCGCTGTTTCGCGACGAAGTATTCGGCCCGGTGCTGGCCGTCACGGCGTTCGATGACGAGGCCCACGCCTTGCAACTGGCCAACGACAGCGTCTACGGTCTGGCGGCGTCGCTGTGGACCGATGACCTCAATCGCGCCCACCGTGTGGCGCGGCAATTGCGAGCGGGAACGGTCTCGGTCAACAGCGTCGATGCACTCGACGTGACCGTGCCGTTCGGCGGCGGCAAACAGTCCGGTTTCGGTCGTGACTTGTCGCTGCATTCATTCGATAAATACACCCAGTTGAAGACCACCTGGTTTCAGCTGCGCTGATAACAGCCGCTAATAAAAAACGGAGAACTGGCGATGACCACACCACGTGAAACCCGCGACTACCAGGCCGCCGACGCTGCGCACCACATCCATGCATTCGTCGATCAAAAGGCACTCAATGACGAAGGACCCCGGGTGATGGTTCGTGGCGAACGCCTGCACCTGTGGGACAACGACGGTCGGCGCTACCTCGATGGCATGTCCGGGTTGTGGTGCACCAACCTCGGTTACGGGCGCAAGGATCTGGCATCGGCAGCGACTCAGCAATTGGAGCAGCTGCCGTACTACAACATGTTTTTCCACACCACTCACCCGCAGGTGATCGAGCTGTCGGAGCTGCTATTCAGCCTGTTGCCGGGGCACTACAGCCACGCGATCTACACCAACTCCGGCTCTGAAGCCAACGAGGTGTTGATCCGTACCGTGCGCCGTTACTGGACAATTCTCGGCAAGCCCGAGAAGAAAATCATGATCGGTCGCTGGAACGGTTATCACGGCTCGACCCTGGCCGCGACGGCGCTCGGTGGCATGAAGTTCATGCACGAAATGGGCGGCATGATTCCGGACATCGAGCACATCGACGAGCCGTATTTTTTCGCCCACGAAGGCAATCTGACCCCGGCTGAGTTTGGCCTGCGGGCAGCGCAGCAACTGGAAGCGAAGATCCTCGAACTGGGTGCGGACAAAGTCGCAGGCTTCATCGCCGAACCGTTCCAGGGCGCGGGCGGGATGATCTTCCCACCAGAAAGTTACTGGCCGGAAATCCAGCGCATCTGCCGCAAGTACGACGTGCTGCTGTGCGCTGATGAAGTGATCGGCGGCTTCGGTCGCACCGGCGAATGGTTCGCCCACGAGTACTTCGGTTTCGAGCCGGACACCTTGTCCATCGCCAAGGGTTTGACCTCCGGTTACATCCCGATGGGCGGGTTGATCCTGTCGAAGAAAATGGCCACCGTGCTGGTAGAGCAGGGCGGGGTGTTTGCCCACGGCCTGACGTATTCCGGGCACCCGGTAGCGGCGGCGGTGGCGATTGCCAACCTCAAGGCCTTGCGTGATGAAGGGGTGGTGACGCGGGTCAAGGATGACATCGGCCCGTACCTGCAACAGTGCTTGCGCGAGGTGTTCGGCAATCACCCGTTGGTGGGCGATATTCAAGGCGTCGGCATGGTCGCGGCGTTGCAATTGGCCGAGGACAAAACCAGCCGCAAGCGCTTTGCCAACGAGAACGACATCGCGTGGCGTTGCCGCACGATTGGCTTTGAAGAGGGGGTGATTATTCGCTCGACGCTGGGGCGGATGATCATGGCACCGGCGTTGATTGCCAGTCGTGAAGAGATTGATGAGCTGGTGGGCAAGACCCTGAAAGCGGTTGATCGTACGGCGCAGGAATACGGCCGACTTTGATCTTGTAGCGCTCTTGCGGGCCTCTTCGCGAGCAGGCTCGCTCCCACATTGGATATGTGTCGATCACAAGTCCCTTGTGGGAGCGAGCCTGCTCACGAATGCTATGGCCGATTCACCGCACCTCGCACCTTTTGCACCCACCTCGAGCACCCCCGCCCACACCGCCCTTTTCCAGTGCGCGCTACACAGCTTTTTCATCATTCGCCTCGACATATTTCCTAATTTTCCTTCTCCCCGCACTGGGCCAACATCGACTTCGCCAGTCAGCCCGATGCTGCCCGCCGCAAGGTCCATCAGAGACCTGAGGTGACAGCTGATTTTCAGGGCCGCTGGCCGTACTGCCCATCAAAACTAAATCAACAGCTTTGGGAGTGCTCCATGATCAAGTCCTTGCTAACCCGCATCGCTCATCCATTGGCGATCACCGCCATCGCCGCCACGGTCGCCACCAGCGCCCAGGCCGGCACCCTGTCTATCGGTCACACCACCTGGGTCGGCTACGGCACCCTCTATCTGGCTCAGGACCTGGGCTACTTCAAGGAAAACGGCTTGACCGTCGAGTTGCCCGTCGTCGAGGAGGCGTCGATGTACATGGCCGCGCAGGCTTCGGGCGAGTTGTCAGGCTCGGCGTCGACCATCGACGAAGTACTGAAATACCGTCCGCAATTCTGCTTCAAGGCAGTGGCCGCGCTGGATGACAGCCATGGCGGCGACGGCGTGCTGGTGGGCAAGGACGTCAAGAGTCTGCAGGAGCTCAAAGGCAAAGCGGTGGCGGTGAACGAAGGGTCGACCTCGCAGTTCTGGTTGTCGTATTTGCTGAAGAAACACGGCATGACCATGAGCGACATCACCGTGCAGAACATGACAGCTGACGATGCTGCCACTGCGTTCATCGCCGGTCGCGTGCCGGCCGCCGTGACGTGGGAGCCGCATCTGTCGATGGTGCGTGACAAGAAACAGGGCAAGGTGCTGATCGACAGCAGCAGCACGCCGGGCGTGATTGTCGATGTGGTCGCGCTCAACTGCGCCGTCATCGAGAAGCAGCCGGAAGACGTCAAGGCACTGGTCGCCGGTCTGTACAAAGCGGTCCAGTACACCAAGGACCATCCAGAAGAAGCCTACAAAATCATGGCCAAAGGCGTTGGCGGTTACCTCGCCGATCCGAAGGAACTGGCTGCCGCCGCGCAAGGCGTGCGCTTCTACGATCAGGCCATGAGCGAAAAACTCCTCGGCTCGCCGGGCAAGCCGGGCGACAGCGAACCGCTGATCAAACTGGCCAATGAAACCGCCAGTGAATTGCAGGGCAAACCCTACAACGTCAGCAATGACGACTTGATCGACAACCGTTTCGTCACCCCGCTGTAGGAGGTTTGCATGTTCAAGCGCAATTCATGGCTGAGCCGCTGCATCACGCCCAAGACCGGCCTGCCGGTGCAGCTGATCTGGAGCGCAAGCGGCCTGGCCTGGGTGTTGTTGATCGGCCTCTGGGCGGGGTTGTCCTATGGCGGCGTGGTGCCGGGCATGTTCCTGCCGACACCGGGTGCGGTGGCCGAAGCCGCCGTGCGCCTGGGCCGCGACGGCACCCTTGGCCTGCATGTGTGGGCCAGCCTCGAAGTGGTGATGGTCGGTTTCATTGTCTCGTCACTGGTGGCGGTGCCGCTGGGGTTGCTGATGGGCAGCTTCCGTATCGTCCAGGCGTTCCTGGAGCCGATGGTCAATTTCATTCGTTACCTGCCGGTGACCTCGTTCGTGCCGCTGTTCATTCTGTGGATCGGTATCGGTCTGGAGCAACGGGTCTCGGTGATCATCTTCGGTGTGTTCTTCCAGCAACTGGTGATGATCGCGGACGTGTCCAAAGGCATCTCCAAGGACTTGATCAACGCGTCCTACACCTTGGGCTCGACCCGTCGCGACGCGGTGCTGCATGTGATTGCCCCGGCCTCGTTGCCGGGTGTGCTCGACACCTTGCGCGTGACCATGGGCTGGGCCTGGACCTACCTGGTGGTGGCCGAACTGGTCGCCGCTTCCAGTGGCCTGGGTTACTTGAGCCTTAAAGCCATGCGTGGTTTTCAAGTGGATGTGATTTTCCTGGCAATCGCGATCATCGGCCTGTTGGGCCTGGTCACCGATCAACTGTTCCGTTTCCTACGTCTGAGGATCGCCGCATGGGCTCAGTAAGCGCCGTCAACCCTCGCTTCGTCACACCCTCGGCTGCCCCGGTGCAAGCTGCTCCAAGGTTGCAAGTGGACAAGGTCAGCCTGCGCTATCAGAAACCTGACGGCGGCATGTTCACTGCGCTGGAGCAGGTGTCGTTCGAGGTGCCGGACCAACAATTCGCCGTGCTGGTCGGGCCTTCGGGGTGCGGCAAGTCAAGTTTGCTGTACCTCACCGCCGGCCTCAATGAGCCCACCGAAGGCGAGATCTACGTCGGTGGCCAGCAAGTCCAGGGGCCGGGTGCGGACCGTGGCATGGTGTTCCAGAGCTACACACTGTTCCCGTGGCTGACCGTGCGCCAGAACGTCGAATTCGGGCTCAAGCGTCGCGGCATGGCGGCTGCCCAGCGCAAGGAGATCGTCGACTATTACGTCAATGAAGTCGGTTTGAGCGGGTTTGCCGATAACTACGCCAAGCAGCTGTCCGGCGGCATGATGCAGCGCGTGGCGATTGCCCGCGCGCTGGCCAACGATCCGCAGATCCTGCTGATGGACGAACCTTTCGGCGCGCTGGACAGCCAGACACGCTTGCAAATGCAGCAGCTGTTGTTGCGAGTCTGGGGCAACAGCAAGAAGACCGTGTTGTTCGTGACCCACGATATCGACGAGGCGGTTTTGCTCGGCGACCGGGTCTACGTGATGGGCGCCAGGCCTGGGCGGATCAAGCAGATTCTGGACGTGCCGATCGAACGTCCACGGACGCTGGACATGGTCATGGAACGCTCGTTTATCGACATGAAGCGCAAGATCTTCGGGCTATTGCATGACGATCTGGAAGAGGTGCATTGAACCGATTTTCTGGTCTAACCCCATCCCTGTGGGAGTGAGCCTGCTCGCGAAGGCGGCTGTACCTTCAACATTGATGTTGCCTGATACACCGCTTTCGCGAGCAGGCTCGCTCCCACAGGTTTTGTATTGTCAGTTGGCGGGCAGCAGGAACCGTGAAATCACCGGCAAGTGGTCGGAGATGCGCAACGTATCGTCCTGCCTCACCATCGCCTCGACCCGTTTGATGTGTGGACTGTAGAACAGGTAGTCAACCGTGCGGTCCGGGCCATTCAAGCCCGGATCGTTAGGGTAATGCGTCAACCACTGGGACCGATCGGCGCCGCTGGCTTCGTTGTTGGTCGGGATCATCGGGTACTTGTCCCACAGCACATGCAGCGCGCTGTCGGCCGAGTAGGGTGTGCGTTGTTCCTCGGGCAGTCGGCGAAACTGCCCGAGCGGCAACAGATTGAAATCGCCACCGATCAACCACGGCGTGCCACGGCCTTCGAATTTATCGAGGACCTTGGCAACAGCCGTCACTTGGGCTTGCAGCGTTTCGTCGGGCTGGGTGACGCGGTCCAGATGGGTATTGAGCACCGCCATCTGACCGCCGTCGTTCAGCGGTAGATAAGACACCAACAAGGCGTTTTTCGGTTTGAACTGGCGGCTGATCAGGTTGACCGATGCGACCGGCAATTGCAGGCGCTCGGCATGTTCGATCTGGTAGCGGCTGAGCGTTGCCAGTTGCCGACCGACACTGCCGAAGATGTGCGGATCCGGCACGAAGTCGGCCTTCCAGTCGAAGGCGCGGGCGCTGCATGGATACAGGTCGGCGACCCGCTCTTGCAGCAGCTTGAACTGGTTCTGGTAATCGCTGGTCTTGGCGTTGTCATCGAGTTCCTGCAACAACACGATGTCGGGGTTTTCGTCGCGAATCACCCGCGCCACTTCATCGAGGCTGAAAGCCATGTCCTCGGGGGTAGGGTTTTCATCGGTGCCCTGTGCCAGGTCGTTCCAGAACACATAGCGTTTACCCGCCAGGTACTGAACGTTCCAGGTCATCACCTTCAATGCCTGACCGGGCACCAGGGTGGGCGCTTGAGTCGTGCAACTGACCGGTAACACTTCCTTGGAGTCGGGGCGCCAGGTCAGGTTGTAAATCAACAATGCGATCACGCCAGTCACAATCAACAGGCTCAGCAGGGTGTAGCGCAGTAGACGGGTCATGGCTCGGCTTATAGCGTTACAAAAGATGGCCCCGAGCATAACCGAGACCGGAGCTGAAGCCCACGGTCAGAGCGGCCCCTCGATCTTCTCGGGTGTATCGCCGATCAGCATGAACAAGCGGAACAACACCACGCTGGTGAACAGTTGCAGGAAGCTGTGGGCGCTGTCGATCAGCAGGGAAATCACCGGGTTCTGCGGGTCCGGGTACACCGCGAGCGTGGCGCCCTTGAGCACCCACAGCGGCCCCATCACACACAGGATGCACACCAGAATGCGCATGAAGTGGCCGCGAGTCAGGCGCAGGCTTTCTTTCATGGCCGCCAACGGGGCCATGCCACGCAGTACCAGCAAGTATTCGCCGAAAGCCAGGGTCACCATCAGATAGATACCGGGCAGGAAGTACAGCGACAGACCGAGCAGGATCAGCAGGGTATTGAGCGCTGTGAGCAAGGCGAAGCGCGGCCACAGATACGCCGAGCGTGTCAGCAGATCACGGTTGCGCGGCGACTCACCTCGACTGCGGGCGTCGAGGAACAGGATCAGGGCGGCGGTGTACAGCGGATAAACCAGCAAGCCGACGATGACACTGACGCCGGGAAAACTGTCCGGCTCGGTGGAGTGGTCGACAATTTGTTGCAGCAGCGCCTCGAAGATCACCAGCGGCAGGCACAGTTGCACGATCTGTCCCAGATTGCGCTTGAAGAAATACAAGGAGTCACGCAGCACATCAAACGGATTCATCAGTCGGTATCGCAGGTCATAAGCAGTTACACACTGTAACCGATGATGTACCGCCCGAAGCAAACGTAAACCTTAGGTAAAGCTCATTGAAACAACTTGTTTCAGCCTCCATTAAGGTTGAGCACCTTATCCTCTTTGGAAAAGGACAACGATTTTCCCGGCAATCTACGAGGTCGCCATGAACAGCGAAGAACAAACCCTGATCGATGGACTGTTTTCCCGGCTGCAACAGGCCGAAGCGGATTCAGCCCCGCGCGATGCCCTGGCTGAGGCGCGGATCAAGGAACACCTGACTCGCCAGCCTGCGGCCGGCTATTTCATGACCCAGGCGATCCTGGTTCAGGAAGCCGCCATCAAGAGCCTCGACGAACAGAACAAGCAACTGACCCAGCAAGTGCAGCAATTGCAGGCCGAACTGCAAGCGGCCAAGGCGCAGACAGCGGCACCGGCGCCGAGCGGTGGTGGCTTTTTGTCGAGCATCTTCGGTGGCAGTACTCGCGATCCACAGCCCGCACCGACCCAGAGCGCCCCATCGTCCACGGGCGGCTGGCGTGAACCGGCACGGCCATCGTTCAATTCACAGCCGCCGCAACAGAACTTCGGTGCCGCAACGCCACAACAAAACTACGCCCCGCAACAGCAAGCGCCGGCGGCTGGCAGTGGTTTTCTCGGCGGCGCGCTGAAGACTGCGGCCGGTGTCGCGGGTGGCGTGATGCTGGCACAAGGCATCAGCAGCCTGTTCCATCACAATCAGCAGCCGGAAGTGGTTGAAGTGATCAAGGAAGAGCCGGCGCAGGTCAATGACCAGAGCAACGGCGGTTGGGGTGATGACCAGCGCATGGCTGACAACTCCAACGATCAGGGCGGTTTTGCCGACACTGATTACAGCGACGACAACTCGTCATTCTTCGGCGGCGATGACGACGATTCCTTCGTCTAAGACGCCATTCGTCCGGGGCGCGACCGTGCCCCGGGCCGATTATTCGCGGAACAATCCTTCGGGCTGGCATACTGGGCGACTTTTCGGGCCAGGTGCCTGATCTCGCCTGCGCGCCTGTGCGCCAAGAGGAAACCCGCGGTGAAAAAAATCGCAGTGTTCGCCGATGTCCAAAACCTCTATTACACCGTGCGTCAGGCCTATGGTTGCCACTTCAACTACGCCGCGTTGTGGGCTGACATCAGCAAACAGGGCGAGATCGTCGAGGCCTACGCCTACGCGATCGATCGTGGCGACAGCAAACAGCAGCAATTCCAGCAGATCCTGCGCAACCTCGGCTTCACCGTGAAGCTCAAGCCTTACATCCAGCGCAGCGACGGCTCGGCCAAGGGCGACTGGGACGTGGGCATCACCCTCGACATCATGGACGCCGCCGATCACGTCGACGAAATCGTGCTGGCCTCCGGTGACGGTGATTTCGACATGCTGCTGGACCGCATCATCAGCAAGCACGGGGTGCAAGCGGTGGCCTATGGCGTACCGGGCCTCACGGCCAACTCGCTGATCCGCGCCGCCAGCCGTTATGTGCCGATCGAAGGCGCGTTGCTGCTCAAGAATTGATTTTTACGGAGTTGAAACAGGTTTGGAACGCATAGCAGTCATCGACTTTGAAACCACCGGGATCTCCCCGAGCAGCAGCTGCCGGGCCACGGAAATTGCCGTGGTGATCCTTGAACAGGGGCGCATCGTCGAGCGTTACCAAAGCCTGATGAATGCCGGCGTACGCGTGCCGGCCTTCATCGAGCAACTGACCGGCATCAGCAACGCCATGCTGCGCACCGCGCCTTCGGCCGAGCAGGTGATGAACGAGGTGAACGAGTTCGTCGGCTGCACTCCATTGCTCGCGCACAATGCGGCGTTCGACCAGAAGTTCTGGGACTTTGAGCTGGGGCGGATCAAGCGCACGCGTTTGCAGAACTTTGCCTGCTCGCTGCTATTGGCCCGTCGGCTGATGCCCGCTGCGCCGAACCACAAGCTTGGCACCCTCACCACGTTCGCCAACTTGCCCGATACCGGCAAGGCTCACCGGGCCATGGCCGATGCCGAGATGGCCGCGAACCTGACGACGCACCTGATGGAAGAGTTGCAGCGCAAGCATGGGCTGCGCGAGTTGTCCCATGATTTGCTGTGCGGTTTGCAAAAAGTACCGGCGGCGAAGATCAACGAACACCTCAAGCGCCATCGCGGGTTCTGAAACCACCGCTGAACCCTTGTGGGAGCGAGCCTGCTCGCGAAAGCAATTTATCATTCGACATTGATGGTGACTGACACTCCGCTTTCGCGAGCAGGCTCGCTCCCACAGGGGATTTCCCTCTGCCTTAGATTGTTTTGCCATTGCCTTCGATGTGCCCCAACGGCACGCGCTTCTCTATCGCGCTGGACAACACAATCGACGTCTTGCTGAACCCGAACTTGGCAATCCGGTTGATCAACTCTTCCAGTTCCGGCATCGAGCCCACCGCCGCTTGCATGATCACGCACGGATCGCCGGTCACCCGGTGGCATTCGGTCAACTGCGGGATTTTGATCAAATCATCGTAGGTCTTCTGATTACCATGCTGGTTCAGGCGCAGTTCGATCACGCACTGGATCGGCAAGCCGAGCTTGGCCATGTCGACCTTCGCCTGGTAACCGGTAATCACGCCATTGGCTTCGAGCTTGGCCACGCGTTCGGCCACGGCCGGGGCGGACAGGTTGACCTTGCGCGCGAGGTCGGCGTAGGACGCACGACCGTTTTCCAGCAGGGCGCTGAGGAGCATGCGGTCGTATTTATCCATCGGCGTATACCTTGAAAATGGCTGACTTTCGAAAGCACGGTTTATAGCGCTGATCTCCGTGTTTTGAAAAGTGTACCGGCGCTATAAACAGGTTTTGTAACTTATTTTTAGCGCTTGGCCTTTCTAGAATAGCGGTTCACATTGTTCTGTCATCGAGCTGCCCATGCCTGGCTTACGTCGTTTCCCCTTACCGTTGATCGCCGCTTTTTTCGCGTTGTACGTGATTTGGGGCTCGACCTATCTGGTGATCCGCATAGGCGTGGAGTATTGGCCGCCGTTGCTGCTCGCCGGGATCCGTTTTGTGCTCGCCGGGACGTTGATGTATGCCTTCCTGCGCTGGCGCGGGGCGCCGGCACCGACCTGGGCGCAGTGGAAAGCGGCGGGTATGATCGGGATCCTGCTGCTGGCCTGCGGTAACGGCGGCGTCAGTGTCGCTGAACACATGGGAGTGGCCTCCGGTGTGGCGGCATTGGCGGTGGCGACGGTGCCCTTGTTTACCTTGTTGTTCGGCTATTTCTGGGGCGCGCGAAATACCCGTCTCGAATGGGCCGGGATTGCGCTCGGGCTGATAGGCATTGCCATGTTGAATCTCGGTTCGAACCTGCAATCGAGCCCGTTGGGTGCGCTGTTGCTGGTGTTTGCGGCGGCGTCCTGGGCGTTCGGGTCGGTCTGGAGCAAGCACGTGCCGTTGCCGGCGGGGGCAATGGCCAGTGCGGTGGAAATGCTGGTCGGTGGCGTGGCGCTGCTGATCGGCAGTGCCGTGAGCGGCGAGCATCTGCAAGCCATGCCACCGATTGAAGGCTGGGCGGCCTTGGCGTATCTGACGTTCTTCGGCTCGATCATCGCGTTCAACGCTTATATGTACCTGTTGAAAAACGTGCGTCCGGCGGCAGCGACCAGTTATGCCTACGTCAACCCGGCCGTGGCGGTGTTGTTGGGGATCGTGTTTGTGGGCGAGACCATCGGAATCGAAGAAGGGCTGGCGATGCTGGTGATCATCAGCGCCGTGGTGTTGATCGGATTGCCGCAGTGGCGTCGGGCACCTGTGCAGCCGGCTGTAGTCGTGCCGACAGAATCCCGTGTGAATTAGGGTAAACTGCGCGCCATTGCATCTTGTGTTGCACACTTGTTTTGAAAAACCCGCGCTGAATTTTCCTACGGTAATCCCATGACTTTCGCCACCCTTGGCCTGATCGAACCCTTGCTGCGCTCTCTCGAGACGCTCGGCTACCAGACCCCGACGCCGGTTCAGGCGCAAGCCATTCCGGCGGTGCTGGCCGGTCGCGACCTGATGGCTGCGGCCCAGACCGGTACTGGCAAGACGGCCGGTTTCGCGTTGCCGCTCCTGCAATTGCTGGCCATGGAAGGGCCGAAAGTCACCGCCAACTCGGTGCGCGCACTGATTCTGGTGCCGACCCGCGAACTGGCGGAACAGGTTCACGAAGCCGTGCGTCAGTACGCCGAGAACCTGCCGTTGAGCACTTACGCGGTGTACGGCGGCGTCAGCATCAACCCGCAAATGATGAAGTTGCGCAAAGGCGTCGACCTGCTGGTGGCCACGCCGGGCCGTTTGCTCGACCTGTTCCGCCAGAACGCGCTCAAGTTCAATCAGCTGCAAACTCTGGTGCTCGACGAAGCCGATCGTATGCTCGATCTGGGTTTTTCCGAGGAGCTGGGCAACATTTACAAGGCGCTGCCGAAGAAACGCCAGACGCTGTTGTTCTCGGCGACGTTCTCCGACGCGATCCGCACCCTGGCCGGGCAGATGCTCAACGATCCGCTGAGCATCGAAGTCAGCCCGCGTAACGTGGCGGCCAACACGGTTAAGCAGTGGGTAGTGACGGTCGACAAGAAGCGCAAGTCGGAACTGTTCGTTCACTTGCTGCGTAAAAGCAAGTGGAAGCAGGTGCTGGTGTTCGCCAAGACCCGCAACGGTGTCGACGCGCTGGTGGAAAAACTCCAGGGCCTGGGTATCAATGCCGACGGCATCCACGGCGACAAACCGCAGGCGACGCGTCAGCGCGCGCTGGACCGTTTCAAGGCCAGTGAAGTGCAGATCCTGGTCGCTACCGACGTCGCGGCCCGTGGTCTGGACATCGAAGATTTGCCGCTGGTGGTCAACTTCGACCTGCCGATCGTGGCTGAGGATTATATCCACCGCATCGGGCGTACCGGCCGTGCGGGTAACACCGGGCAGGCGATTTCGCTGGTGTGCGCCGATGAAGTGAATCTGCTGTCGGCCATCGAGACGTTGACCCGCCAGACCTTGCCTCGGCAGATGGAGCATGACTTCGAGCCTGAGCACCGCGTGCCGGACACCGATGCCAGTGGTCAGGTGGTGAAGAAGCCGAAAAAGCCGAAGAAACCGAAGACCTCCGGTGGCGGTAAACGCAATTTGGGCAAATGGGTTGAGAGCGGGGATGCTTCGGCGCCGGAGCCTTCGATCAAGCCTGTGCGTAAAGTGCCGGTGTTCAACACTGGACCGCGCAAACGTAAGCCTTAAATACCTGCGGCGTCTGTCAGGACGCCTTCGCGAGCAGGCTCGCTCCCACAGGGGATTTGTGGACGACACAGATCCAGTGTGGGAGCGAGCCTGCTCGCGAAGGACGCGCCTCGGTCTTCAGCCTTGGTGGTTCAACCACCCCACCATCCCCATTCCCGCCGCACGACCACTGGCGAAACACGCGGTCAGCAGATAGCCGCCCGTCGGCGCTTCCCAATCCAGCATCTCCCCCGCGCAGAACACGCCAGGCAATTGCTTGAGCATCAAGCGTTCATCCATCGACTCGAACATCACACCACCGGCGCTGCTGATGGCTTCGTCCAGGGGGCGGGTTTTCACCAGCGTCAGCGGCAGTGCCTTGATCGCTTTGGCCAACAACACCGGATCGGTGAAGCAGGCGGCAGGCGTCAGTTCTCGCAGCAACGCGGCTTTAACGCCATCAAGGCCCAGCTGACTGTGCAGGTGTTTGGACATCGAACGTGAACCGCGAGGTTTGCTCAGTGCGGCCTGCACTTTATCCACAGGCTTGCCCGGCAGCAGGTCCAGATGAAGGGTCGCGGAACCGTTGAGGTTGATCGCTTCACGGATCGGTGCGGACAGCGCGTAAATCAAACTGCCTTCAATCCCGGTCGCCGTGATCACGCATTCCCCAAGCCGTGGCACGTCGTCATTGAGGCCGATGGCGATGTTTTTCAGCGGCGCGCCGGCGAATTTACTGACCATCAATTCGCTCCAGGCCTGCACCTCGAAGCCGCAATTGCTCGGTTGCAACGGCGCAAGTCCGACGCCGCGTTGTTCCAGTGGCAGCCTCCACGCGCCATCCGAACCCAGCCGCGACCAACTGCCGCCGCCGAGGGCCAGCAGTGTGGCGTCCGGTGTCAGGCTTTTTTCACCGTCGGGGCTCGACACGTTCAGGCTGCCGTCGGCATTCCAGCCGAGCCAGCGGTGGCGGGTGTGGATAACTACGCCAGCATCGCGCAGGCGTTTGAGCCAGGCGCGCAGCAGGGGTGCGGCTTTCATGTCGGTTGGAAACACCCGGCCGGAACTGCCGACAAAGGTTTCGATACCCAGGTCGTGAATCCACTGGCACAGCGCGTCGGCGCCAAAGGAGCGCAGCAGCGGCGCAATCTGTGGCGCGCGTTCGGCGTAGCGCGAGAGAAACGCCGGGTAGGCTTCGGAATGGGTGATGTTCATGCCGCCGACCCCGGCCAGGAGGAATTTGCGTCCCACCGAGGGCATGCCGTCGTACAGGTCGACCTTGATCCCGGCCTGGCTCAACACTTCAGCCGCCATCAGGCCGGCGGGGCCACCGCCGATGATGGCGACGTGAGGGGGGAGGGCAGTGGAGGATCGGGTCATGGAATGCGCTGCGGTCTGGCGGGATAAGCCGGGCATTCTACCAGCCTGATCCCACAGGGGGATTTGTTGTGTTTTCAATATGTGGTTAAAAAACAACCACCGCTGTGTAGGCTATACGCCGCAAGGGCTGTAGGCCCTTTCACTCAGGTTATCCACAGGCAGTTCCACAGGCATTGTGGGTAAACACTCACGGTTCAATGACAACCTGATGACTGCCACACCCGTTGCGCGCTGTGATGCAGAATCCCGTGCCGCCGCGCCAACGCCTTGCGGTCCTTGCTGTAACCGCCTCCGATCACCCCGACCACCGGAATGTCCCGGCCCAGGCAATGGCGCATCACGCTTTCATCACGCGCCGCCACGCCTTCGTCCGTCAGTTTCAAATAGCCCAGGGCGTCGTCCTTGTGCACATCGACCCCGGCGTCATACAACACCAGGTCCGGTTGATAGAGCGGCAGCAAATAGTTGAGCGCATCGTCGACCACTTTCAGGTAGTCGGCGTCGCCCATGCCCTTGGGCAAAGGAATGTCCCAGTCACTTTCGGCTTTGCGTGCAGGAAAATTCTTTTCGCAGTGCAGGGAAACGGTCACCGCGTCCGGGGTGTTGTGCAGGATCCGTGCAGTCCCGTCGCCCTGATGCACGTCGCAATCGAAGATCAACACCCGATTTACCCGGCCGCTTTCCAGCAGGTAATGGCTGATCACGGCCAGGTCATTGAAGATGCAGAAGCCGGCCGGGTAGTCGTAATGCGCGTGATGCGTGCCGCCAGCCAGGTGACAGGCCAAACCGTGTTCCAGCGCCTGTTCCGCCGCCAACAACGAACCGCCGACCGCGCGCACCGTGCGCCGGGCCAGGGCTTCGCTCCAGGGCAGGCCCAGTCGCCGCTGGTCTTCACGGGACAACTCGCCACTCATATAACGTTCGATATAGGCAGCGTCATGGGCGAGGGCGAGAATCTCCGCAGGGCAGAGTTCCGGGCGCAGCAGATCGGCGTCCCGGGTCAGGCCGCTGTCCACCAGGTGATCGCGCAGCAGGCGAAACTTGTCCATGGGGAAACGGTGATCGGCCGGAAACTCGGGGCTGTAGTCTTCGTGATAAATCAGCGGCAGCGGCATGATGATTTCATGTAGGAATGAGAGAAGGATCCTACCAGCGATGTAGACTTGCGGCATGGAAACGGGGGAACGCAATGGAGCCAATACTGCAACTCGAAAGTGCGCGACTGCTGTTGCGGCAGTGGCGCGATGAGGATTTGCCCGAATTTGCGGCGATGTGTGCCGATCCGCAGGTAATGCGATATTTTCCGGCGCCGTTGAGTCACCTGGAAAGTGCCTCGCTGATCGGACGTATTCGCGGGCATTTTGCCGAGCACGGATTCGGCTTGTGGGCGCTGCAACGCAAGGACACCGGCCAGTTCATCGGGTTTACCGGGTTGGGTGTGGTGGGCTTCGACGCGCCATTTACCCCCGCGACCGAAATCGGCTGGCGCCTGGCCCGCGAACATTGGGGCCTGGGGTATGCCAGTGAAGCGGCGTGGACCGCTCTGCGTTGCGGGTTTGACCGGTTGGGGCTGACAGAAGTCGTATCCTTTACCACGCAATCCAACACGCCTTCCGAGAAAGTCATGCAGGCGATCGGCATGCACCATGATTCAGCCGATGACTTCGAGCATCCGAAGCTCGCAGCCGGCCATCCCCTGCGTCACCATGTGCTGTATCGCATCACCCGTGAACAATGGCTGCAAACCTTGCATGGATAAGCCGCCGCGGACGTTTACAATGGCCCCCATCTTATTGGCCCGGGCCAGAAACTGAATCGACCGTCGCAGCCAAGACTGCGCGGCAATGTTTTGCGTGAGGAGAGCCTGAATGAGCCAAGTGTTGGATGATCTGGTTGAGTTGCTGACCCTGGAACCGATCGAAGAAAACCTGTTCCGTGGCCGCAGCCAGGACCTGGGTTTTCGCCAGTTGTTCGGCGGTCAGGTGATCGGTCAGTCGCTGTCGGCAGCCAGTCAGACCGTTGAAGAAGCGCGGCATGTGCATTCCATGCACGGGTATTTCCTGCGGCCGGGCGATTCAGCGTTGCCCGTGGTTTATCAGGTGGATCGGGTGCGCGACGGCGGCAGTTTCAGCACGCGGCGGGTGACGGCAATCCAGAAGGGTAATCCGATTTTCACCTGCAGCGCCTCGTTCCAGTACGACGAAAAAGGCTTTGAACACCAGGCTCAAATGCCGGTTGTGGTCGGACCGGAAAACCTGCCGACGGAGCTGGAAATCACTAAGAGGCACGCGCACCTGATCCCCGAGCACATGCGCGAAAAACTGCTGTGCCCTAAACCGATCGAATTCCGCCCGGTGACCGAAAAAGATCCTTACAACCCGCTGCCGTCCGACCCGATCAAGTACGTCTGGTTTCGTGCCGACGGTGCCCTGGCCGACTCGCCGGCGCTGCACAAATACTTGCTGGCCTATGCGTCGGACTTCGGTCTGCTGGTGACCTCGATGCAGCCCCATGGCAAAACGGTATGGAACAAGGACATGCAGGTCGCCAGCCTCGATCACGCGCTGTGGTTCCATCAGGATCTGCGTGCCGATGACTGGTTGCTCTACGCGATGGACAGCCCTTGGGCCGGCAATTCCCGTGGGTTCAACCGTGGCAGCGTGTTCAACCGCGCCGGACAACTGGTGGCCTCGGTCACTCAGGAAGGCCTGATTCGTCATCGCAAGGATTGGGCATGAGCCTGGCCGAGGTGCGTCATTGGGTGTTCGACATGGACGGCACCCTGACGGTGGCCGTGCATGACTTTGCGGCGATTCGCATGGCATTGGCGATCCCGGCCGAAGACGACATCCTGACCCACCTCGCCGCGTTGCCGGCCGATGAAGCGGCGGCTAAACATGCGTGGCTGCTGGAGCATGAACGCGATCTGGCGCTGGGTTCGAAACCGGCGCCAGGTGCGGTAGAGCTGGTGCGTGAGCTGGCCGGGCGCGGTTATCGCCTGGGCATTCTCACGCGCAATGCCCGGGAGTTGGCGCACGTAACGCTGGAGGCCATCGGCCTGGCCGACTGCTTCGCGGTGGAGGATGTGCTGGGGCGTGATGAAGCACCGCCCAAGCCGCATCCCGGTGGTTTTCTGAAACTGGCCGAGGCCTGGAACGTGCCGGCGAGCGAGATGGTGATGGTCGGTGATTACCGGTTTGATCTGGATTGCGGTCGAGCGGCAGGGGCACGGACGGTGTTGGTGAATTTGCCGGATAACCCGTGGCCGGAGCTGACGGATTGGCATGCGGCGGATTGCGTTGCATTGCGGGAAATGTTGTTGGCTTGAGGACCCCTTCGCGAGCAGGCTCGCTCCCACATTTAACCGAGTTCTTCCAGAAGAATGCGGTCGAATGTGGGAGCGAGCCTGCTCGCGAAAGCGCCAGTTCAGGCGCCACCCAACTCACTGCCCAAACAACACCTTCTGCCCCTCCGGCGACGTCAACATCCCATCCCCGTTATGCCCAACCCCCGGCACCTCCACCAGTCGCTGGTTCACCCCACGCGGGTTACGACGCAGCAAATAGTCAAAGTAGAAATGCCCGCGAGCCAGCCGATTGGTGCCCTGAGCCTCAGCCTCGCACCCCTTGTCCAGCGCCGCTTGCTGCGGGTCCGTGTCTTGCTGCCCGAGCAGATACGTCACGTCACGCTTGACGTAATTGCCTTCAATCTGTGGCGCCGTTTGCCCACTGGCATAGAGGGGTAAATCCGTCAGGCCATACTTCCAGCGGTTGAAACCAGGGCATTTCGCGTGATCGAACGCCACGGGCCGTCGCTCATCGAAATACGCGTACGAGGAGGGGTTGGCGACCACATAACGGACTTTCACACCCGTTGGTTGATCGTGAGCCAACAAGGCATAACGCTGAACCACCTGGGCCCCCCCGGAGTGACCGGCGATGACGATCTCTTTCACGTCCGGAAACTGTTGGCGGTCGCTGACCCTCGCAATGATCTGATCCAGCGCCCCAAAGGAACTCAGTGCAAACGGGGCTGTGGATAAACCGCCGGCCATCCAGTCGTTGCCTTGCCAGCGCAGTACGGAGTCCGCCACGGGATGCAGGGCGACATCTGTTTCATTGAGAAATTGTGGGGCGATGACCAGCGTGGTCTGGCTTTGTCCGGCCAGTTCGGCCGCCTGCTCAGCACTCTCTCGGTAGGTTCCGGCGTTGCGCAGACGGCCGTGGATAATGATCAGCACACGTTCGATTTTCGCCGGCGCGGCGCCGAGGCTGACCGCCATCTCGCCTTCTTTGAGCAACAGCCGGCCGGGGCTGAGTTCTTTGACCGCATGTTCGGCGGCTTGGGTGCTTGCGCAGGTAAACAGTACAGCTAACAGCCACTTATTCATTTACAGGTTTTTCGCCGCAAAGGTGTCGCACTGGCCCACCTGGCCTTGTGCAAATCCGGTTTTAAACCAGCGCACCCTTTGCGCTGACGTACCATGGGTAAACGAGTCCGGCACCACGCGGCCCTGACCTTGCTGTTGCAAGCGGTCATCGCCGATGGCGTTGGCGGCGTTCAGGGCTTCTTCGATGTCCCCCGGTTCCAGCCAGTTCAGACGCTTTTGTGCATTGTTGGCCCAGACTCCGGCCAGGCAATCGGCCTGAAGTTCCTGACGCACAAGTAAACCGCCGTCGCCTTCCATCTGCCGGCCTTGGGCGCGGGCGGTCTGAATTTTCGCGGAAACACCGAGCAAGGTCTGAACGTGGTGTCCGACTTCGTGAGCAATCACGTAGGCCTGCGCGAAGTCACCGGCGGCGGAGAAACGTTGCGACATTTCCTGGAAGAACGCCATGTCCAGATAGACCTTCTGGTCGGCCGGGCAATAGAACGGACCGGTCGCCGAGGTCGCCAGACCGCAGGCGGAATTGACGCGATTGCTGAACAGCACCAGGGTCGGGTTCTTATATTGCTTGCCGGCCTGCTGGAAAATCTGGCCCCAGGTGTCTTCGGTATCGCCAAGGATCGAGCGCACGAATTCGGCCCCTTCATCATTGGCCGGTGGTGCCTTGCGCGTTTGATTGGTGGCGGGCGCCGACTGCTCGCTCATTTGCCCGGTGAGTTGTCCGAGGATCTGCATCGGATCCTGGCCGGTGATCCAGCCGATCCCGACAATCAGGATGATCGCGGTCAGGCTCAGGCCCTTGCCGCCACCAAAACGCATCCCGCCACCACCGCCGCCGACATCATCACCACGGGCGTCCACCACGTTGTCGCTGCGTCGGCCTTTTTTCCATAGCATGTGGGAATCCTCTGATTGTCCGTGGGGATGAGTGTTGCTGGTGTGGGGGAGCGGCGCCAGTCCGGTCGTCCGGGTTTCGGCTATTCCCGGCAATCGCCGGCGTTCGCCAGCAGTATTCCAGACTTGTATGAACGTGGACTCCTCATCGAATTCCGTCAGGCGCCGGGTTTTTATCGAATGAGCCTGTCGTTCGTCGAGTTCCAGATTTCGCATTAACGGGTTCGTCTTCTAGAATCAGGCAAATTGTGTGTGGAACCTCCTATGGCCGGCAGTCAGATCGAACGTGTTTTCAGTGTGCTGGAAAGCCTTACCAGTGACCCGCGTGGTCTGCCGATGCAGACGCTGGCGGAACAACTGGAGATCCCGAAAAGCGCGACCCATCGCTTGCTCGCCGAGCTGATCCGGCTGGGCTATGTGCGACAGAATCAAGAGAACCTGCGCTACCACCTGACCACCAAACTGGTGGCGATGGGGTTTCGTTATCTTTCGGGCAGCGGCGCCGATATCGTACAGCCAGTGCTGGATCGCCTCGCGCAGGAGACCGGCGAACTGGTGCGCCTGGGCGTCATTGAAGGCGAGCGGCAGATCTGGATCGCCAAGTCCCAAGGTGCCCGGTCCGGCCTGCGTTACGACCCGGACATGGGCCGCGATGCGCCGTTGTTCTACACCGCATCGGGCCACGCATGGCTGGCGTGCATGAGCGATGCCGAGGCGTTGTCGCTGGTAGAACGCCAGGGCGGTGAGCGCCCCAAAGACCTGGGACCGAACGCGCCGCGTTCCAACATTGAACTGCTGGAACGCCTGCGTCTGGCGCGCGAGCAGGGTTATGCCTGGGTTGAAGAGAGTTCGGCGGTGGGCACCTCGGCGATTGCTGCCGTGGTGCGCCACCCAAGCGAGGGGCGGGTGATGGGGGTGCTGAGCATCGCCGGGCCCAGTGCGCGTATGCCGGGCGCGCGGTTGCATGAGTTGGCGCCGCTGTTGATGCGATATACCGAAGAGTTGTCGGCGGCGAGCCTTGCTTCAGAGTTGTTCAGCTGATTCGAACACACCACCCATCCACAGTGAAATCGTGCGATGTTCGAACACTTTCGGCCTATGCGTGTATGGGAATCTGGAACCAGGTTCTAAATTATTGGAATTCGCCAGGCACAAGGGAACCCCATGACCGTCAGCACTCCGCTCTCCGGCGTAAACCAGCCCTTCAAAGGGATTTTGCTGATCGTCGTCGCCACCTTCCTCTTCTCCAGTCACGACGCCCTGTCCAAATACCTCTCCGGTTTTTATCCGATCGTCATGGTGGTATGGGCACGTTATGTGGTTCACACCTTGTTGATGGCGGGGATTTTCCTGCCGCAATCCGGTTTGCGTGTGCTGCGAACCAAACGGCCATGGCTGCAACTGATGCGGGCGTTGTGCCTGTTGGGCACCAGTCTGTTTTTCACCACCGGTTTGCAATACATCCCGTTGGCCGAAGCCACGGCGGTCAACTTTCTTGCGCCGGTGCTGGTCACGGCGCTGTCGGTGCCGTTGCTGAAGGAACACGTCACCCGCGGCCAATGGATCGCGGTGATCTGTGGATTTACCGGCGTGTTGATCATCGTCCACCCGGGCGGCGATCTGTTCACACCAGCAGTGCTGCTGCCGCTCTGCTCGGCGCTGTTTTTCTGCTTCTATCAATTGCTCACCCGCAAGCTCAGCAACATCGACAGCCCGACCACCAGCAACTTCTTCGCCGGCCTGTGCAACACCCTGGTGATGAGCGCGTTGGTGCCGTTCTTTTGGCAAGTGCCGACACTTGGGCATGGATTGATGATGGTGGCGCTGGGCGCGTGCGGGATGACGGCTCACTTGTTTCTGACCCAGGCGTTTCGCTACGCCGCGCCGGCGTTGCTGGCGCCGTTCGGTTATTGCCAGATTGTGTTTGCCGGTCTGCTGGGCTGGCTGCTGTTTGCCCACACGCCGACCCTGACCACTGTGGTCGGGATCGCGGTGATTTGCTGCAGTGGGTTGGCAGCGGCGTGGCAACAGAGTCGCCGGTAGGACAAACAAAAAGGCAGGCCTGGAATCAGGCCTGCCGGGGGACGGAAACTTACTCGGTGACGGCAGGAATCTTGCGCGGTGCCATGAAGTACATCCAGGTCAGGGCAATGAAGTACATCGCTGGAATCAGGGTGAACAGCACGGTGTAGTTGTTGTTGGTGACGGTCAGGATGTGGCCGACCAACTGCGTCATGAACATCCCGCCGATGGCTGCGCACATGCCGCCAAAACCGAACACCGTGCTCATCATGTGTTTAGGCGTGTAGTCCATGACCAGGCTCCAGATGTTCGCGGTCCAGGCCTGGTGCGCGCCGATGGCCAGGGAGATGGCAAACACCGCGACCCACAGGCTGCTCGAACCCGCCGCCATGATCACGCCGACGATGCAGCAGGCGAACAGGAACATCGACATCAGCCGCGCCTTGATCGGATTCATCCCGCGACCGATCAGGAACGAGGAGAGGATCCCGCCACCGACGCTGCCGAAGTCGGCGGTCAGGTAAATGATGATCAGCGGAATCCCCATCTGGGTCACGTTGATCCCCAGGTTGTATTGCTGATTGAGGAACGGCGGCAGCCAGTACAGGTAGAACCAGAACACCGGCGCGGTCATCGAGTAGGCGAGGGCGAAGGCCCAGGTGCCACGCATGCGCAGGATTTTCGAGAACGGCACGCGAGCTTGTTCCGGTTCGACTTCTTTCTGGATGTAGTCCAGTTCCGATTGTTTGACGCTCGGATGATCTTCCGGGTTGAAGTATTTCAAACCCCAGAACAGCAACCAGATCCCGCCCAGTGCCGACATGCACAGGAACGCGGCCTGCCAGCCCCATACGTGGAGGATCAGCGGCAGCAACATCGGGGTGAACATCGCACCGACGTTGGTCCCGGCGTTGAAGATGCCGGTGGCCACGGCGCGTTCGCCGGCCGGGAACCACAGACGCGTGGTCTTCACGCAGGCCGGGTAGTTGGCGGCTTCGGTCAAGCCAAGGATGAAGCGGCAGACCATGAAGCCGACGGCGGAAGTGGCCAGGCCGTGAGCGCCGGTGGCAATGCTCCAGAGCAGCACCGCGCAGAAGAACACGCGCTTGACGCCGACCCGGTCGATCAACCGGCCCTGCAGCACGAAACCGATCGCGTAGCCGACCTGGAACCAGAAGTTGATGTTGGCGTAGTCCATCGCCGTCCAGCTCATTTCCTTGGCGAGGATGGGCTGCATGACGCCGAGGGCGGCGCGGTCGATGTAGTTCAGGGTCGTCGCGAAAAACACCAGCGCCAGCATGCCCCAACGGGTTTTGCCGACGGCCATGGCGCCGCGGATCTTGTCGCCGATGCCGCTGCTGGCAGGCGTCATGGAGGCGTGCTCCACGGGAGAACTTTGAGAAGGAGTCATGTAGTCCACCGATTATTTTTATGTGGTGTTCTGGGTCTTTGGTAACCGAGCCCGACGGTGCATGTCCGGTCTCAATGTGGAGTCGATGTTGCGCAGTGGACAAAAAATCGTCAATTCACCAATGGCCATTGTGTTCGATAATCGAACACAAAACTAACCGGGTAGTACACTTTAAATTGCTGTACGAGTTCGTCCAGCCAATAATTCTCCCCACGTTAAACGCAGACATAAAGCGTGCGATATCGATAACAAGACTGTCTCCACCACCGGGAGTCGAAACATGCAGCGTTCCATTGCCACCGTGTCCTTGAGCGGTACCCTGCCGGAAAAACTCGAAGCCATTGCCGCCGCCGGTTTTGACGGGGTGGAGATTTTCGAGAACGACCTTCTCTACTACGACGGTAGCCCACGGGAAATCAAACAGATGTGCGCCGATCTCGGGATCGCGATCACGCTGTTTCAACCCTTTCGGGATTTCGAGGGATGTCGCCGTGACCGACTGCCGCGCAATCTGGAACGCGCTGAGCGCAAGTTCGACTTGATGCAGGAACTGGGCACGGACCTGGTGCTGGTGTGCAGCAATGCTTCTGCCGATTCCATCGGCGATGAACAAATCCTCGTCGACGACCTGCGCCTGCTCGCCGAACGTGCCGGCGTGCGCGGGCTGCGAATCGGTTATGAAGCGCTGGCCTGGGGCCGGCATGTGAACACTTATCAACAGGTGTGGAACATCGTCCGCCAGGCCGATCACCCGAGCCTCGGTGTCTTGCTGGACAGCTTTCACACGCTGTCACTCAAGGGCGACCCAAGCGCCATCGCCGAGATTCCGGGCGACAAGATCTTCTTCGTGCAAATGGCCGACGCACCGATCCTCGCCATGGACGTGCTGGAGTGGAGCCGGCATTTCCGCTGCTTCCCCGGCCAGGGAGAATTTGATCTAGCGGGTTTCCTCGCGCCGATCATCAAGAGTGGCTACACCGGCCCGCTGTCGCTGGAAATCTTCAACGACGGTTTCCGCGCTGCGCCGCCACGGGCCAACGCCGCCGACGGTTTGCGTTCGTTGCTGTACCTGGAAGAGAAAACCCGCCAACGCCTGGCGCAGGAAGCTCAACCGGCACCCAACCTCGACATCCTGTTCGAGACACCCACCGCCAGCGAATACAACGGCATCGAGTTTCTCGAGTTTGGGGTGGATGAAAGCCTCGGCGCCAAGCTCTCCCATTGGCTGGAACGGCTGGGTTTCGTCAAGGCCGGGCAGCATCGGTCCAAGAGCGTGAGCCTGCTGCGTCAGGGCGATATCAACCTGATCCTCAACTCCGAACCGTATTCGTTTGCCCATAGCTTTTTCGAAGCGCACGGCCCCTCGCTTTGCGCCACCGCCGTGCGGGTCAAGGACAGCACCAGCGCACTGGCCCGGGCCGTGGCTTACAAAGGCCAACCGTATCGTGGGCTGGTCGGCCCCAATGAACTGGAATTGGCAGCTGTGCGCGCACCGGACGGTAGCCTGATCTATCTAGTGGATCAGGAGGCCGATGTCTACGGCACCGACTTCAACCTGTACCCGGCCGGCGTTGCCAGTGGCGGGCTCAAGCGTATCGACCACATGGCCATGGCATTGCCTGCCGACAGCCTCGACAGTTGGGTGCTGTTCTACAAGAGTCTGCTCGATTTTGAAGCCGACGACGAAGTGGTCCTGCCCGACCCGTATGGCCTGGTTAAAAGCCGTGCGCTGCGCAGCCGCGACAGTTCGATTCGCTTGCCGTTGAACATTTCCGAGAACCGCAACACCGCGATCTCACATGCGCTGTCGAGTTATCGCGGCTCCGGTGTGCATCACATCGCGTTTGATTGCGATGACATCTTTGCGCAAGTCAGCCGTGCGAAAGAGGCGGGCGTGCCGTTGCTGGACATCCCGCTCAATTACTACGATGACCTCGCCGCGCGGTTCGACTTCGACGATGAGTTCCTCAGCGAACTGGCGTATTTCAACGTGCTGTACGACCGAGATGCCCAGGGCGGCGAACTGTTTCACGTGTACACCGAGCCGTTCGAAGGGCGGTTCTTCTTTGAGATCATTCAGCGCAAAAACGGCTATGCCGGTTACGGCGCGGCCAACGTCGCGGTTCGACTGGCGGCGATGGCCAAATCCCGCAGCGGTGCCATTCGTCAGGCCAAGTTGTAGGAAAATCGTAAACACCGGGACAAACCGCTGCCGCGCGGCTTCCTTCACTGTGCGCAGCGGCCCATAATCGCCAGCTTGTGCAGTGATGGCCGTGAGCCCGCAATGACAATGACTTCAGAACGCTCCGCAGTGCCCGTCGAACCGATCGCCGAGCCCCGCAAGAGCCGTAAAAACAACCCGGAAAAGACCCGCGAGAACATCCTTCAAGAGGCGATTGTCGAATTCGTCCAACAGGGGCTTTCCGGTGCTCGCGTCGATGCAATCGCCGAGCGTATCCACACCTCCAAACGCATGATCTATTACTACTTCGGCAGTAAGGAACAGCTCTATGTCGAGGTGCTGGAAAAGCTCTACGGCGACATTCGCAACACGGAAAACCGCTTGCACCTGACCGAGCTGGCGCCGGTGGAGGCGATTCGGCGTCTGGTGGAATTCACCTTCGATCACCATGATCACAACGTCGATTTCGTGCGCATCGTCAGCATCGAGAACATTCACAACGCCGAATACGTGAAGCGCTCCGATGCGATCAAGGCGATGAACAATACGATCCTCGATGCACTGGGCGAGATTCTGCGTCGTGGTGCCGAAGAGGGGCTGTTCCGCGCAGGGCTTGTGCCGCTGGATGTGCATCTGCTGATCAGTTCGTTCTGCTTTTATCGCGTGTCGAACCGTCATACCTTCGGTGAGATCTTCCAGATCGACTTGCCGGACGAAGCCATCAAGCAGCGCCATCGGGCGATGATTTGCGAGTCGGTGTTGCGTTACTTGCAGGCCTGATATCAGGTGAGGGGCTTTCGCCTCACTGCAGCCCCTCACCGCATCCCCTCAGTCGTTCATGCTCTGAAAGTGCGCGAGCATTCGCTGCGCATCCGGCACCACGCCGCTGAACAATTCAAACGCCTTCACCGCCTGAAACACCGCCATGTTGCCGCCATCCAGCGTGCGGCAACCGAGCGCGCGGGCGTTGCGCAGCAGTTCGGTTTCCAGCGGGAAGTAAACGATCTCCGCCACCCACAAGGCTGCGCGAAGCAACTCGACCGGCACCGGCATGCCCGGCAGTTTTTTCATGCCCATGGGCGTGGTGTTCACCAACCCGTCCGCTTGGGCCATTGTGCTTTGCAGATCATGCCCGGCCACTGCACGGCCAACACCGAAATGTTGATTGAGATTGTCTGCCAACGCCTGCGCGCGGCTGATCTCCACGTCAAAAATGCTCAGCAGTTGTACGCCTTCGCTCAACAGCGCGTGGGCCACTGCCGCGCCTGCGCCGCCGGCTCCCATTTGCACGACGCGCGCTCGGGCAGCGTCCTTCAAGCCACGGCGAAACCCTTCGGCAAAACCCAGGCAGTCGGTGTTATGGCCGATGCGTTTACCGTCCTTCAACACCACCGTGTTCACCGCGCCGATGCCGCGGGCTTCCGGCGACAGTTCGTCGAGCAGCGGGATGATCGCCTGCTTGCACGGGAAGGTGATGTTCAGCCCGGTGAAGTTCATTCGTTCGGCGGCCATCAGCAAGTCGGGCAGGGCGCTGCTGTCGAGCTTCAGCTGATCCAGGTCGATCAGGCGATAGAGGTAGCGCATGCCCTGCGCTTCGCCTTCATGCTCGTGCAGCGCCGGTGTGCGGGAGGCTTGAATTCCGGCGCCGATCAGCCCGGCCAATACGCTGTGGTGCTGAGTCATCGTGTTCACCCCTTCAATTTCAGACTGAAATGTTCCAGCGCCAGGCGATAACCATGGCTGCCGAAACCAGCCAGCACGGCAGTGGCGATGGCCGAGACAAACGAGTGATGCCGGAAAGGCTCGCGAGCATGGACGTTCGACAGGTGGACTTCGATCACGGGCAGTTCGCTGGCGACGAGGGCGTCACGAATCGCCACCGAGGTGTGAGTCCATGCGGCGGGGTTAATCACAATCCCTGCGCAGCGACCGCGAGCGGCGTGAATCCAGTCGAGCAATTCGCCTTCGTGGTTGGTCTGGCGAAACTCCACGGCCAGGCCGAATTCTTCAGCGGCACGTGCGCACAGCGCCGAGATGTCTGCCAGGGTTTCGTGGCCGTAAGTCGCCGGTTCGCGGGTGCCGAGCAGGTTCAGGTTCGGGCCGTTGAGCACCAGAACGATAGGGGGCATCGAGGGTCTCTCCACTTATTATTTTTGGAATCGGCTGTAGGTTTCAGCCTGTGGAGATAAATTGTACTAGCTGGTTAGTTTGGTCAATTGAAGAGACGTCCCGAAGGGGATTTGTGTGCGGTGATCGGACGGCTTCGCTGTTTAGCGAGGCAGGTGCTCAACCAGAAAGTCGATAAAAGCGCGCAACCTCAGGGGCACATGGCGGCTTTGCGGATACAGCAACGTGAACGGTCGCGAGCGGCCGCTGTAAGGCTTCAACACTTCTACCAGCGAGCCATTGGCCAATTCGTTTTCGACGATAAACCGATACGTCTGAAACAGCCCCGCCCCGTGTTTTGCCAAGGTCACGCCACCGAGCACATCGTCAGAGCAACTGAAACTACCCTCGGCGAGAATCTCCCGCGGTGCGCCATTGTCATTGAACAGCCAGGCGATCCGCCGGCCGCTGCTGGGCAGTTCGTACTGGATGCATTCGTGTTGTGCGAGATCGTCGAGTGTTTGCGGAGTGCCTGCACGCGTGAGGTAATCAGGACTGGCAATCATCACCAGCGCGGCGTCCTCCAGATGTCGGGCGATCAGACCTGAGTCCGGAATGGCCCGCACGCGAATCGCCATGTCATAGCCTTCGCCGACGAAATCGATGTTGCGATTGCTGATATGCGACTCGACCTTCACGTCAGGAAAGCGCGCCCGAAACGTCGGCAGCAACGGCAAGATCCGGTGGTGTGCATAAGTCGTGGGAATGCTGATGCGCAAGGTGCCGGACGGTTGCTGCTGCTGGCCCATGACCTCGCGCTGAGCCTCGACCAGCTGCGCCAGTGCCTGACGACACTCTTCGTAGTAACGGCGCCCGCTGTCGGTCAACTTGACGCTGCGGGTGGTGCGCGCAAACAGCCGCACGCCCAGGCGCTCTTCCATGCGAGATACCGAGCGGCTGACCGCGGCTGGCGTCACGCCCGCCACCAGTGCGGCGGCCGTAAAGCTGCCGGCCTCGGCGGCGAGGCAAAACAACTCGATACTGCCCAGCTGAAGATCATCAAAGACACGCTGCATGATTGATTACACCGGGGATCAAATGAGGGACGCAATGGCGTCACTGTAGATGAAATCACCGTGGCAGTGCTTTACTGGCGCGGCGTCTTTTTTCATAACCGGACAGGAGCAGCATCATGCCTTTCGTCAGCGTGCGTATTACCCGTGACGGTGTTACCCGAGAGCAGAAAGCCCAGGTCATCGCCGAAATCACCGAGACGTTGCAACGTGTCCTCGGCAAACCTCCAGAGTTGACCCACATAGTGATCGAGGAAGTGGACAAGGATAACTGGGGACATGCGGGCCTGACCGTTACCGAGCACCTGAAGTCCGCAGACTGATGGATTACGGATCAAGACAGCCGCCCTCGTGGCGGCTTTTTTGTGGGCGCAGTGAAAGGATTGCTTACTATTTTGGCGCCGTCATGGGCGAGTCAAAAAACGTTCAAGCGCTAGGCTGAAACCCAGTCGATCATCAAACAGATCAGCCGCCAATTATCGGGTTCTTCAAGGAATGGAGAATCTTTGCACTCTATAACCTAACGGATGGGTTAGCATGAACGTATGTCGCTACAAGGGCTTTTCATTGGTCATCATGTTGCTCGATGAACATTGCCCACCGCATGTCCATGTCGATACACAGGCGTGGAGCGCACGCTTCAAGTTCAGTTTCTGGCACAACGGCGTGGAGCTCTGGGATGTCGTTCCTCATTCACAGCGCCCCCCTTCAGCTGTACTCGAGGGATTGCGCCAGGCGCTGCGGCAACCGGCGCATTTACGGCGAGCACGCGGCATCTGGTGGAGCAAATTGCGCACCGCCTGTCTCGATAATCAGTTGTGGGATTGGGAGGGCAATGAAGTGGTCGTGATGAAACGAATCGCCAGCACCACTTATTTGATTGGCTCGGCCAGTTACGAGCCCGACGTAAACAAAACGCTGTTGTCCCTGACGGGGGCTGCCGAGGGAGTGGAAATCGAATTATGAAAACCATACAAGCGAGCATTCAGGCGGATCGCCCCGTCACCGAAGAAACGCTGGAACAGGCCATTCAGCGAGGCGAGTTGAGCCGTCGCAGCGGTTTGAATGCGAGAGCCGTGGCGTGGACCGGGCATTGCCTGGTCATCAGCTTCGAGGACGGCAGTGGCGTGCTCCTGCCGGCGAAAAATTACCCGGAGTTTGATGGCTTTGACGATGAGGATTTCGCCGACTTGAAAGTGGGCTTTTCGGGAACCGCGCTCTGCCATGAAGGCAGTGATTTGCAGGTGTCTATCGCCGGTTTGATTTCCGCGAGCAAGCCATTGATGGACATGGCCTCATCCGTTATCGCCTCGCGCAATGGGCGTCAGAGCAGCGTCGCCAAGGCCGAGGCTGCGCGGGCCAATGGCAAAAAGGGCGGGCGCCCGCGCAAGGTCGACACGGCACTTTGATTCGCCCACAAAAAAGCCGTCGTCATGACGGCTCGTTTGTATTGGCACCAGCCATCAACGACGGGTCAACAACACCCCGGATTCCATGTGATGCGTCCACGGGAACTGGTCAAACATCGCGCACTGAGTGATGCGATGTGTGTCGTGCAACTGGGCGATGTTCGCCGCCAGCGTTTCCGGGTTGCAGGAAATGTAGAGGATGTTGTCGAAGCGGCGGGTCAGCTCGCAGGTGTCCGGGTCCATGCCGGCGCGGGGCGGGTCGACGAACACGCTACCGAACTCGTAGCTCTTGAGGTCGATGCCGTGCAGACGACGGAACGGGCGGACTTCGTTCAGCGCTTCGGTCAGCTCTTCGGCGGACAGGCGCACCAGGGTGACATTATCTACGGCGTTTTCGCTGAGGTTGCTCAGCGCTGCGTTGACCGAGGTCTTGCTGATTTCGGTGGCCAGCACTTTGCGTACGCGAGTCCCGAGCGGCAGGGTGAAGTTGCCGTTGCCGCAGTACAGCTCGAGCAAATCGTCCGGGCGATCACCCAGGGCGTCGTAAGCCCAGTTCAGCATCTTCTGGTTCACGGTGCCGTTGGGCTGGGTGAACGCGCCTTCCGGCTGGCGATAGCTGAAGGTGCGACCGCCGACTTCAAGCTGCTCGACCACGTAATCGTGACCGATCACTTCGCGTTTGCCTTTCGAGCGCCCGATGATGCTGACGTTCAGGTCGGCAGCCAGTTTCGACGCGGCTGCATGCCAGTGTTCGTCCAGCGGGCGGTGATAGCACAGGGTAATCATCGCATCGCCGGCCAGGGTGGTCAGGAACTCCACTTGGAACAATTTGTGGCTCAAGGCGGCACTGGCTTTCCATGCCGCCTTGAGCTGCGGCATCAGTTCATTGATGCGCAGGCTGGCAATCGGAAATTCTTCGATCAGGATCGGCGTGCGTTTGTCTTCCTGGGAAAACATCGCGTAGTGCCGCTCCCCGCCTTCACGCCACAGGCGGAATTCGGCGCGCAGGCGGAAGTTCTTCAGCGGAGAGTCGAACACCGCCGGTTCTGGCGCATCGAACGGGGCCAGCAGGTCACGCAGGCGCGTGACCTTTTCTTCGAGCTGAACGGCGTAGGCCTGGGAATCAAAAGTCATGCGTTGAACCAACCCAACTTGATCACGAACAGGATCGACAGAATCACCAGCGCCGGATTCAGCTCACGGCCACGACCGGACATCAGCTTGATGGCGGTCCAGGAAATGAAACCGAAGGCGATGCCATTGGCGATCGAATAAGTGAACGGCATCGCCAGCGCGGTGATCACCACCGGTGCGGCGACGGTGATGTCGTCCCAGTCTATTTCGGCCAGGCCGGAGGTCATCAGTACGGCGACGAACAGCAGGGCCGGTGCCGTGGCAAATGCAGGAACGCTAGCCGCCAGTGGCGAGAAGAACAGCGCCAGCAGGAACAGGATCGCCACCACGACGGCGGTCAGGCCGGTGCGGCCGCCCGCACTCACGCCAGCTGCGGATTCGATGTAGCTGGTGGTGGTCGAGGTGCCCAGCAGCGAACCGGCCATGGCCGCGGTGCTGTCGGCGATCAGGGCGCGGCCCATTTTCGGCATGTGGCCGTCCTTGCCCATCAGGCCGGCGCGCTTGGCGACGCCGATCAGGGTGCCGGAGTTGTCGAACAGGTCGACAAACAGGAAGGCGAAAATCACGCTGACCAGACCGATGTCCAGGGCGCCTTTGATATCCAGTTGCATGAAGGTCGGGGCCAGCGATGGTGGCATCGACATCACGCCGCCGAACGGGGTGAAGCCCATCACGATGGAAATGATGGTCACCACCAGAATGCCGATCAGCACGGCACCGCGTACGGCCAGGGCTTCAAGGGCGACGATCAGGGCAAAACCCAGGGTCGCGAGGATCGGGGCCGGTTGTTTCAGGTCACCTAGGCCGACCATGGTCGCCGGGTTGCTGACCACGATACCGGCGTTGTGCAGGGCGATCAGCGCCAGGAACAGGCCGATACCGGCGGCAATCGCCGAGCGCAGCGGCAGCGGGATGCTGTTGATGATCCATTCACGGATGCGGAAGATCGACAGCAGGAAGAAGCACACTGCCGAGATAAACACCGCACCCAGCGCCACTTGCCAGGTGTGGCCCATGTGCAGGACCACGGTGTAGGTGAAGAAGGCGTTCAAGCCCATGCCCGGCGCGAGCGCAATCGGGTAGTTGGCGATCAGGCCCATGATCGTGGAGCCAATTGCCGCGGCCAGACAGGTGGCGACGAACACCGCGCCCTTGTCCATGCCGGTCTCGCCGAGGATGCTCGGGTTGACGAACAGAATGTAGGCCATGGCCAAGAAAGTCGTGACGCCCGCCAGAATCTCGGTCCGCACGTTGGTGTTGTGTGCCTTGAGTTGAAACAGCCTTTCCAGCATGTCTGCTCCCCGTGGCGCGCCCGGCGCCGTGAATGTATCGACCTCAACAGCAAAGCACAGACCGCTGAACGCGCCTGGGAAATTACTGTGGGCCGGAAAAAGCCGCGCATCATACCAGCAGCGTGGGGTTATGGCTGCTTATGGCTGCGATCGTCGTCGATGTTTTGCCGTCAAGCGAAGTGAGCCATACTGCGCGCTGGTTTTGGGGGTAGTTATGTATTGCATGAAAACGCGTGGGATCGCTGCTATTGGCGTCGTGGTTGCCTTGCTGTTGGGCGCGCAGAACGCCTCGGCGGCCATGGCGCCAGCGTTGAGCCAGCTGAAAGTGCTCAAGGTCGAATCGCCCGGTTGCGGTTTTGAAGACATCGCCGAGGGGCAGGACCAGACGCGCTGCGACCACAGCGGACCGCACATCAAGGTCTACGTGCTGGAGGTCGGCTATGGCCGTCAGGCGTATGTCGCATTGGACGGGTTCGAAGTGAACGGCACCCGCACGCCGGTTTGTGCATTTGATACCGGTAATCTGACGGAGTGTACCGTCGGGAGAAAAACCGTCGGCTATCTGTATGTCCTGGACCTGGACGGCAAGCAGAGCGGCAACTTCACCTTCAGCGACACCTCGATCAACCCGCCGGGCAACACGATGTCGACGCAGCTCTATATCAAATAACGGCAGCAAGTAACGGCTGCGCTCGAACAAGCGTCAGGAAAGCTGACTACGCTTTAAAGATCATCCTGTGGACTGCGCCCATGACCTTTAGAGCTTTGATTACCCTCGCCGAGGGCATCGATGACCTGCAAACAGTGACCCTGGTCGATGTGTTGCGCCGCGCCAACGTTGAAGTGGTGGTGGCCAGCATCGAGGGGCGGCGCATGCTCACCTGCGCCCGTGGCACCCGGCTCACGGCCGATGCCATGCTCGTTGATTTGCTGGCCCAGCCGTTCGACCTGATCGCCTTGCCGGGCGGCGCAGTCGGCGCGCAACACCTGGCGGCCCATCAGCCCCTGCAACAACTCATGAAGGATCAAGCCGCCGCCGGACGCTTGTTCGCGGGCATCGCCGAAGCGCCGGCGGTTGCGCTGCAACAGTTTGGTCTGTTGCGTCAGCGGCGCATGACGTGCCTGCCCTCGGCCAGTCATCAGCTGTTGGGCTGCAACTTTGTCGACCAACCAGTGGTGGTCGACGGCAACTGCGTGACCGCCCAGGGTTCCGGGGCGGCTTTGGCATTTGCCCTGACACTGGTGGAACAACTCTGCGGCAAAGCCACGCGCCTGGCGGTGGCGGGGGAGTTGCTGGCTTAAAAGCCGGTCAGACCTTCACTTCCTCCACCGGCACATGCATGCGGTCGCGATTGGCCAACGTCGGGAACAGCTTCACCCAGGCCCCGGTGACCACCAGCGTGCCGATCCCGCCCATGACCACCGCCGGCACGGTGCCGAACCAGTGGGCGGTCAGGCCGGATTCGAATTCGCCCAACTGGTTTGAAGCGCCGATGAACAGGCCATTCACGGCGCTGACCCGGCCGCGCATTTCGTCCGGGGTTTCCAGTTGTACGAACGAGGCGCGGATCACCATGCTGATCATGTCGGCCGCGCCCAGTACCACCAACACCGCCAGCGAGAACCAGAACGAGGTCGACAGCCCGAACGCGATTGTGGCGACGCCGAACACACCGACGGCGGTGAACATCACCCGTCCGACGTTGCGTTCAACCGCGAACCGCGCCAGGAACAGCGACATCAACAGCGCGCCGACGGCCGGCGCAGAACGCAGCAGGCCCAGCCCCCACGGGCCGGTCAGCAGGATGTCTTTGGCAAACACCGGCAGCAGCGCCGTCGCGCCACCGAGCAAGACCGCAAACAGGTCCAGCGAGATCGCCCCGAGAATGTCCGGGCGACTGCGAATGAAGCGAATGCCCGCCAGCAGCGAATCCAGCGTTGCCTTGCCCTTGTTCAGCGGCGTCTGCCGGGCCGGCAGGTTGAGCATCAACCCGCAGGCAATGATGTAGAGGATCACGGTCGGGCCATACACCCAGACGCTGCCGAAGGCGTAGAGCAAACCGCCGAGCGCCGGGGCGACGATGGTGGCTGACTGCTGCGCCGATTGGGCGGCGGCCACCGCGCGGGGAAACAGCGCACTGGGCACGATGCTCGGCAGCAGGGCCTGAGTGGTGGGCATTTCGAAGGAGCGCGCGGCGCCGAGCAGGAACGCGAGGATGAAGATCATTTCCCGCGTGACGTGATCGGTGGCACTGCCAATGGCCAGTGACAGGGCGATCAACGCTTGCAGCGACTGGCAGATCGCCGCGACCTTGCGCCGGTCATAACGGTCCGCGACGTGCCCGGTGTGCAGCATGAACAGCACGCGCGGGGCAAATTCCACCAATCCCACCAGGCCCAGATCGAGCACGTTGCCGGTCAGCTGGTACAGGTTCCAGCCAATGGCCACGGTGAGCATCTGAAAACCACTGGCGGTGAACACCCGAGCCAGCCAGAACGCGATGAAAGGACGGTGATGACGTAACAGCAAGGGCTCTTGGCTGGGCATCTGCGGGGAAATCTGGGAGAGGGAAGGGCGAGGTTATCACCAACCTGTAACCAGAAGTTGCAGGCACCGAAAATATACTTAGCTAGACACCGATCGCAAAAACACCCAATTCCCCCTGTAGGAATGAGCCTGCTCGCGATGGCGTGGTATCAATCGATACCCCTGTGTCTGACACACCGCTTCGCGAGCAGGCTCGCTCCCACAGGGGAAATGTTGCGACGCATGTCAAAGGCCATGAGGCAACTTGTCACGCGGCAAAAGACCACGCGGTTCATCCCCGGAAATGGGACTACTCTTTCAACGTTGATTGATCCAGATCAAAACCCCCAAGGAATTGATCCGGCGGCCACCAGGCCAGACTCCCTGCGTTGTGAGGCTTTCAATAAAAAGAACGAATTCGAATTCGCCGCACTCCATACCCGTGGGGGCCGTTGGGTGCAGGCTTCCAGCCAGCAGCCGTATTACCTGACAGAGGAAGACTTATGTTCGGTTTAGAGGCACTTGATCTCGCCCGAATGCAGTTCGCGTTTACCATCTCTTTTCACATTCTGTTCCCGGCCATCACCATTGGCCTGGCGAGTTACCTGGCGGTACTCGAAGGTCTGTGGCTGAAAACCCATAACGACACCTACCGCGACCTGTATCACTTCTGGTCGAAGATCTTTGCCGTCAACTTCGGCATGGGGGTGGTCTCCGGGTTGGTGATGGCATATCAGTTCGGCACCAACTGGAGCCGTTTTTCGGACTTCGCCGGATCGGTGACGGGGCCGTTGCTGACCTACGAGGTGCTGACCGCGTTCTTCCTCGAAGCCGGTTTCCTTGGCGTCATGCTGTTTGGCTGGAACAAGGTCGGGCGCAAGCTGCACTTCTTCGCCACAGTCATGGTGGCCATCGGCACGCTGATCTCGACCTTCTGGATCCTGGCGTCCAACAGCTGGATGCAAACGCCCCAGGGTTTCGAAATCGTTAACGGTCAGGTGATTCCCACCGACTGGCTGGCGGTGATCTTCAACCCTTCATTCCCGTACCGCCTGATGCATATGGCGACGGCGGCGTTCGTCGCCACCGCGTTCTTCGTCGGCTCTTCGGCGGCCTGGCACTTGCTGCGCGGCAAGGACAACCCGGCGATCCGCACCATGCTGTCGATGGCCATGTGGATGGCCTTGATCGTAGCGCCGATTCAAGCCGTCATCGGTGACTTCCACGGCCTCAACACGCTCAAGCATCAGCCGGCGAAAATTGCCGCGATCGAAGGGCACTGGGAAAACATCGGCGACGAACCGACCCCGTTGATCCTGTTCGGCTGGCCGGACATGAAAGCCGAGAAGACCAGATTTGCCGTCGAGATTCCGTATCTGGGCAGCCTGATTCTCACCCACTCGCTGGACAAGCAAGTCCCGGCGCTCAAGGAATTCCCGCCTGAAGACCGGCCCAATTCGACCATCGTGTTCTGGTCCTTCCGGATCATGGTCGGCCTGGGTTTCCTGATGATCTTCACCGGGTTGTGGAGCCTGTGGCTGCGCAAGCGCGACAAGCTCTATACCTCGCGACCGTTCCTTTACCTGGCGTTGTGGATGGGGCCGTCGGGCCTGATCGCGATCCTCGCGGGTTGGTTTACCACCGAAATCGGCCGTCAGCCGTGGGTGGTCTATGGACTGATGCGCACGGCGGATGCTTCCTCCAACCATAGTTTCATGCAGATGAGCATCACGTTGATTCTGTTTGTGGTGGTGTATTTCGCGCTATTCGGTGCGGGTCTGGGCTACATGATGCGCCTGGTGCGCAAAGGGCCGAAGATCGACGAAGGCAAGGAAACCAACGATGGTGGGCCTGGCAAGAAACGCACACCGGCCCGTCCGCTGTCCGCCGCTGACGATGATGGCGCCGACAGTGACCACAGCCTGACCAAGGAGATTTGAGTCATGGGTATTGATCTTCCGCTGATCTGGGCCGTGATCATCATCTTCGGCATCATGATGTACGTGGTCATGGACGGCTTCGACCTGGGGATCGGGATTCTCTTCCCGTTCATCCCGGGCAAGACCGACCGTGATGTGATGATGAACACCGTCGCCCCGGTCTGGGACGGTAACGAAACCTGGCTGGTACTGGGCGGCGCTGCGTTGTTTGGCGCCTTCCCGCTGGCCTATTCGGTGGTGCTTTCGGCGTTGTACCTGCCGCTGATCCTGATGCTGATCGGGCTGATCTTCCGCGGCGTGGCTTTTGAGTTTCGCTTCAAGGCCCGCGACGACAAGCGCCACCTCTGGGACAAGGCATTTATCGGCGGCTCCGTCACCGCGACCTTCTTCCAGGGCGTGGCGTTGGGTGCCTTCATTGATGGATTGCCGGTGGTCAATCGACAGTTTGCCGGTGGTTCGCTGGACTGGCTGACCCCATTCACCCTGTTCTGCGGTGTGGCGCTGGTGGTGGCTTATGCGCTGCTGGGTTGCACGTGGCTGATCATGAAGACCGAGGGCAAGCTACAAGAGCAGATGCACGACTTGGCACGGCCGCTGGCCTTCGTGGTGTTGGCGGTGATCGGTATCGTCAGTATCTGGACGCCTTTGGCCCACGCTGAAATCGCTGCCCGCTGGTTCACCCTGCCCAATCTGTTCTGGTTCATGCCGGTGCCGATTCTGGTGCTGGTGACCATGTATGGCTTGATCCGCGCCGTCGCTCGCAATGCGCACTACACGCCGTTCCTGTTGACGCTGGTGCTGATCTTCCTCGGCTACAGCGGTTTGGGCATCAGCCTGTGGCCGAACATCGTGCCACCGTCGATCTCGATCTGGGACGCCGCCGCACCTCCGCAAAGCCAGGGCTTCATGCTGGTGGGCACGTTATTCATCATCCCGTTCATCCTGGGCTACACCTTCTGGAGCTACTACGTGTTCCGCGGCAAGGTCACCCACGAAGACGGTTATCACTGACACTGTGGGAGCGAGCGTGCTTGCGATGGCGTCCTGACAGGCGCCATCGATCTACCTGAGGATTGATGCAATGACCGGTAAACATTCCCTGCACGACATTGAAGAAGCCGAAAAAAAACCGCTGTTGCAGCGGCTTGGATGGCTGGCCCTGATCTGGGCCGGTAGCGTCGGCGCCCTGTTTATCGTGGCCAGCCTGATGCGCATGTTCATGAATGCGGCAGGCCTGACCACACACTGAAGATCTCATCCCGTTGCCTTGGAGGCACGGATTCACAACCCTCCCGCGCGGAGGGTTTTTTTTGCCCCGGTTTATTTGCGGGCTTTGAGAATTACGAATTTTGGCGTGGCGGCCACTTGTTCGACGCCGCGGAACAGCCGGGCGAGCTTGCTGTGGTAACCCAGGTGACGGTTGCCAACGATATACAGCGCGCCACCCACCACCAGCGCTTCCCGGGCCTGCTGGAACATGCGCCAGGCGAGAAAGTCGCCGACGACTTGTTGTTGATGGAACGGTGGATTGCACAACACCACGTCCAGGGATTGAGCTTCCTGCCCGGCCAGACCGTCGCCGGCCCGCACAATCACCGCTCTGTCACCCAGCGCAGCGCGCCAGTTTTCGGCGGCTGATTGCACTGCCATGAACGACTCGTCCACCAGCGTGTACTGCGCCTCGGGGTTTTGCAGCGCACTGGCGATGGCCAACACACCGTTACCGCAACCGAGGTCGGCCACTCGCGCAGTACCGAGGTTCTTTGGCAGGTGCGGCAGAAAGGCCCGGGTGCCGATGTCCAGTCCTTCGCGGCAGAACACGTTGGCGTGGTTCAGCAGTTCAATGGCTGGTTCATCCAGCTGATAGCGCGAAGGGTAGGGGGACACGACCGGGGCTTTTGCTTCTGGTGTGGCGATCAATAGCCGGGCCTTTTTCACCGCCAGGGAAGCTTGTACCGGGCCGATATAGCGTTCCAGCAGATCACCGGCAGCACGTGGCAGGTGCTTGATCATCGCCGTCGCAATCACCTGCGCGCCCGGCGCCAGTTGGCCCTGCAGGCGAATCAGTTGTTCTTCCAGCAACGCCAGGGTTTTCGGCACGCGGATCAACACCCGGTCGAACGGACCACTGAACGCTTCGCTGGCCGGCACGCTCGGCACGGCGTCAAACGCCTGGCCGTTACGAATCAGATTTTTTTCCAGTCCCTGAAAGGCCAGGAACGAGTCGCCACTGCTGATCACCCGGACCTTGCCCGCGAGGCTGGCGGCCAACGCACCAAAACTGTCGTTCAACACCAGTACCCGAGTCTCGGCCGAGGGCTGTTGTTCGGCCAAGTGGTTGAGCAGGTATTCGTCGGCGGCATCGAACGCTTGCAGCGGTTCGTTCTGCTGTTCTGGCTGGCGGATCAGGTCGAGTTGGGCGAAGGGTGTTTCGAGCAGGGGCATGAGGCGGGGCTCTGGGTAGTCAACGGGTGTGGTGTCCCGCGGCCGGAGGCGTTGTAGCGGACGGGACCGGCCGAGTGCACTGCGTCGTGAAGTTATAGACGACATCACTCAGGGGGCCGCAAATGGTACGTTTTTTTCGGCTTGATTACCCGTGGGTTTTCTTCGTACTGAATGGATTCAGATAACGCCAACCCTCACAGCCTTTATTACTGCAGCGATTTTGTTGTTCACACCAAATTTCTGGATTGCGCTGTGCACATGAAAATTGATGGTGCGTTCACTGATGCTGAGGATTCTTGAGCATTCGTAGGCGGTTTTGCCGTCGGCCGACAATTTCAGGATTTCGATTTCACGTGTCGACAATTGGGGTGTGCAGGCAGACGGCAGGCGATGATTCAGTTTTTTAGCCACGAGCCCATTCAAATGGCGGTTGATTAGAATGGCGTAGCCCAGATGTCCATACCATTCATCGGCAGTGATCGGGTTGTTGCTTCTGGCCAGGCTAAACATGCTGCGCAGACCACTGCCGTCATGAATCGATTGTGACCAACCAAACTGCAAGCCTTGTTTTTTTTGCGCCTGTCTCAGCTGCGGGGCCTTTGAGAAGACCTTATCTTCCCAAAGAATCGGCATTTCTGATTGATTACAATGAGCCAGTATTGGGTCTATGTCGCCGAAATGGTCATGTTCATATGTCGAATTCCAATCGACTGGGTAGTTGTTAAAACTTACGTTGTCGTGATGAGGCATAAACGCGGGAGATGTAATTGAAAAAGCACAGAAATTGAAGCCGAGTCTTTGGGCCAGCAAGAGTGAAATCTCATAGGCGGGCTTAATCTCCTTGGTTTCAAATATCTGTCTTAACTGTGACTCCTTCCACATATTCATTGCAGTAGCTCCATGCGGATATCTTGGGGGTGCAAATTGGATCCGAGATCCAGCACGCCCCGAGTGTAGGAGTAATCCTACAAATACGCTGCAATTTTTTTGCTCTTGAAAATTATCTAAAGTGCATATCTGGTTCTTAGCTTTTCAGGTTCACAAAATTACTTCATATGGCGTATGTCATTCTACTTATTACGTTGTTGTACAACTTTGATTCGGGTGATCGACAATACAAAAGTAACTGTACAACTAATACCAAACTAGCATTGGATCTCATTTCCAAAGACACTACAGATCACGGGTGTTTACATCGCCTGGTTTGCGCGACACTGGTGATATCAGTTCAATGGAGCGTGCCATGACCGCCAGTGCCGAAAAATACACTCGCCAGACCTTGCTCGACGTCCAGCCGTTGACCCCAAACCTGTTTACGCTGCGAGCCACAAGAGATCCGGGCTTTCGCTTCAGGGCCGGTCAGTTCGCCCGGCTAGGGGTCACCAAAACCGATGGCAGTACGGTCTGGCGTGCCTATTCAATGGTGTCGTCACCCCATGACGAATTTCTCGAGTTCTTCTCTATCGTGGTGCCGGGCGGTGAGTTCACCAGCGAGCTGAGTCGACTGGAGGTCGGTGATACCTTGCTGGTCGACCGCCAAGCCTTTGGTTATTTGACCCCGGACCGCTTCGTCGATGGGCGTGACCTCTGGTTGTTATCCACAGGCACCGGCGTTGCCCCGTTCCTGTCGATCCTGCAGGACTTCGAAGTGTGGGAGAAATTCGAACGCATCATCCTCGTCTACAGTGTGCGCGAAGCCCGGGAACTGGCGTATCAGGCGCTGATTGCGGGGTTGGCAGGGCGCGATTATCTGGCCGAAAACGCCCACAAATTGCAGTTCATCGCCACCGTTACTCGCGAACAACATCCTGGTGCGCTGAATGGAAGAATCACCACGCTGATCGAAAATGGCGAACTGGAGCGTGCAGCGGGCGTGGCGCTGACACCCGAGCATTCGCGGGTCATGCTCTGCGGTAACCCGCAGATGATCGATGACACGCGCAAACTGCTCAAGCAGCGCGACATGCACCTGAGCCTCAGCCGCCGTCCAGGCCAGGTGGCTGTGGAAAACTTCTGGTAAAAAAACGGCGCCTCAAGGGCGCCGTTTCTGTGTTCAACCAGCCTTCAGGGCCGATCGTTCTGGGCCTTGAGCAGATCGCGGATCTCGCTCAACAACTCTTCTTCCTTGGTCGGAACCGGCGGCAGCGTCGGGGCCGCAGCCTCTTCGCGCTTCAGTTGGTTGATCGCCTTGATCCCCATGAAAATCGCGAACGCGACAATGACGAAGTCAATCATGCTCTGGATGAATTTGCCGTAGGCCAGCACCACGGCCGGGGCATTGCCTTCGGCAGCCTTGAGCGTAATGGCCAGGTCACTGAAGTCCACCCCGCCGATCAGCAAGCCAATGGGCGGCATGACCACGTCGCCGACAAACGACGTCACGATCTTGCCGAAGGCGGCGCCGATGATAATACCGACGGCCATGTCGATCACATTACCTTTGACCGCGAAGGCCTTGAACTCACTTATCACGCCCATAGGTTATTTCCTTGTTACAGATGAGGTTGGTGGAGGCAGTGTAATTCAGCAAAACAGCTCCTGCTTGAAACACCTCATTACAATGCTCGTGACTATCGACCTGTCTGCCGGCAATTAGTTTGCAAAGTGCCAGCAATCGCGCGCGAAATACGCGCTAACCGACTGATTAGCGACATAAATATCCAAATCATCATGTTGCGTTTTTTCTATTTAAGTTTTGCCGGTTCGGCCTCTAGCCTCGGTTCAGCGCACTGGGAGTGCGCCTTGAAAACAGAGGAACCTGATATGACTTCTACCCTTGGCCTTGGGGCCTTTGCCCATTGGCGTACGCTCGGCGTTTTAACCGCCAGCCTGCTGTCCTTCTCCGTCCATGCTGCCAACCTGACCCGTGATAACGGTGCTGCCGTGGGCGATAACCAGAACTCACAAACGGCCGGTGCTACAGGCCCGGTGCTGTTGCAGGACGTGCAACTGATCCAGAAGCTGCAGCGCTTTGACCGGGAGCGCATTCCTGAACGTGTGGTGCATGCTCGTGGCACTGGCGCCCACGGCACTTTCACCGTGACCAATGACCTGAGCGACCTGACCAAGGCGAAAGTGTTTGCTGACGGTCAGAGCACACCGGTGTTCGTGCGTTTCTCCGCCGTCGTTCATGGCAACCATTCGCCGGAAACCCTGCGCGATCCTCGTGGTTTCGCCACCAAGTTCTACACCGCCGACGGCAACTGGGACCTGGTGGGAAACAATTTCCCGACCTTTTTCATCCGTGATGCGATCAAGTTTCCAGACATGGTTCACGCGTTTAAACCAGACCCGCGCACCAACCTCGACGATGATTCGCGGCGATTTGATTTCTTCTCCCATGTCCCTGAAGCCACTCGCACCCTGACCGAGTTGTATTCCAATGCTGGCACGCCAGCCAGTTATCGGGAAATGGACGGAAACGGTGTACACGCCTACAAGTTAGTTAACGCCAAAGGCGATGTACATTATGTGAAGTTTCACTGGAAAAGTTTGCAGGGGATTAATAATCTCGATCCCGAGTCGGTATCAAAAGTTCAAGGAAAAGATTACAGCCACATGACCAATGATTTGGTCGCTCATATTAACAAGGGTGACTTCCCGAAATGGGACTTGTACGTCCAGGTTGTAAAATCTCAAGACTTGTACAAATTTGATTTCGATCCATTGGATGCGACGAAGATCTGGCCTGGAGTTCCTGAACGAAAAGTTGGACAAATGATCCTGGATCGTAATCCTTCGAATGTCTTCCAGGAAACCGAACAAGTGGCGATGGCTCCGGCCAATCTGGTTCCCGGTATCGAGCCTTCGGAAGATCGCCTATTGCAAGGGCGAGTGTTCTCCTATGCCGATACTCAACTCTATCGCCTGGGTGCCAACGCACAGCAATTGCCGATCAATGCGCCAAAAGTTGCCGTGAACAACGGTAATCAGGACGGCGCGATGAACATTGGCCACAGCACCACAGGCGTGAACTATCAGCCGAGCCGTCTGATGCCTCGCGAGGAACCACAGAGTGCGCGTTACAGCCAATCGGCGCTGACGGGCAGCACCCAGCAGGCGAAAATCCAGCGCGAGCAAAACTTCAAGCAGGCCGGTGATCTGTATCGCTCCTTCAGTAAAAAAGAGCGAAACGACCTGATCGAGAGTTTTGGCGGTTCGCTCGCGACAACCGATGACGAGAGCAAGCACATCATTCTGTCGTTCCTGTACAAGGCCGACCCGGAGTACGGGACAGGCGTGACCAAGGTGGCCAAGGGTGACCTGAGCCGGGTCAAGGCGCTGGCGGCCAACCTGGTCGACTGACCGCGTTTGCCTGAAATGCGGGACCTCCGTTGAGGTCCCGTCCAGCCAAGGAGTTTGCGATGCGTATTTATCTGTTTGTGTGGCTGGCGTTGCTCACGACCAGTGCCTTTTCCACCACCCGCGACGACTCGGCGGCGCTGTCTGCTCAACTGCAGGATTACTACTTCGACGCCGCCCGCCGTGGCGATGTGCCCATGCTCGACACGTTCATTGAGGCTGGCTACTCACTCGGCACCCGCGACAATAAGGGCTACACCGCGCTGATCCTGGCGGCCTATCACGGCCAGACCGCTGCAGTGGACCGGTTGCTCGCCGCCGGCGCGGATGCCTGTGCTCAGGACCAGCGAGGCAACACGGCATTGATGGGGGCGATTTTCAAAGGGGAAGTGCAGATTGCCCGGACCTTGCTGTTAGCCAATTGCAGCCCCGACCAACGCAACGGCGCGGGGCAAACGGCTGCGATGTACGCCGGATTGTTCAAGCGTGCCGAACTGCTTGACGCACTCAAGGCCAAAGGCGCGGACCTGGACGCCGAGGATCCGTTGGGCAACAGCGCCGCGCGTCTGGCCAACGGTGAAATCCGTACCGCCGCGCCGCGCTGATTGACGTCAGCTGAGCTATCATCGCGGTTTTTGCCGGGAGTTCAGATGGCCAAGGCCAAGCGCATGTACGGCTGCACCGAGTGTGGCTCAACCTTCCCCAAGTGGGCCGGCCAGTGCGGCGAGTGCGGGGCCTGGAACACGCTGACCGAAACCATGGGTGAAAGCGGTGGCGCCGCCGCCCCCAGCGGTCGCACCGGATGGACCGGCCAACAGGCCCAGATCAAGACCCTGGCCGAAGTCAGTGTCGAAGAAATCCCGCGTTTTTCCACGGCCTCCAGCGAACTCGATCGGGTGCTGGGCGGTGGCCTGGTCGACGGTTCGGTGGTGCTGATCGGCGGCGACCCGGGCATCGGTAAATCGACCATTCTGTTGCAAACCTTGTGCAACCTCGCCAAGAGCATGCCGGCGCTGTACGTCACCGGCGAAGAGTCGCAGCAACAAGTAGCCATGCGCGCCCGCCGCTTGGGCTTGCCGCAGGACCAATTGCGGGTGATGACCGAAACCTGCATCGAAACCATTATCGCCACGGCCCGGGTGGAAAAGCCCAAGGTCATGGTGATCGACTCGATCCAGACGATCTTCACCGAACAATTGCAATCGGCCCCGGGCGGCGTCTCTCAGGTGCGCGAGAGTGCGGCCTTGCTAGTGCGTTATGCCAAGCAGAGTGGCACCGCGATTTTCCTCGTCGGTCACGTGACCAAGGAAGGCGCGCTCGCCGGTCCCCGTGTGCTGGAGCACATGGTCGATACCGTGCTGTATTTCGAAGGCGAATCCGATGGACGTTTGCGTTTGCTGCGTGCGGTGAAAAACCGTTTTGGCGCAGTCAACGAATTGGGCGTGTTTGGCATGACGGACAAGGGACTGAAAGAAGTCTCTAACCCGTCGGCGATTTTTCTCACCCGCGCTCAGGAGGAAGTCCCGGGCAGTGTGGTCATGGCGACGTGGGAAGGGACGCGGCCCATGCTGGTGGAAGTCCAGGCCCTGGTGGATGACAGCCATTTGGCTAACCCGCGCCGGGTCACGCTGGGGCTGGATCAGAATCGCCTGGCGATGTTGCTGGCGGTCCTGCACCGGCACGGCGGCATTCCCACCCACGATCAGGACGTGTTTCTCAACGTGGTCGGTGGTGTGAAGGTGTTGGAGACCGCGTCTGACCTGGCATTGATGGCCGCCGTCATGTCCAGTTTGCGCAACCGGCCATTGCCCCATGATCTGTTGGTGTTTGGCGAAGTTGGCCTGTCCGGCGAAGTGCGCCCGGTGCCAAGCGGTCAGGAACGCCTGAAAGAAGCCGCCAAGCACGGCTTCAAGCGCGCCATCGTGCCCAAGGGCAATGCACCGAAAGAGGCGCCGCCGGGGTTGCAGATTATTGCCGTCACCCGTCTGGAGCAGGCCCTCGACGCCTTGTTCGAATAACGAACCAATCCCTGTGGGAGCGAGCCTGCTCGCGATAGCGGTATGCCTGTCGACTTAAATGTTGAATGTCACGCCGCATTCGCGAGCAGGCTCGCTCCCACATTGGAATTGCGGCAAACCTTCAGACTTCGATCAGGGCGCCCAGCTCGCGTTCCAGCTCCTGCGGATCCCCCAGGTTGAGTTCGATCAACCGCCGCAGGCGCTCGATCGATTCCAGGCTGATGTGCTTGCAGACGAAGCCGAGTTGGCCATGGTCATCGTGGGTCAATAGAACATCCATCTTGATCGCGACTTCAGGCGTCAGATGAACATCAACGCAAAAGTGATGCTCCCGATTGCCCAGCCACGGCTCGGGCTTCTCGACCAACAGCCCCTTGAGCGACAGATCAATCAACTTCACCTGCCAGATGTATTCGTCCTGGCGCAGTTCGGTTTGGGCATCGAACGCGATACGTTTGAAGCGGCGGCGGTCGGCTGCTTGTTCGCTCATGGCGTAATCCTCGGAAAGGTACGCTGACTATAGACCGGCATTATTGAAGCCTGCCGGCGCAGGCAGGCGTCTAGACCAATGTCGGGGTATGGCCTTTGCCGTCAGGAGAGCTAAACTCGGGGTGGCTGTCTTTCTTGTCCACTCTGGCTGGAATCATAAAATGAAAAATAATAATAGCCTGCTACGCCATTTACCCTGGCTGCTGCTGGCAATCGTCGGTGCGTGCGCCCTGGGTGTAGTGGCATTGCGCCGAGGTGAGGCGATCAACGCCTTATGGATTGTGGTCGCTGCCGTGGCCATCTATCTGGTTGCGTATCGATACTACAGTCTGTTCATCGCGAACAATGTGATGCAACTCGACCCGCGACGGGCCACCCCCGCCGTACTCAATAATGACGGTCTGGACTACGTTCCGACCAACAAACACATCCTCTTCGGGCACCACTTCGCGGCCATCGCTGGCGCGGGGCCGCTGGTCGGGCCGGTGTTGGCGGCGCAGATGGGGTATCTGCCCGGCACATTGTGGCTGATCGCTGGTGTGGTGCTGGCCGGCGCGGTTCAGGACTTCATGGTGTTGTTCATGTCGACCCGCCGCAATGGCCGCTCCCTGGGCGACATGGTCCGTGAAGAAATGGGCCGCATCCCCGGCACCATCGCGCTGTTTGGCTGCTTCCTGATCATGATCATCATCCTCGCGGTGCTGGCGCTGATCGTGGTGAAAGCCCTGGCCGAGAGCCCTTGGGGCATTTTCACGGTGATGGCGACCATCCCGATCGCGATGTTCATGGGCATTTACATGCGCTACATCCGTCCGGGTCGCATTGGCGAAATCTCCGTGGTCGGCGTGGCGTTGCTGCTCGGTTCGATCTGGCTCGGTGGGCAGATTGCGGCGGATCCGGTCTGGGCCAAGGCGTTCAGCTTCACCGGGATCCAGATTACCTGGATGCTGATCGGCTACGGTTTTGTCGCGGCGGTATTGCCGGTGTGGCTGATCCTGGCCCCCCGTGACTACCTGTCGACGTTCTTGAAAATCGGCACCATCGTCGCTTTGGCGATCGGTATTCTGGTGACCATGCCCGAGCTGAAAATGCCGGCCCTGACCCAGTTCATCGACGGCACTGGCCCGGTGTGGAAGGGCGGTCTGTTCCCGTTCCTGTTCATCACCATCGCTTGCGGCGCGGTCTCGGGTTTCCACGCGCTGATCTCTTCCGGCACCACGCCGAAGCTGCTGGATAACGAAGTCAATTCCCGTTACATCGGTTACGGCGCGATGTTGATGGAATCCTTCGTTGCCATCATGGCCATGGTTGCCGCCTCGGTGATCGAGCCGGGCGTGTACTTCGCCATGAACAGCCCGGCTGCTGTAGTCGGTGGTGACATCGTAGCGGTCGCGCAAACCGTCAGCAGCTGGGGTTTTGCGATTACCCCGGAAGCCCTGCAAGCGGTGGCCCATGACATCGGCGAAACCACCATCCTGGCCCGTGCCGGCGGTGCGCCGACCCTGGCGGTCGGTATCGCGCAGATCCTGCACAGTGTCCTGCCGGGTGAAAACACCATGGCGTTCTGGTACCACTTCGCGATCCTGTTCGAAGCGCTGTTCATCCTGACCGCAGTCGACGCCGGCACCCGTGCCGGTCGTTTCATGCTTCAGGATTTGCTCGGCTCCTTCGTGCCGGCGCTGAAACGTACCGAATCCTGGACCGCCAACCTGATCGCCACCGGCGGTTGCGTGGCGATGTGGGGCTGGTTGCTGTATCAGGGCGTGATCGACCCGTTGGGCGGCATCAACACCTTGTGGCCGCTGTTCGGCATCTCCAACCAGATGCTCGCCGGTATAGCGCTGATGTTGGCAACGGTGGTGCTGATCAAAATGAAGCGCCAACGCTACATTTGGGTGACCATGCTGCCGGCGGTCTGGCTGCTGATCTGCACCGTAACCGCAGGCTTCATCAAGCTGTTCGACGCCAACCCGGCGATCGGCTTCCTGTCGCTGGCGAAGAAATACAGCGATGCGCTGGCCAATGGTCAGCTCCTCGCCCCGGCCAAGGACATCACGCAGATGCAGCACGTGATCTTCAACGCCTACACCAACGCAACGCTGACGGCGCTGTTCCTGTTCGTGGTCTTCAGTATTCTGTTCTACGCACTCAAGGTCGGCATCGCCGCCTGGGGTACGAAAGAGCGTACGGATAAAGAAGCGCCATTCCAGGCCCTGCCGGACGCGTAATCGAGGATTGCAAACATGTTCAATGACCTGAGTCGCCTCGGTAAATACCTCGGTCAGGCCGCGCGCCTGATGGTCGGCATGCCCGACTACGACAACTACGTCGAGCATATGCAAACCAAACACCCGGACAAACCGGTGATGAGCTACGAAATGTTCTTCCGCGAACGCCAGGAAGCTCGTTACGGTGGCAAGGGTGGGCCGAAGTGCTGTTGATCTGCTGAGTCAGGTCATGCTGTGAAGTAAAACCTGTGGGAGCGAGCCTGCTCGCGAAGGCAATCTGTCATTTGACACTTATGTTGACTGACACACCGCTTTCGCGAGCAGGCTCGCTCCCACAGTTGTTTTGTGTTGATACTTTAATTTTGTGAGTCAGGAGATCCAGTTTGTCCTCTCCCATCCCGGTAACAATCCTCAGCGGCTTCCTCGGCGCCGGCAAGACCACGCTGTTGCGCCACCTGCTCAAAGCCGAGCACGGGCTGAAAATCGCCGTGATCGAAAACGAATTCAGCGATGCCGGTATCGACACCCAACTGTTGGGCGACGAGCCGGTACAAGTCATGACGCTGTCCAACGGCTGCGTCTGCTGCACCATCCACACCGACCTGACCAAAGCGCTGTACCTGTTGCTCGAACGCCTGGACAGCGGCGACATCGCCTTTGATCGTCTGGTGATCGAATGCACCGGCCTGGCCGATCCAGCACCGGTGGCGCAAACCTTTTTCATCGACGAAGAACTGCGCGAGCGCTACATCCTCGACGGCATTATCACTCTGGTGGACGCCGCGCACGCCGAGACTCACCTGACCCAAACCATCGCCCAGGCGCAAATCGGTTTCGCCGACCGCTTGCTGGTGAGCAAGCGTGATCTGGTGGACGAGCCGACGTTTACCGCATTGAGTGAGCGCCTGACGCGCATCAACCGGCGTGCACCGATCCGCGTGGTCGATCACGGCAATATCGACCTGGCCGAATTGCTCGACGTGCGCGGTTTTAACCTGAATGCGGATCTTGGCGGTGGCGTGAGTTTGCGTCCGGTCAGCAAAGCGCCGTCTATTGACCGTATCTCCAGCCTGGTGCTGCGTACCGACCAGCCGCTGGATATCGACAAGCTCAGCGAGTTCATGAACGAACTGCTGGAAGACCATGGCAAGCAGTTGCTGCGCTACAAAGGCGTGTTGAACATTGCCGGCGAGCCGCGACGCATGGTGTTCCAGGGTGTCCTGAAGTTGTACGGATTCGACTGGGACACGGAATGGGCGGAGGGCGAGGCGCGGGAAAGTGTGATCGTGTTTATTGCCGATGATTTGCCGGAAGAGAAGATTCGTGAGGGGTTTGCGCGGGTGGCGGCGCAGCCCTGATATTTTCGGTGACTGAAAGGGCCTCTTCGCGAGCAAGCCCGCTCCCACAGGGGAATGCATTCCAAATGTGGGAGCGGGCTTGCTCGCGAAGGCGGCCTAACCGGCAACCCGATTCTGGCGGAGTGTCGGCCCGGAATTCAGCAACACCTCTTCCAAATGATCCAGATGCTGATTCAGCAACGCGACCGCCATTCCCTCATCCCGATGCTCCACCGCCGCCAAAATCCGTTGATGAACCTGCCAATCGCAATAACCCTCCAGCCATCCATCAAACTGCGCAACGGCCAGCGCCGTCAGTGGCACCAGGCTGTCCAGAAAATGCGCCAATGGAGCATTCCCAGCCATTTTCGCCAGTTGTAGATGAAACTCCCCCGACAACCGAATCGCTGAATCGCGCCGGGCACTTTCGCGCTCGCTGTCGATCAACGCTCCCAGACGTTTCAACGCGTGCGGGCACGGGTGCTGACAAGCCAACCGCACCAACGTGACCTCGGCCAGCCGCCGTGCATGCAACGTTTGCCGGACCTGTTCGACATCCAGCGCAGCCACACGCGGCCGATGATTCGCCCGAAGTACGATGATCTGCTGATGAGCCAATCGCGTCAGCACACTCCGGATATCACCGCGTCTAGCGTTGAACATCTGCGCCAGGCTGTCTTCGGTAAAACGACTGCCCGCATCAATGCGCTGTTCGAGAATGGCGTCGAAAACCCGTGAATACAGATCCTCCTCCCGGTCGGGAAAGGGCAGGGCAACAAGCATCTGCGGTGAAGCGAAGCTGTTCATGGCCGGTCTCCGGTTCCAAAGGTTTCAACTGCCGAGGTTGTCGTCCGGGATGTTCAATTCGATGCCCATTCGCCGTCCTTCGCGAAGGATGTGGCGGCGCATTTCGGCACTGGCCTGTGCGCTGTTCTTGCTACGGATTGCGCGCACCACGGCTTCGTTTTCTTCCAGGCGCTCGGCCAGATGTTCCGGCGAGTTGCGCAGCACTTCAGCACTTTGCTTGAGTGCATTACTGGTCTGCTGCACCACGCTCTGGAAAATGGGATTGGACGTCAGCGTGAACAATTCTTCGTGGAAGGCGATGTAGGCGTTGACCCCGGCCTCGGCGTCGTTGGCTTCCAGTGCTTCGCGCATGTCCATCAGGGTCAGGCGCAGTTGCCCGACTTCCTTGCTGCTGATCGACTGCGCCACCAGGCCGACAATGAACGGCTCAAGGGTGTAGCGCAGCTGCAGCACATCTTCCAGGCTCGCGCCGGCCACCGCGCTGTCGTGGCTTTGGCTGTCGCTGAGGTGGGCGTCCAGCACCACCACGCCTTTGCCCGGCATTGAACGCACCAGGCCGAGGGTTTCCAGCACGATCACGGCTTCGCGCAGGCTCGGGCGGCTGATGCCCAGTTGTTCGGCCAGTTCACGCTGCCCCGGCAACATCTCGCCGGAGCGCCACTGACCACGGGCCAATGCGGCCCGAAGTTTTTCTACAACTGAATTGACGACCGTTGAAGTGGTAATCACGGGTTGCTCCATGGATAAAGGCAGGGGAACCCGCCGTCTGGCAGGCTCCCACTTGATTCAAAATTCCTGCTGATGCGCCGGCGCGACCGGTTTTCTCGGCTGGAAGGTATAACCCACCTGACCGGAAAGCACCTTGTTCGCGCGCTGGATATCGATGTCTTTCTCCCAACGGGCGATGGCCACGGTGGCGACGCAGTTGCCGATCAGGTTGGTCAGCGCGCGGCCGATGCCCATGAACCAGTCCACCGCGAGCACCAACACCAGGCCAACCACCGGAATCGCCGGGATCGCCGTCAGCGTGGCCGCGAGGATCACCAGCGCCGAGCCGGGAATCCCGTGGGCGCCTTTGGAGGTGATCAGCGACACCAGCAAAATGGTCAGCAGGTCGGTCATGGCCAGCGGCGTGCCGGTGGCGTTGGCGATGAACACGATGGCGAGGGTCAGGTAGATCGAGAAACCGTCGAGGTTGAACGAGTAACCGGTGGGGATCACCAGCCCGACCGTCGAGCTGCCGATGCCCAGATGCTCAAGTTTGCGCATGATTTGCGGCAGCACCGCGTCAGACGAAGCGGTGCCCATGACGATCAGCAGTTCTTCACGCAGGTACTTGAGCAACGGCCACATGCGCAGGCCGGACAGGCGCATCACCAGACCGAGGATCAGCGACACAAAAGCGGCGCAGGTCAGGTAAAACAGGCCGACCAGGCTGCCCAGATGCTGCAGCGAATCCAGGCCATATTTGCTGGTGGTGAAGGCGATGGCGCCGAACACGCCAATCGGCGCCAGGCGCACGATCATGCCCATGATCCGAAAGATCACGTGGCTCAGCTCATTGATCAACCGGGAGATGCCCGAGGCCGCTTCGCCCACCAGGTTCAACGCGCTGCCGAACAGTACTGAAAACAGCAGCACTTGCAGGATGTTGTTGTCGGCGAAGGCGCCAATCACCGAGGTCGGGATCAGGTCCATCAGGAATTGCGTGGTGGTGTGCATGTGCTGGCCGCGTTGGGCGATGTCGCCCATGTCGGCGGCGGAGAGCTGCTCCAGATGAATATTCGCGCCGCTGCCGATGCCGGTGCTGAAGGCGAACACCAGGCCGATCACCAAGGCGATGGTGGTCAACACTTCGAAGTAAATCACTGATTTCAGGCCGATGCGTCCGACCTTCTTCAGGTCGCCGGCACCGCTGATGCCGCTGACCACCACACAAAACACGATCAGGCCGATGAGCATCTTGATCAGTTTGATGAAACCGTCGCCGAGCGGTTTGAGCTGGGCCGAGTATTCAGGAAGGGTCAGCCCGCAGACGATGCCGAGCACCAGTCCGAGAACCACTTGAAGGAAGATTGAACGCGAGCACCATCTGAGCATGGGAGGAATCCTGGTCGGTGTCCTGGCGGCCTGATGCTTGAGCGCAGCAGATTCAGGACTTAATTATTGTGGTCTTACCGGTATGTCCAGTGCAGGCGCAGTCTAGGCGCAGGTTTTGGGTGATCGCAAGGGGAAATTTTGAAATTGGCATGACCGGTCTTACCAGTTGGGCTGAATGTCCCGGTCTTGAGCGCTTGTCCAAAAAAATCGGCACTGAATGCCGATTTTTTTTTCAGAGTGTGGCGTGTCAATTTTTGGTGTGAGGTACTTTCCTTTCAAGAATGCTCAGGATGAACGTTATCTTTGAGCGTTCTTCGGCTTTGCCAAGATAAATATACGGCGAGCCTTTGATCTTGACGCCGCCCAAGTAATGTTTGTCTTTTATTCTGAGAGAGATCGGTGAGTGAGCGGCCTGTAAGTTGTCCAGCGTAATAGCAGCGCCTTGATGATCAATAAGGGTAAAGGTTATCGGGTCGTCGGTGTCTGAATCCATGGCTTCAAAAGTATCCAGTCCGTTCTTGCTAATGACCTGATTGTAATAGTCACCCTTGTTTTTTATTGTGAGGATGTAGCCGTCAGGGGTATGTCGGAAATGCAGTTTTAATGGAATCACCTTTCCGATTTGCTCGTTGGGTCGTAGGCCGAGCAGGTGGGAGTGATCCCGTGTTTGCGGGCTCCCGGTAAAGAAGCCACCGCTGAAGAGGGTGATGGTGGCCAGCGCCGGCTTGCCATGGAGTTGTTCAAGAACCCCTACTTTGTGGTCGAGCATTCTTAGTGTCGCGGTGAAAGATTTTTCAATGCTGTTAGTCATGGTGTAACCCGAACCTTAGATGTTGTTTGTTGAGTCGGGTTTTAGACTAAGCGGTTTTTATTAGTGTTGGGCTTTGTGTGTGTTGCAAGAGTTTAAGTTGGTAAGGTTGTATAGGGAATTTTGCGGATGTCGCGGGTGAGATGTACGTTGTGATGTTGCTATTTGGAAGTGTCGCCAGTTAAATTCTGAGCAATAAAAAACCGGCCATCTCTGGCCGGTTTTCATACTGCAGATCTAGCGGTGCAATTAAGCGCCGTATACCGGCAGCTTCTTGCAGATGGCCTTGACCTTCTCACGAACGGCGTCGATCACCGCTTCGTTGTTCAGGTCAGCCAGGATGTCGCAGATCCAGCCGGCCAGTTCCTTGCACTCTGCTTCCTTGAAGCCGCGAGTGGTCACAGCCGGGGTGCCGAAGCGCAGGCCGGAGGTGACGAACGGGGAGCGTGGGTCGTTTGGAACGGAGTTTTTGTTCACGGTGATGAACGCTTTGCCCAGGGCGGCGTCGGCGTCTTTACCGGAGATTTCCTGTTTGATCAGCGACAGCAGGAACAGGTGGTTCTCGGTACCACCGGAAACCACGTCGAAACCGCGCTCGATGAATACGCCGGCCATGGCCTTGGCGTTTTTCACCACTTGTTGCTGGTAGGTCTTGAACTCAGGCTGCAGCGCTTCCTTGAAGCAGATCGCTTTAGCGGCGATCACGTGCTCCAGCGGGCCGCCTTGGGCGCCCGGGAATACTGCGGAGTTCAGCTTCTTCTCGATGTCGGCGTTGGCGCGAGCCAGGATCAGGCCGCCACGTGGACCGCGCAGGGTCTTGTGCGTGGTAGTGGTCACGACGTCAGCGAAAGGCACCGGGTTCGGATAGACGCCAGCGGCGACCAGCCCCGCAACGTGAGCCATATCAACAAAGAGATAAGCGCCGACTTTGTCAGCGATTTCGCGGAAGCGTGGGAAGTCCAGAATCTGCGAGTAGGCAGAGAAACCGGCCACGATCATTTTCGGCTTGTGCTCAACGGCCAGACGCTCGACTTCGTCGTAGTCGATCAAGCCGTTGGCGTCGATGCCGTACTGGATGGCGTTGTACAGCTTGCCGGAGGACGAAACGCTGGCACCGTGGGTCAGGTGACCACCGTGGGCCAGGCTCATGCCCAGGATAGTGTCGCCAGCCGACAGCAGGGCCAGGTAAACGGCGCTGTTGGCTTGCGAACCGGCGTGCGGTTGAACGTTGGCGTAATCGGCGCCGAACAGTTCTTTGGCTCGATCAATTGCAAGCTGCTCGACGACGTCAACGAACTCGCAACCACCGTAGTAGCGCTTGCCCGGGTAGCCTTCGGCGTACTTGTTGGTCAGTACCGAGCCTTGAGCCTCCATCACCGCTGGGCTGGTGTAGTTTTCCGAAGCGATCAGCTCGATGTGTTCTTCCTGGCGCTGAGCTTCTTGCTCCATGGCGGCAAAAAGATCGGCGTCGTACTTGGCAATAGTCAAATCACGGCTGAACATGGCGGTCCTCAAGGATCGGGGGCAGAAAAGGGGGGCATTCTAACCCAACGGGTTTTAGATGGCATATGAAAGGACATCATGTCGCAGACAAGTGGGCTTCATGACGGGATCAGCGGTGATCATGCCGACCCCTTCGCGAGCAGGCTCGCTCCCACATTTTGAAATGCATTTCCCTGTGGGAGCGAGCCTGCTCGCGAAGGGGCCATCTGCCCCACTGAAAGAATCAGTCGAACATGAACAGCGCATCATTGCTGAACTGCGCCTCAAACCGGGCAGGCGGCATCGGCCGGCCGAACAGATACCCCTGAACCTCATCGCACCCATGCTCACGCAGGAAGTCGAGCTGTTCGTGGGTTTCCACGCCCTCGGCGATTACCGCCAGGTTCAGGCTGTGGGCCATGGCGATGATCGCCCGGGCGATTTGCGCGTCCTGTTCGCCGGACGGCAGGCCATCGACGAACGTGCGGTCGATTTTCAGCACGTCGATCGGGAATTGCTTGAGGTAGTTGAGTGATGAATAGCCGGTGCCAAAGTCGTCGACGGCGATGCTCAGGCCAAGATTTTTCAACCCGGCAAGAATCTGCATCGCCTCGCTGACTTCGCGCATCAGGATACTTTCGGTCAGTTCCAGCTCCAGGCACGCCGGCGGCAGGCCGGTTTCCTTGAGGATATTGGCAATCCGCGTGCCCAACTGGCCATCGGAGAACTGCCGCGCCGAGATGTTCACCGACACCTTCGGCACGCGGACCTTGGTCTGGTGCCAGGTCTTGAGCTGACGGCAGGCTTCACCGATTACCCAGTCGCCGACATCCACCACCAGCCCGAGCTCTTCGAGCACCGGAATGAAATCCCCCGGCGGCACCAGTCCGCGCCGCGGATGACGCCAGCGCAGCAAGGCTTCGGCACCGGTCAGCCGTTTACCGTCGCCGCTGAACTGCGGTTGGTAATACAGCACAGAATTCGTTCTGTTCCAAGGCGTGGCGCAAGTCGCTTTCCAGCTCCAGACGCTCAAGGGCGCTGGCGTTCATGTCTGCCTGATAAAACTGGAAGTTGTTCTTGCCGCGTTCCTTGGCGTGGTACATCGCCGTGTCGGCGTTCTTCATCAACTGACTGAGTTCGTTGCCGTCCTGAGGGCTCAGGGCGATGCCGATACTGGCCGTGACGAAGAACTCGCGGCCTTCGAGCACAAAGGGTTTCACCAGGCTGGCGAGGATCTGTTCCGCCACGTGGATCGCCCGGTTCAGGGCGACTTCACGGTTGACCTTCGGCTGCAGCAGCAACGTGAACTCATCACCGCCCATACGTGCCACGGTGTCGTCATCGTCGACGCAGCCGAGCAGGCGCGTGGCCATTTCCTGGAGCATGCGGTCGCCGGCAGCGTGACCGAGGGAGTCGTTGATCGGTTTGAATCGGTCGAGGTCGAGGAACATCAGCACTACCCACGACTTCTGCCGTTCCGCCGATTGCAGCGCGGTGTGCAGTCGATCCTGGAACAGCGTGCGGTTGGGCAGGTGCGTCAGGGCGTCGTAGTAGGCGAGGCGGTGGATCCGCTGCTCACTGGCCTTGCGTTCGCTGATGTCGCTGAAGAAGCACACATAGCTGGCCAGGTCGCCTTCGTCGTCGAGGACCGCCGTGATACCGACCCAGGCCGGGTAGTGTTCGCCGCTGCGGCGCTTGAGCCAGACTTCACCTTCCCAAGTGTTGTTCTGATGAAGTTGCTTGAGCACGTAGCGCAGGTGCGCTTCCTGCTGCTCGTCGACGGTCAGCATGCTCGGCAACTGGTCGAGCACCTGTTCCACGGCGTATCCGCTGACACGACTGAAGGCTTCGTTGGCCTGAACGATGTAACCGGCCGGGTCGGTGATCAGAATCGCCGAGGTCGAGTGTTCAAATACCGTCGCCGCCATGCGCAAGTCTTTCTCGGCGCGGCGCTGCTGGCTGATGTCGCGACCGACACCGAGCACGCCTTCGAAACCGCCGTGTTCGTCCCAGACCAGCACCAGCCGCAGCTCGATGGGAATCTTGCGACCGTCGGCCCGCAGGCAATCGAACAGGAACAGTTGGGTCTGCACCTGGCTGCGTAGCAGCGCCAGTTGCTCGGGTTTATCCAGCGCTTTGCTGACCCGATCCATCAGGGCGAAAATGCCGCTCAGTTGTTGCGGGTTGGCGACGATCGATTGCCAGCCGTTCTGGAAGATCCAGTCTGCGTCATAACCCAGCACGGCTTGCACCGAGGGGCTGACGTAGTTGAGCGACAGCTTGCTGTCGGTGGAAAAAATCACATCGCTGATGCTTTCGGCGAGCATCCGGTAACGCTGCTCGCTGTCGCGCAACGATTCGCTGGCTTCGATCTGATCGGTGATGTCCTTGGCGACGCCAATGATGCGCGTGACTTGATTGTGCTTGTCCCGCGCCAAAGCCTGTTCGCGTATCTCGAACCGCCGCCATTTGCCGTCGCGATGACGGAAGCGCAGCTGGCACTGCATCAATTGGCTGTAACCGGCCTGACGCTGGGTCTGGCGCGAACGGTGGTAGAAATCGGCGTCTTCGGGGTGCAGCAGGATTTCCCAGAAGTACTCACCCATTTGATGCAGTTCGGTGCGGTCGTAACCCAGGGTCTGGCCCAGGTGGTGGTTGCTGAAAATCATCCGCTGGCTGATCACGTCCTGCACGTACAGATGATCCGGCACCGTGCGCACCACATCGGACCAGAATCCTTCACGTTCCAGCAGCGACAGCTCGATCAGCTTGCGGCTGGTGATGTCGGTGATGCTCAGGATCACCGCTTTATAGTCGTCCTGATCGGCCGGCAGGCGCAGTACCAGCCACAAATGCTGATCGCGCTCATTGGCACCCTGCAATTTGATTTCCAGCTCAAGCTGGCTTTGCTGGTTGAACACCGCTTCAAGCACTTGATTGCCGATGGCCGTGCCATCCAGCGGATTGCCATCGATCAGCAGGTTCCAGGCTTGATCGCAGGAATTGACGTTAAGCAGTTGCAGGGCAACCTGATTGACCTCGGTGATGCGCAATTCCCGAAGCAGTTGCCGGCGTTGTTCCGGGTCCTCGAGCCAGGCATGCAGTTGTTCGTTGCTGTGCAACTGCGTCTTGTCGAAAACGCCCTTGAGCCCGGAAACGTCGAGAACACAGAGGGCAACACCGGTGCCTTCGAAAATGTCCTGATAGCGTCGACGGCCCTCGTGCACCTGGCGTTGACGCCGACGCATGTTCAGCAGCGCAATGAAGGGCAGCAAAGAGAGCGCCAGGCCCAGCAGGCATTTGCCGATGAAGGCCGGCAGCAGGTCTTCGAGCACGCGTTGCCGATCGAACAATCCGCGCAGCTGCCAGTCGCTGCTGCTCAGGGGAACGGTCAGCACACTGCTGGCCAGTTCATCCGGCGTCAGCACGGCGGGCGTGCTGGAGGGCAATGCGTCATCGCGGCTGATGATCTGGCGATTGACCCGGTTCTCCACCAGCCACAGCGGGCGGATGCCGGCTTCGTTTTGTTTGGTCAGGGCCGAGAAAAAGGTCGGTGCCAGGCGCAGTGCCCAATAGCCTCTGGTGCTGCCGCTGGCCTGATGCAATAGAAGATGCACCACGGAACCGTCATCGGCATTACTGAAATAGTGCGCCTGGGCGTGACTGCGCCGCACCAGATCACTCAGGTAGTCGGCGTCCTGGCTGCCAGTGGCGCTGTCGCTGAGGATTTTGCCGGAAGGACTGAGCAACGCCAGGCTGCGCAGCTCGGGTAATGACTGTTGCAGTTTGCGCAGCAACGCCTGTTGTTCATCGGCGCTTTGCGGTTGTTCGACGATCGGTAGCAAGTTGAGGGCGATCTGCGCGTTGAGCGCCATGTTCAGGCTGACTTGCGCGGCCAGGTCGGCGGTGTAGTCGATGGTGTATTGGCGCTGGTGTTTCTGGGTTTCGCGAAGCTGATCCAGCAACTGCCAGAACAGCAGCGCGAGCAGCATCAGGACGAGGGTGGCCAGTGCGCCTTTCAAGGTTCCGCGCAGGGGCGAGCCGGTCGCAGGACTGGGAGCGCTCACGGAAACGGGCGGAGTGGCATTAGGCAAACTGGAATCCTGCGGTTTGACTGGACTGGCGCGACGTGCACTATAAGCCTGACGCCCGAAGGGCGGCTAGCATGCCTTGAGTTGTGGCTAAGTGCCAGCCCCTGTCGGCTGGACTGCCTTCCGTCATTCAGGTAGCTTTGCCGGTTACGCGGGAGCGTTCCAGCTCCTAGAATCAGACTTTTTCAGCGTGCACGTATTGATAGCCATCAATCGGACGACGCGCACAGTCTGGCCAGGCCTCGCCTGCGCTCCAATCATTCATCTGTCACTGACCCAAGGTTCTCCATGGCTCAATACGTCTTCACCATGCATCGGCTGGGCAAAGTTGTTCCGCCGAAGCGGGAAATCCTGAAAAACATTTCTCTGTCGTTCTTCCCTGGCGCCAAGATCGGCGTGCTCGGCCTCAACGGTTCGGGTAAATCCACGCTGCTGAAAATCATGGCCGGCGTCGACACCGAGTTCGAGGGCGAAGCCCGTCCGATGCCGGAGCTGAACATCGGCTACCTGCCGCAGGAACCGATCCTGGATCCGACCAAGACCGTGCGTGAAGTGGTCGAGGAAGCGGTCAGCGTGATCAAGAACGCCCAGGCGCGCCTGGACGAGGTCTACGCGGCTTACGCTGAAGAAGATGCCGACTTCGACAAACTGGCGGCAGAACAGGCCAAGCTCGAAGCCATCCTGCAAGCCAGCGACGGTCACAACCTGGATCGCCAGCTGGAAGTCGCCGCCGATGCGCTGCGCCTGCCGGCGTGGGATGCCAAGGTCGAATTCCTGTCCGGTGGTGAAAAGCGTCGTGTGGCCCTGTGCCGCCTGCTGCTGTCCGCCCCTGACATGCTGCTGCTCGACGAACCGACCAACCACCTGGACGCCGATTCCGTCGCCTGGCTGGAGCACTTCCTGCACGACTTCCCGGGCACTGTGGTCGCGATCACGCACGACCGTTACTTCCTGGACAACGTTGCCGGCTGGATTCTGGAACTCGACCGCGGCGCCGGTATTCCGTACGAGGGCAACTATTCGGGCTGGCTCGAAGCCAAGTCCGATCGTCTGGCCGCCGAATCCAAGCAGCAATCGGCTCACGAAAAAGCCATGAAGGAAGAACTGGAATGGGTGCGCAAAGGCGCCAAGGCCCGCCAGTCCAAATCCAAGGCACGTCTGCAACGCTTCGAAGAAATGCAATCGCAGGAATTCCAGAAGCGCAGCGAAACCAACGAGATCTACATCCCGGCCGGTCCGCGCCTGGGCGACAAGGTCATCGAATTCAAGAACGTCAGCAAGGGCTACGGCGATCGCGTGTTGATCGACAACCTGTCGTTCTCCATGCCTAAAGGCGCGATCGTTGGCGTAATCGGCGGTAACGGTGCCGGTAAATCGACCTTGTTCCGCATGCTGATGGGCAAGGAACAACCGGATTCGGGCAGCATCGAAGTCGGCGAAACCGTGCAACTGGCGTGCGTCGATCAGAGCCGCGAAGACCTGGACGGCAGCAAGACCGTGTTCCAGCAGATCTCCGACGGTTCGGACCAGATCCGCATTGGTAACTATGAGATTCCGTCGCGTACCTACGTCGGTCGTTTCAACTTCAAGGGCGGCGATCAGCAGAAGTTCGTCAAGGACCTGTCCGGTGGTGAGCGCGGTCGTTTGCACCTGGCCCTGACCCTGAAGGAGGGCGGCAACGTCCTGCTGCTCGACGAACCGTCCAACGACCTCGACGTTGAAACCCTGCGTTCCCTGGAAGAAGCCCTGCTGGACTTCCCGGGCGCCGCCATTGTGATCTCTCACGATCGGTGGTTCCTTGACCGCGTCGCGACGCACATCCTGGCGTACGAAGACGACTCGCAAGCGGTGTTCTTCGAAGGTAACTACACCGAATACGAAGCCGACCGCCGCAAGCGTCTCGGCGAAGCGGCTACCCAGCCGCATCGTGTACGGCACAAGAAACTGGCCTGATATCAGGTTGGTTGCATGAAAAACGGAGCCTTCGCGGCTCCGTTTTTTTATGGGGGGCATTCAGGTAGTCCGCGGCGCGGCCTTCGCGAGCAGGCTCGCTCCCACAATTGATCTTCGGTGGACTTCAAATATGCAGCCAACCCAAATCCTCTGTGGGAGCGAGCCTGCTCGCGAAGGCGGCCTGAAGCTCACCCAATCTCTATGCTCAAAACCTCAATCACCAAATCCCCCACCGGCCGCTTCCACACCACCTCATCCCCCACCTGCGCACCCAACAACGCCCGCCCCAACGGCGAGCCCCAATTGATCAACCCGCTGGCGGCATCCGCCTGATCCTCGCCCACCAACTGCACACGCTGCTCGCTGCCCTGTTCGTCGGCAAAGGTCACCCAGGCGCCAATCTGTACCTTGTGGGTCGAGGAGGCCGGTACGACCAGTTGAGCGCTTTGCAGGCGTTGATTGAAATACCGCCAGTCACGCTCAAGGTCGGCCTGGCGCTGTTTGTCGGCCAGTTCACCTTTCGCGCTCTGTTCATTGATCAGGTTTTGCACCTCGGCGACTTTCGCCTGCAACTGCGCAAGCCCCGCTGGCGTGACGTAGTTGGGTTGCGTGCTGACCTGCCGTTCAACTGGCTGGTCGGCTTGCTCGGCGGCGTTATCTTCGTTGACGAATGCCCGGCTCATGGTCTTCTCCCGTTATAGGGTTTGGGCCATGGTTGCAGGCTTTTAGTTTCGGCGGATGTCTGCAAACGACTCATGGCGAGTGATAGGCACGGGCGGCGTCCTGATCTTTCTGTTGCTGCCAGGCTTTGTCCCGGTCGTCCCAATGGTGGCTGCGATAGTCGGCGCGATCCTGGTTTTCGAGCATGGCCTGACACTGACGAAAGCCATCACTCCAGCCTTCGGCGTACTGCTTGTCCTTGAGATAGCGCGGGACGTTTTTGCGAAACTCGCCACTCATCGCCCCGGCAGCTTGCCGGCCACTGCTGCAACCGTCATCGAAGCCGTCGGCGAATGCCGGTGGATAACCTTTGGAGATCAATTCTTCGTGGGTTGTCTGGCAACCCGAAATCAACATCAATACACCCACAAACGCCACACACCGCCACATCTCAAACTCCCGGGCCGTGCAACGGCCTATAAGGGAAGTCTAGAAGTGGATTCGTGAGGCGTGTGTGAAAGGCCTGTGATGAATCTGTCGGAGCCTGCGACTGAGATTTCTTGAGCACCACAAATCCAATGTGGGAGCGGTGGTGTGTCAGGTCAGTAGTGATACCACTTCACTTCAAGCATCACTTCGTTCTCGGGGGTGGCGAGGTGGCTGAAGTCGCGCTGGGCGCTCAGGCGCAGGCCCAGGTTGCGCGACAGCTCCCATTGTTGATTCAGGCTGATGTTGCGGCGCACTTCGCCATTGGTGAAGAAGTCGCCCTTGGTCTCCAGGCTGAAGTTACCCAGCGGGTTTTTCCACAGCACGCCGGTGTTGAAGCCCGCCGCCGGGGCGATGAATTCGGCGAAGTCATTGTTGTGCTCGATACGCACCGTGCCCAGCGCAAAACCGAGCATGTCCTCACCCAATTGCCAGGTGCCGCCGCCACCGCCATTGACGTGGCTGACCAGGGTTTCGTCGTCATGCTTGCCCGGTACCCGTTCCAGGCCACCCGTCACCTGCCACGACAGCGGCTGCAGCAGCTCGTTGCGCGGGGTCAGGGAGCGAATCGTCGCCAGATCCAGCTGCTGGAATTGCCAGTGATTGCCTTCGTACTGGCGCAATTTCATTTGCAGGATTTCAATCTGGGCGCCGAGCGGGAAGCTCTCGGCGTTGTCGTTGAGATCGTGATAGGCCATGCGCAGGCCGTACTCGCCAAACGCCTTGTCTCCGCGGGTGCCGATGCCGGCCTGCCAGGTACGGGATTCATGGCCATCCTCGGGCAGGCCGGGTTGCGGAATGTCCAGCTCCGGCGCCGGGTTCTGATTGATCGCCCGCAACAGTTCGAAACTGCGCTGAGCCCGCGCCGGGTCACGTTCCTGGCCATTGGCGCGGTAGCGTTCCAGGCGATAGGCCGCGTCGATGATCAGCGCCTGGCGATCCTTGGGTTGCGCCTTGAACGCGGGTTCCTGCAATTGTTTCTGATCGGCGCTGACTTTCAGCACCCATTGCTGTTCTTCAGGGTTCAGCGGTTCGGCGCGACTCAACAACTCACGTTCACGGGACGGGCGATATTCAATGGATTCCACCAGACCGGCTTCTTTCACGGCTTTGACGGTGTCGGTCGGAATCGCAGTCAACGGGAATTGCTCGGTCAGCCGCAGGCTCGGGCGCGCCACTTGCAGCAATTCCAGCAGGCGGTAGGAGCAGTTTTCGTCGAAGAAGAAATAGTCGAACTTGATCTGTTTCAGCTCCCAGACGTGCTCGACCATGCGTGCGGTTTCTTCCTGGGTCAGGTTCAGCCGGTATTCCCACAAGTCACGGTTTTCGAGGCTGCGGTATTCCGAGAGTTTTTCCTGATAGGGCACCAGCGCGAACAGCCCCGGATAGCCGCCCATCAAGCCTTTCCAGGCGTAGAGAATGCTGTTGTCCGAACCTTCGATATACGCGCCGAAGTTGATCGCGTAACTGAGCAGGGCCGTGTGGTCGCTCTGTACATCGGCCTGGTCGATGCGCAGCAAGGTGTGGCCAAACATCGAAGACGGACTGTTCAAATACGCCGCCGGGAAAATCATCACCGCACTGTGGGGCGAGACGTCCTTGAACCATTGCTTGAATTCGCTGCAGTTCAGTGTCGGCAGATCGGTCAAATTGATCTTCGCTTTCAGCCAGCGGGTACGGGCCGGGTAAACACATTGAGCGTGGTGTTCGCCGGCGCTGGCCGGGGCGTACAACGCTTGCACGGTAGCGGCCAACTCATGGTCGGGGTGTTCATTGCCGTCGGGCGCGAGGAAGAATTTCTTGTCGCTGACATAGCTGCGCCAGCCACCGAGCTTGGCGGTTTCGTAGTGGCCCAGGGAAATCCAGAAGGGGTCATTGGCCAGTTGCTGCAAACGTTGAGGGTCGATGTGCGGCGCGGCGGATAGCGGGGCGCAGACACAGAGCGCCAGCCAGGCAAGGCGTTTGAGCATAGTGGGCAACTTAAGTCGAAAAAAACAAAGACCCAAAGAAGGGGCGGGCCAAAAAATAAATCCGCTCCCCGAAAGGAGCGGGTGCTTCGAGCTTAAGCTTGAGTGGCGTACTTGGCCAGACGCGGATCGCTCTTCAGAACGGCCAGGGTATTGGTATGCACGTCTTCAGCGGTCACGTCAGCCTTGCTGAAGATTTGCTGGAAGTGCTCGTGAGTGACGGCGGCGAAATGCGCACGGTCTTCCGGCGCCACGCCCAGGACCACGGCGTAAGTGGTCAGCGCTTCGCCCTGACCTTTGGCCATGTCTTCGGACAGCTCGTTCATCATGCCATTCATGGCAAACCAGGATTTGCCGCCATAGGTCAGCGACGCATTCGTTGCGCAGCCGTTGGTACCGGAGGTCATACCGAAGGTTGCATTGCCGGAGGTGCCGTTGGTGGTGGAGGCCATGAAGTGAGCCGGGGTGCCACGCTGACCTTCGAACAGCATGTTGCCCCAACCGCAATCCGGCCCGCCTGGGGCTTGCGCCATGGCGTTGAGGGATACAACGGTGAAAAGAGTACCGAGAAGAATCCGTTTCATAGCTATGTTCTCTTTGTGTGCATACCGATGAACAAGGGGTGTTTTGGCCCGTGTCGGCGCCAGTTGGGCCGGTTATTAGTCCAGCCGCGCAGTTTGGAGTTTAGGCACGATCACGGGGTTCCGTGATTTTTTGCAAAACATTCGCCGAAATCATTGATTTAGCCCCGGCCCACTGGGAGATGGCAGCTTGTCTATGCTTTGGCTGGAGGCGCGCCTTGCAAGTGGGGTATGGGCAGCGCCAGAATGCCGCTATCTGCCCCGCCTGATGTAAGGAAGCCCGATGCCTGATCCTGTTGCTGCCAGCTTGCGTCTAGCGCCTGAAGCGCTGACCCGTCCGTTTTCCGCTGAACAGTTCAGCTTCTCTACCACCAATGATCTGGAGCCCTTCCGCGGTGTGCTTGGCCAGGAACGTGCGGTCGAAGCCTTGCAGTTCGGTGTGGCCATGCCACGCCCCGGTTACAACGTGTTTGTCATGGGTGAGCCTGGCACCGGCCGGTTCTCGTTCGTCAAACGCTATCTGAAAGCCGAAGGCAAGCGCCTGCAGACCCCGGCGGACTGGGTCTACGTCAACAATTTCGATGAACCGCGCGAGCCTCGCGCACTGGAATTGCCGTCGGGCACCGCCGGTGCCTTCATCGGCGACATCAACGGCTTGATCGATAACCTGTTGTCGACCTTTCCTGCGGTGTTCGAACACCCGTCCTACCAGCAGAAGAAAAGCGCCATCGACCGCGCCTTCAATCAGCGCTACGACAAGGCGCTGGACGTCATCGAGCGCCTGGCCCTGGAGAAAGAAGTCGCCCTGTATCGCGACGCCAGCAACATCGCGTTTACCCCGATGAGCGAAGGCAAGGCACTGGATGAGGCGGAATTCGCCCAGTTGCCGGAAGCCGATCGCGAGCGTTTTCACGAAGACATCTCCGGCCTGGAAGAGCGTCTGAACGAGGAACTCGCCAGCCTGCCGCAATGGAAGCGTGAGTCGAGCAATCAACTGCGCCACCTCAACGAAGAAACCATCACCCTGGCCTTGCAGCCGTTGTTGTCGCCGTTGTCGGAGAAGTACGCCGAGAACGCAGCCGTGTGCGGCTACCTGCAAGCGATGCAGGTTTACCTGTTGAAGACCGTGGTCGAGCAACTGGTCGACGACAGCAAGACCGACGCCATTGCCCGCAAGCTGCTGGAAGAGCAATACGCGCCGAGCCTGGTGGTCGGGCACTCGGCCAGCGGCGGTGCGCCGGTGGTGTTCGAGCCGCACCCGACGTACGAAAACCTGTTCGGCCGCATTGAATACAGCACCGATCAGGGCGCGCTGTACACGACCTACCGGCAACTGCGACCGGGCGCCTTGCACCGGGCCAACGGCGGTTTCCTGATTCTTGAAGCGGAAAAAATGCTCAGCGAGCCGTTCGTCTGGGATGCGCTCAAGCGCGCCCTGCAGTCGCGCAAGCTGAAGATGGAATCACCGTTGGGTGAGCTGGGCCGACTGGCCACGGTGACCCTGACGCCGCAACACATTCCGTTGGCGGTCAAAGTCATCATCATCGGTGCCCGTCAGCTGTATTACACGCTGCAAGACCTCGATCCGGACTTCCAGGAGATGTTTCGCGTCCTGGTGGACTTCGATGAAGACATCCCGATGGTCGACGAGAGCCTGGAGCAGTTCGCCCAGTTGCTCAAAACCCGCACCTCCGAAGAAGGCATGGCGCCGCTGACGGCAGATGCCGTCGCACGTCTGGCGACGTACAGCGCACGTCTGGCTGAACACCAGGGGCGTTTGTCGGCGCGCATCGGCGATCTGTTCCAACTGGTCAGCGAGGCGGATTTCATTCGCCACCTGGCGGGCGACGAGATGACCGACGCCGGGCACATCGAGCGTGCGCTCAAGGCCAAGGCCACCCGCACCGGGCGTGTCTCGGCGCGGATTCTTGATGACATGCTGGCCGGGATCATCCTGATCGACACCGATGGTGCCGCCGTCGGCAAGTGCAACGGTCTGACGGTGCTGGAAGTCGGCGATTCGGCCTTTGGTGTGCCGGCGCGGATTTCCGCCACGGTGTACCCGGGCGGCAGCGGCATTGTCGACATCGAGCGCGAGGTCAACCTCGGGCAGCCGATTCACTCCAAAGGCGTGATGATCCTCACCGGGTATCTGGGCAGTCGCTACGCCCAGGAGTTCCCGCTGGCGATTTCCGCGAGCATCGCCCTGGAGCAATCCTACGGTTACGTCGATGGCGACAGTGCGTCGCTGGGTGAGGCTTGTACGCTGATTTCAGCCTTGTCGAAAACACCGCTCAAGCAGTGCTTTGCGATCACCGGTTCGATCAACCAGTTCGGCGAAGTACAGGCAGTGGGCGGGGTCAACGAGAAGATCGAAGGTTTCTTCCGCCTCTGCGAAGCGCGCGGGCTGACCGGCAAACAGGGGGCGATCATTCCGCAGGCGAACGTTGCCACTTTGATGCTCGACGAGAAGGTGCTGGCTGCCGTGCGCGCGGGGCAGTTCCATGTGTACGCGGTGCGTCAGGCGGACGAGGCGCTGAGCCTGTTGGTCGGCGAGCCGGCGGGTGCGCCGGATGAGAATGGCGAATTCCCTGAAGGCAGCGTCAATGCGCGGGTGGTGGAGCGCCTGCGGGTGATCGCGGAAATGATCAGTGAGGAAGACCTCAAGGAAGCCGAGAAAGAAGCGGCGCAGGAAGCGTTGGTGGAGGCCAAGCCGGCCTAAGGACTCTCGGTCTAATGTGGGAGCGGGCTTGCTCTTGAAGGGGGAGTGTCAGTTGACATCATTGTCGCCTGGCACACGGCTTTCGCGAGCAGGCTCGCTCCCACATTTTTATGTGTGAACCGAAGAAAAAGTGCCATCACTCTGACGTCAATATTCACACTATGACCATTCGGCGCCTTCTGGTCTCGCCTGACGTGCTGGGCAGACTTTTCTTCTATTCTCTGGTTCAAGGATATCGACAGTCATCACAGGATCGAAACAGCCTTCCCACGGGGGCTGAATACCGGATCTACCGAGGGTCGCCGCCATGTCGCGCAACCTCTGTCTCACCCGTCAATGCCTGGGCCTAGTGACCCGTATCGAGTGCGCCATCCGTCCTTTGGCGGGAGATACGGGCATGTGGACCTTGCTCTTCGCCGCCGGAATGGCTGGCGAACAACCTTCAGCCATCAAGGCACAAGGCCCGTTTCATGGCCCTTTTGTGGCCGAATCAATCCTCGACACCATCGTTGAAAGCCTGACGCTGCACGGTTACGAACTGGCCGATGATCCACAAATCTGGTGCCTGCACCTGCAAGCCCAGCTGCGGGAAATCAACGGCGGCCGTTGCCGCAATCTGGGTGGCTTCGAGCACTGATGGGTTATTGATCGAGCTGGCTCAGATCAGCCTTGGCCAGTTTGACCTCGAAACCATATTGCACAGTGGCGAGGTCGGTTCGCTGATAGGTTTCCAGACGTGTGGGCTGGCCATAGAAGTAGTGCACGTCAAATAACGCCGGGCCTTCGGCGCTTGCATCATGGGTGACCGCAAGAATCTCTTTCAGGTAGTTCCCGCTGTCGTCCCTGGCAAAAAATCGCCAGTCCTGTGCAGGAAACAGTTTTGCATCCACCACCAGCGCGTTGCCTTTGAGCTCAAGACCCTTGGGCAATTTCTGTGCGTTGAGCGTTTGCTTGTCGACCGTGGCCAGGAACAACGGCATGGAGCCCACGGCGAACGCCGGCGTTTGCGGAAACAGGTTCAGGTCATAGGTGATCGTGCCCCGCAGAGGGTCGACCTGATAGGCCTCCGGTGGCAATTCGATCGGCTCATCGCGTTTACCGTTACTGTCCGCGGTAAAGAAACTGACCGGGCTATTGCCGGGGCTGAATGACGTGCCGAGCAACTCGTCGTTGAAGCTTCTGGGGTGATCGAATTCGATGCGCGCGGCGCTCGGGTCTTCCACCGACTGATTGACGTTGATGCTTTTTTTCAGCTGCTCCTCACTCAGTGTCGCGCCCTTGAGCCAGTTTGGCGTCTGATCGTCATACACCACCACCGGCAAGGTCAGCGGCTGGACGGTTTTTTCCGTGGTGTGTGGGTCGAAGCGGCGTACCGGCAAGTTCAAGTCCTTGCGTGTGACGGTAGCGGTCGAGAAATCCAGCAGACTGACTTCAAGGGTCTCGATCGGCCCGTTGAAATACACCTTGGAATAATGCTGACCCTGCTGCTGTTCGAACGTGCGCTGTTCGTGATTGAGCTGTTGTTCGAACGCCTCGCTCCAGGTTTTCTGTTGCTGCATTTTCGCCAGTTGTTTTTGGTAGAAAGCAATTTGCGTGGCCGTCTCGTTGATCGAACCGGAACGCGAGAGAAATTGCCCGGTGCCGTCCTTGGCCTGGACGATCAATGGGTTCAACGGGGTTTCACCGACCTCTGGGGCCTCTGGTGCACTGTTGGTGTACTCGATTTCGGCGTAGTTCTTTCCAAGCTTCAGCAGGGTGACGCTGAGGTTGTCGTTGGTGCGGGTCTGGCCAACGTCCTTTTTGCGCAGGTCGAAGCTGTAGAGCCGGCGAGGCGCAATCACTTCGACTTTGCCTTGCAGGCTCACCGGTTGCGGCTGGTTCTTCTTGTCGACATCCAGGCCGTCGATGAACGGGTAGGTCACCGTCAGGTCGTCGGGGTTGGTCAGGTTGGAACTCGACGGGCTGAGCTGAATGCCGGGATCGGTTTCCGACCATTCGGGCTGGAAGGGGATGACGCGTTTATTGCTCAGCGTCACCGATTGCCATTCCAGTCCATGGGGGAAAAGGAATGCCGCCGGAATATTGAAGTTGAAGGGGAATACCGGTTGCAGGTCGGTCAGGTAATCGGAGCTGGAATCCTTGTGCAGCACGAACAGGCCATTGATGTAGGTGTCCACCAGGGCCTGGGGCGTCGGGTAGTGCTTGAGCACGGCGAGGGCGTCTTCGCCGTATTCGGTTTCCACCGGTTTGCTGTCGAGCTTGAGTTGCGCACGTTCGAGCAACAGCAGTGAGCCGCCGAGCTCGGACACGGCGTCCTTGAGTTTCGGGTCCTGGATCTGATCCAGCGATTGTTCGAACTGCGCGGTTTTTTCCTCGAGGCTGACCTGATGCTTGTCCTCGCCGGGCGAGCAGCCGCTCATCAGCAACGTCAGGCAAATGCCGACACTCGTTAAAGGCAATCGCACATCCATTTCCAGTCTTCCTGTCCGATGTCGCTGGGAGGTCAATAGTCTGGACACTAGCAGAAAAACTTTGTGACACACGCGCAGGTGGCGGATTTCCCGATGGTTTCTGGCAGCTTCTGGATAGCGACAGGTGGCTGATATACTCGCGGCCATTTTCAACCCCTGTGTGAGATTCAATGGAACGCTTTATCGAAAACGCAATGTACGCCTCCCGCTGGTTGCTGGCGCCGATCTACTTCGGATTGTCGCTTGGGCTGTTGGCGCTGGCGCTGAAGTTCTTCCAGGAGGTTTTCCACGTTATTCCCAACGTGTTCTCGATGGCGGAATCGGACTTGATCCTGGTGCTGCTGTCGCTGATCGACATGGCGCTGGTGGGCGGTTTGCTGGTGATGGTGATGATTTCCGGTTACGAGAACTTCGTCTCCGAGCTGGACATCGATGACCATAAGGAAAAGCTCAACTGGCTGGGCACCATGGATTCTTCTTCCCTGAAGATGAAAGTGGCCGCTTCCATCGTGGCGATTTCCTCGATCCATCTGCTGCGGATCTTCATGGACGCCAAGAACGTCGATCCCGAGCATTTGAAGTGGTACGTGATCATCCACATGACGTTCGTCGTGTCGGCCTTCGCCATGGGTTATCTGGACAAGCTGACCAAGCACTGATTCGAACGAACCCCTGTAGGAGCAAGCTCGCTCGCGATGGCATCACCGCGGTCTGACGGTAAACCGCGGTGATGCCATCGCGGGCAAGCCACGCTTCCACAAGGGGGATTAGGTTGAACCGGACGGGCGGTGGCGTTGCTGGCTTGTACTTTGATGCGCCGGGGCCTATCCCTGTAAGTAGTCTTGGCTGGCCATTGTATGAGGTGCCTTCATGAACCTTGTTGAACTACGCGCTTATGCCATCGCAGGGAAAGTCGATGAGTTGAACCTGATCTCCATGGAAGGCGGAATCTATCTGCTGGAGGCGCGCATGCATGGTGCCGCGTATCCCTTGGGCGATGCCCACGACCATATGTTCCACGTGCGCTCGGTCGAGCATGCTCGTCAAGTGTTGCATGACTTTCCTTCCTTACCCTTCAACCTTGTTCACGCCTTGGTTCATGATGAGATGTGCGGGCTGGGTGCCAGCGTCGGGGAAAGCCTGAAGGTGCCGATCGCCTTCCGCTCCTCCTGGCATCACTGACAGCCCTCATCAGGACGATGTCATCTGTGCTAGTCTGCTGGCCCTTTTGGTTCCGGGCGCTCCGGGACGCGCTGTGCACGCACGGCAAGTTCCTGGGCCGTCCGCACAGCGGAGCAGTGTCATGTCCGAAGTAAATCTGTCCACCGACGAAACCCGCGTCAGCTACGGTATTGGCCGTCAGCTGGGCGACCAACTGCGCGACAACCCGCCACCGGGCGTTAGCCTGGACGCGATCCTGGCCGGTCTGACCGATGCCTTCGCGGGCAAGGAAAGCCGTGTTGGCCAGGAAGAAATGTCCGCGAGCTTCAAGGTGATTCGCGAAATCATGCAAGCCGAAGCAGCTGCCAAAGCTGAAGCGGCTGCTGGCGAAGGCCTGGCTTTCCTGGCTGAAAACGCCAAGCGTGAAGGCATCACCACCCTGGCTTCCGGCCTGCAATTCGAAGTGCTGACTGCTGGTGAAGGCGCCAAGCCGACCCGTGAAGATCAAGTGCGTACTCACTACCACGGCACCCTGATCGACGGCACTGTGTTCGACAGCTCCTACGAGCGCGGCCAGCCTGCAGAATTCCCGGTTGGTGGCGTGATCGCTGGCTGGACCGAAGCCCTGCAACTGATGAATGCCGGCAGCAAATGGCGTCTGTACGTGCCGAGCGAACTGGCTTACGGCGCTCAAGGCGTTGGCGGCATTCCGCCGCACAGCGTACTGGTATTCGACGTCGAGCTGCTCGACGTTCTGTAATACCCATGTGGGAGGGAGCCTGCTCGCGAAGACGAAATGTCAGTCAGCTTCAATGTTGAATGTCAGACCGCTTTCGCGAGCAGGCTCGCTCCCACAGTTTTTTACAGTGATCTTCATATTTCGATCTTGTGGTGCAGTTCACTCGACGGGCGCAACGCCCGGGCATAACAGAACAGAAACAGATTACGCACCAGTTCCTTGAGCACCACCGGCTCGCTGGAACTCAGGCCGTTGACGTCCAGATCCCCCTGATCCTGCAGCTCGTTCAAGGCTTCTTCTTCAAGCACCGCACAGACTTCCCCGGTTTCCCGATGCAGGATCCTGAGGTAAGGGTGTGGCCGGTCCAGCCAGGCATCGATCAAATAAGTCATGTCTCATCTCCATTGATTTGGGTTTCAATGAGAATAATTCTTATTCATCAAATAGCAAGGACCTATTGGCGGTTTGTGCTTTTTTCCGGGTAAAGGTTGCGTAAGGTCAATTCGGCTGGCGTTTGGCTATTGCGCGTGCAGGCGGGTTGAAACGGGGGAGGGCGAAGCACCATCCCACGCATGGCGCAGGATGGAATACAGCGGATTCAGACTTTTCTGACGAACTCGGACTTGAGCTTCATCGGGCCGATGCCGTCGATCTTGCAATCGATGTCGTGGTCGCCATCGCACAGGCGGATGTTCTTGACCTTGGTGCCGACCTTGACCACCAGCGACGTGCCCTTGACCTTGAGGTCCTTGATCACGGTGATGGTATCGCCGTCCTGCAGGACATTGCCGACCGAATCCTTTTTCACGGTGTCATCGGACGCCACATCGGCTTCGCCGCTGGCGGACCATTCGTGCGCGCACTCGGGGCAGATCAGCTGTGCGCCGTCTTCATAGGTGTATTCGGAATTGCATTTTGGGCAGGGTGGCAACGTGCTCACTAAAGCTCCTTGGATTCAGGACCGCTAAAAAGCGCACATTATATAGGGTTTTAGGCGGGAGAGTGCTTGATGCTGATAAACCTGTGGGAGAGGCCCTCCCACAGGGAATTGCGGCGCAGTTAGTGAGTGCGGGCTACCGCAAACTCACTCAACTCAACCAGTGCGTCGCGATATTCACTGGCAGGCAGTGCGTCGAGGCACTTGATCGCGCGGGCCACGTAATCACGGGCCAGTTTCGCGGTGTATTCCAGCGAACCGGAGGCTTCTACCGCTTCGCGAATGCTTTCCAGATCCTCGATGCCGCCTTTCTGGATCGCCTTGCGCACCAGGGCTGCCTGTTCCTGCGTGCCTTCGCGCATGGTGTAGATCAACGGCAGGGTCGGCTTGCCTTCGGCCAGGTCGTCGCCGACGTTCTTGCCCAGGGTTTCCGCGTCGCCTTTGTAATCCAGCAGGTCGTCGACCAGTTGGAAGGCCACGCCCAGGTGGTCGCCAAAGGTGCGCAGGGCTTCGGCCTGTTCCGCCGTGGCTTCGCAGAGCGCGGCAGCACTGTGGGTCGAAGCCTCGAAGAGCATCGCGGTCTTGCCGCGGATGACTTCCATGTAGGTTTCTTCGGTGGTGCTGGCGTCACGGACCTTCGACAGCTGCAACACTTCGCCTTCGGCGATGATGCGGGTCGCTTGCGAAAGGATCTTCATCACCGGCATGGAGCCCAGTTCGACCATCATTTCGAAGGAACGCGAATACAGGAAGTCGCCGACCAGTACGCTCGGGGCGTTGCCCCACATGGCGTTGGCGGTCGAGCGGCCACGGCGCATGCCGGACATGTCGACCACGTCGTCGTGCAGCAGGGTGGCGGTGTGCAGGAACTCGATGGTCGCGGCCAGCAGACGCAGGTCGTCGCCTTCGCGGCCCAGCGCCTTGCCACACAGCAGCACTAATAAAGGACGCAGGCGTTTACCGCCAGCCGAGGTAATGTAATCGCCGATTTTCGATACCAGCGGCACTCGGGAAGTCAGCTGCTTCTTGATGATGCCGTCGACGGCGCTAAAATCGTCCGCCACCGCGCGGTAGAAAGCTTGGGGTTGCATCAGCGACAGTTGCTCCAGAAGGGTTGCGCGGCATGCTAGGACCCACGTCGGCGAGTGTCAAGGCGCGATGGACGGCCACTTGCATCGCTCCGGCAGCTTGCGTACAATCGCGCACCCTGAACTTCCTGGGCAGCACCTGCCTTACGCAATTGCAAACCGGCCTTCCAGCCCTATGCAGCCATGCCAGCCAATACCTCTTCTTATAAAGAGCTGGGTGAGCAGGATTATCGGAGAAATACCATGTCGTACGCAGTAATTGTTACTGGTGGCAAGCAATACAAGGTCGCCCCAGGTGAATACCTGAAGATCGAAAAACTGGAAATCGCTACCGGCGAATCCGTTACTTTTGATCGCGTTCTGTTGGTCGCCAATGGCGATGACGTGAACATCGGCGCTCCAGTTGTTGCTGGCGCTACCGTTGTGGCTGAAGTGATCTCCCAAGGTCGTCACGATAAAGTCCGCATCATCAAGTTCCGTCGTCGTAAGCACCACATGAAGCGTATGGGCCACCGCCAGTGGTACACCGAGATCAAAATCACCGGTATTCAGGCTTAATTTCAGCCTAATTCCTCACTAGGAGAATTGACTCATGGCACACAAAAAAGCTGGTGGTAGTACCCGTAACGGTCGCGACTCAGAAGCCAAACGCCTTGGCGTGAAGATGTATGGCGGCCAGGTTATCATTCCGGGCAACATCATCGTGCGTCAGCGCGGCACCCAATTCCACGCCGGTTACGGTGTTGGCATGGGTAAAGATCACACTCTGTTCGCTAAAATCGACGGCGTGATCAAGTTTGAAGTAAAAGGCGCTTTCAATCGCCGTTACGTAAGCATTGTCCCGAAGACTGACGTCGTCGCGGCATAATTACGTGGTTGCTGGAAAAGCCCTGTCTTGCGACGGGGCTTTTTCGTTTGTGGGGTGAGTCTCTTGCAAAGCTGTTTGTGATGGGCTCCAGCGCAGGTTTTTGCGGTCGTTGATTGAGGTCGCTGCGCTCATTTTTGCAAGAGTCTTATGTCTAGATTTTTTCGGCTCGTCCGTATGGCGAGAGGCGTTTTGTTATGAAGTTTGTTGATGAAGTATCGATTCGAGTAAAGGCCGGCGACGGCGGCAACGGTTGCATGAGCTTCCGTCGCGAGAAATTCATTGAAAACGGCGGCCCGAACGGCGGTGACGGTGGTGATGGCGGCTCGGTCTACATGATCGCCGACGAAAACCTCAACACCCTGGTCGACTACCGTTACACCCGTCACTTCGATGCCGAGCGCGGTTCGAACGGCGGCAGCACCGACTGCACCGGCAAGAAAGGTGAAGAACTGGTGCTGCGCGTACCGGTTGGCACCACCGTCATCGATGCGGCCACTCAAGAAGTGATCGGCGACCTGACCAAGGCCGGCCAGAAGCTGCTGGTGGCTCACGGCGGCTGGCACGGTCTGGGTAACACCCGTTTCAAATCCAGTACCAACCGTGCTCCGCGTCAGACCACTCCGGGTAAGCCGGGTGAGGCGCGTGACCTCAAGCTGGAAATGAAAGTGCTGGCAGACGTCGGTCTGCTGGGCTTGCCGAACGCCGGTAAAAGTACCTTCATTCGCTCGGTATCGGCCGCCAAGCCGAAAGTCGCCGACTACCCGTTCACCACCTTGGTGCCGAACCTGGGTGTGGTCAGCGTCGATCGCTGGAAGAGCTTCGTGGTCGCGGACATTCCGGGTCTGATCGAAGGTGCTTCCGATGGTGCAGGCCTGGGGATTCGCTTCCTCAAGCACTTGTCGCGTACCCGTTTGCTGTTGCACCTCGTGGACATGGCGCCACTGGATGACACCAGCGCACCGGATGCCGCTGAAGTAATCGTCAGCGAGCTGACCAAGTTCAGCCCGTCCCTGGCTGAGCGTGATCGTTGGTTGGTACTGAACAAGTGCGACCAGATCCTTGAAGAAGAGCACGATGCTCGCGTCAAGGAAATCGTTGATCGCCTGGAATGGACCGGTCCGGTCTACGTGATCTCGGCCATCTCCAAGCTCGGTACCGAGCGTCTGTGTCACGACATCATGCGTTACATGGAAGACCGTGCCGATCGCCTGGCTGCCGACCCGGCCTACAAGGAAGAGCTGGCAGAACTCGATCAGCGCATCGAAGACGAAGCCCGTGCTCAGCTGCAGGCCCTGGATGACCAGCGTGCCCTGCGCCGTAGCGGCGTGAAGTCGGTCCATGACATCGGCGACGATGATTGGGACGAAGAAGATGTGGATGACGAAGACGGTCCGGAAATCATTTACGTGCGTGACTGATTCGTTGCAGTAAACTTAAGCGCCGCTCAATCGAGCGGCGTTTTAGTATCTGGAAATCGATCGTTGGTCAGTAGTAGCCACGATTAACGTCACGGGCAGTGCCAGGTCGCGCTGTCCTCAAGCTAAGGTTGAAGATGATGCGGAGCAAGGTGACAGGTGCGCAGCGTTGGGTCGTGAAGATCGGCAGCGCTTTGCTGACGGCGGACGGCAAGGGCCTGGATCGCGCGGCAATGGGTGTCTGGGTCGAGCAGATGGTGGCTTTGCATGAAGCTGGCGTCGAGTTGGTGTTGGTGTCTTCCGGGGCTGTGGCCGCGGGCATGAGCCGCTTGGGCTGGACCGTACGACCCAGTGCGATGCATGAGTTGCAGGCCGCCGCCGCCATCGGTCAGATGGGCCTGGTGCAGGCCTGGGAGTCGAGCTTTGCCGAGCATGGCCGGCACACCGCGCAGATTCTCCTGACGCACGATGACTTGTCCGATCGCAAGCGCTACCTGAACGCCCGCAGTACCTTGCGCGCTCTGGTTGAGCTGAAAGTGATCCCGGTGATCAACGAAAACGACACCGTGGTGACTGACGAAATCCGTTTCGGCGACAACGACACCCTGGCGGCGCTGGTGGCCAACCTGGTCGAAGCTGATTTGCTGGTGATCCTCACGGATCGCGATGGCATGTTCGACGCGGACCCGCGCAACAACCCCGATGCCAACCTGATTTACGAAGCGCGCGCTGATGATCCGGCGCTGGATGCGGTGGCGGGCGGTACGGGTGGTGCGCTGGGGCGTGGCGGTATGCAGACCAAATTGCGTGCGGCGCGTCTGGCTGCTCGTTCCGGGGCACACACCATCATCGTCGGTGGGCGCATTGAGCGCGTGCTGGATCGCCTGAAGGCGGGTGAGCGCATCGGCACCTTGCTCTCGCCTGAGCGCGGCATGCTGGCGGCGCGCAAGCAATGGCTGGCCGGGCATTTGCAAACCCGTGGCACGCTGGTGCTGGACGGTGGTGCGGTGAAAGCGCTGGCCCAGGATCATAAAAGTTTGCTGCCGGTGGGTGTCAAGCTGGTGCAGGGCAGCTTCCGTCGCGGCGAAATGGTGGTGTGCGTGGCGCCGGATGGTCGCGAGATCGCTCGTGGCCTGGCCAACTACAGCGCGCTGGAAGCGCAAAAAATCATCGGTCAGTCGTCTGAGGCGATTGTCGGTCTGTTGGGTTACATGGCTGAGCCGGAACTGGTTCACCGCGATAACCTGATTCTGGTCTGAAGGAATATTTGAATGCGTGTGGCAAAAGGATTGTTGGGTCTGCTGCTGGCGATGCCGCTGCTGGCTTCGGCTGAGGAAATTGGCCAGGTGTCGACGGTGTTCAAATTCGTCGGGCCGAACGACCGCATCGTCGTCGAGGCGTTTGATGATCCTAAGGTCGACGGCGTGACGTGCTACCTGTCGCGCGCCAAGACGGGCGGTGTGAAGGGTGGTTTGGGTCTGGCGGAAGATCGCGCCGAAGCCTCTATCGCTTGTCGTCAGGTCGGCCCCATCAGTTTCAAGGGTGAGCTGAAGGATGGTGATGAGGTGTTCAAGGAGCGCACGTCGCTGGTATTCAAGACCATGCAGGTGGTGCGCTTCCTCGACAAGAAGCGCAATACGCTGGTGTACCTGGTCTACAGCGATCGCTTGATTGAGGGTAGCCCGCAGAATGCGGTGACGGCGATTCCGATCCTGCCGTGGGCGCACGCTCAGTAATCAGGCGAAGATCCAAACTGTGGAAGCGAGCCTGCTCGCGAAAGCGTTGTAACAGTCAACGATGATGTTGAATGTGACGACGTCTTTGCGAGCAGGCTCGCTCCCACATTTTTTTGCGCGCTGTCTTTGCCAAATCGCAGGCAATAAAAAACCGACCCTGAGGTCGGTTTTTTAACAAGCTTATCGCTTATGCGGCTACAGCAAGGTTCAGAGCCTTGACGTGACCGTTCAGGCGGCTCTTATGACGAGCAGCCTTGTTCTTGTGGATGATGCCTTTATCGGCCATACGGTCGATAACTGGCACGGCCAGAACGTAAGCAGCTTGAGCTTTAGCAGCGTCTTTTGCGTCGATGGCTTTAACTACATTCTTGATGTAGGTACGAACCATGGAACGCAGGCTGGCGTTGTGGCTGCGACGCTTCTCAGCCTGTTTTGCACGTTTTTTGGCGGAAGGTGTGTTGGCCACCGTCGAGCTCCTCGAAAGACTTTTTAGGAAATAGCAAACAAAATAGGCCGCGAATCATGCCGATGAGTTGATGTCTTGTCAAGGGCGGTTGAGACGTTCCGCTAAGTGGTAGGTATAAAGAGGCGGGATATTTATTTCCGGCGCTTGACCTGTAAACTCGCGAGCTTTGGCTCTGTGCTGCTGCGGCGCGGAGTATCGCATAAGTAGGCGCTTTGTTCGCCTGCTGTTTATCGACAGGCACAAACTCTTTCAATGAATCTGCTCAAATCGTTGGCCGCCGTCAGCTCTATCACGATGATTTCCCGGGTTTTGGGGTTTGTTCGTGACACGCTGATCGCACGTACATTTGGTGCCGGGATGGCGACGGACGCCTTCTTTATCGCCTTCAAATTGCCCAATCTGTTGCGGCGAATCTTCGCCGAGGGGGCATTTTCCCAGGCCTTCGTGCCGATTCTGGCCGAATACAAAAGCCAGAAAGGCGAGGAGGCGACGCGAACATTCATTGCCTATGTCTCAGGCCTGCTGACACTGGTGCTGGCGCTGGTCACTGCGTTGGGGATGATTGCAGCGCCCTGGGTGATCTGGGCGACTGCGCCGGGTTTTACCGATACGCCGGAAAAATTCGAGCTGACCTCCAGCCTGTTGCGGGTAACCTTTCCCTACATATTGCTGATTTCCCTGTCGTCCCTGGCCGGTGCGATCCTCAATACCTACAACCGTTTCTCGGTGCCGGCCTTCGTGCCGACCCTGCTCAACGTCAGCATGATCGTCTTTTCGGTGTTCCTGACGCCGTACTTCGATCCGCCGGTCATGGCGTTGGGGTGGGCGGTCCTGGTGGGTGGCCTGGCGCAATTGCTTTATCAGCTGCCGCACCTGAAAAAGATCGGCATGCTGGTGTTGCCGCGCCTGAACCTGCGCGACAGCGGTGTGTGGCGGGTCATGAAGCAGATGCTGCCTGCGATTCTCGGCGTATCGGTCAGCCAGATTTCCCTGATCATCAACACCATTTTCGCGTCCTTCCTGGTGGCCGGTTCGGTGTCCTGGATGTACTACGCCGACCGCTTGATGGAATTGCCGTCCGGCGTATTGGGCGTGGCGCTGGGCACGATTCTGTTGCCGACCCTGGCCAAAACCTACGCCAGCAAGGACCGTCACGAATATTCGCGCATCCTCGACTGGGGCCTGCGCCTGTGCTTCGTCCTGGTGTTGCCGTGTTCGCTGGCGCTGGGGATTCTGGCTGAGCCGCTGACCGTTTCGCTGTTCCAGTACGGCCAGTTCAGTGCCTTTGATGCGTCGATGACCCAGCGCGCTCTGATCGCTTATTCCGTCGGTTTGCTTGGGATTATCGTGATCAAAGTGCTGGCGCCGGGCTTTTATGCGCAACAAAACATCCGCACCCCGGTGAAAATCGCAATTTTCACCCTGGTGGTGACTCAGTTGTTCAACCTGATGCTCATCGGTCCTTTGGCCCACGCCGGCCTGGCCTTGGCCATCAGTGCCGGTGCCTGCATCAACGCCGGGCTGTTGTTCTATCAACTGCGCAAGCAGCAGATGTACCAGCCGCAGCCGGGCTGGGCGAAGTTCGGTGCCAAGCTCGTTATCGCCGTGCTGGTGATGTCCGCCGTATTGCTGGTGGGGATGCACTTCATGCCGGCATGGGATCAAGGGCATATGCTGGAGCGGTTCCTGCGCCTGGGTGCTTTGATCGGCGCCGGTATCGTCGCTTACTTCGGGATGTTGCTGCTGATGGGCTTCCGTTTGCGCGACTTCAATCGCAAGGCATTGAGCTGAGGTTGCAGCCTTGATAAACACGGGCGAGCCGGTGGTTTTGTCGGCTCGATCACTTTGGTTACGGTGTTGCCTGTCGTCGGCCGCCGGGTGTGGTTATAATCGACCACTTTATGAGCAAGAAGCGCGTTATGCAGCTGGTTCGAGGCCTCCAAAATCTGCGCCCCCAGCATCGGGGCTGTGTCGCCACTATTGGCAACTTTGACGGTGTTCACCGTGGCCACCAGGCTATCCTGGCGAGGCTGCGTGAACGTGCGCTCGAGTTGGGCGTGCCTAGCTGCGTGGTGATTTTTGAGCCGCAGCCGCGAGAATTCTTCGCCCCGGACACGGCGCCGGCCCGTCTGGCCCGGCTGCGGGACAAACTGCAGCTGCTGGCCGACGAAGGGGTCGACCGCGTCCTGTGCCTGGCCTTCAACCAGCGGTTGAGCAAGCTCAGCGCCAGCGAATTTGTCGATACCATTCTGGTTGACGGCCTTGGCGTGCAGCACCTCGAAGTCGGTGACGACTTCCGCTTCGGCTGTGACCGCGTCGGCGATTTCGATTTCCTGCAACAGGCCGGCATCGTTCAGGGCTTTACCGTGGAAGCTGCGCAAACCGTAGAGCTGGACGGTATTCGCGTCAGCAGCACCCAGGTCCGCAATGCCCTGGCCGCTGCCGATTTTGTCCTGGCCGAGCGATTGCTCGGGCGGCCGTTCCAGATTACCGGGCGGGTGCTGCATGGCCAGAAGCTGGCGCGGCAGTTGGGTACGCCCACGGCCAACATACAACTCAAGCGCCGTCGCGTGCCGCTGACCGGGGTTTACCTGGTCAACGTCGACATCGACGGCAAGACCTGGCCAGGCGTCGCCAATATCGGCGTGCGGCCAACGGTCCAAGGTGATGGCAAAGCCCACCTCGAAGTGCATCTTTTAGATTTTGCCGGCGATCTGTATGACCGGCGTTTGACGGTGGTCTTCCACCACAAGCTGCGTGAAGAGCAGCGTTTCGCCTCTCTGGAGGCGCTTAAGACGGCGATCAATGCGGATGTCGCCGCCGCCCGTGCCCTGTCGCACCTAGCGCCAATCGCTAATGAAGAGCCTTAAATGACCGACTATAAAGCCACGCTAAACCTTCCGGACACCGCCTTCCCAATGAAGGCCGGCCTGCCTCAGCGCGAACCGCAGATTCTGCAGCGCTGGGACAGCATTGGCCTGTACGGTAAGTTGCGCGAGATTGGCAAGGATCGTCCGAAGTTCGTCCTGCACGACGGTCCTCCGTACGCCAACGGCACGATTCACATCGGTCATGCGTTGAACAAGATTCTCAAGGACATGATCATCCGCTCGAAGACCCTGTCGGGTTTCGACGCGCCTTATGTTCCGGGCTGGGACTGCCACGGCCTGCCGATCGAGCACAAAGTCGAAGTGACCCACGGCAAGAACCTGGGCGCGGACAAGACCCGCGAACTGTGCCGTGCCTACGCCACCGAGCAGATCGAAGGGCAAAAATCCGAATTCATCCGTCTGGGCGTGTTGGGCGACTTCGCCAACCCGTACAAGACCATGGACTTCAAGAACGAAGCCGGTGAAATCCGTGCCCTGGCGGAAATCGTCAAGGGCGGCTTCGTGTTCAAGGGCCTCAAGCCTGTGAACTGGTGCTTCGACTGCGGTTCGGCTTTGGCTGAAGCGGAAGTCGAATACGAGAACAAGAAGTCCTCGACCATCGACGTAGCGTTCCCGATTGCCGACGAAGCCAAACTGGCTGCCGCATTCGGTCTGCCGTCGCTGGCCAAGCCTGCTTCGATCGTGATCTGGACCACCACCCCGTGGACCATCCCGGCCAACCAGGCATTGAACGTTCACCCGGAATTCAACTACGCCCTGGTCGACGTCGGCGACAAACTGCTGGTACTGGCTGAAGAGCTGGTCGAGTCTTGCCTGGCCCGTTACAGCCTGGAAGGTTCGGTCATTGCGACCACCACCGGTAAAGAGCTGGAACTGATCAATTTCCGTCACCCGTTCTACGATCGCCTGTCGCCGGTTTACCTGGCCGAGTACGTTGAACTGGGCGCTGGCACTGGCGTGGTTCACTCCGCACCGGCCTACGGCGTGGACGACTTCGTGACCTGCAAGAAGTACGGCATGGTCAACGACGACATCCTCAATCCAGTGCAAAGCAACGGTGTTTACGCGACCTCGCTGGAGTTTTTCGGCGGCCAGTTCATCTGGAAAGCCAACCCGGCCATCGTCGACAAACTGACTGAAGTCGGTGCGCTGCTGCACACCACCATCATCGAACACAGCTACATGCACTGCTGGCGTCACAAGACCCCGTTGATCTACCGCGCCACCGCGCAGTGGTTCATCGGCATGGACAAAGAGCCTGCGACCGGCGAGACCCTGCGCAAGCGGGCGATCAAAGCCATCGAAGACACCAAGTTCGTTCCGGCCTGGGGCCAGGCGCGCCTGCACTCGATGATCGCCAACCGTCCGGACTGGTGCATCTCCCGTCAGCGCAACTGGGGCGTGCCGATCCCGTTCTTCCTGAACAAGGAAAGCGGCGAACTGCACCCACGCACTGCCGAGCTGATGGAAGAAGTCGCCAAGCGCGTCGAAGTCGAAGGCATCGAAGCCTGGTTCAAGATGGACGCCGCCGAACTGCTCGGTGACGAAGCGCCGCAGTACGACAAGATCAGCGACACCCTGGATGTCTGGTTCGATTCGGGCACCACGCACTGGCACGTCCTTCGTGGTTCGCACCCGATGGGCCACGAAACCGGTCCACGCGCCGACCTGTACCTGGAAGGCTCGGACCAACACCGTGGCTGGTTCCACTCGTCGCTGCTGACCGGTTGCGCCATCGACAACCACGCGCCGTACCGCGAACTGCTGACCCACGGTTTCACCGTCGATGAGTCCGGCCGCAAAATGTCCAAATCGCTGGGCAACGTGATCGCGCCGCAAAAGGTCAACGACACTCTGGGCGCCGACATCATGCGCCTGTGGGTGGCTTCCACCGATTACTCGGGTGAAATGGCGGTTTCCGAGCAGATCCTGCAACGCAGTGCGGACGCCTACCGGCGTATCCGTAACACCGCGCGCTTCCTGCTCTCGAACCTGACCGGCTTCAACCCGGCCACCGACATCCTGCCGGCCGAAGAAATGCTCGCGCTGGACCGTTGGGCCGTGGACCGCACCTTGCTGCTGCAACGCGAGCTGCAAGAGCATTACGGCGAATACCGCTTCTGGAACGTCTACTCCAAGATCCACAACTTCTGCGTGCAGGAGCTGGGCGGTTTCTACCTCGACATCATCAAGGACCGTCAGTACACCACTGGCGCCAACAGCAAGGCCCGCCGCTCGGCGCAAACCGCGCTGTATCACATCTCCGAAGCGCTGGTGCGCTGGATCGCGCCGATCCTCGCCTTCACTGCTGACGAACTGTGGGAATACCTGCCGGGCGAGCGTAACGAGTCGGTGATGCTCAACACCTGGTACGAAGGTTTGACCGAGCTGCCGGAAGGCGTCGAGCTGGACCGCGCCTACTGGGAGCGGATCATGGCCGTCAAAGTAGCCGTCAACAAGGAAATGGAAATCCAGCGCGCGGCCAAGGCCGTCGGTGGCAACCTGCAAGCCGAAGTGACGCTGTTCGCCGAAGAAGCGTTGAGCGCCGACCTGGCCAAGCTGAGCAACGAACTGCGCTTCGTCCTGATCACTTCCACCGCAACCGTCGCGCCGTTCGTGCAGGCACCGGCTGATGCCGTGGTCACCGAAGTCAGCGGCTTGAAGCTGCAAGTGGTCAAGTCCAGCCACGCCAAGTGCGCCCGTTGCTGGCACTGCCGTGAAGACGTCGGCGTGAACCCGGAGCATCCGGAAATCTGCGGTCGTTGCGTCGACAACATCAGCGGCGCTGGTGAGGTTCGTCACTATGCCTAATGCCGTTGGCCGTTTCGGACGGCTGAGCTGGCTCTGGTTGAGTTTGCTGGTCCTGGTCATCGACCAGGCCAGCAAGTTCTACTTTGAAGGCAAGCTCCAGATGTATCAGCAAATCGTGGTGATCCCCGATTTGTTCAGCTGGACCCTGGCCTACAACACCGGCGCGGCGTTCAGCTTCCTGGCTGACAGCTCCGGCTGGCAGCGCTGGCTGTTCGCACTGATTGCCGTGGTGGTCAGTGCGGTGCTGGTGGTGTGGCTCAAGCGTCTTGGGCGCAACGAAACCTGGCTGGCCGTCGCCCTGGCACTCGTGCTGGGCGGCGCGCTGGGCAATTTGTATGACCGCATCGCGTTGGGCCATGTGATCGATTTCATTCTGGTGCATTGGCAGAACCGCTGGTATTTCCCGGCGTTCAACTTTGCCGACAGCGCAATTACTGTCGGTGCGGTGATGCTGGCACTGGATATGTTCAAAAGTAAGAAGACCGGAGAAGCCGTTCATGACTGAACAGGTATTGGCTGAGCAACGCATCCGCCAGAACACGGAAGTCACCTTGCACTTTGCACTGCGCCTGGAGAACGGCGATACCGTCGACAGCACCTTCGACAAAGCCCCGGCGACCTTCCAGGTCGGTGACGGCAACCTGTTGCCAGGTTTCGAAGCGGCACTGTTCGGCTTCAAGGCGGGCGACAAGCGTACGCTGACGATTCAGCCAGAAAACGCTTTCGGCCAGCCGAACCCGCAAAACGTACAGATCATCCCGCGTTCGCAGTTCAAGGACATGGAGCTGTCACCGGGTTTGCTGGTGATCTTCAACGATGCGGCGAATACTGAGCTGCCTGGTGTGGTGAAAGAATTCGATGACGAGCAAGTGACCATCGACTTCAACCACCCGCTGGCCGGCAAGACATTGACCTTTGACGTCGAGATCATCAGCGTCAAATCGTTGTAACTTGTGGGAGCGAGCCTGCTCGCGAATGCGTCATCACAATCAACATCAATGATGACTGACACACCGCTTTCGCGAGCAGGCTCGCTCCCACATTAAGTTATTCACTGTTTTCGCTATTTCTTGCGCGCAAGACACGAGGCACAGCATGCAAATCAAACTCGCCAACCCCCGTGGCTTCTGCGCCGGCGTGGACCGTGCGATCGAAATCGTCAACCGCGCCCTGGAAGTGTTCGGGCCGCCGATCTATGTGCGTCACGAAGTGGTCCACAACAAATTCGTCGTCGAAGACTTGCGTGCTCGCGGGGCGATCTTCGTTGAGGAACTGGATCAGGTGCCGGACGACGTCATCGTGATCTTCAGTGCCCACGGCGTTTCCCAGGCGGTGCGTACCGAAGCCGCCGGCCGTGGCCTCAAGGTGTTCGACGCGACCTGCCCGCTGGTGACCAAGGTGCACATCGAAGTCGCGCGCTACAGCCGCGATGGTCGTGAGTGCATCCTCATCGGCCACGCAGGTCACCCGGAAGTCGAAGGCACCATGGGCCAGTACGATGGCAGCAATGGTGGTGCGATTTACCTGGTCGAAGACGAGAAAGACGTCGCCGCGTTGCAGGTAAACAACCCTGAAAAACTAGCCTTCGTGACCCAGACCACCCTGTCCATGGACGACACCAGCCGCGTGATCGACGCACTGCGTGCCCGTTTCCCTGCGATTGGTGGGCCGCGCAAGGACGACATCTGCTATGCCACGCAAAACCGTCAGGACGCGGTCAAGCAACTGGCCGACGAATGCGACGTGGTGTTGGTGGTTGGCAGCCCGAACAGCTCCAACTCCAATCGCTTGCGTGAACTGGCCGAGCGCATGGCCACTCCGGCTTACCTGATCGACGGCGCCGAAGACCTGCAAAAGAGCTGGTTTGAGGGTGTCGAGCGTATCGGCATTACCGCCGGTGCCTCGGCTCCGGAAGTGTTGGTGCGCGGCGTGATCCAGCAATTGCAGGCGTGGGGCGCCACCGGTGCCGATGAACTGGCCGGTCGCGAGGAGAACATCACGTTCTCCATGCCTAAAGAGCTGCGCGTGCGCTCGTTGCTCTGAAGCGTTTCCCACCCGGACATAGCGCCTGCTCGGCTTTTTTGCTGCGCAGGCTGACGCGACCCGTAGCGGCCAGCACCACCTGGAGCTGGCTGATCGGTTCGCGGGCTGCGCAAAAGTGCACTGTCCCCGCTTGAAACGCCCGTCCGGGCATCTGAGGTTCGCCTATCCCGCTGAATCGTATGTAACGCCTGACCGGCCCATTGCCGACAATCGCCCCTCGAGCGCCACTGACGCGCTCAACCAGCAGCGGATTGCTGCTGTCCTTCGGCCCTTTGCCACTGATGTCCAGAATGATCCGCCAACCCTGACCCCAATCCCCGTTGATGCCATGAATCACCACGGCTTGATTGCGTGTGATGGCCAGGGTTCTGGCGTTGCGAATACCACTGACCAGCGCGTTCGCCGCCGCCTCGCGATGGTTCGATTCAGTGAGTGCCGCGAACGCCGGACTGACCAACAGCAGAACAATTGCGGCAATCGCCAGTCCCATAAGCAGTTCGATCAGGCTGAATCCTTGCTGATGCATGGCATTTCCCTCCCTGGAGTGGTGTGACCCGCGCAATCCTTGCGCGAGTAATGGCAAATCAACCTGCCTGGGCCGGTCGAATGTTCTAGCGTGTAGAAGCAGGTATAGCCGACGGCAACGGAGGGCACCGATGGATCATCGTACAAAAGGTTTCACGCTGATCGAGTTGTTGATCACGCTCGCGGTGTTTCTGATCCTCATCACCCTGGCCGTGCCGGCGTTTACCCGTTCGGTGCAAACCACCCGGGCCGATACCGAAATCGGCGACTTGCAGCGTGGACTCAATTTCGCCCGGCTGGAGGCCATCGACCGTGGCATCACCACCCGGGTCCGTCCGACGGCGGGCGGCAGTGTGTGGACCGGTGAACTGACGGTCTATGACGGTACTGGCACACCGGCCAATGTATTGCGGGTTGTTCCAGCGATGAGCAGCGGCGCCACTCTGACGCTAACCTCAGGAGTGACCGCGCTGGACTTCAACAACCTGGGCGGTTTGTCGGCACCGTCTACCGCCGTGGTCATCAACTATGTATCGGGGACGCAAAGCAGGACGCTGAACGTGTGTTTGAACGGACGAATTCTATTGGGTGGAAGTTGCGGATGAGGGGATGGAGCAAGCGTGCACAGGAGGGCATGACGCTGATCGAAGTCTTGGTGGCGTTGTTGATACTGACCGTGGGGCTATTGGGGGCGACGGCGATTCAGCTCAATGCGCTGAAGTACACCGACAGTTCGCGGATGACCAGCCAGGCGAGTTTTATCGCCTACGACATGATGGACCGCATCCGCGCCAATTCCGCCGCCGATTACACCGTCACGCCTCCGACCTCGGGCAACCTGAGTGTCGCCCGGGACCAGGACCTCTACGATTTCACCACCAACATCGCCAATTTCGGCGGCGCGACGGCCACTGGCAGCGTGACGCTGAACCAGCGGGTCTACACCATCACTATCAATTGGGATGACTCACGCGCCGCCAATATCGCCAGCTCGCGCCGCAGCTTTGTCCTGACCAGCCGCGCCTCGGTCGACCCGGTGTCCACGCCATGAACCGCTCCAGCCGAGGGTTCGGTTTGATCGAGTTGCTGATTGCGCTGGCGTTGAGTCTGATCGTGGTCCTGGGCGTGGCGCAGATTTTCATCGCGGCGAAAAATACCTACGTCAGCCAGAACGTCTCCGCGGCGATGCAGGAGGACGCGCGTTTTGTGTTGAGCAAAATGATTCAGGAAATCCGTATGGTCGGCATGTTCGGCTGTCTGGGCACCATCACCGATTCGAGCTCGTCGGGTGACTTCAACGCCAGTCAGATCACCCCCATCAACTGGGACAACGCCAACCTCAAGTTGACCCTGGTGACAGCGGATGTCGGCAGCAACGGCGGGGCGCCGACCTGGACGGTGGTGTCTGACTGTCGCAACTCGGCGACGGCGTATACCGGCGCGCGAACACCCGCGACAGGGTTTCTGGCCTTTCCGATCCGGCGATTGATCTACAGCTTCAGCAATAACCAGATATTGATGGGGGCCGGCGCCGGCACGCCCACCCAGTACGTGCTGGTGAATAACGTCAGTGCGTTTAACGTGAGTTTCGGCCTCGCCAGTTCCGCCACCGACGTGGCGGCTTCCAGCTACAGCAGCAACCCGTCGGACCCGGCGCGCATTCGCAGCGTACGCCTGTCCCTGACCCTCACCGACCCGAACAATCGGGTGCGCAACCAGACCTTCAGCGTGGTTGCCGCCTTGCGCAACCGCCTGCCATGAGGGTGGCCAACATGACGTACTGCGCGCAACGTGGCATGGCGCTGCTGGTCAGTCTGGTGTTTCTGCTGTTGCTGACACTGATCGGCCTTTCTTCGATGCAGAACGCCACCCTGCAGGAAAAAATGGCCGGCAGCGTGAGCCTGCGTAATCAGTCGTTTCAGGGTGCCGAAGCGGCGTTGCGCGTGGGTGAAAGCGCGGTGCAACTCGACAGCTATTCATTGCCGGTCTGCGGCCAGTGCGCGCCACCGGCCGAAGCCACGAGCATCACGGCCGCCGGTCTCAACTCCAGCTCTGGTGTGACGTGGATCGCTTCCGGCAGTGGCTTTTACGGGGTGCAAAACATCGGCACCACGCTCAACGCCGTCAATGTGCCGAGCAATACCTCGGCGACGCTTTACCGGGTGACCGCCGTCGGCATCGCGGGCAACTCGCGCAGCGTCGTGGAGAGTATTTATGCGAAGTACTGAATGGCGCGCGCGCGTTTGGCGGTCGTTTTACGGTGCGTTGTTGGGCCTTTATCTGTCGGCCCCGGCGTATGCCTTCACGCCTTCGGATTCCCCGCTGTTAAGCGCTGCTGCTGTTGCGCCGAACGTGATGTTGCTGATCGACGATTCGGGGAGCATGAACAGCATCATTTATGCCGCCGGGTTCGATCCGACCGTTACAGGGCGCACGCCCGCCAGACAATGCAATTTATTCCTCGGGCTATGTTTGAGCGGCAGCGACATCGTCGGTGATTCGATCTTCCTGTCCAGTCTGCCGCAGTCCGGATGCTCCAGTGGGGCCTACGCGTTTTACAACAACAGCCTGGCGCCGTTGTGCCTGAAGTTGCCGGACCCGGTGGGCAATGAAAACACCCGGTACTCCGACGATTACCTGTCGTACCTGGTGGGTCTGGCCAACGGCAGCAACCGGGACTTCACCACGGGTTCGATCCCCAACGACTACCGCATGAACGTGGCGCGAAATGTGTCCACCGCACTGGTGAGCAGTAACCGCGGCCTGCGCATGGGGCTTGCGACGTTCAATCCGGTGAACAGCAGCAACTCTGGCAATGGCGGCTTCATCGCCCGCTCGATCAGTGATCTGTCAGTGGTGAGTGGCAGCGTGACCCAGTCGCAGGCCGACAACAATTACAACAACCTGATCAGCTCCATCAACGGCTTGAGCGCCGTGGCCAATACGCCGCTGGCGGAAACCTATTACGAAATCACCCGCTACTTTCGGGGCCTGGCGCCTTACTACAACTCGACGCCAGCCACGTACACCAGCCCGATCCAGTACCGTTGTCAGAAAAATTACGGCGTGGTCATCACCGATGGCCTGCCGACCTTTGACCGGAGCTTCCCGACCAACGATCCGCTGGGAGGTGCTCGCCTGCCGAACTGGGATGGCGTGAACAACGACGGCAACAACCTCAATGGTGACGGCGAAGGTGACACGCTTTACCTCGACGATATCGCCAAGTTCGCGTTCGACATCGATATGCGCTCCACCGGCACCGACGCGGCGGGCAAGAGCTGGAACGCAGTGGACTTCCCGAAACAGAACATGAACACCTACACCGTGGGGTTTACCGCTGCGAATCAGATGCTGTCGGATGCGGCCAGCTACGGGCAGGGCAAGTACTATCAGGCGACCGATAGTGTGGGGCTCAACAGCGCATTGTCTTCGGCGTTGAGTGAGATCACTTCCAAGGCCGGTTCCGGGGGAGGCGGTGTCACCAGTGGCACCACCCTGACCAGCGGATCCAGCTATTTCCAGACCAGTTATGACCCGAAGGACTGGCGCGGCACCATCAAGTCCTTCGGTTTCACTTCTGCTGGAGCGGTGAACACTGCTGCTGTGCAATGGACCACCGACACCACCATCGTCCCCGGCGCGACCGCACCGACCTTTCAATCCTGGAACACCCTGAGTAACACTGCCGTCACGCTGGCCTACAGCAGTTTCTCGCCGGCGCAGCAGGCATCGTTGAGTCAAAGCCTGCCCACCGGCATCACCGGCAGCGATCTGGTGGAGTGGAGCAAGGGCACCAATAAAACCGGGCTCAAGGTGCGCAGCGTATTGCTCGGCGACATCATCAACTCGCCGCTTGTACTGGCATCCCCTGTGGATAAAACCGCTTCCGATCTGCTGGGCGACAGCACTTACAGCACCTACCTGGCCACCAAAGCCACCAATATGAGTGCCAGCCTGGTGGTGAACGCCAACGACGGTTTTGTGAATGTCATCAACTCGGCCAACGGGGTCAGGCGCTATGCCTATATGCCGTCCAGCGTTTTGCCCGCACTGCGCTATATCGCCGATCCGACCTACATCAACGGTGTGAGCCACAAGTACCTGGTCGACGGTCAGGTCGGTGTGTTCGATGCCCAACTCAGCGGTGCCTGGAAAACCCTGGCTATCGGCGGCACCGGTGCGGGCGGCAAAGTCTTCTATGCGCTGCAACTGTTCGATGCCTCGTTGGGTAACGCGTTCAAGGCGCTGTGGGAAATCGCTGCGCCCACCACGCCGAGCACGGCGAACGTTTTCAATGACCTGGGTTATGCCTACGCGCGGCCGGAAGTGGCACGCTTGGCCGATGGTCGATGGGCTGCGTTCATTTCCAACGGCTATGGCAGCAACTCCGGCGTTGCGGCGTTGTACGTGGTCGATGTGCGTGACGGCTCGTTGATCAAAAAAATCGTGGTCGACAGCACTGAAACCACCAATGGGCTGTCGTCGGTGAAACTGAGGGTCAACTCGCAGAACGTGGTGCAGGCTGCCTATGGCGGCGACTTGAAAGGGCGGTTGTGGAAGTTCGACCTGAGCGCCACGGCGCCCGATACCTGGGGCGTGGCCTTTTCCGGCAAACCGTTGTTTACCACGGCAGGCGGCGCCACTCAGCCGATCACCGCGCAACCCTTGCTGGCGGATAATGCACTGGGCGGCAAGGAAGTGTTTGTCGGCACCGGTAAATTCAACGAGACGGCCGACAAGACCAACAAGGATCTGCAGGCGTTTTATGCGGTGTGGGACGCGGACGGGGGGGCGGGTCAGATCACCGTGGCCAGTTTGCAGGCGCAGGCGGTAACCGGTGTGTTTGCGGGGAGCGCGGATCAATTCATCACCACCAGCCAGAACGATGTGACTTACCCGGCAGAGAAGGGCTGGTACTTGCCACTGGTGTACAACAACGTGCTGACAGGTGAGCGGGTGATCAATCAGGCGAGTCTGGTGCTGGGGCGGATTGTTTTTACCACGGCGAGTGTGGACACCACCGACCCGTGCGCCAGCTTCGGCACCGGCAAACTGGTCGAACTGGAGGCGTTCAGCGGTAAGATGCTCAACTATGCGGTGCTTGATACCAACAGCGACGGTGTGGTCGACAGCGCCGACATGGTGTCGAGCGGTGTGGTTTCCGCCGGCGGCATTTCGACCGTGAACGCCATCGTCAACGGCGGAACCGGTAAGATTCTTAACGATTCCAGTGGCAACATCAAAACGCTAGTAGAAAAAGGTGGCGGCGGCAGCCGTCGCATCATGTGGCGACAAATACAGTAAGTGAGAGTTGAGGCATGCGTAGATCCAACCGAGGTTTTACCCTGATCGAAATCATGATCGTGATTGCGATCATCGGGATCGTCATGACCATTGCCGCCCCGAGCTTCACCGAGTACCTGAAGAAGGGCCGGCGCAGCGAAATCGCCGGGGTGTTGTCGGAGCAGGCGCAGATCCTTGAACGGTTCTACACCAAGAGCAATGTCTACACCAACGCCACCGGCCTGAGCGCCGGCAATGACTATTACACCATCACCCCGACAATCACTGACCAGACCTTCCTGCTGACGGCCGTGCGCAAGGCTGGCTCGAGCATGGCCACCGACAAGTGCGGGGATTTCACCCTCACCAATACCGGTGTTCGGAACATGGTCAACGCCTCAGCCGGTTTGACCGCCAAGGATTGCTGGGGTCGCTGAGTTTTCTTTCGGGCGCCTTTTGCGCCCTTTGTCTATTTAACGGTTGGATCTGAACATGACCAGGCAACAGCAAGTGGTGATTGTCGGCGGCGGCGTGATCGGGCTGCTGACGGCGTTCAATCTCGCGTCTGAAGTGCGCAGCGTGGTGCTGCTGGATCGTTCGAACGTTGGGCAGGAGTCGTCATGGGCCGGGGGCGGGATTGTTTCGCCGCTCTATCCGTGGCGCTACAACCCGGCGGTCACTGCTCTGGCCCATTGGTCCCAGGATTTTTATCCACAGCTCGGTGAGCGATTGTTCGCTGCGACCGGAGTCGATCCTGAAGTTCACACCACCGGCCTGTACTGGCTGGACCTGGATGACGAAGCTGAGGCACTGGCGTGGGCCAAACGGGAAAACCGTCCGCTGCGGGCTGTGGATATCTCGGCGGCTCACGATGCAGTGCCAGTGTTGGCCGCGGGGTTCTCGCGGGCGATCTACATGGCCGATGTGGCCAATGTGCGCAATCCGCGGCTGGTGAAGTCGCTGAAGGCTGCGTTGCTGGCGCTGCCGAATGTGACCATCCACGAGCAGTGCGAAGTCAGCGGGTTTATTCGTGAAGGCGATCAAGTCGTTGGCGTGCAGACGTCGACGGGGGCCATTCAGGGTGATCAAGTGGTGCTGACCGCTGGTGCCTGGAGCGGTGATTTACTCAAAGGCCTGGGCCTGGCGCTGCCGGTCGAACCGGTGAAAGGGCAGATGATTTTGTACAAGTGCGCGGCAGATTTTCTGCCGAGCATGGTGCTGGCCAAGGGGCGTTACGCGATTCCCCGCCGCGACGGGCACATTTTGATCGGCAGCACGCTGGAGCATGAAGGCTACGACAAGACGCCGACCGATTCGGCGTTGGAAAGCCTGAAGGCATCGGCGGTGGAGTTGATTCCCGCATTGGCGGATGCCGAAGTCGTCGGGCACTGGGCCGGGTTGCGGCCGGGCTCGCCGGAAGGCATTCCTTACATTGGTCAGGTGCCCGGGTTTGAGGGGCTTTGGCTCAATTGCGGGCATTACCGCAATGGGTTGGTGTTGGCGCCGGCGTCGTGTCAGTTGTTTGCGGATGTGATGCTGGGGCGTGAGCCGATTATTGATCCCAAGCCGTACGCGCCGACCGGGCGGATCTAGTCGCAGGATCTTCGGCGACTGTCATTGCCTTCGCGAGCAGGCTCGCTCCCACACTGGATCTGTGAGCTATGCAAAATCCTTGTGGGAGCGAGCCCGCTCGCGAAGGGGCCCTCAATCCAACCCTAGTTTCTTGAGCCTGTAACGCATCGACCTGAACGAAAGATTCAACCGCTGAGCCGCCGCAGTACGGTTCCAGCGGGTTTCCTCCAGCGCCTGGAGAATGACTTTGCGCTCGACGTTTTCCAGATAGTCTTCCAGATTGTCGATCTGCGTCAGGTCCGGAACCCCGCCTTCTGCCGCGCAATTACCCTCGGCCAGTCGTAAGTCGCTGGCTTCGATCTGCTTGTTCTCGCACAAGGTGTGAGCCCGTTCGAGCACGTTCTCCAGTTCCCGCACATTGCCTGGAAACCGATAACTTTTCAGCGCATCCAGTGCGAGCGGATGGAGTGTCGCGGCAGGTCGGCCACTGTCGGCCGCCAAGCGCCTGAGCACATGGCTGGCCAATGCCTCGATGTCGTCACGGCGTTCGCGCAAGGGCGGAACCCGCAGTTCGATGACATTGAGCCGGTAGTACAAATCCTGACGAAAACGCTCGGCGGCGATTTCGGCCTCAAGGTCTTTGTGGGTGGCGCAAAGGATGCGCACGTCGACCACGGTTTCCTGTTGCTCACCAATACTGCGCACGGCTTTTTCCTGAATCGCACGCAGCAGTTTGACCTGCATCGCCAACGGCAAATCCGCGACCTCATCGAGGAACAGCGTGCCGCCCTGGGCGGCCTGGAACAGTCCGCGCTTGTCTTCGATGGCGCCGCTGAAACTGCCTTTGCGATGCCCGAAGAACTCGCTTTCCATCAGCTCTGACGGAATCGCCCCACAATTGACCGGGACGAAGGGGTGATGGGCTCGCGGGCCTTGTTCGTGGATCAGTCTTGCAACCAGCTCCTTGCCGCTGCCGGATTCGCCGCTAATGTACACCGGCGCTTGGCTGCGGGCGAGTTTGTCGATGTGTTTGCGCAGGTTACGCATGGGCAGTGAGTTGCCCAGCAGCCGGCGATCAATCGCCGTACTGGCGTCGGTAGGGGCGGGCAGGCGCAGGGCGCTGGTGACCAACTCCCGCAGGCGAGTGAGGTCGACCGGTTTGGTCAGGAAATCGAAGGCGCCGGCCTTGAGCGCGTTGATCGCTGTTTCAAGGCTGCCGTAGGCGGTGATCATCGCCACCGGCACCTGTGCGTAACGCTGTTGGATGTGCTGCACCAGCTCAAGGCCGGTACCGTCGGGCAGGCGCATGTCGGTCAGGCACAGATCGAAGGTTTCCCGGGCCAGCAACGCTTGCGCATCGCCCAGGTTACGGGCACTGAAGGTATCGAGTTTCATCCGTCCCAGGGTGATTTCCAGGAGTTCGCGGATATCCGGTTCGTCGTCGACGATCAGGACTTTGGGCCGTGGGCTCATGTTCAACTTTGTTTCCGTCCGTGAGCAAAAGTGATGCGAAAGCAGCCGCCGCCTTGGCGTGGTTTGAAGTCTAGGCGGGCCTGGTTGCTTTCGCACAGCTCACGGGACAGATAAAGCCCCAGGCCTGTGCCTTGGCTACTGGTGGTGAAAAACGGTTCGAACAAATGCCCCTGCTGGTCTGGCGCCACGCCGGGGCCGTCGTCCACAACCTCGAGAATCGGCAATTGGCTGTCGGCATCGACAAACAACTTGAGCCAGACCTGAGCCGTGTGGTGATTCAGGGCGCTGTGGCGCCAGGCATTTCGCAACAAATTGTCCAGGACCTGAGTGAGCTGGTTCGGGTCCATCAAGGTGTTGAAGTCGCCGGAACCCATACACAGGTGGATCTGCCGGGCGTCGTTCGCGTTCTCACGGGTTTCAGCGACGAACCGTTCCAGCCACGGCTTCAGGTCCAGCCGTTGCGGGATGGTTTGCTGGCGGCGGGACAGTTGCAGGACGTTTTCGATAACCCGATTCATTCGCTGAGAGTGGTCTTGAATAATCTGGGTCAGACGCCGATCCGCCCCGTTGAGTTCCTCGGATTCGCGCAGCAATTGCGCGGCATGACTAATGGCACCCAATGGATTGCGGATTTCATGGGCAATACCCGCGGTCAGTCGACCGAGGGCGGCGAGTTTCAGTTGCTGTGCCTGTTGTGCGACCTGAGCGATGTCTTCGAGGAAAACCAGGGTCTGAGGACTCGGGCTTTGGTCCAGGGCAATGAAGCTGGGTTGCAACTCCAGGCCGCTGCCGGGGATTTTCAGGCTTTGCGGGCGTAAGGTCGGGTTGTTGAACCACAGCTGAAGACGTTCGACCAGCGTCGGGGAAAAGTCGTCGATCAGCCGTCCATCGAGTGCTTTGTGCCCTAGCAGGATCAAGGCGCTGTGATTGGCCAGTTGCACCCGTCGCTGTTCGTCGAGCACCAGAATGCCCGTGCGCATGCGCTGCAGGATCAACGCGTTGAGCGTTTCGAGCCCCATCACTTCGCTGGCCCGTTGTTCGGCGAGGTGCTCGCTGACTTCCAGGCGACTGCTCAGCCCTTGCACCAGCAAAGCCGCGGCAAAACACAGGGCGCCGAGCATGCCGACTTGCAGGTAATCGTTGGGGCTGGCCGGATGGCTGAAACTCAGGAGGAAACTCAAACCGACGATGCCCAGCGCGCCGACCGCGGCGATCAACAGGCCGATACGTCCACGCAGCAGGGTATTGCTGATGGCCACCGACACAATCAACAGATTGCCGATGGCGCTGGCCACTCCGCCCGCGGCGTAGAACAAACCGCAGAGCAGCAAGACATCGACTAGCGCCAGGCTGAACAGCTGCGCCGGCCGTCGGGTGTTTTCCAGAAACACCACCAGCAGAATGTTCAGTACCAGATACAGCCAGCTGCCATTGCGCAACAGGTCGTCATTGGCGAACGCCAGCAACTGGTTGTCCAGGTTGCTGGTCATCAACAGCACCAGGGTGATGCCGATGCTTAAACGGTAGAGGTGATAGAGACGCAGCAGTCGCTGCGCCTGTTTGCCGCCGGGACTGGAGGTCTCAGCGACCACTGGGGCCCGGGCCTTGCTCGAGGTGAGCCTGGCTGCAATACCACTGTTGTTGAAGGCTCAGCGCGCGGTCGCGGGGCAGGTGCACGCCGCAATGGGCGCAACGGACCATGGGAGCAGCCTCCAGTTCGGCGGAGGACCTTGGGGCGTTAGCCGCGCCCTTGAACTTGCGCCAGAACCATACTGCAGCGGCAATCAGGGCGATCCAGAACAGTAAACGAAGCATGGTGAGCTGCTTTATGACGAGTGATTCAGCAGTTTAGCCAAGGTCATGCCGAGCGCACAGCGTAATCATCACGCCCACAAAAAAGGAGCCTCGCGAGGCTCCTTTTTGTACAACCTGAGGTGTCAGTCGAACACGCCAAAGGTCATGTAGCTGAACCACGAACGGTCGCTGTTGTTGCCTTCGGACTCGTGTTGCTCTTCTTCGACGGCGTCGCCATTGCCATCTTTAGGCTTGAGCTCGCTCGGAATCGCGTCCTTGGCATCCTGGAACTGCTTCTGCACGTCCTGGTTGGCGCGGGTTTCACCCGGCGGCAGCGGCGGACGGGATTCGATCAGGCCCAGGGTGGCCTTGCTCAACCACGAACGGTTGTCGGCTTCGGCAACCGAAGGCTGGAACTGACCGTCCACCAGGCTTGGGTGGTTCGGGTAGTTGAGCTTCAGGGTTTCGAGGCTGGTGGCTGCCAATTCGTCCAGGTGCAGACGCTGGTAGGCTTCAGTCATGACCGCCAGGCCGTCACCGACGGACGGGGTTTCCTGGAAGTTTTCCACCACGTAACGGCCACGGTTCGCGGCGGCGACATAGGCCTGACGGGTCAGGTAGTAGTCGGCAACGTGAATCTCGTAGGAGGCCAGCAGGTTGCGCAGGTAAATCATGCGCTGCTTGGCATCCGGCGAGTAGCGGCTGTTGGGGAAGCGGCTGGTCAGCTGGGCGAACTCGTTGTAGGAGTCGCGAGCGGCACCCGGGTCACGCTTGGTCATGTCCAGCGGCAGGAAGCGCGCCAGCAGGCCGACGTCCTGGTCGAAAGATGTCAAACCTTTCAGATAGTAGGCGTAGTCCACGTTCGGATGCTGTGGGTGCAAGCGAATGAAACGCTCGGCAGCAGACTTGGCGGCTTCAGGCTCGGTGTTCTTGTAGTTGGCGTAAATGAGCTCGAGTTGAGCCTGATCAGCGTAGCGACCGAACGGATAGCGCGATTCCAGAGCCTTCAACTTGGCAATGGCGCTGGTATAGCTACTATTGTCCAGATCGTTCTGAGCCTGCTGGTACAGCTCGACTTCGCTAAGGTTTTCGTCTACGACTTCCTTCGATGAGCAAGCAGCGGTCAATGCGAGGATGGCGATCAGCAGCAGGTGTTTCACTTGCATGGCGGCTTGCGTCCCTATGACGGCCGCTGTCTTGGGCGGGGCCGTCCTGTTATGATGAGCGCCCCGTTGAATAGCCTCGGGGCAAAAGACGCCGTATTTAACCACAAGCGCGCAGCCGAAACCAAAGGCTGTGCCGACGCCTAGTCTGAGCATGTCCGATAAAATTGAACTTCGCGCAGAGGTGCCGTCCGAATTGGGCGGCCAACGCCTCGATCAAGTCGCCGCACAATTATTCGCTGAGCACTCGCGCTCGCGCCTTTCCGCCTGGATCAAAGACGGCCGCCTGACTGTGGATGGGGCGGTTATCCGCCCGCGAGACATCGTTCACGGTGGCGCCATTCTTGAACTGACCGCCGAGCAGGAAGCTCAGGGCGAATGGATCGCTCAAGACATCGAACTGGACATCGTCTATGAAGACGACGACATCCTGGTGATCAACAAACCTGCGGGTCTGGTGGTGCATCCGGCTGCCGGCCACGCTGATGGCACCTTGCTCAACGCCTTGCTGCACCACGTGCCGGACATTATCAATGTGCCCCGCGCCGGTATCGTGCATCGCCTGGACAAGGACACCACCGGTCTGATGGTGGTGGCCAAGACCATTCAGGCGCAGACACAGCTTGTCACGCAATTGCAGAGCCGCAGCGTAAGCCGGATCTACGAATGCATCGTGATCGGCGTGGTGACGGCAGGCGGCAAGATCAACGCGCCGATCGGTCGTCACGGCCAGCAACGCCAGCGCATGGCGGTGATGGAAGGCGGCAAGCAAGCCGTCAGCCACTACCGCGTGCTTGAGCGTTTCCGCTCCCACACTCACGTGCGGGTGAAGCTGGAAACCGGTCGTACCCACCAGATTCGTGTGCACATGGCCCACATCAACTACCCGTTGGTCGGAGACCCTGCCTACGGCGGTCGCTTCCGTATCCCGCCGGCAGCCAGTGTGACCATGGTCGAGTCGTTGAAGGCGTTCCCGCGTCAGGCCCTGCATGCGCGGTTCCTGGAGCTGGATCACCCGACCACCGGTAAACGCATGAGCTGGGAATCGCCACTGCCGGACGATTTCGTCTGGTTGCTGACTCTGCTCAAGCAAGACCGTGAGGCGTTCATCGGATGAGTGACTGGCTGATTCCCGACTGGCCTGCGCCTGCCGGGGTGAAAGCCTGCGTGACCACCCGTGCGGGCGGCGTCAGTCTGGCGCCGTTCGACAGCCTCAATCTAGGCGATCACGTCGACGACAGCCCCGAAGCTGTGGCCGAAAATCGCCGTCGTCTCACCGATCATTTCTCTATTCAACCGGCCTGGCTGCAACAGGTTCACGGCATTGCCGTGGCCCACGCGGACCCAGGCCAGGTCGTCACTGCTGACGCCAGTTGGACAGCCACGCCCGGTATTGCCTGCGCTTCAATGACCGCTGACTGTTTGCCGGCGCTGTTCTGCGACCGTGCCGGCACGCGCGTTGCGGCCGCCCATGCCGGCTGGCGCGGGCTGGCGGCGGGTGTGCTGGAAGCGACGCTCGACAGTCTGGACGTCCCGCCCGCAGACGTGCGGGTCTGGCTCGGCCCGGCCATTGGCCCCAAAGCCTTTGAAGTCGGCCCGGAAGTGCGCGAAACCTTTGTCGAGCAATTGCCTGAAACCGCGAAAGCTTTCGAGCCAAGTCAAAACGCCGGCAAGTTCATGGCCGATATCTACGAGCTGGCGCGTTTGCGCCTCGCAGCTCGTGGTGTCACGGCTGTTTACGGTGGCGGTTTCTGCACCGTGACCGATCCGCGCTTCTTTTCTTACCGCCGCAGTCCACGCACCGGTCGGTTTGCCTCCCTTGTCTGGTTGGAACGCTAGACTTCCCTGATCTGCATCAACTGATCGACGCTTGAAACTCCCAGAATCGACCGCATCTATAACGGTATCTGGCAGGTTTCTTCATTCAGGATGTTTTATAGGTCCGGCCTGCTCAAAAGGAAGGTGACCCATGCGTATAGATCGTTTAACCAGCAAATTGCAGTTAGCACTCTCCGACGCCCAATCCCTGGCTGTCGGCCTCGACCATCCCGGCATCGAGCCGGCACACTTGATGCAGGCCATGCTCGAACAGCAGGGTGGTTCGATCAAACCCCTGCTGATGCAGGTCGGTTTCGACGTCAACAGCCTGCGTAAAGAGCTGACCAAAGAGCTCGACCAGCTGCCGAAAATCCAGAACCCGACCGGCGACGTGAACATGTCGCAGGATCTGGCGCGTCTGCTCAATCAGGCTGATCGCCTGGCCCAGCAGAAGGGCGACCAGTTCATCTCCAGCGAACTCGTGCTGCTCGCCGCCATGGACGAGAACAGCAAGCTCGGCAAATTGTTGCTGGGGCAGGGCGTGAGCAAGAAGGCCCTGGAAAACGCGATCAACAACCTGCGTGGTGGCGAAGCGGTCAACGATGCCAACCACGAAGAGTCGCGCCAGGCGCTGGATAAATACACCGTCGACCTGACCAAGCGCGCCGAAGAAGGCAAGCTCGATCCGGTGATCGGCCGTGACGACGAAATTCGCCGGACCATTCAGGTCCTGCAACGCCGTACCAAGAACAACCCGGTGCTGATCGGTGAGCCTGGCGTGGGTAAAACCGCCATCGCCGAAGGCCTGGCCCAGCGCATCATCAACGGCGAAGTGCCGGACGGCCTGAAAGGCAAGCGCCTGCTGTCCCTCGATATGGGTGCGCTGATCGCCGGTGCCAAGTATCGCGGTGAGTTTGAAGAGCGCCTGAAATCGCTGCTCAACGAGCTGTCGAAGCAGGAAGGTCAGATCATTCTGTTCATCGACGAACTGCACACCATGGTCGGCGCCGGTAAAGGCGAAGGTTCGATGGATGCGGGCAACATGCTCAAGCCTGCGCTGGCGCGCGGCGAGCTGCATTGCGTCGGCGCGACCACGCTCAACGAGTACCGCCAATATATAGAGAAGGACGCGGCCCTCGAGCGGCGCTTCCAGAAAGTGTTGGTGGACGAGCCGAGTGAAGAGGACACCATCGCGATTCTGCGTGGCCTCAAAGAACGTTACGAGGTTCACCACAAGGTGGCGATCACCGACGGCGCGATCATTGCCGCGGCCAAACTCAGTCATCGCTACATCACGGACCGTCAGTTGCCGGACAAGGCCATCGACCTGATCGACGAAGCGGCCAGCCGCATCCGCATGGAGATCGACTCCAAGCCGGAAGTGCTCGACCGTCTGGAACGTCGCCTGATTCAGTTGAAGGTGGAATCCCAGGCGCTGAAGAAAGAAAGCGATGAAGCGGCGATCAAGCGCCTGGAAAAACTCCAGGAAGAAATCGTCCGCCTCGAACGTGAGTATTCGGACCTCGAAGAAATCTGGAATTCGGAAAAAGCCGAAGTCCAGGGTTCTGCGCAGATCCAGCAGAAAATCGAACAGTCCCGTCAGGAACTGGAAGCCGCGCGCCGTAAAGGCGACCTGAACCGCATGGCCGAGCTGCAATACGGGGTAATCCCGGACCTGGAGCGCAGCCTGCAAATGGTCGACCAGCACGGTAAAAGCGAGAACCAGTTGCTGCGCAGCAAGGTGACTGAGGAAGAAATCGCTGAAGTCGTGTCGAAGTGGACCGGCATCCCCGTGTCGAAAATGCTCGAAGGCGAGCGCGACAAGCTGATGAAGATGGAAAGCCTGTTGCACCAGCGTGTGATCGGCCAGGACGAAGCGGTGATCGCGGTTTCCAACGCGGTGCGCCGTTCGCGGGCCGGGTTGTCCGACCCGAATCGCCCGAGCGGTTCGTTCATGTTCCTCGGCCCGACCGGTGTCGGTAAAACCGAGCTGTGCAAGGCACTCGCCGAGTTCCTCTTTGATACTGAAGAGGCGATGGTGCGGATCGACATGTCCGAGTTCATGGAAAAACATTCCGTGGCCCGGCTGATTGGTGCGCCACCAGGCTATGTGGGCTATGAAGAGGGCGGTTACCTGACCGAGGCGGTGCGTCGCAAGCCTTACTCGGTGATCCTCCTGGACGAGGTCGAGAAGGCCCACCCGGATGTGTTCAACATCTTGCTGCAAGTGCTGGAAGATGGCCGCCTGACCGACAGCCATGGCCGCACGGTGGATTTCAAGAACACCGTGATCGTCATGACGTCCAACCTGGGCTCGGTGCAGATCCAGGAACTGGTCGGTGATCGTGAGGCACAGCGCGCGGCGGTGATGGATGCGATTTCCACCCACTTCCGGCCGGAGTTCATCAACAGGGTCGACGAAGTGGTGATCTTCGAGCCATTGGCGCGGGATCAGATCGCGGGCATTACCGAGATCCAGTTGGGTCGCCTGCGCAGTCGCCTGACCGAGCGTGAGCTGAAACTGGAGCTGAGTCCTGAGGCCATGGATAAGCTGATCGCGGTGGGTTACGACCCGGTGTACGGCGCACGTCCGCTCAAACGAGCGATTCAGCGCTGGATCGAGAACCCGCTGGCTCAGTTGATTCTGTCGGGTCGTTTCTTGCCCGGCGATACCGCCAAGGGTGTGGTGGAAAACGACGAAATCGTATTCGTCTGACCCATCCAGGCAACAAAACTGACGAGGCCTCGCATTGCGAGGCCTTTTTTTCGCCAGGCTGTTGAACTCTAAGGAAAAGGCTTGTAAAGTGCGCCCCGCAGTCAGTCACCCGCCAGGGTTTCCGCTCCCCAAGCAGGAATCCAAAATAAGTTGCAAATCATTAACTTGAAAGCAATTTAGGGGGTTGACAGAGGTGCTGAAGATTGTAGAATAGCGCGCCTCAGACACACGAACGCAGCGATGCGAACGGGTCGAAGAGAACGCAAAAGCTTCACCGTTGTAAATTGAAATATGTAGTTCCGTGATAGCTCAGTCGGTAGAGCAAATGACTGTTAATCATTGGGTCCCAGGTTCGAGTCCTGGTCACGGAGCCAATTTCAAACCGGGGTATAGCGCAGTCCGGTAGCGCGCCTGCTTTGGGAGCAGGATGTCAGGAGTTCGAATCCCCTTACCCCGACCATTTTTGGGTCGTTAGCTCAGTTGGTAGAGCAGTTGGCTTTTAACCAATTGGTCGTAGGTTCGAATCCCACACGACCCACCATTTTTGAAACCAGTTAACGCTGGGATCAGATCTTAAGATCAGAGGCCAAAAGTCCTGATCGAAGAAGGCGACTTGTAAAGGTCGCCTTTTTTTTACCGGGGTATAGCGCAGTCCGGTAGCGCGCCTGCTTTGGGAGCAGGATGTCAGGAGTTCGAATCCCCTTACCCCGACCATATTAAAAATCCTCGTATCGAAAGATACGGGGATTTTTTTTGTCTGCCGCTTTTTATCTACCGCTTTTTGTTTACCGAAAATGCGATTCCCTTCAAGTCATCGTACAACTTGCCGATAGCGAAGCGACGGGGTTCTGCCGACACACGCCCCTTATCCAGGCCATTACAAGAAAAGGGCGTTCGTTATGTTGCTTCGTCAGTTGAATATTGCTCCTCGGGCGGCCTTGGGGTTTGCCCTGATTGCCGTGTTGGTCGCCTTGCTCGGCGTGTTTGCGCTGGGGCAGATGTCGAGCATTCGCGAGAGTGAGGTGGCGGTGGAGAAGCAATGGTTGCCGAGCATTCGCGGTGGCGACGAGATCCGCGAGCTCATGCTGCGCATCCGCACCATTTCCCTGCGCATGGCCCTGGATCAGGACCCCAAGAACATTCCTCAATACCGCAGCCAGATGGATACCCGGGACAAGGAACTCAGCGATCGGATCGCCGCGTACGACAAGCTGGTAAACACTGCCGAAGGCAAGGCGTTGTATGACCAGTTCAAAACCACCTTCGCGGCTTACCGTTCCGGTATTGCCCAATCGTTTTCCCTCGCGGAACAAGGTCGCCGTGACGAGCTGACCAAACTGCTGCTGATCGACATGAAAACCGTGGTCGATGGCTCCGGCAAACAGCTCAATGACCTGGCAGACCTGTTCGCCAGGCAAGTCGCCGCTGAAAGCGAGAAATCCGCCGTGCATTACGACACCTCGCGAATGATCGTCAGCCTGTTCATCGCGTTGGCGGCACTGGCCACCGTCGGCCTGGCCATGCTGCTGACCCGCAGCATCGTCAAACCCTTGAGCGAAGCGTTGCAGGCTGCGGAAAACGTGGCCCGTGGCGACCTCACGCGTCCGATCGAAACCCATGGCAACGACGAAGTCAGCCGCTTGCTCAAGGCGCTGGCGACCATGCAGCAGAACCTGCGCGAAACCTTGCAAGGCATCAGCGGCTCGGCGGCGCAACTGGCCACGGCAGCGGACGAGTTGAACGCGGTCACCCTCGACAGCACGCAGAACCTTCAGCAACAGAACAACGAGATCGAACAGGCCGCCACCGCCGTCAACGAAATGACCACGGCAGTGGAGGAGGTTGCTCGCAATGCGGTGTCGACGTCCGACGCTACGCGACAATCCAGCGAATCCGCCCATGCCGGTCAGGCGCGCGTCAGCGAAACGGTCACGGCCATCGGTGCGCTGGCCAGTGATGTGCAAGTGACGGGAGGTCTGGTGCAGTCCTTGGCCAACCAGTCGCAAGACATTGGCAAGGTGCTGGATGTGATTCGCGCGATTGCCGAGCAGACCAATCTGCTGGCACTTAATGCGGCCATCGAAGCGGCACGCGCCGGGGAAAGCGGTCGAGGATTTGCGGTGGTGGCTGATGAAGTTCGCGCACTGGCTTATCGCACGCAGCAATCGACACAGGAAATCGAACAAATGGTGCAAGGCATGCGCAGTGGCTCGACCCAGGCGCTGGATTCGATGCAGGCGAGCTCAACTCGCGCAGCGACGACTCTGGCCTTGGCCGAGCGTGCAGGCGAGGCGTTGCAGACGATCACGGACTCGGTTCACCAGATCCATGAACGCAATCTGGTGATCGCCAGCGCGGCTGAAGAACAAGCCCAGGTGGCGCGAGAAGTGGACCGCAATCTGGTGAACATTCGCGACCTGTCCGTGCGCTCCGCTGCCGGGGCCAATCAGACCAGTGCCTCCAGCCATGAGCTCTCACGCCTGGCCAATTCGTTGAGCACCATGGTGCAGCGCTTCCAGGTGTAAATTCGCCAGACGAAAAAAAGCCCCGCTTCTCGGTGGAGAAAGCGGGGCGTGGTGCTCAGAGGCTTAGGCGCCGTCTTGGTCTTTCAGGTGTTCGAACAAACCTTTTGGCATTTTCTTGCCGTTGGCTTCGTAGTTGGCTTTCACGTTATCGAACGCTTCTTGCTCGTCGATGAAGCCATCGTGGTTGGTGTCGATCTTGTCGAAGTTGGACTTCGGCGCGACAGCCTGGAATTCAGCGCGGGAGACCTTGCCGTCGCCATCAGTGTCGGTCTTGGCCATCGACGCATCGCCACACTTGCCTTCGCCACATTTGCCTTCAGGGGTTTTCACCACCTGTTCAGCCGAGGCCAGCAGATAACCTTGAGTCAGCGGCTGCGAAGCGAATACAGAGCCGGTCAACATCATGCCGCCTGCCAGAACAGCGCCAAGCAGACCGATAGTGTTTTTGGTAGTACGGGACATTTCAATTCTCCTGGGTTGCACGACACAACCACTTGATAAAGGGTTGCCACGTAAGTGCGGCGACAACCGAAGCGGGCGGGTTGCCTTGCTCGGGTGTGGCCATTTAGCGGGATGGGTGTATCGCTACTGTGTCGCGCAAGGGGGGAGTTTGTAAGCGAAGGGGCGAAACGCGGGGCGGGATACAGTGAGACACAGATTTACAGGGCACTGAATAACAAATGTGGGAGCGAGCCTGCTCGCGAAAGCGGTGTAACAGTCAACATAGAGGTTGAATGTAATGGCCTCTTCGCGAGCAGGCTCGCTCCCACAGGGGATGTGTATCAGTGCAATTTGAGTCGCGGCTCAGTCCCGCGCCCGATTTTGCTGCCCAGCATCAGCATCGCCGTACGGAACGCGCCATACAGCGCCATCTGGTGCATGCGGTACAGCGACACGTAAAACATCCGTGCCAGCCAGCCTTCCAGCATCACGCTGCCCGTCAGGTTACCCATCAAGTTACCCACAGCCGAAAAACGCGACAGCGAGATCAACGAGCCGTAATCGGTGTACTTGTACTCCGGCAACGCCTTGCCTTCGATCCGCAGCTTCAGCGATTTGGCCAGCAACGACGCCTGCTGATGCGCCGCCTGAGCGCGCGGCGGCACATTGCGATCGGTACCCGGTTGCGGGCAGGCCGCGCAATCGCCGAACGCGAAGATGTTCTCGTCGCGGGTGGTTTGCAGGGTCGGCAGCACTTGTAGCTGGTTGATGCGGTTGGTTTCCAGGCCATCGATATCCTTGAGGAAGCCCGGTGCACGAATCCCCGCAGCCCAGACCTTCAGGCTAGCGTTGATCACTTGGCCATCGGCGGTGATCAGGCTATCGGCCGTCACTTCACTGACCGCCGCATTGGTCATGACGTTGACCCCGAGTTTCTCCAGGGTTTTATGCACAGGCCCGCCAATACGTTCCGGCAGGGCCGGCAATACCCGAGGACCGGCTTCGATCAAGGTAATGTGCATGTTTTCCGGTTTGATCCGGTCAAGACCGTAAGCGGCCAATTCATGCGCCGCGTTGTGCAGCTCGGCGGCCAGTTCAACACCGGTGGCACCGGCGCCGACGATGGCCACGCTGATCTGTTCGACCTTGTCGGTCTGCCCGGCATGGGCACGCAGATAATGGTTGAGCAGTTGCTGGTGGAAACGCTCGGCCTGTTTGCGGGTGTCGAGGAACAGGCAATGCTGAGCCGCGCCCTGGGTGCCGAAATCGTTGGTGGTGCTGCCGACCGAGATCACCAGCGAGTCGTAACCCACTTCACGGGCCGGCACCAATTCCAGGCCTGCTTCGTCGTAAGTGGCGGCCAGCTGGATTTTTTTCTGCGTGCGATCGAGCCCGCTCATGCGCCCCAGCTGGAACTCGAAGTGGTTCCATTTGGCTTGGGCAACATAGTTGAGTTCGTCTTCGGAAGAGTTCAGCGACCCGGCCGCCACTTCGTGCAGCAGCGGTTTCCAGATGTGGGTCAGGTTCGCGTCGACCAGCATCACACTGGCCGTGCCACGCTTGCCCAGAGTCTTACCCAGACGGGTAGCCAACTCCAGACCGCCGGCGCCGCCGCCGACAATAACAATACGATGGGACATGGGGATAACTCGCAAGGCTAAAAGAAATCGGTACGGTTATCCGAGCGAGCGCAAGGCAGCTCATAGCGTCAGATAACTGATAAATCGGCTCAACAGGCCCAGGCCTATGGTCACTGCCAACACCACCACCAGGAGCATCCACGGCCGGAAAGGCCGGCGCTCGACTTGGTGCTGGGACAAGTGCAGGTACTCTTCGACATGCTTTTGGTCGTCGGGGTTCAGGCGGCTGGTCATAAAGGCCTCGTCAGTAGACGTTGCTGAATGTGTAGAAGCTACAGGCGGATTTAACGCACGTTGAACGGAGCATAGCCGCTGTCCGGGATGGGCTCGACGCTCACCGTGTCGTCCAGTCGAATGATTCCACTTTGTATCACCCGGGCGGTGATTCCGCCATGGCCGCGCACAGCCTGAAAAGTCCCGGGGCCGAGGTTGTTCTGCAGGCGCGCGCAAGGCTGGCACCAACCGGTGGTTTCGAAAATCGCCTGGCCGATCCGGAAGCGCCGGCCCTTGAGGCTGAACAGGTTGATACCGCTGATAACGAGGTTGCGCCGCAAATCATTAGGTAAAACCGGTTGATCGTCCGGGCGGCCCATCAGCGAACTGATGACGGCCAAGTGTTCCCATTGAATCAATGTCACCTGCCGTGCATTACGCACGCCGGGACGGGCTCGATCGCCAGTCAAACCGGCCTCGAGTCGTGCTTCCACGGCATCCAGCTCGATCATCGGTATGTGAGGTTCGGGGCGCACACCGATCCAGCGGACACGGCCGGTTTGCGGGACGTGTGCGATCAATTCCTGCAATGGGCTCACAGGCTGATACCGACATCGAAGACGATGCTGCGCCCCAGGTTACTGCGCAGGAAATCCGGGGCATCCGGGTGCGCGAACAGCACTCGGGCGAATGTCGGGCCGACCAGCGACAACGAACGCCAGCCCTGGCGCAAATATTCGGTGGGCGGCGGAAAGTGACTGTTGAGGTCCAGCACTTCGCGCTTGAGGCTGGCGAAGGCGATGATGTCGAGCTCCCCCAGGTCCATGCCGCGTTCTTTGTAGTTGTGCGCTTTTTTGCGCAAGGTCGGCGCCAGTCGCAGCAAAAACTCATTAGCGGGAATGCGTTTGGGTTTGGCTTCGCGTCGCACCAACTGGCTCAGGGAAAACGCGCTGCGCCGACGTTGTAGCTCGTCGCGCCATTCGTCGTTCAGGCGCCGGCCCTCATCGAGCACGAAGAACACTTCGAAATTCGCCTCGCGAAACAACACGTCCGGCGGCTCGCCGGCCGGGGCGAATTCGTCGGCGCGGTAGGGAATGTTCAGGCCTTGCAGCAGGCGCTGGCACACCCAACGCTCACGCTCCCATTTGCGGGCATTGGAGAGGAACGCGTTGGCTTGCTCGGCCGCGATGGTCAGCAGGCGTAAGTAATCTGAGTCATCCATAGGCCCAAGCTTAGCGTTCAAATGCGACAAGCAGAAAGCTTTGCATCGGCTAGAGCGACTTTTGTGCCGGTGTAGACTGCTGGGCACAGAGCCGTTATCACACAAGGAGTCTGCGGTGGAGTTCAAGGGGTTGCCCACATGATTGGCGCAGAGTTGCTGTCACCTGAAACGCTGACGGTCGGCTGGCTGATCTATGCGCCCGTGCTGCTCTGGGCGATCTGGCGTGCGCCATGGGTTGAGTTGTTCACCGACAGTCGGCGCCAGCATTTGCTGTTCGGCACGGTGTTCGCGCTGTTCATGCTGTGGCTGGTGCGGCGGGATTTCGATACTGGCGTGTCTTATCACTTCATCGGCATGACCGCCGTGACCTTGCTGCTGGACTGGCCGCTGGCAATCGTCGGCGGCTTGATTGCGCAGCTCGGGCTGGTGCTGCTCGGACGTCAGGACCTGATCGCCGTGGGGGTGAACGGGGCGCTGCTGATCTTGTTGCCAGTGCTGGTCACCGAGTGCGTCGCCATCCTGGTAGAGCGCGCGCAACCGCGAAATCCCTTTGTGTATATCTTCTGTTCGGGCTTTTTTGCCGCCGCGCTGTCGGCGTTGTTGTGCCTGCTGCTGGCGCTGTGGGTGCTGTGGTACGACGAAATTTTTGTCATGCCATATTGGCTGGAAGACTTTATCGGCTATCTGTGGCTGCTGATTTTTCCGGAAGCGTTCATCAACGGCATGATCGTCAGCGCGCTGGTGGTGTTTTGTCCGGAATGGCTGGAGACGTTCAACCGCACACGCTACCTGTCGGCTCCCTGGAAAGACGACGATCCGAAGTCTTGATCCACATCAAATCAACTAAACGCCGGCGAACTCATGCTCGAGCAAACCTTGAGGAGCATGGGCATGAGTGTGTACGAATGGGCAAGACAGGAGCTGCGTCAGAGTCTGGATGGGGCGCAGGAGGTGGGGTTTGACCCGGGGTTGAGCCTGCGCGCCTTGCTCAGCGCAGTGGTGCAACAAAGCAAGGCGGTGCGCAGTATCGAGGACCTGGCCGACGAGTTGCGCTTTCTCGCGGAAAACCTCGATGACGACCAGGACTACGGTTTTATGCGGCCCTGAACCTCAGTGGCGCGGTTCGAAGTCTTCGCTGAACATTTCGTCTTCAGCGTCCGGGCTGACCGGAATCTTGTGTTCTTCCGATGCCCAGGCGCCCAGGTCGATCAGTTTGCAGCGATCCGAGCAGAACGGCCGGAAGGTGCTGTCGGCACTCCATTCAACAGGGGCGCCACAGGTTGGGCAATTGACGGTTGGGGTCTGGCTCATGACTGGCCTCCACGCAAAGTAAGGTAAAAGTGATGCAGGCGTTCGACCTCGCTGTGCAGCCAGGCGAGGTCGCGGTCGTTGACCACCACATCGTCGGCATGGCTCACACGGTCCTCGCGGCTGGACTGGGCCTTGAGGATCGCCTGGACCTGTTGCTCGCTGGTCTGGTCACGCTGCAAGGTGCGTTCGATTTGTAACTGTTGCGGGGCATCGATCACCAAAACCCGATGGGTCATGGAGTACTGCCCGGACTCGATCAGCAGTGGCGAAACCAGAATCGCGTAAGGCGATTGTGCCTTCGCCAGATTGTGTGCGATTTCTTCACCGATCAACGGATGCAGCAGGCCTTCGAGCCACAGGCGTTCCTGCGGCACTTCAAAAATCAATTTTCGAAGAGCGGCGCGGTCCAGTTGCCCATCGGCTTGCAACACGCCGGGTCCGAAGTGCTCGGCGATGGCGGCCAGCGCCGGGCGCCCCGGTTCCACCACCCAGCGCGCCGCGTGATCAGCGTCGACGACGTGAATGCCGAGGTCGATGAAGTGTTGGGCCGCCGCGCTTTTGCCGCTGCCGATGCCGCCGGTCAGGCCGAGAATCCAGGGTTTTTCCACAGGGGTATTCATTTCAAACCGACAAACTGCCAATAGAAGTCGGTTATTTGACCACCCCAGAGCAAGGCAATCCAGCCGGCAATCGCCAGATAGGGGCCAAAGGGGATTGGCGACGAGGTTTTCGCGTCGCGCAGACGCAACAAAATCACCCCGAGAATGGCGCCTACCAGCGATGACAGCAGGATCGTCAGGGGCAAAATCTGCCAGCCGCCCCAGGCACCGAGCATGGCCAATAATTTGAAATCACCGTGGCCGATCCCGTCTTTGCCGGTGATCAACTTGAACAGCCAGTACACCGACCACAACGCCATGTACCCGGCCACAGCCCCCCAGAGCGCTTCATGCAGTGAGACGAAAACGCCGAAGCTGTTGATGATCAAACCCAACCACAGCAGCGGTAATACCAGCACATCTGGCAGCAGTTGGTGCTCGGCGTCGATCAGGCTCATCGCCAGCAAACCCCAGGTCAGGATCAACACCGTGCATGCCGGCCAACCAAAACCGAAATGCCAGGCGATAAACCCCGAGAGCAGGCCGCAGGCCAGCTCGGTCAGCGGATAGCGCTTGCTGATCGGTGCGGCGCAGCTGGAGCAGCGACCGCGTAAAAACAGGTAGCTGAGCACCGGGATGTTTTCCCACGCGCGTATTCGATGGTCGCAGTGCGGGCAGTGGGAGTGGGGCAGCATCAAGTTGTAGGTCGGGCCCGGCACTTCGGGCGGCACGCCCAGCACGTGATGGGCTTGCAGCCGCCATTCGCGCTGGAGCATTTTCGGCAAGCGCCAGACCACCACATTGAGAAAACTGCCCACCACCAGGCCCACCGCCAAGGCGAAGACCACGAAGAACGCCGGGTAAACCGTGAGGATTTGAGTCAATGGCATGTCAGATCGCTGAGCCGAGTTGGAAGATGGGCAAGTACATCGCAACCACAAGGCCTCCGACGATAACACCGAGCACGACCATGATGAATGGCTCCATCAGGCTGGTGAGGTTATCGACCATGTTGTCCACTTCGTCTTCGTAGAAACTCGCGACCTTGTCGAGCATGTCGTCCAGCGCGCCGGACTCTTCGCCAATGGCCGTCATCTGAATCGCCATGTTGGGAAAGATGCCGGAGGTGCGCATGGAGAAATTCAGCTGCATGCCGGTCGACACGTCCTGCTTGATACGCAGCACCGCACGCTTGAACACGATGTTGCCAGTGGCGCCGGCCACTGAATCCAGCGCTTCGACCAGAGGCACGCCGGCGGCGAAGGTGGTCGACAGCGTGCGGGCGTAGCGGGCCACGGCAGACTTGTACATCAGCGTGCCAATCAGCGGCAGTTTCAACAGCCAGGTGTCGAGCCAGTCGCGAAACCCCGGGGATGTCCTGAAGGCGTGACGCACGCCGAAAATGCCCGCGAACAACCCGCCGAGCATTGCCCACCACCACTGCTGCATGAATTCCGACAGGCCGATGACCATCACCGTAAACGCCGGCAGTTCAGCACCAAAGCCCTTGAACACCGACTCGAACTGCGGCACGACCTTGACCAGCAAAATCCCGGTGACAATGATCGCGACGAAGACCACGGCCAGCGGGTAGGTCATGGCTTTCTTGATCTTGGCCTTGAGGCTTTCACTCTTTTCCTTGTAGGTCGCGACCCGTTCCAACAGGGTATCGAGGGCACCGGCCTGCTCGCCGGCGTCCACCAGGTTGCAGTAGAGCTCATCGAAATACTGCGGCTTCTTGCGCAGGGACGCGGCGAAGCTGTTACCCGCCGCGACTTCCTGTTTCACCTCGTCCACCAGCTTGCGCATGGCCGGGTTATCGAAGCCTTCGCCGATGATGTCGAACGACTGCAGCAGCGGTACGCCGGCTTTCATCATGGTCGCCATCTGCCGGGTGAACAGGGCAATGTCCTGAGCCTTGATGCGTTTGCCGAGGTTGAAAAACGACGCGGATTTCTTGCGCACCTTGCCGGGGTTGATGCCTTGCTTGCGCAGTTGGGCCTTGATCAACGCCGGGTTCTGGCCGCTCAACTCGCCGGTCATTTTCGTGCCTTTGCGATCTGTGCCTTCCCAGGCATAGACGCTGATTTTTGCTGCTTTGACCGCCATGTTCAGTCCTTGGTGACCCGGTTGATTTCTTCAAGGCTGGTGAGGCCGTGCATGGCCTTGATCAGGCCCGAGGTGCGCAAGTCGTTGAAACCGTCCTTGCGCATCTGGCTGTCGATTTCCAGCGAATTGCCTTCGGCCATGATCAGGCGTTGCAGGTCCGGTGTGTTCTTCACCACTTCATAAATCCCGACTCGCCCTTTGTAGCCGCCGTTGCACTGATCGCAACCGACCGGTTCATAGATCGTGAATGTGCCAATGCGTTCCTCGGGGAAGCCTTCCTTGAGCAGCGTTTCGCGGGGGATCTCGATGGGTCGCTTGCAATGGCTGCACAATTTACGCGCCAGGCGCTGGGCGATGATCAGGGTGACCGAGGTGGCGATGTTGAAGCCCTGAATGCCCATGTTGTGCAAACGGGTCAGGGTTTCGGCGGCGCTGTTGGTGTGCAGGGTGGACAGCACCAGGTGTCCGGTCTGGGCGGCCTTGATGGCGATTTCGGCAGTTTCGAGGTCGCGGATTTCGCCGACCATGATCACGTCCGGGTCCTGGCGCAGGAACGAACGCAGTGCCTGGGCGAAATCCAGCCCTTGCTTGGGATTGACGTTGACCTGGTTGATGCCTTCCATGTTGATCTCCACCGGGTCTTCGGCGGTGGAAATGTTGATGTCCACGGTGTTGAGAATATTCAGGCCAGTGTAGAGCGACACAGTCTTGCCCGAGCCGGTGGGCCCGGTGACCAGAATCATCCCCTGTGGCTGCTTCAGGGCGGCCATGTACAGGTCTTTCTGGTCGGGTTCGTAGCCGAGCGCGTCGATGCCCATTTGCGCGCTGGCCGGGTCGAGGATGCGGATCACCACTTTTTCGCCCCACAAGGTCGGCAGGGTATTGACCCGAAAGTCGATGGACTTGCTTTTGGACAGGCGCATCTTGATCCGCCCATCCTGAGGTTTGCGTCGCTCGGAGATGTCCAGGCTGGCCATGACTTTAAGCCGCGCCGCAATGCGGCTGGCCAACTGGATAGGGGGCTTGGCCACTTCGCGCAACATGCCGTCGGTGCGCATCCGCACGCGGTAGGTTTTTTCGTAGGGCTCGAAATGCAGGTCGGACGAGCCGCTCTTGATCGCGTCGAGCAGCATTTTGTGGACGAACCGCACCACGGGCGCGTCATCGGCATCCTGCCCGGCGATGGCGTCATTTTTACTGTCGTCGACCGACTCGATGTCCAACCCATCGAGGTCAACGTCCGCCATGTCTTCCAGGCCGCTGGCGTGGCTGTCGAAGAACTTCTCGATGGCCTCGCTGAGTTTGTCGTCCTCCACCAGAATGGCTTCGGTGTTCAGCCCGGTGCTGAACTGGATGTCATTGATCGCCTGATGATTGGTCGGGTCGGAGATACCTACGAACAACTTGTTGCCGCGCCGCCAGAGGGGCAGGGCGTGGTGCTGGCGGATCAGTTTTTCGCTGACCAGTCCCTTGGGCTGGGTTTCCTTGTCCAGGCCATTGAGGTCGAGCAGCGCCATGCCGAAATGCTCCGAGGCGATCTCGGCGATCTGGCGACTCTTCACCAGTTTGTTCTGCACCAGGTAACTGACCAGGGAGATTTTATTGCGTTGGGCTTGCTGATACGCCTGTTGCGCGCTTTTGTCAGTGAGCAGCTCGGCCAGGACCAATTGCTTGGCCAGACCGCTAAGGGCGATGTCATTCATTGGGATACCGGACGCAGACAGTTCATGACTTATAGCCTAGTCAAGGACCCGAGCCCAACCAGCGGCGTTGAGGTGACAAAAAGCGTCAGATAGTGCGGTTGCTGGGTGTAGGAAAGGTCTTTTGATCGCCCCGGCGCCCCGCCAGCAGGGGCTGTAGCGCTTGGCACGGGCTGTGCTGGAGCTCTTTCAGATCATGAGATTCCGACTCATGCATGGAGCTTGTCTATGAAGACTCAGAAAGGTTTTACCCTGATCGAACTGCTGATCGTGGTGGCGATCATCGGGATTCTGGCGACGTTTGCGTTGCCGATGTATTCCAAATATCAGGCGCGGGCGAAAGTAACGGCAGGTCTGGCCGAGATTTCCGCGATGAAGGTGCCATATGAAGATGTGATCAACCAAGGCACTGCGCCGACGGTTGCCAACGTGGCGCCGGCCGGTAATGCCACGACCAGCAATTGCACGGTCGCAGTGACCGGCACGGCGTCCACAGGCGCGGGCACGATTGTGTGCACGATTCTGAATGCACCGGCGCCAGTGCTGAGCAAGACCATTACGTTGACCCGCGATGCGACCACTGGTTGGTCGTGCGCCAGCACCGCTCAACAGGACTACGTGCCTAAAGGTTGCACGGGTTCCGCTACTTAATAAAGGCTGACTTCCAGCGCAGCCCCGTGTCCAAAGGACGCGGGGCTTTTTTTGCTTGCGAATGTCTTCCAGACACAGAAAAAAAGCCAAAAAATTCAGCGTGTTAGGAACTTTGTGAAAACCCGCATGTTGCATGCAGAGATTTCCCGGGTCATGCATTTTGCATGATTTCGAAAATGAGCTGAATTTATAAGTTGTTGTTTTATAACGATTTACTGGTTGTCTCAAAGTTGGCACAGCGTTCGCACTATACCCAGTAACCCTGCTGAAAAGACAACCAGCAGACTTTCTAGAAAAACAGGAGTTACTCGTATGAAGAAGTTCGCTATCGCTGCCGCTACTGCTACCGCGCTGACCCTGACCATGGCCAACGTAGCATTCGCACAGACCACCACCACTCAAGCGCCGATGACCTTGGCTGCTGGTGAAGTGACCAAGGCTGAGGAAGCTACTTCCGACACCTGGATCACCACCAAAGTCAAAAGTGATCTGCTGACTGAAAAAGGCATTCCTGGTACCGACATCAAAGTCGAAACCAACAAAGGTGTTGTGTCGCTGTCGTCCACTGTTGCAGTGACTGATTCCCAGAAAGCCACCGCCGTGGCGATCACCAAGAAAATCAAAGGCGTCAAAGCGGTCTCCGCTGACGGCCTGAAAGCCGAGTAAGGCAAGACTTCTCGCCTGGACCGGGAGAAGGTGTGGCAGACGGGCTGAGCAATACGCCTGCCGCTTCTTGGAGTTCATGCGAACGGCCATAAGGATGTGGCCATTACAGGCCTCCGACATTCGTGTCGGGGGCCTGTTCTATTTGGAACAGCAACAAGATCAAATGTGGGAGCGGGCTTGCTCGCGAATGCGGTGGTTCAGTCAACACAGATGCTGAATGAGAGACCGCATTCGCGAGCAAGCCCGCTCCCACATTTTTGATTGTGGCCGTTTGAGACTGTGGTGAGTTCAGTTACCGCGTTTGCTGGTGATCTGCGTCAGGCGATTCCCTTCAAACCGCAGGAACTGGTACATCCCGCCATTGGGACCGTACGTCCATTCCTCCACCTGAAACTCTTCGCGTCGGTTGGCGCTACGTTTGTAGCCCAGCACATCGCGGCTGACCGGTTCTCCGCATTTCTGCAGCACTTCGCTGGACCTGTCCCCAACGCTGATCAATTGACTGCCGCAGCGCAGCGTATCGGCCGCCGAGGCCTGGCTGACAACGATCACCAGGCCCAGACCAATCAGCAATCGTCCCACGATCACTCCGCGTCCAGATGCAGCGGCGTCACCACCCGGCCGTCACTTTCTGCTTCACCCAGGTTGGCGTCGACGAAGTACACGCGGTCATCGGCCAACTGACCCTTATCCACCAGATAATCCTTGATGCTGCTGGCGCGCTCCTGCCCCAACTGACGCAACAGCACGTCGCTGGTGCTCCAGAACTTGATCACGTCGGCGCGCATTTTCGCGGTGCGTTCTTCCTTGCCCAGGTCCTTCCATTCGGCCGGCGGCTGGGTCTTCAGACGTGTGCGGTAGATGCCTTCCAGCAGCGGGCCTTTCTCGTTCTCCGGGACCTGCAGCAATGAAGCCTGGGCCGGCACCTTGTCACCGCGACGCTGGAGCATTTTGTAGTAGTTGTACTGGTATTCACGTTCCAGGCGTTGCTCGGCAATCAGCGGGCCGTCACTGCTGGCGGCGGCCGTGCCTTCGATTTCCAGGCGCAGGGCCGGACGTTCCTTCAGGGCCTGAGACAGTTTGACCAGTGCGCCTTCGGCGTCTTTGCTCAAGTCGCTTGAACCCGGCGCGAACGACACGGTGCCCAAGTCTTCGGAGCCGCCGCCACTCACCAGTCCGCCGATCAGTTTGAACGGCGCAGCGGCCGCTTTGACGATCAGGTTGCGCAAGGTTTGCCAGACAATCGGCATGATGCTGAACTGAGGATTATTGAGGTCGCCGGTGACCGGCAACTCAATGGAAATCTTGCCATCGACATCCTTGAGCAAGGCAATCGCCAGTTTCAGCGGCAGGCTCACGGCATCCGGGCTGTCGACCTTTTCACCGAGTTGCAATTGCTCGATCACCACTTTGTTTTCGGCCTTGAGCTGGCCTTTGGTGATCAGGTAATGCACATCGAGATTGAGCCGGCCCTTGCGGATGCGATACCCGGCGAATTTGCCGGAGTAGGGCGTGAGCGTGGTCAGTTCCACCCGTTTGAAACTGGTGGCGATGTCGAGGCTGGCCATCGGGTCGAACGGATTGACCGCGCCCTTGATGGTCACCGGCGCATAACGGTCAACCTTGCCTTTGACGTCCACGCTGGCCGGTTTCGCCTGGCGGCTGTCGATGGTACCGATCTGCCCGTTGAGCTGTTGGATGGCGGTGGCGAAGTTCGGTGTCAGGCTGAAGTCGGCGAAGTTCGCCGAACCGTCATTGATGGCTATTGCGCCGATGTGAACGCCCAGTGGTTTGTCTTTGCTGGCCGGTTTGGCCGCGGTGGTTTTGGCGCCGCTATCGGGCGGTTGCGGGATCAGCAGGTCATCGATGTTGGTGGTGCGATCATCATTGATCATGAAGCGCGCATAGGGCTGGAACAGATTGACCTTGTCGATCGACAGGCTGTCGCCGTGCTGATAATTCAGGCCTTCGAGCACCAATTGTTGCCACTTGAGGAAGTCGCGGGTTTTAAGGGTGTCGAGGGTGTGCAACTGATCGACCTGAGCACGACCGGTGACGCTGAATGCCAATGGCTCGGTGCTTTTCAGATCGACCGCCAGATCACTGCCGAGCATGCCGCTGCGAAGTTCCAGGCGAATGAACGGGGTGATGTAGGACTGTGCGACACGCAGGTCGATGTCTTTGGTCTGCACCTTCAGTTTGGCGCTGACCGGGGCGAGATTGACCACGCCATCGGCCATGATCTTGCCCTGTTTGCCCACGCCGGTGTCGAGTTTGAGATTAAAAGGCGAACCATTGAGGCTGTCGAAGTTCTGCAAGTCCAGGTTCAACGGGCCGACTTCCAGCGCTACGGCGGGTTGTGCCTTGCGGTCGGCCAGGTGCACCTGGTAATCGCGCAGTTGCACGTCTTTGAGCAACACCTGCCACGGTTTGCTCGGTGGCGCTGGTTCAGGTTTGGGTGAGTCGGCGGCTGCTGGTGTACTGGCGGGTTCGGCCTTGGCTTTGGCAGCGGGTTTGGACGGTTGGCTGGCGAACAGTTTCTGCCAGTCGAGTTGCCCGTCGGCTTCGAGGGCTGCCCAGGTTTCGAGTTTCTGGCTGCGAATCTTGCCGACTACCACTTGCTGCTTGGCCAGGTCGACCGTGGTTTCACTGATGTCCAGTCGTTCCAGCTTCGCCAGCGCTCGGCCGTCAGGGGCCTTGATCGCAAAAGGCGCGATGCTGGCCGCGAGGTTGTTCAGCAGCAGTTCGGTTTCTTTGGACAGGTTGAGTTTGTAGTCGGTACTGAGGCTCATGATGCCGCTTTCGAGGTCCAGGGGCACGGCGTCGCGCACATAGGGCCAGAAGGCTTTCATCTTGCCATCGGTGATTTTCAGCTTACCTTCGGAGGCGAGCGGGATCAGGCTGAAGTTGCCGGTCCAGTCGACCTGTCCGCCGTTGGGGCCGATGGCCACCAGGGTCATGTCGGCGCTGTCGTCGGGCAGGGTGCTGAGGTTTTTCAGCTCGAAGTCGAGTTTGTCGTAGAGAAACTCAATGGGTTCGCTGGGGCGCGAGTCCTCGAAGTGCACCGCGCCGCCAGCGAGATTGATCCGGTCCACGCGCAGCGGAAACGGCTTGGCGTTCGGGTCGGCAGGTGTCGGCTCGCTCGCGGGCAGTTTGAACAGCCCGAGCAGGTTGAGCTGGCCGTCCTTGCCGAAGAGAATTTCAGTCTTGGGTTTGTCCAGTTCGATGTCGGACAGATGCACGGCCTTGGTCCAGAGACTGTCGACTTGCACGTTGGCGTACAGGCGTTCGAAACCGATCTGCTCCTTGCCCGGCTCGCCGATGATCAGCCCCCAAAGGGTGACTTCAAGGCTGAACGGGTTGAGTTCGATCCGTTGAAGGTGGGCGGGCACCGTGGCGTAGTTGGCCAATTGCTGGTTGGCAACCCGCAACGCGATGCCCGGCAAAATCAGAAACCCCAGCAAGCTGTAGAGAGCCAGAGCAGTCAACAAGGCGCCGATAGCGCGAATCAATCCTTTGGGCATGTGCGGCTTCATCTGTCTGAATCGGAGTGCCTTGGAGTATGGCACGCGATTGCAGTTCCGAAGTGACCGGCCTTTGCAGGACTTATCTGAAAGTCAGGGGGAATATCAGAGCTGCAGGATCAGCGTTTTCAGCGGAGGTTGCTGATCCATCGACGGAAAATCCCCGCCCGGCTTCATCACGGTCCACTCGCGCACCGGTCGCCCGGCCTTCTCTGCGCAGCGCAACACCTGTTCGCGCCAGTCGTCCATGCTGACCTTTGCCAGGTTGTTGCAGCAGATCAGCACGCCGTTGTCGGCGGTGGTCAGCAGCGCGGGTTTGAGCAGGCTCTGGTAGTCGCGCAGCAGGTCGACGGTGCCGAAAGCGCTCTTGGCCCAGGCGGGTGGGTCGAGCAGCACCAGGTCGTACTGACGCTGTTCCAAACGCTGGTAGCTCGGCAGTTTCTGCCCGCGCCGCTGACTGATCGGCAGGCCTGCCAACTGGCGGATCGCCGGGAAGTAATCGGACTGGATGAACTCCATGGCGGGCAGTTGTGGATTGAGCAGCCCGTTCTCACGGCCGACCGCCAAATTGCCCTCGGCGAAGTCCAGGTTGCACACCTCACGGGCGCCACCGGCCGCCGCACTCAGGCCGACGCCACAGGTGTAGGCAAACAGGTTGAGCACGCTTTTGTCTTGGCTGTGCGCCTTGACCCAGCCGCGGGTGTTGCGCAGGTCGAGGAACAGCAGCGGGTCTTGGCCGGCATGACGCCCGCGAACCCGATAGTTCAGGCCCCATTCGTGGCCGACCAGATCCGCCAGCGCGGCTTCATCGGCACGGTAGACGGTGTCTTCGCGGTCGATGCGCGAATTGCCCCGGGAGCGGTCGTTGTAGACCAGCAGGGTCTCGAGGGCCAAATGCTGATTGATAGTCTCGTACAATTGCAGCAGGGCATCGCGTTCCAGCGCCTGGTGAAAGCTTTGCACCAGCAGTTGCGGACCGTAGCGGTCGATGGTCAGGCCGCCGGCGCCTTCCTGGCTGCCGTGGAACAGGCGATAGCAATCGGTGCCTTGCTGATGCAGTTCGGCAAGCAGGTCCTGGCGATGTTCTAGGGCGGCGCGCAGCGCCTGATTCAAGGAAGACATGCTGGGCGCCTTGCAGGAGGGAATTTGGCGCGGGAGTTTAACAGCTTGGCGCCATACCGAGGTGCTGCCTTCGCGAGCAGGCTCCACAGGGATTTTGTGTTCGACACCGATCAAAGGTGGGAGCGAGCCTGCTCGCGAAGCTTTTAGCTTTTCAGGTGAGCAACCCCATCCGCCGCTTCGCCCGCTGCACCGAGCCATTACGCACCGCCCAGCGCAGCATCGGCGCGCTGCGATTGACGCTGGCGCGGATCAGTTTGCGTTGCAACGGGTTCTGGCTGACGCCCAGCATGTCACTGGCCCAGTCCGGCAACAGATCGATCCCGGCCTGCATCATCAGCCCACCAAAAGGCTTGGCCAGACGGCTGGGCGATGGCGCATTCAACAACAGTCGCAAGACTTCGCGGCTGCGCTCGTCGCACAGCAACTGTGGGCGAATGCGCTCAAGGTAATCAGCGATTTGTTGTCGCGAGCGGGGCACGTCACGGGCGCCCAGTCGTTCGGCGATCATTGCGATTTCTTCGTAGTAACGGTCCTGGTCGGCCAGTGACAGATGCGGATTGCGATAACGCAAATGCGCGGCGAGGAAGTTGCTGACCTCGGCCACGTGCACCCAGGTCAGAAGGTCCGGATCGCTGGCCGCATAGGGGCGCCCGTCCGGCGCGGTGCCGGTCACTTGCAGATGGATGGTGCGGACTTTCTCGATCAGCCAGTCGGCGTCTTTTCGTGAGCCAAACGTGGTGCCGGAGATGAACTGCCCGGTGCGGCGCAGTCGGCCGAGCATGTCCTCGCGGAAATTCGAATGGTCCCAGACACCGGCCAGGGCCAGCGGATGCAAGGCTTGCAGCATCAGGGCACTGATGCCGCCGATGAGCATGCTGCTGAAGTCGCCATGCACTTGCCAGCTCACCGAGTCGGGGCCGAAAAGGCCCGGGTCGCCCTTGGGGTTTTCCAGGTCGAGCTTGCCGAGGGACAGACCGGTCAGGCTCATGACTTGGGTTTCGATGCGGGTGCGGATAAATTCCATGGCGACTCAGTGGCGAAAATGAAACGCGGCCATGGCTGGCCGCGTCGGGCTTATTGGTTCAGGCGTTTATCGACCAGGTCCTGAACAACGCTCGGGTCGGCCAGGGTCGACGTGTCACCCAGGGTGTCCAGTTCGTTGCAGGCGATCTTGCGCAGGATACGCCGCATGATCTTGCCCGAGCGGGTTTTCGGCAAGGCCGGGGCCCATTGGATCAAGTCCGGTTTGGCGAAGCTGCCGATTTCCTTGCTGACGTGGGCCAGCAGTTCTTTCTTCAACTCGTCGTTGGGCTCGGTGCCGTTCATGGGCGTGACGAAGGCGTAGATGCCCTGGCCCTTGAGATCGTGGGGGTAACCGACCACGGCGGCTTCGGCAATGCTGTCATGCAGCACCAGGGCACTTTCCACTTCGGCGGTGCCGATGCGGTGCCCGGAGACGTTGATCACGTCGTCGATGCGCCCGGTGATCCAGTAGTCGCCGTCCTCATCGCGTCGCGCGCCGTCGCCGGTGAAGTAATAACCGGGGTAGGGTTTGAAGTAGGTGTCGACCATCCGTTGCGGGTCGCCGTAGACGCTGCGGATCTGCGCTGGCCAGCTGGATTTGATCGCCAGCACGCCGCTGCCTGCGCCTTTGATTTCCTTGCCCGTCTCATCGAGCAACACCGGTTGCACACCGAACATGGGTTGCGTGGCGCAGCCCGGTTTGATCCGTTGTGCGCTGACCAGCGGGCTGAGCATGATGCCGCCGGTTTCAGTCTGCCACCAGGTGTCGACAATCGGGCAACGCTGTTCGCCGACCGCATTGAAGTACCAATCCCACGCTTCCGGGTTGATCGGCTCACCGACGCTGCCGAGTAATCTGAGGCTGGCGCGGGACGTTTCCTTCAACGGTTCCGGGCCTTCGCGCATCAGCGAACGCAACGCTGTTGGTGCGGTGTAGAAAATGTTCACGTGGTGCTTGTCGATGACCTGCCAGAACCGCGAGCTGGTCGGGTAACTCGGCACGCCTTCAAAGATCAGCGTGGTCGCGCCATTGGCCAGCGGGCCGTAGACGATGTAGCTGTGGCCGGTGACCCAGCCGACATCGGCGGTGCACCAGAACACTTCGTTTTCACGGTAGTCGAGCACGTACTTGAAGGTCATCGCCGCTTGCAGCAGATAACCGCCGGTGGTGTGCAACACGCCTTTGGGCTTGCCGGTGCTGCCTGAGGTGTAGAGGATGAACAGCGGGTCTTCGGCGTCCATCGGCTCCGGCGGGCAATCGTCGCTGACGTCGCGCAACGCCTGGTGATACCAGAGGTCGCGGCCTTCAACCCAATTCACTTTGCCTTGCGTGCGCTCGACCACGATGACGGTGCTGACATTCGGACAACTCTCCAGCGCTTTGTCGACTTTCTCTTTGAGCGGTACGAATTTGCCACCGCGCACGCCTTCATCGGCGGTGATCACGGTGCGGCAATCGGCATCGAGAATCCGGTCGCGCACCGAGTCCGGGGAAAAACCGCCGAAGACCACCGAATGCACCGCGCCGATTCGCGTGCAGGCGAGCATGGCGTAAGCGGCTTCAGGGATCATCGGCATGTAGATGCAGACGCGGTCGCCTTTCTTCACGCCACGGCTTTTGAGCACGTTGGCCAGGCGACAGACGTTGTGGTGGAGTTTTTTGTAGGTGATCTGTGCGGATTCGGCGGGATCGTCGCCTTCCCAGATAATTGCGATTTGATCGCCGCGCTGTTCCAGATGACGGTCGATGCAGTTGTAACTGACGTTCAGCTTGCCGCCGGCAAACCAGCTGGCTTCACCGGTTTTCAGGTTATAGCGCTGAACGGTGTCCCACGGCGTGCTCCAGTCGAGAAAGCGCGAGGCTTGTTCGGCCCAGAAAGTGGTGGGGTGCTCGATGGATTCGCGGTACAGGCGGTGATAGTCGTCTTGACTCAAATGCGCAGCCCGGCGGACGGCATCGGCTTTGGGGAACGTGCTGATATCGAACATGACGGTTCCTTATTCTTGTTTTGCGACAAGAGGGGAGGTGCGCGACCCTCGTAGGAGCCGGCTTGCTGGCGAACGCGGCGTATCAGTCGACAAAAATGTTGAATGACACACCGCTTTCGCCAGCAAGCCGGCTCCTACAAGGTTAGTACCCCCGCAGGAATTGCGTCAGATCAACCGCGGTGACGCCCGCGGAAGTAGTTGATCAAGCCTTGGGTCGAAGCATCGTCAGCGGGGGTTTCTTCGCTGCCGACCAGGCGGTTGTAGACGCCTTTGCCCAGCTCTTTGCCCAGCTCCACGCCCCACTGATCGAAGGCGTTGATGCCCCAGATCACGCTTTGCACGAAGACTTTGTGTTCGTACATCGCGACCAGTGCGCCGAGGCGACGCGGGCTGATGCGTTCGACCACCAGCGTGTTGCTCGGACGGTTGCCCGGGATCACCTTGTGCGGCGCAAGTTTGTGCACGTCTTCTTCGCTCATGCCTTTGTCACGCAGTTCGGCTTCCGCTTCGGCAAGGGTCTTGCCGAGCATCAGCGCCTGACTCTGCGACAGGCAGTTGGCGTACAGCCACTGGTGGTGGTCGGACACCGGGTTGAAGCTGACGATCGGCACGATGAAGTCGGCCGGGATCAGTTGGGTGCCCTGGTGCAGCAACTGGTGATAGGCGTGTTGACCGTTGCAACCGACGCCGCCCCAGATCACGGGACCTGTGTCGGTGGACACCGGGGTGCCGTCCTGACGCACGCTCTTGCCGTTGGATTCCATGTCCAGCTGTTGCAAGTGCTTGGTGATGTTGCGCAGGTAGTGGTCGTACGGCAGGATCGCGTGGCTTTGCGCGCCCCAGAAGTTGCCGTACCACACGCCGAGCAGGGCCAGCAGCACCGGCATGTTCTGTTCGAACGGCGCGGTCTGGAAATGCTGGTCCATGGTGTAGGCACCGGACAGCAGTTCCTTGAAGTTCGACATGCCGATGGCCAGGGCAATCGGCAAACCGATGGCCGACCACAGCGAGTAACGACCGCCGACCCAGTCCCACATCGGGAAGATGTTTTCTTCACGAATACCGAACGCCACGGCTGCCGCGTTGTTGCTCGATACGGCGATGAAGTGACGATACAGCTCGGCTTCCGAACCGCCCTGGGCCAGGTACCAGGCGCGAGCGGCCTGGGCATTCTTCAGGGTTTCGAGGGTGTTGAAAGACTTCGACGACACGATGAACAGCGTGGTTTCAGCGCGCAACTTCTGGGTCAGCTCGTGGAACTCGCTGCCGTCGATGTTCGCCAGGTAGTGGCAGCGCACGCCTTTCTGGGCGTAGGACAGCAGCGCTTCGGACACCAATTCCGGGCCGAGGAACGAGCCACCGATGCCGATGTTCACCACGTCGGTGATCGGCTTCTCGGTGTAACCGCGCCACAAACCGTCGTGGATGCGGCCCACGAGGTCGGTGATCTGGTTCAGCACTTTGTGTACTTCCGGCATCACGTTGACACCGTTGACCGACAGCTTGTCGCCCACCGGGCGGCGCAGTGCGGTGTGCAGGGCCGGACGACCTTCGGAGGCGTTGACGATTTCGCCTTCGAACAGCGACTTGATCGCGCCCTTGAGGTCGACTTCATTGGCCAGGCCCACCAGCAGGTTGAGGGTCTCGGCGTTGATCAGGTTCTTCGAGTAATCAAGAAACAGCCCGCAGCTGCTCAGGGTGAATTGGGTAAAGCGCTGCGGGTCGGCATTAAAGGCTTCGCGCATGCTGAAATCCTGCATGGCTTGGCGGTGATCATTCAACGCCTGCCAGGCGGGCAGGGCGGTCACGTCGTGAGGAGTGCGGTAGTACGCCATCGCTGCGGGTTTCCTTTTTACTTGAACGGCTTTTTGATCACTAAAAAATCCCGGAGCGCTGCGGGTCGGCGTCCGGTCAACTGCGTCGACACGATTTCATGGCGCAGGGCGAATACAGTAAACCCCGCGCCTTGATCTGTCTTGACTTTGTCTGACCTGTTTCCGGTACTTTTTTAACATCAAAGTCAGAAGCGGCCGACAAACGGAACAAAGACAGGACTGCGGCTCGATCAGGCAACCTGGACCGGGATGGCATTGCTGGTGTGGCTCAATTCATTGCCCGGTGCCATGTAGAGCATGCGCGGCTTGAAGTTGAGCAGCTCGGCTTCGCTGTAATGAGCGTAAGCGCAGATGATCACGCGGTCACCGACCTTGGCCTTGTGGGCGGCGGCGCCGTTGACCGAGATCATGCGCGAGCCTTCTTCGCCACGGATGGCGTAGGTGGTGAAGCGTTCGCCGTTGTCGACGTTATAGATCTGGATTTGCTCGTATTCGCGGATGCCGGACAAGTCCAGCCATTCGCCGTCGATGGCGCAGGAACCTTCGTAATCAAGTACAGCGTGGGTAACTTCGGCGCGATGCAGCTTGGCCTTGAGCATGATGGCGTGCATGAGTGTTTCCCCAGGTCGGAATCGAACGGCGGGCAGTTTGCCCGAAGGCTTTGGAGGCAGCAATACAGCGTGTGGCCACTGTTTAACCACTGTGGGAGCGAGCCTGCTCGCGAAAGCGGATCAACATTCAACATTGATGTTGGCTGATCCACCGCAATCGCGAGCAGGCTCGCTCCCACAGGGTTTGGTGGTGTTTATGCGAGCGCGTCGAGGTTCAGGTGCAGGTTGTCGATCAACCGCGTAGTGCCCAGGAATGCCGCGACCAGAATCACCAGGTCACGATCTTCCGGTGTCGCCGGGCGCAAGGTCAGCGCATGGCGAATTTCCAGGTAGTCGGTGCGCAATCCTGCGGCTTCGAGCTGCTTGATCTGCGCGTCGATCAGCGCCGGGAAGTCCCGGTCACCCAGTTTGATCGCGTCGGCAATTGAACTCAGGGTGCGATAGACCACCGGTGCCACGGCACGCTGTTCTTCGCTGAGGAAGCCATTGCGCGACGACAGCGCCAGGCCATCGGCCGCACGGACGGTCGGTTCGCCAATGATCTGGACCGGCATGTTCAGGTCATGCACCAGGGACTTGATCACCGCCAGTTGCTGGAAGTCTTTCTGGCCGAAGATCGCCAGGTCCGGCTGGACCATGTTGAACAACTTGCTGACCACCGTCGCCACGCCTTCAAAATGCCCAGGACGGCTGGCGCCGCACAGGCCTTCAGACAGCAGCGGAACGCTGACACGCGTCTGGCCGGCCATGTCGTCCGGATACATTTCTTCAACGGTCGGCGCAAACAGCAGGTGGCAACCGGCCTGGAGCAGTTTCTCCTGGTCGGCGGCGAGGGTGCGCGGGTACTTGTCGAGGTCTTCGCCGGCGCCGAATTGCAGCGGGTTGACGAAAATGCTCGCGACCACGAAATCCACCCGTTGGGAGGCTTTGGTAATCAGCGCAACATGGCCGCTGTGCAGGTTGCCCATGGTCGGCACGAAGCCGATGCGCTTGCCTTCGCTGCGGGCACGGGCCACGGCGGCCCGCAGTTCGCGTACGGTTTTTACGGTGTTCATGCAGAGAATCCGTGTTCGATACCTGGGAAAGTCGCCGCTTTGACTTCAGTCACGTAAGCACTCAGGGCTGCTTGAATGGTGTGCTGGTCGGTCATGAAATTCTTCACGAATTTTGGCACGCGACCGGTAATCGACAAGCCCAGCATGTCGTGCAGGACCAGCACCTGGCCGTCGGTGTCACTGCCGGCGCCAATTCCGATCACCGGAATGCCCACCGCCTGGGTAATTTCCTGAGCCAGTTCGCTTGGTACGCACTCAAGCAGCAACATGGCGGCCCCGGCTTGCTCCAGCGCGATGGCGTCAGCGCGCATTTGTCGTGCCTGGTTCTCGCTGCGACCCTGGACCTTGTAACCGCCCAGGATGTTCACCGATTGCGGCGTCAGGCCCATGTGCGCGCACACCGGGATGCCGCGCTCGGCCAGCAGGCGAATCGAGTCTGCCAGCCACAGTGCGCCTTCAACCTTGACCATGTGCGCACCGGCCTGCATCAACAGGGCGCTGTTGGTCATGGCTTGTTCGGTGGTGGCGTAGGCCATGAACGGCAGGTCGGCAAGGATGAGCGCATCAGTGTTGCCGCGTTTGACGGCTGCGACGTGATAAGCCATTTCGGCCGTCGTTACGGGCAGGGTGCTGTCGTGACCTTGCAAAACCATGCCGAGGGAGTCGCCCACCAGCAGCACTTCGACGCCAGCCTCATTACAGGCGTGGGCGAAGGTCGCGTCATAGCAGGTCAGCATGGTGATTTTTTCACCTTTTTGCTTCAGACCTTGCAGAGTGGTCAGGGTGATGGCTGGCATGAAAAGATCCTCATTCAGGCGCTGTGGAAACTACTGCGAGTAACGCGCGTGATTCTTCGTTAAATACAGGCGCACGGTCTGTTGTCGTGCTTTTACGGCCTGGATTGCGCCCTTCAATGCCGTGTTGGCGGCAGCGGGACGCCTATAGTCGTGAGGAGAACTCGGGAAGTCAATTGCATGTGTTACCGCATTGTTACGACAGGGGTGTTACCGGGGTAACTGATGCGATTCAGCAGCGGATTTTGTGTTCGACACAAAAACAATGTGGGAGCGAGCCTGCTCGCGAATGCGGTGGATCAGTCAACTTTAAGTTCAATGACACACCGCATTCGCGAGCAGGCTCGCTCCCACAGGGGATTTGCGTCAACTTTTGGGGAGGCGTTCCAGGCCGACGAACGGGCAGGCTGCGACTAGATCCTTCAGATTGCGGCCATCGGCCAGGCGCAAATCCGCAGGCGCCAGTTCGGCCAGTGGATACAGGACAAAGGCCCGTTCCTGCAGGTGGTAATGCGGAACCTTGAGGCGCGGCTCATCGATCAGCCGATCGCCAAACAGCACGATGTCCAGATCCAGCGTACGAGGGCCCCAACGCTCAAGGCGCTCGCGACCCTGGCCATTCTCAATGGCTTGCAGCGCATCGAGCAGGTCCAGCGGGGCGAGTGTGCTGTCGAGGGCGGCGACCGCGTTGGTGTAACGCGGTTGGCCGGGTAGCAGCGAATCGCTTTGATAGAAAGCGGACACACCGACCAGCTCGGTCTGTGGTAATCGCGCCAGCGCTTCGACGGCGCTGCGCAATTGTTCGGCGGGGTCAGCCAGATTGCTGCCCATGCCGATGTAGATGCGTTCCATGGATTACTCGCCCGAGACACTCGGTGCGCCGGCGGCGCGTTTACGCTTGGCGCCACCGCTGCGGCGACGTTTGCGCGGTGCGCCGGTGCCGTCTTCCTTGCCGCTGAGGTCGCGGATCATGTCGCGACGTTCGCTGTCGTTGGCGTCCTGATAATCCGTCCACCATTCGCCCAGGCCATCGGTCTGCTCACCGGCGCTTTCGCGCAGCAGCAGGAAGTCGTAGCCGGCACGGAATCGCGGATTCTCCAGCAACAGATCAGCGCGCTTGCCGCTACGGCGTGGCAGGCGCTCCTGCATGTCCCAGATTTCGCGGATCGGCATGGTGAAGCGTTTCGGGATGGCGATGCGTTGGCACTGTTCGGCAATCAGCTCGTGAGCCGCTTCCTGCATGGCCGGTATCGGCGGCATGCCGCGTTCTTGCAGGCGCAGCACGCGAGCCGGCAGGGCAGGCCACAACAGGGCGGCAAACAGGAACGCCGGGGTTACCGGTTTGTTCTGCTTGATGCGCAGGTCCGTGTTGACCAGCGCATCGCTGATCAGGGTGTGGGTGTACGTCGGGTTGTATTCCAGCGCCTCGGCACTGGCCGGGAACAGTGGATCGAACAGCTGCAAGTCGACCAGCATCTCGAAGGTGTCCGCGGCGTGGCCGGAGAGGAACAGCTTGAGCACTTCTTCGAACAGGCGGGCCGACGGGATCTCACGCAGCATCGGTGCCAGCTCGCGGATCGGCGCGGCGCTGTGTTTTTCGATACCGAAATTCAGCTTGGCGGCAAAACGCACGGCCCGCAGCATCCGCACCGGGTCTTCCTGGTAGCGCTGTTTCGGGTCGCCAATCAGGCGGATCAGGTGATTGCGGATGTCGTGTACGCCATTGGCGTAATCGAGAATGCGCTCGCTGACCGGATCGTAATACAGGGCGTTGATGGTGAAGTCGCGGCGTTGCGCGTCTTCTTCCAGGGTGCCGTAGACGTTATCGCGCAGGATACGCCCGCTTTCATTACGTGAAGACTGGTTGCTGTCTTCTTCCTCGTCGTTTTGCGGGTGATTGGCGCGGAAGGTCGCCACTTCGATGATTTCGCGACCGAAGTGAATGTGCACCAGTTTGAATCGGCGACCGATGATCCGCGCATTGCGGAATTCGGCACGCACCTGTTCAGGTGTGGCACTGGTGGCGACGTCGAAATCTTTCGGCGTGATGCCGAGCAGCATGTCACGCACGCAGCCGCCGACCAGGTAAGCCTGGTAACCGGCGTTCTGCAGGCGTTCGACGATATTCACCGCGTAACGGCTGAATTGGGCCTTTTGCAGCGAGTGTTGGCCGCTGTTGAGCACTTCAGGCGTACTGCGAATGTGTTGCGTATGACGCTTGGGAGAACGGAATGACTGGAACAGCTTCTTCAGCATGGGATGCACTGTTTGAAGGAATGTTCGGCCATAACAGAAGAATGACCGCATGATGGGCGGGGATTCTAGCATTTAGTCGAGGGATGGTGTAGGAAGCTGCGCAAGCAGCTGAAGGGGATATCTCTGGCAGGGCTAAACGCCAGAAACTACAAGGGGAGCCGAAGCTCCCCAAGAAGTAGTTGCATGCTCTATTTTTATTATTGGTTTCGGGCTTTTTGTTTTTGTTAAGTGCCCTCGTCATGAAGCTTTTCCTTCATGACCCTCCCAATCGGGAGCCAAGAGCAAACGGATTGCTTTGGTCGCTGTGCTGCAGTGATCTTGCGATCCAACCAGTTCAGGCACTGTCTTAGGACAGTTTTTTATTATTCTCGGCCTGGTCGTGGGGCAAGCCCCAAATACAACGCCTCTCCAAAAGAATCAGTTAGCTGCGCCTCTCGCCGTCTTGTTTTTATTGTGCGTGAGTCGATTCGTCTTATTTTTATTATGTTATGCATTGCTTGTTATTGTTCTTGTACCAAACATATAGCAGGGTGCGTGCCAACTTTTGCGAGCCCCAGTAAAACAAGGGGTTAGGTCGGTCGGTGGGGTTTTTCCAGGCCCAAAAAAACCGGGGCTTCGTTACCGTAAGCCCCGGCTTCTGTTACGTGAAAAATCTGGGGTAACAGTTTTTTCACGATGTCACGTGTTACCCACACCTCGGACAGGTGACATTCAGCTTTCGCTGGCGACCCCGGTCTTGCGCCGTGGGATGCCCAAGCGCTGACGACGCTCCCACAGGCATTTGCGGCTGACCCCGAGTTTGCGCGCCAGCTCGGTTTCGGTCATGTGGTCCTGATGCTCGAGGACGAAATGCTGGAAGTAGTCTTCCAGTGACAAGTCTTCGGTCGGCTCATGGCTGGAGTTACTGCCATTGCTGCCCTGTTGCGGTGCCAGGCCGATGAACTCGTCCTCTTCCAGGCCGCTCAACTCGATGTCGATACCCAGCAGCTCGGCAGAAATCTCCGGGCTCTCGCACAGGATGACCGCGCGCTCGACAGCGTTTTCCAGCTCGCGAACGTTACCGGGCCAGGAGTAATGACGAATCGCCTGCTCGGCATCCGGGGCGAATTTCAGATCGGTGCGGTTGACCCGCGCGCTCTGTCGCGCCAGGAAGGCATTGGCGATTTCGTTGACGTCCGCACCACGTTCACGCAAGGCCGGCAGTTTCAGGGCGATTACATGGAGGCGGTAATACAAGTCTTCACGGAACTGGCCGATTTTTGCCAGGCTCTTGAGGTCCCGGTGCGTCGCGGCGATCAACCGAACGTCGACCTTCTGCGATTGCACCGAACCCACCCGGCGAATTTCGCCTTCCTGCAATACGCGCAGCAAACGGGCCTGGGCTTCCAGAGGCAGTTCGCCGATCTCGTCAAGGAACAGGGTGCCACCGTCCGCTGCTTCCACCAGACCGGCACGCCCGGCGCTGGCGCCGGTGAACGCGCCTTTTTCGTGACCGAACAGCTCGGACTCGATCAGGCTTTCCGGAATGGCCGCGCAGTTCACCGAAATCATCGGCGCCTTGGCGCGCTTGGACAGGTTGTGCAGGGCACGCGCCACCAGTTCTTTACCGGTGCCGGATTCGCCCTGGATCAACACGTTGGAATCGGTCGGCGCGACTTTACGGATTTTGCTGTAAAGGTCCTGCATCGGCGGGCACGAGCCGATGATGCCGATTTCGCCGTTGCTGTTATCGACGCCCGCTTTCGCAGCGCCGTTGGTGGCTTTGCCTACAGGCGCTTCGCCACTGGCCGGCAACGATTGCCGATCACGCAGGATACGGGCGACAGCCTGGAGCATTTCATCGTGATCGAAAGGCTTGGCGATGTAATCCACCGCGCCCATCTTCATCGAGTCGACCGCCGAACGCAGGCTGGCGTAGCTGGTCATGATCAGCACCGGCGTGCCCTGGCCGAGTTTGATCAACTCGGTGCCCGGAGCGCCCGGCAGACGCAGGTCACTGACGATCAGGTCGAACGTGGGAATGGTGAAGCGTTCTTGTGCTTCCTGCACTGAACCGGCTTCGCTGACCTGGTACTGGTTACGTTCCAGCAGGCGGCGCAAGGCGGAGCGGATAATTGTTTCGTCTTCGACGATCAAAATGTGCGGCATTGATTCGATACTCTCGACGGTCTCAGTTCACAGCGGACGTCGCTTCGACATGACGCGGCAAGGTCACCCTGATACGGGTGCCGCGTTGGCTTTGAACATCAGCCGGGCTGTCGATGGTGATTTGTCCATAATGCTCTTCAACGATGGAATAGACCAGTGCAAGGCCCAGACCGGTGCCTTCGCCAGGATCCTTGGTGGTGAAGAAAGGTTCGAACAATCGGTCCATGATGTTCTTCGGAATACCGCTGCCTTCGTCTTCCACGATCAGATCGACCGTGTGTTCGCCGGCTTCGCTTTTCACTCGCACTGCGCTGCCTGGAGGCGAGGCGTCACGGGCGTTTGAGAGCAGGTTGATCAGTACTTGGGCGAGTCGCTGCGGATCGCCTTCGACCCAGTGATCGGGGTCGCACAGATTATAGAACTGCACTTCGAAATTGCGTCGGTTCAGGGCCAGCAAACCGATGGCATCCTGCGCCACTTCGGCCAGACAGACGGGCTCATCGCTGTGCTGGTGACTGCCGGCGTGGGCGAAGCTCATCAGCGATTGAACGATGCGCGATACGCGCTTGGTCTGCTCGAGAATCTGCCCGCTGATTTCCTTCAACTCGCCATCGTCTTCGCGTTCTTCGCGCAGGTTCTGCGCCAGGCAGGCGATGCCGGTGATCGGGTTGCCGATTTCATGGGCCACACCTGCCGCGAGTCGACCGATGCTGGCCAGACGCTCGGAGTGCACCAGTTTGTCTTCGAGCATCTGGGTTTCGGTCAGGTCTTCCACCAGTAACACCAGGCCGCTGTTACCCGGTGCGAGCGGTTCATCGATCGCCGCTTTGTGCAGGTTCAGCCAGCGGGTCTGGCCGTCGAGGGCCAGGTGCTGTTTGTGCAAATGCTCATCCGGCAGATTGATAAAGCCTTGCAGCAGTTCTTTCCACGGATCGGCAATGGTGCTCAGGCGCGAACCCACAACACGTTGCGCGGCAATCCCGGTCAACTCCTCCATGGCTTTGTTCCACATGAGGATTTCCTGATCCTTGGCCAGTGAGCAGACGCCCATTGGCAGTTCCTGCAAGGTCTGGCGGTGATAGCGGCGCAGGGCATCGAGTTCGGCGGCCAGGCCGGTCAGGCGCGAGTGGTAATCCTCAAGTCGACTTTCGATGAAGTGAATGTCTTCAGTGACATAGTTTTCGCCGCCGGCCTTATAGGGCAGGAAGGTTTCGACCATGTCCTGCGCCACACTCGGGCCCATCAGGCCTGACAGGTTGGCTTCGATGCGGTCCCGCAAACGGCGCAAGGCGTAAGGCCGGCGCTCGTCGAAGGGCAGATAGAGATCACGCAGAGCCTGTTCGACTTCTTTCTGTGCCGCCTTGGCGCCCAAGGGTTTTGCCAGTTGTGTGGCGAACTCCTGAGGCGACGCGGCGTGCAATTCGCGACGTTGCGGGCGACGCACGTTGTCCACGGCGCAGGCTTCGGCGGCGCTGGCTTCTTCCGGGCTGGCGTTGGTGAACAGCGAGATCAGGGTGAACATCAGCACGTTGGCGGCCAGCGAGGCAATCGCCGCCATGTGCCAACTGGTGTCGTCCAACACGTAGATCATGTTCAACAGCGGGATGTAAAAACCCTGCAGATTGCCAACCAGCGGCAACAACATCGTTACCAGCCACACCAGGATCCCGGCGAGCAAACCGGCAATGAAGCCGCGGCGGTTGGCGGTCGGCCAGTACAGGACCGAGAGGACACCCGGCAGGAACTGCAGCGTGGCAACAAATGCGACGATGCCCAGATTTGCCAGATCCTGCTCCGCGCCCAGCAGCAGGTAGAAGCCGTAACCGGCCATGATGATCGCGACGATCAGTGCCCGACGGGTCCACTTCAGCCAGCGGTAGATATTGCCTTCGGCCGGTGGCTGATAGAGCGGCAGCACCAGGTGGTTCAGGGCCATCCCGGACAGTGCCAGGGTGGTGACGATGATCAGGCCACTCGCCGCCGACAGGCCGCCGACGTATGCCAGCAGCGCCAAGGCCTTGCTGTTGGCGGCGATGCCGATGCCGAGCGTGAAGTATTCAGGATTGGTGGTAGCACCGAGTTTCAGGCCAGCCCAGAGAATCAGCGGCACCGCCAGGCTCATCAGCAGCAGGAACAGCGGCAGGCCCCAGCTCGCGCTGACCAGCGAGCGCGGGTTGAGGTTTTCGGTAAAGGTCATGTGATACATGTGCGGCATCACAATCGCAGAAGCGAAGAACACCAGCAGCAACGTCCGCCACGGCCCTTCTTGCAGCGGCGTGTGCAGGGCGGCGAGGGCGGTCTGGTTTTGCAGCAGCCACAGTTCCAGCTGTTGCGGGCCGTCGAACACGCCGTACAAGGCATACAGGCCGACGCCGCCGATGGCGATCAGCTTGATCACCGACTCGAAGGCAATGGCGAACACCAGGCCTTCATGTTTCTCGCGGGTCGCGATGTGGCGCGAGCCAAAGAAGATGGTGAACAGGGTTATCAGTGCGCAGAAGCTCAAGGCGACCCGATGCTGCACCGGTTCGCGGGTGAGGATGCCGATGGAGTCGGCGACCGCTTGAATCTGCAAGGCCAGCAGGGGCAGCACACCGATCAGCATGAAAATCGTGGTCAGCGCGCCGGCCCATGTGCTGCGGAACCGGAACGCGAACAGGTCGGCCAGCGACGACAGTTGATAGGTGCGGGTAATTTTCAGGATCGGGTACAGCAACACCGGCGCCAGCAAGAATGCGCCGGAGACCCCGAGGTAGCTGGACAAGAAGCCGTAGCCGTACTGATAGGCCAGGCCCACCGTGCCGTAAAACGCCCAGGCACTGGCGTAAACGCCCAATGACAGGGTGTAGGTCAACGGGTGGCGAATGATCGCCCGGGGAATCATGCCCCGTTCACTGACCCAGGCCACGCCGAACAGCACCGCCAGGTAGGCGGCGCTGATCAGGATCATCTGGGTCAGGCTAAAGCTCATCGGCATCTTTTTGGCTCTGCAGGATGAAGGTCACGACGATCAGAATCAGCCAGAGCAGATAAGGGCGATACCAGGCGCCTGTGGCGTCGATCCACCAATCCATGATGGCCGGGGAAAACAGATAAATCCCCACTACCAGGAGCAGGACCAAGCGATAGATGTACATCCCGGCCTCTCTTTTTTATGCGCGTGCCCGAAAACGTGCGGCGATGGTAACGGATGGGCGCGCCACTGCAAGTGCGATCACTGCAGTTGCGCCTCGGGCAGGTTCAGTGTGCGCGGGATAAGCGACGCATCCCAGTGGGCAATGCCCCAGTTCAACACTTCCCGCGGGCTGGCGTAAGCCAGTTCGGTGCCGGGTTTTTGCCCGAGCGCGCGCAATGCCCGCAGCAACAAAGGCGTCGCCTGATCTTCGGTCAGCGGTGGCGAGCGGTAGGACTTGCCGAGTTTGTTGCCATCGGGCTGGGTAATCAGCGGGATGTGCAGGTAACGCGGTTGCCGCAGGCCGAGCAATTCTTGCAGATAGAGCTGTCGTGGCGTGGAGTCCAGCAGATCGGCACCGCGCACGATGTCGGTGATGCCTTGCCAGGCATCGTCCAGCACCACGGCCAGTTGATAAGCGTAGAGCCCGTAGCGACGACGAATCACGAAATCGCCGACTTCACGGCCCAGATGTTGGCGGTATTCGCCTTGCACGCGGTCGATGAAGTGGTATTCCAGTTCGGGTACGCGCAGGCGAATGGCCGCGTCTTCGGTGTCATGGCCGGCATTGCGGCACAGTCCCGGATAAATACCGTGATACGGCTCCAATTGCTTGCGTGAACACGTGCAGGCGTAAGCGAGGCCGTGATTGAACAGGCGATTGAGCACTTCGGCGTACGCCTCGTGGCGGTCGCTCTGGCGAACCATTTCACCGTCCCACTCGAAACCGTAGCTCTCCAGTGCCTTGAGAATCGCTGCCTGGGCGCCGGGCTCTTCCCGTGGAGGGTCGAGGTCTTCCATGCGCATCAGCCAGCGTCCACCCACGGAGCGGGCGTCGAGGTACGAGGCCAGCGCGGCGACCAGCGAACCGAAATGCAAGTGGCCGCTGGGCGTGGGGGCGAAGCGCCCGATGTAGGAGGTGGAAGTCGTGGCGGTCATGGACGATGTTACATCTCTGGTCGTGCGCGAGCCCCTGTGGGAGCGAGCCTGCTCGCGAAAGCGGTGGGTCAGCCAGTATCAATATTGGATCTGAAGGCCCCATCGCGAGCAGGCTCGCTCCCACAGTTTTTCTGCCGAGGCGAAATTCAGAAACAAAAACGGAGCGTTCGCACGCTCCGTTTTTCGTTCAAGTCGATGTTACTTGCCGACTTGCTTTTCCTTGATTTCCGCCAGGGTCTTGCAGTCAACGCACATGTCGGCGGTAGGGCGGGCTTCCAGTCGCTTGACGCCAATTTCGACGCCGCAGGACTCGCACCAGCCATATTCTTCGTCTTCGATCAGCTGAAGCGTCTTGTCGATCTTCTTGATCAGCTTGCGCTCGCGGTCGCGGGCACGCAGCTCGAGGCTGAACTCTTCTTCCTGGCTGGCACGGTCTGCCGGGTCCGGGAAGTTGGCCGCTTCGTCCTTCATGTGATCAACCGTACGGTCGACTTCCTGCATCAAGTCCTGTTTCCACTTGTTCAGGATCTTGGTGAAGTGAGCGCGCATGGGCTTGCCCATGTACTCCTCGCCCTTGACTTCTTTGTAGGGTTCGAAGCCGCTGATCGTCGTGGTTTGCTGCTTTGCTTGGGTGGACATGAAATAGACCGCCTCTACTCTTGTAATCCATTGCGCAGGATTGCTCCATCACCGACACCTGCCGGCCCTGCGGCTGCAAGCGGGCGAACTTACCAGATCAAATCGGGGCGCGCTACTCCCGGATGTCGAGGTAGTGGCCCGCGGAGCTTGCAAATCGTTGCAAAGCCTTGCCTGGTGGTGTTGGAGGCCTGATCAAATATTGATTTTAGTCAAACCTGGGGTACTCGTTCGAGTCGTTTATGGCCAGGGTTCTTAGGGGTGTGACCGCTTTAGGTTCTCGCTCGTTCCTGCGCTTGGGTAGAATCGGTTCTTTTCCCGTCGAAGGAAGGCTAATGGCCCAGTCCTACAGTGCTCGCAGTCGTGCGATCGAACCTTTCCATGTCATGGCGCTGCTGGCGCGGGCCAATGAATTGCAGGCCGCTGGCCACGACGTGATCCACCTGGAAATCGGCGAGCCGGACTTCACCACCGCCGAGCCGATCATCCAGGCCGGCCAGGCCGCTTTGACGGCGGGGAAGACCCGTTACACCGCCGCGCGGGGCATTCCCGAGTTGCGCGAGGCGATTTCCAGGTTCTATCAGCAACGGTACGGGTTGAACATTGACCCCCAGCGAATCCTCATCACCCCCGGCGGTTCGGGCGCCTTGTTGCTGGCCAGCGCCTTGTTGGTGGACCCGGGCAAACACTGGCTGTTGGCGGATCCGGGCTATCCGTGCAACCGACACTTTCTGCGCCTGGTGGAAGGCGCGGCGCAACTGGTTCCTGTCGGTCCGGACGTGCGTTATCAACTGACCCCTGATCTGGTCGCCCGGCATTGGGACCACGACAGCGTCGGTGCATTGGTGGCGTCCCCGGCCAATCCGACCGGGACGATCCTGACCCGCGACGAACTGGCGGGGCTGTCTGCGGCTATCAAGATTCGTCACGGCCATCTGGTGGTGGACGAGATCTATCACGGCCTGACCTACGGCACCGATGCCGCCAGCGTGCTGGAAGTCGATGACAGTGCGTTCGTGCTGAATAGCTTTTCCAAGTATTTCGGCATGACCGGTTGGCGTCTCGGCTGGCTGGTGGCGCCGGAAGCGGCCGTCGGCGAGCTGGAAAAACTTGCGCAAAACCTCTACATCAGCGCGCCGAGTATGGCTCAGCACGCTGCTCTGGCCTGCTTTGAGCCAGCGACCATCAGCATTCTCGAGGAGCGCCGTGCCGAATTTGGTCGTCGTCGCGATTTCCTCCTGCCGGCCCTGCGCGAGTTGGGTTTCGGGATTGCCGTGGAACCGGAAGGCGCATTCTATTTGTACGCCGATATCAGCAAGTTCGGCGGAGATGCCTTCGCGTTCTGCCGGCATTTCCTCGAAACCGAACACGTGGCCATTACCCCTGGGCTGGATTTCGGGCGCTATCAGGCCGGGCACCACGTCCGTTTTGCCTACACCCAAAGCCTGCCGCGCTTGCAGGAAGCGGTCGAGCGCATTGCTCGCGGACTGAAGAGCTGGCAAGGCTGATGCGTTTTCATCCTCCCCTCGAAGAAGGTCGCCTGATCCGTCGTTACAAGCGTTTTCTTGCCGATATCGAAACCGTTAGCGGCGAGTTGCTGACCATTCATTGTCCCAACACCGGCTCGATGCTTAATTGCCAGGTCGAAGGTGGGCAAGTCTGGTTCAGTCGCTCAAACGACCCCAAGCGCAAGTTGCCCGGCACTTGGGAGGTCGGCGAAACCCCGCAAGGGCGCTTGTTTTGCGTGAACACCGCCCGCGCCAACGGGTTGATTGAAGAGGCGCTGCGTGCCGGTGTCATCAGCGAACTGAACGGTTTTACTGAACTGAAGCGCGAAGTTGCCTACGGGCAGGAAAGTAGCCGCATAGACTTTCGCCTGGAATACCCCAGCGGCCCGGCTTATATAGAGGTCAAAAGCGTCACCCTGGGCTTCGACGGGTCGTCGGTGGCCGCGTTTCCCGATGCAGTGACTCAGCGCGGGGCCAAGCATTTGCGCGAGTTGGCGCACCTGGCCCGGGACGGGATTCGTGCGGTGCAGTTGTATTGCGTCAACCTGACCGGCATCGATGCTGTGCGTCCTGCAGAAGAAATCGATTCGGCCTACGCGGCAGCCTTGCGTGAGGCGGTGGCGTGCGGGGTCGAGGTGCTGGCTTATGGCGTGCGTTTGAGCCATGAAGAGATGGTCGTCGACCGACGTCTGGACGTGTTGCTCAACGGTTAAAGGCTGACCCAGAGGCCTTGCGCATCTTCGCGGCAGGGCACGGCGGTCAGGGATTGACCGGCGCAGGGGCCCGAAACGCACTCGCCGTCTTCGATCAGAAACAGTGCGCCGTGGGTGGCGCACTGGATCAGGCTGTTGCTGGGGTCGAGAAAGCTGTCCGGTGTCCATTCCAGGCCGACGCCACGGTGCGGGCAGCGATTGATGTAGACGTAGACCTGGCCGCCCCGGCGTACGGCGAAGAGCTTCTGCCCGTCGATGTCGAAACCGCGACTGCTGGCGTCAGCCAATTCGGCACCTGTACAAAGAAACTTCATGTCTATCCTCTAGTCCTGCGTCTCGTGACCAGATATGTCCGAGCTTGACGTTCAAATGCAAACAATTATCAAATGGCCGCCTTGCCCGTCGGGTGCAGGTGCCAGGCGCCGAGGATACTTGGCCTGTCATCTCGATGCCTGGGAAAACTATTAAGGAAGCTGTTTATGCGCCTGAGTACCCGCGTTGCTGCGCTCTGTGTCGGACTCCTCGTCAGTCACCACGCTGCAGCGGCCGAGTTGCTGCAACGTTGGGTCAGTGCCGGTGGCGCGTTGTCCGAGTGGGTGAGCGCACTGGGCGGCGAATCGAAACTGGTCGGCGTCGACACTACCAGTCAGCACCCTGAAAGCCTCAAGGCGCTGCCCAGCATTGGCTATCAGCGGCAATTGTCGGCGGAAGGCATCTTGAGCTTACGCCCGCAGATCCTGATCGGCACCGAAGAAATGGGCCCGCCGCCCGTGCTCTCGCAGATTCGTAACGCGGGGGTGCAGGTCGAGCTGTTCTCGGCACAGCCGGATCTGCCGACGTTGCAGGGCAACTTGCAGCATCTGGGCAAGCTGCTGGGCGCTGAAGAGCAAGCTGTTCAGGCATACCAGCGTTACCAGGAGCAACTCGAGCAGCAAAAAGTCCGCGTGACCAAGGCGCAGCTGACGCAACCATCGCCGGGTGTGCTGTTGCTGCTCGGGCACGCGGGTGGCAAGCCGCTCATTGCTGGCAAGGACACCGCCGCCGATTGGATGCTGCGCCAGGCCGGCGGCCACAACCTGGCTACGCATACCGGCTACAAACCGTTTTCTGTCGAGTCGCTGATCAGTCTCGATCCCGAGGTGCTGGTGTTTGCCGACCGGGCGCTGACGGGAGAGGCGGCGCGCGCCGCGTTGTTCAAGGAAAACCCGATGCTGTCCTCGACGCGTGCGGCGAAGGATGGACGGGTGATGGAGCTGGATCCGACGTTGTTGGTGGGCGGGCTCGGTCCTAGGTTGCCGGACAGCCTGAAAAAGCTGTCTGACGGATTCTTTCCTGGCACAGCCGGCCAATGACCGTCCTGGTTAAGCCTCGTACGTTGTTCATTGGCCTGAGCCTTCTGTGTGTGCTGGCGATATGGCTGTCGCTGGCGCTGGGGCCGGTCAGTTTGCCGTTGCTCGACACCTTGCACGCCGCATTGCGCCTGGCCGGGTTGCCGATTGCGCCGCACGGGCTGGAGCAAGCCGAATTGATCGTCGGGCAAATTCGCCTGCCGCGCACCTTGCTGGGTTTGGCGGTGGGTGGCGTGCTGGCGCTGTCCGGTGTGGCGATGCAGGGCCTGTTTCGTAACCCGCTGGCCGACCCGGGGTTGGTAGGGGTGTCCAGCGGTGCGGCATTGGGTGCCGCCATCGCGATTGTTGGCGGCTCGGCGTTTGGCGGTTTGCCAGAATCCTTTGGGCCTTATCTGTTATCGGTGTGCGCGTTTCTGGGTGGGCTCGGCGTCACGGCGCTGGTGTATCGACTGGGTCGACGCAACGGTCAGACCAACGTCGCGACGATGCTGTTGGCCGGTATCGCATTGACCGCGCTGGCAGGCTCGGCGGTGGGGTTGTTCACTTATCTGGCTGACGACGCGACCCTGCGGACGCTGACGTTCTGGAATCTGGGCAGCCTCAATGGCGCGAGTTACGCGCGGCTGTGGCCGTTGCTGCTGGTCAGCGCGGGTGTGGCGCTCTGGTTGCCGCGTCGGGCCAAGGCCCTGAATGCGTTGTTGCTGGGGGAATCGGAGGCGGGTCATCTGGGCATCGACGTCGAAGGGCTCAAGCGCGAATTGGTGTTCTGTACGGCGCTGGGGGTTGGCGCGGCGGTGGCGGCGGCGGGGATGATCGGATTTGTCGGTCTGGTGGTGCCGCACCTCGTGCGCTTGCTCGCGGGTCCTGATCACCGAGTGTTATTGCCCGCTTCGGTACTCGCCGGTGCCAGTCTTCTGTTGTTTGCCGATCTGGTGGCGCGACTGGCCCTGGCACCGGCCGAACTGCCGATCGGCATTGTTACAGCCTTTATCGGTGCGCCGTTTTTTCTGTTCTTGTTGCTCCGGAGGCGCGCCTGATGTTGCGCACGCAGAACCTGCATATCCGTCGAGGCACCAAGACTGTGCTGTCGGACATCACGCTTGAGCTCCGACCGGGCGAAGTGCTGGGCGTGCTAGGCCCCAATGGCGCCGGCAAAAGTACCTTGCTCGGTGCCTTGTGCGGCGAATTGCACGGTGACCATGGAAGCGTCTGGCTCGATGATCGCGAATTGCGTCACTGGCCCGCACCGCTGCGCGCGCAGCGACTGGCGGTGCTACCGCAGGTGTCGACCCTGGACTTTGCCTTTCGCGTCGAAGAAGTGGTGGGGATGGGGCGTTTGCCCCATCAAAGCGGGAGAGTGCGCGATGACGAGATTGTCGCCGCCGCGTTGCACGCCGCCGATGCCGGCCACCTGAGTGGTCGCAGCTATCTGGCCTTGTCCGGTGGCGAGCGTCAGCGGGTACATCTGGCCCGGGTGCTGGCGCAGCTCTGGCCGGGTGAGGCGGGGCAGACGCTATTGCTCGATGAGCCGACGTCGATGCTCGACCCGCTGCATCAGCACACCACCCTGCAAGCGGTGCGCGAGTTTGCCGATCGCGGCGCTGCTGTATTGGTCATCCTGCATGATCTGAATCTGGCGGCGCGTTATTGTGATCGTCTGTTGCTTCTTGAGGGCGGGCGTCCGGTGGCATTGGACACACCGCAGCAGGTCCTGAAACCCGAGCCGCTCAAAGCGGTGTTCGGGCTGGAAGTGTTAGTCCAGCAACACCCGGAGCGTGGGCATCCGCTGATCATCGCCCGCTGAGACTGTCATCGAGGTGAACATGCGTGGGATTTTGCTGCTGGCCGTACTGCTCTTGAGTGCCTGCCAGCATGTTTCGGTGCCGCCCCCGGTCAACGGTGAAATCCGCGACCTGCAAGACGGTCAGGTCCTGACGGCGCAGGAGCTGCTTGAGCGACTGGCCAAGCCTTCTCGGCTCATTGTTGGCGAGCAGCATGACAATCGCGATCACCATCAGCTGGAACTGTGGTTGTTGCAGTCATTGGGTGAGCAACGGCCACAAGGCAGTTTGCTCCTGGAAATGCTCACGCCGGATCAACAGCCACGGGTTGATGATGTTCGCCATGCGCCGACCCCTCCGTCCAACTTGCCGACGGCTTTGGCTTGGCAGGAAGGGTGGGACTGGGCGCTTTACGGGCCGATCGTGCGTTTTGCGCTGACTCAGCCCTATCCGCTGCTGGCGGCCAATCTGGACAACCTCGATGTTCGTGCGGTCTACGCCAAACCGCCGGCATTGAGCGGCTCGCGCTCCAATGCGGCTTCGGTCAAGGATGAGTTGCTGGCAGAGATCAACGACTCCCATTGCGGCTTGCTGCCCACTTCACAAATGCCCGCCATGCTGGCAGTCCAGCAGCAACGAGACCGGCGAATGGCCGAGCTTTTGCTGGCGGCTCCGACGCCTTCATTGCTGTTTGCCGGTGCCTACCACGCGCGCAAGGACGTTGGTGTGCCAATCCATGTGCTGGATTTGGGGCAGGCGCAAGCGCCGACGGTGTTGCTGCTGGCAGAGCAGGGGGCCGAGGTGACAGCGGCAATGGCCGATTACGTCTGGTACACGCCGGCTTCACCGCCTCAGGATTACTGCGAACAGATGCGTAAGCAATTCGGCAAGTAACGACTGGCGCTTTCATAGGCAAAAACTCACAGGCAAAAAAAGACCCGGCAAGAGCCGGGTCAAATAACCGTGATTAGCCTGATGAGGAGATATCTGAGAGTCCGAACCAAGGGCTTTTCAAATATCGACCAGTCTCGCGACCAGTTGGTGGTAATCATAGCGATTCTCATTACCATGTCAACCGCTGTTTTTCAGTTTCTTTGAGATGCCTCGTCAATTCGGTTCAAAGCCAATGCCTTCAAGCCTTGTGGCGCGAGGAAATCGCCTCCAGCTGTTTGTTCAAGGCTTCTTTGCGCTCGGCCGGAATGTCGTTCCAGTGCACATCCATCAGTGCACCTTCGATCGCATACAACAACACCTTTGACGCCCGAAACCCGCGCGTACGCACGGCCCGATAAGCATCCACCGCCCCGAGGCGACGCAAATCCGAGGCGCTGTGGATGCCCACGGCATGCAGCCACTGCGCCGACGTCTTGCCAAGATTCTTCAGGTGTTGCAGTTCATCATTCATCAAGCCTCCTTGCGACGGCCGAACGGTGCGTGGGCGAGCTTCTCAGGAGTGTAGCCATCAGTAGGAAAAGCGTGATTGTTTGGTCGGTTTCGACGCAAAAGCTTCTAAGAGGACGAGGCAACGACAGGTCGGGAGGGGGCGCCAGAAGCAGTTTTCGGGCGATCACACGGCATCCAGCGCAAAGCGGGGGCGCTGGACGTGTCAGGGTGAAGCGTCGTTTTTAGCGAGTGCGGTAACGCAGGCGCGTGCCGAAGTTCATCGACATCAGGATCTCGTCCGCGCTCAGCTCTGCCGGGAAGTAGGCGCCGGAGATCTGTGCGTGAGCCAGGCTGGCGCCTTCCAGCGATGCGCTGCGGAAATCGATGCCGCGCAAATCGGCGGAGCGGAAATAAGCATCGGTGAAGTCGACGCCATCGGCATTCAGTTCACGCAAGTCCAAGCCCCGGAAATCACCACCAACCATATCGATAGGTCCGTCTTTGGGCCGCTCATTGTTGAATCCTGCGATGTCGTCTTTGTGCAGCAAGGCATACAGCTGGGTGTCGAGAAGTTTGGGCTGGCTCATGTCACATCACCTGATGGTTTTATGACGCCAGTATAGTGCCACTATTTGACAGCCGTGAAGCCAGGGAAGGCTTCACGGCTGAAATAGTTTTTACAGGCCTGGCATGCGTTGGCGGATTTGCGCAACGACGGTGTCGAGGGTCCCGCTTTCGTTGGTCTGGACGCGTTTGCTGCACAGAATCTCGGCTGGCGTCAGCGCTTCACGATTGGCTTGCTGGGCTTCGATAACGGCCAGGTTGGCGTCGGACGGATCCTTTTTGTCTGCCTGACGCAGGGCCAGCCAGCTCTCGACAACGGCTTGCGGCGCATGGCAATCGAGGATCAGGAACGGCGCACCGGTGGCCTCGGCGATTTTCGCCGCGCCGTCGCGCTGGTCGCGCTTGAGGTAAGTGGCGTCGATCACCACCGGGAAACCGGCGCGCAGGATGATCCCGGCGATTTCATGCAGGCGGCTGTAGGTGGCGGCAGTGGCGTCCGCGTTATAAATGCCGGCCTGCGGATCATTCGCGACGGTTTGTTCACCGAACAGACGTTTGCGTTCGACATCCGAGCGCAGGCGAATGGCGCCCAGTGCTTCGACCAGACGCATGGCCACGTGGCTTTTACCAACAGCGGACACGCCGTGGGTGATCGCCATGAAGCGCGAAGGAATGGTGCTGTAGCTTTCCGCCAGGTTGGCGTAGTTGCGGTACTGGCGCAGGGTCGTGGCGCGCTGCACCGGATCGGCTTCGGCGGGCATGCTGAACAGGCTGACCTTGGCGCGAACCAGTGCGCGGTAGGCTTTGTAGAAGTTCAGCAGTTCAAGGCCTTGATAGTCGCCGGTCAGCTCCAGGTATTGGCTGACGAAGCGGCGCGCGAGGCATTTCAAACCGCGGTCTTCCAGGTCCATCGCCAGGAAACCGGTATCGGCATAGACGTCGGTGAAACGGAACGGTTCGTTGAATTCGATGCAGTCGAAGATCACGACCTTGCCATCGATCACGGTAGCGTTACCCAAGTGGATATCACCGTGGCATTCACGAATGAAGCCTTCGGCCTTGCGCTGGGCGAACAGTGGCTTGAGGCGTTCGAAGCTGCTTTCGGCCCAGGCTTGCAGGGCGTCGAGTTGCACAAGATCGGCCTTGTCACTGAGGAACGGGCGGATCTGCTCAAAGTTCTGGCGTACCGGCGCCATCACGCTGTCCGGGGTGCCGGCTTCGTGTTCGGCTGGCACTTTCGGTGCGGTGAGATGGAATTGAGCGATCTGCGCGGCCATCTCGTCAATGTGCGCGGTAGTCAGTTCGCCATTGGCCTGCAAGGTGCTGAGCAATTGGCTTTGTGGGAATTGACGCATTTTCAGGGCGAAATCGACGACCGGGCCATCGCCACCGAATTGAGGGGCTTCGGCGCTGCCGGTGATTGGCAACACTTCCAGATACAAATCGTTGGTCAGGCGCTGGTTCAAGCGCAGTTCTTCGCCGCAGAAGTGCTCGCGGGCGTCGAGGCTGGTGAAGTCGAGGAAGCCGAAATTCACCGGCTTCTTCACTTTATAAGCAAAGGGGCCTGTGAGGATGACCCAGGAAATATGGGTTTCGATGACCTGGAACCCGTCTACCGGATGCGGGTAGAGGGCCGGGTTTTGCAGAGCGGCGATCAGGGACTGGCTCACAGGCGATCCTTCAAAGACTGGGAAAAATTCAAGGCCGCCATTATGGCCGCAAGTCCGCCTGACGCAAACCTCGGAGGGCGCCTGTTGAGTATGAATAAAGTGCGTATAATCCGCCGCCATGACTCGTACTCGATCCCCCCGCACTCCAAAAAAACCACCTTCCAGGGGCTTGCACCCTTGGCTGGGCTGGGCCCTTAAACTCAGTCTGGTCGGCCTCGTGGTGCTCGCCGGATTCGCGGTTTACCTCGACGCTATCGTCCAGGAAAAATTCTCCGGCAAGCGCTGGACGATCCCGGCCAAGGTGTATGCGCGCCCGCTGGAGCTGTTTACCGGCCAGAAGCTGAGCAAGGATGACTTCCTCACCGAGCTCGACGCCTTGGGCTACCGACGCGAAAGCGTAAGTAACGGCCCCGGCGCTGCGTCGGTCAACGGTAATACCGTTGATTTGAATACCCGTGGCTTCCAGTTTTATGAAGGCCTGGAAAAGCCCCAGCCTGTACGCGTGCGATTCTCCGGCGACTATGTCGCCGAGCTTTCGGCGACCAACGGTTCGAAGCTGTCGGTGGTACGCCTTGAGCCGCTGCTGATCGGCGGGATTTACCCGAAAAACCTCGAAGACCGCATTCTGATCAAAATCGATCAGGTGCCGCCGTATCTGCTGGAGACCCTGGTCGCTGTGGAAGACCGGGATTTCTATAGCCACTGGGGTGTGTCGCCGAAGTCGATTGCCCGTGCGGTCTACGTCAACACCTCTGGCGGCAAGATGACCCAGGGCGGCAGTACGCTGACGCAACAGTTGGTCAAGAACTTCTACCTGACCAGCGAACGCAGCCTGACCCGCAAACTCACCGAAGCCATGATGGCGATGTTGCTTGAGCTGCATTACGACAAACGGGAAATTCTTGAGGCTTACCTCAACGAAGTGTTCGTCGGTCAGGACGGCCAGCGCGCGGTGCACGGTTTCGGTCTGGCCAGCCAGTTCTTCTTCGCGCAGCCATTGTCCGAACTGAAATTGCATCAGGTTGCCTTGCTGGTGGGGATGGTCAAAGGGCCGTCCTACTACAACCCGCGCCGCAATCCCGAGCGGGCGCTTGAACGACGCAACCTGGTGCTCGATGTCCTTGAGCAGCAGGGCGTCGCCACCGCCGAGCAAGTTGCCGCGGCGAAGAAAATGCCACTGGGTGTGACGACACGCGGGAAATTGGCCGACAGCTCGTTCCCGGGTTTCCTCGATCTGGTTAAGCGCCAGTTGCGCGAAGACTACCGTGACGAAGACTTGACCGAAGAAGGCCTGCGGATCTTCACCAGCTTCGACCCGATTTTGCAGATGAAAGCCGAAGCTTCCGTCAACGACACCTTCAAGCGCCTGTCAGGTCGCAAGGGTTCCGACGACGTTGAAGCGGCCATGGTCGTGACCAACCCGGAAACCGGTGAGGTCCAGGCCATGATCGGCAGTCGTCAGGCGAGTTTTGCCGGCTTCAACCGTGCGCTGGATGCAGTGCGACCTGTGGGCTCGTTGATCAAGCCGGCGGTTTATCTGACGGCCCTTGAGAAACCGACCCAGTACACCTTGACCAGTTGGCTGTCGGACGAATCCTTCTCGGTCAAAGGCGCGGACGGTCAGGTCTGGAAACCACAGAACTACGATCGTCGTTCCCACGGGACGGTGTTCCTGTATCAAGGCCTGGCGCATTCCTACAACCTGTCGACCGCGCGTCTTGGTCTGGCAGTGGGTGTACCGAATGTCCTCAAGACCCTCGCTCGCCTGGGCGTGACGCGCGAATTCCCGGCATTCCCGTCGATGTTGCTGGGCGCAGGCGGCATGACGCCGATTGAAGTGGCGACCATGTACCAGACGCTGGCCAACGGTGGTTTCAACACGCCGATGCGCGGGATTCGTAGCGTTTTGACCGCCGAGGGCGAACCGCTCAAGCGTTATCCGTTCCAGATCGAGCAGCGTTTTGATCCTGCCTCGATTTACCTGATCCAGAGCGCCATGCAACGGGTCATGCGTGAAGGTACCGGCAGCTCGGTTTACAACGTGTTGCCGAAAACCCTGACCCTGGCCGGCAAGACCGGTACCAGTAACGATTCCCGAGACAGCTGGTTCGCCGGTTTCAGTCAGGACTTGCTGGCGGTGGTGTGGCTGGGTCGCGATGACAACGGCAAGACGCCGTTCACCGGCGCTACCGGTGCGTTGCAGGTCTGGACCAGCTTCATGCGCAAAGCCGATCCGCTGCCGCTGGACATGCCGCAGCCGGATAATGTTGTTCAGGCCTGGGTCGATTCGCGTACCGGACAAGGCTCCGACGCCAACTGCCCAGGCGCCGTACAGATGCCGTATATTCGCGGCAGCGAACCACCTCCCGGTGCGGCTTGCGGTGGCGAAAGCCCTGCTTCCGGCGAAACCGTGATGGATTGGGTCAAGGGCTGGATGAATTAAGCAAAGAGGGATTTACGTGAACAAGTGGTTGATTCCAGCGGTTGCCGCCGTGGCGTTGCTCAGCGGTTGCTCCACCGTACAACGCGGTTCGATTCCGGTTGAAGATTCCGGCACGGCTGTGTCCAACAGTGAGCGGATTTCGGCGAATGGCGGTTTCCGCAAGTCGACCGTGAAGCGTCCTGCGCAAGCTCAATCGCAAACCCAGGCGATCCCGCAAGGCGATACCGGTGTGGTGGTGATGGTTCCGGGTGGTGGCGCTGTCGCCTCGGCACCGATCAGCACCTCGCCGATCACACCAGGCCCAATCACACCGGGGCCGATCGATACCTCGCCGGTCCAGTCGGCACCGATCAATCAGGGCAGCTACAGCATGCCGTCGACGCCGAGCGGGATTCCATCGGCCAACGCCGGCGGTCTGTCCGCCGACGAGCAACTGGATGGTCCGGTGCTGGCGCTGTTGACCACGGCTCAACAGCAACAGGCGAGCGGCGACCTCAACGGTGCTTCGTCCAGCCTGGAACGCGCTCAGCGCGTTGCACCGCGTGAGCCGCAAGTGCTTTATCGTCTGGCTCAGGTGCGCATGGCCCAAGGCGATGCGCCGCAGGCTGAACAATTCGCTCGTCGGGGCCTGACGTTCGCCAATGGCCGTCCGGACCTTCAGGCCAGCCTGTGGGAATTGATTGCCCAGGCACGCGAGAAGCAAGGTGATTCTGCCGGCGCAGCATTGGCCCGTCAGAAGGCCAAGGTTTCGCTGTGATGGACGCGCGCTTCCCGAAGATTGCCAAGCAGTTGTTGCTGATTGAACGTGAACTGCGGGTTCAGGGGTGGTGGGATGAAGTCTCGCCCTCCGCTGAAGCGCTTTCCAGCGTCGAGCCGTTTTCGGTCGACACGCTGGATTTCGAGCAGTGGCTGCAATGGATCTTCCTGCCCCGGATGAAGCTGATCCTCGAGCAGGACCTGCCGTTGCCCGCCGTCTCCGGGATTCAGGAGATGGCCGAAATGGTCTTCGCCGCCCGCAATGTCCAGGGCCGGGATCGACAGCTGCAAGTGCTGCTCAAAGAGTTCGACCTGCTGATCACCGCCTCCCGCTGAATCGGAACCTGCCAGTGCCTACTGGCAGTTCTGCGCAATCTGTTTCTGCGTTTCGCTGATGCGTTCCTGACGTTGTTGATCGGTCAGGCGACGCATTTCGCCCTCCACATCCTCCCGAAGTCGCGGATTGTTCTGCAATTGCGCCAGGTTCGTGCGCGCCTGCACGCAAAATGCCTTGAGCTGAGCCTGCTGCTCGGCGACCTGCTTTTTCACCGTGTTGTCGATGTCCTGCTGATTGCCGATGGTTTTACTGCCGGGCAACGGGGCCGGTTGGCTCACAGAAGAGGAGGGCGTCACCACGGTGGTGGCTTGCTGGCCTTGGGGTGGTTGTGCGTCGAAGTGAGTCACGCCCTGGGCATCGACCCATTTGTAGATCTGGGCGGCCGTGCACAAAGGGCTGATCAGCAGGCTGACCATGAAGAAGATCGTTCGCATGCCATTTCCTTGTCATGAGTTGCGCAATCGAAGCTAACACAGTCGCGGTTTGGCGATTTTTTCTTGCTTTCTCATGTGCTTACTTCAATAAAGCACATAGACGACTTGACTTGCAGGGGACGAAACAGAAGAATCCAAAGTCCGCTGTAGAGGGACTGCCAGAAGCAGACCCACTCAGCAGATCATGAGGCGCACATCCGCGCCGACCTGTTACACCCGCAACGCGTTACCTCGCGCTGGGTGGGAAAGGCCCGCAACACTTGGGACGATCCCAATACTTGCTCAGTCAGTGCTGACGTAGTCGGCGACCACCGTCGCTCATGCTCTGCTGAGAAGTAAACCTATTAAGACCCGTCCCCGTTTATGTGGGCGGTATTCTGGCGTTTTAGAGGTGAACAACGTGGAGCTTTTATCTGGCGGTGAGATGCTCGTCCGCTTCTTGCGTGACGAAGGCGTCAAATATATCTACGGGTACCCGGGTGGTGCTCTTCTTCATGTTTACGATGCCCTGTTCAAAGAACCGGAAGTGACCCACATCCTGGTTCGTCACGAACAAGCGGCTACCCATATGGCTGACGGCTATGCCCGTGCCACCGGTAAAGCCGGTGTGGTACTGGTTACTTCCGGTCCTGGCGCAACAAACGCCATCACCGGTATTGCCACCGCCTACATGGACTCGATTCCGATGGTGGTCATTTCCGGCCAGGTGCCTAGCAGCATGGTCGGCACCGATGCGTTCCAGGAAACCGACATGATCGGTATCTCCCGGCCGATCGTGAAGCACAGCTTCATGATCAAGCACGCGTCGGAAATCCCGGAAGTCATGAAGAAAGCGTTCTACCTGGCGCAATCCGGTCGTCCGGGCCCGGTCGTTGTCGATATCCCGAAAGACATGACCAACCCGGCCGAGAAGTACGAATACATCTTCCCGAAAAAAGCCAAGCTGCGTTCTTACAGCCCGGCCGTTCGCGGTCACTCCGGGCAAATCCGCAAGGCAGCAGAAATGCTCCTGGCGGCCAAGCGTCCGGTGATGTACGCCGGCGGCGGCGTGATTCTGGGTGGTGGCTCCGCGCCGCTGACCGAATTGGCGAAGATGCTCAACCTGCCAGTGACCAATACCCTGATGGGCCTGGGTGCCTACCCTGGCACCGACCGTCAGTTCATCGGCATGCTCGGCATGCACGGCAGCTACACCGCAAACCTGGCGATGCACCACGCCGACGTGATCCTTGCGGTCGGCGCGCGTTTCGATGATCGCGTGATCAACGGCCCGGCGAAGTTCTGCCCGAATGCCAAGATCATTCACATCGACATCGACCCGGCTTCGATCTCCAAGACCATCAAGGCAGACGTCCCAATCGTCGGCCCGGTCGAGAGCGTCCTGACCGAAATGGTCGCGATCCTCAAGGAAATCGGCGAGACCCCGAACAAGGAGTCCGTTGCCAGCTGGTGGAAGCAAGTTGATGAGTGGCGCGGTGATCGTGGCCTGTTCCCTTACGACAAGGGCGACGGCAGCGTCATCAAACCGCAGACGGTGATTGAAACCCTGTGCGAAGTCACCAAGGGCGATGCTTATGTCGCTTCGGACGTGGGCCAGCACCAGATGTTCGCCGCGCAGTACTACAAGTTCAACAAGCCTAATCGCTGGATCAACTCCGGTGGCCTGGGCACCATGGGCTTCGGTTTTCCGGCGGCCATGGGCATCAAGTTGAGCTTCCCGGATGCCGACGTCGTCTGCGTGACGGGCGAGGGCAGCATCCAGATGAACATTCAGGAACTGTCCACCTGTCTGCAATATGGCTTGCCGGTCAAAATCGTCATCCTGAACAACGGTGTTCTGGGTATGGTTCGCCAGTGGCAAGACATGAGTTACGGCAGCCGTCACTCGCACTCGTACATGGAATCGCTGCCTGACTTCGTCAAGCTGGCTGAAGCCTATGGTCACGTTGGCGTGCGCATCACCGACTCGAAAGACTTGAAGTCGCAGATGGAAGAAGCGTTCGCCATGAAGGATCGTTTGGTGATCATCGATGTTTCGGTCGACACCAGCGAGCACGTCTATCCGATGCAGATCAAAGACGGCTCCATGCGCGATATGTGGCTGAGCAAGACGGAGCGTACTTAATCATGCGACACATTATTTCCTTGCTTCTGGAAAACGAACCGGGCGCTCTGTCTCGTGTAGTCGGCCTGTTCTCGCAGCGCAACTACAACATCGAAAGCCTGACCGTGGCGCCAACCGAGGACCCGACCCTGTCGCGTCTGACGCTGACCACGGTTGGCCATGATGAAGTGATCGAGCAGATCACCAAGAACCTGAACAAGTTGATCGAAGTGGTCAAACTGGTCGACCTGTCGGAGAGTGCTCACATCGAGCGCGAACTGATGCTGGTCAAGGTCAAGGCCACCGGCGCCCAGCGCGCCGAGATCAAACGCACCACCGATATTTACCGTGGGCAGATCGTCGATGTCAGCGCTAGCGTGTATACCGTTCAACTGACCGGTACCAGCGACAAGCTCGACAGCTTCATTCAGTCCATTGGCACTGCGTCGATTCTGGAAACCGTCCGTAGCGGCGTAACCGGTATTGCACGCGGCGACAAAGTACTCAGCATCTAAACCAAATTAGTGAATGGCCTGAACGGCCTGGATATATAGGGGAATTTCATGAAAGTTTATTACGAAAAAGACTGCGACCTGTCCATCATCCAGGGCAAGAAAGTTGCCATCATCGGTTACGGTTCCCAGGGTCACGCTCAAGCGTGCAACCTGAAAGACTCCGGCGTTGACGTTACCGTTGGCCTGCGTAAAGGTTCGGCTACCGTTGCCAAAGCCGAAGCTCACGGCCTGAAAGTGACCGACGTTGCTTCCGCTGTTGCAGCTGCCGACCTGGTCATGATCCTGACCCCGGACGAGTTCCAGTCTGCCCTGTACAAGAACGAAATCGAGCCGAACATCAAGAAAGGCGCCACCCTGGCCTTCTCCCACGGCTTCGCGATCCACTACAACCAGGTTGTTCCGCGCGCTGACCTCGACGTGATCATGATCGCGCCGAAAGCACCGGGCCACACCGTGCGTTCCGAGTTCGTCAAAGGCGGCGGTATCCCTGACCTGATCGCTATCTACCAGGATGCTTCCGGCAACGCCAAAAACGTTGCACTGTCCTACGCCGCTGGCGTTGGTGGCGGTCGTACCGGCATCATCGAAACCACCTTCAAGGACGAGACCGAAACCGACCTGTTCGGCGAACAAGCCGTTCTGTGCGGCGGTACCGTTGAACTGGTCAAAGCCGGTTTCGAAACCCTGGTTGAAGCTGGCTACGCGCCAGAAATGGCCTACTTCGAGTGCCTGCACGAACTGAAACTGATCGTTGACCTCATGTACGAAGGCGGTATCGCCAACATGAACTACTCGATCTCCAACAACGCTGAGTACGGCGAGTACGTGACCGGTCCGGAAGTGATCAACGCCGAATCCCGTCAGGCCATGCGCAACGCCCTGAAACGTATTCAGGACGGCGAATACGCCAAGATGTTCATCAGCGAAGGTGCAACCGGCTATCCTTCGATGACCGCCAAGCGTCGTAACAACGCCGCTCACGGTATCGAGATCATCGGCGAGCAACTGCGCTCCATGATGCCGTGGATCGGTGCCAACAAGATCGTCGACAAAGCCAAAAACTAAGTCACGTCCTTGTACGGAAAACGCGGCCTAGGCCGCGTTTTTTCGTTTGGAACGCCGCTTCTGGTATAAAGCTGCATCGTTTGTGGCCGAACCGTCGTCCCAGACACCTGTCGAAAACTTTCCATCCTGTTGCAAGGTAATGTCCATGAGCGAACGCCCCGAAGAGCCAAACCAGGCTTCTGACGCCGAAAGCCTGCTGCCCATCGATGAACACATCGAGGAAGGGCATGACGCCGAAGGCCGCAAAGTCCGGCATCGTGGTATCTATCTTCTGCCGAATCTGTTCACCACTGCGAACCTGTTCGCAGGGTTTTATTCCATCATCAACTCGATGAGTGCCCAGGCGGCCTTGAGTGCTGGTGATTCGGTCAATGCGAGCAAGTACTTTGCTTTCGCCGCGATCGCGATCTTCGTAGCAATGGTGCTCGACGGTCTCGATGGCCGCGTGGCGCGCATGACCAATACCCAAAGCGCTTTTGGTGCCGAGTACGACTCGTTGTCGGACATGGTCGCCTTTGGTGTCGCGCCGGCATTGTTGGCGTTTGGCTGGGCCTTGGGTGATATGGGCAAGGTCGGCTGGATGGTCGCCTTCATCTATGTGGCTGGCGCTGCGCTGCGTCTGGCGCGCTTCAACACTCAGGTTGGCACCGCAGACAAACGCTACTTCATCGGCCTGGCCAGTCCGGCAGCGGCGGGTGTGGTCGCGGGGATCGTCTGGGCGTTCAGCGACTACGGAATCCAGGGATCGAAGATGTCTTTCCTGGTCGCACTGATGGTGGCGGCGGCCGGCATGCTGATGGTCAGCAACATCAAGTACAACAGCTTCAAGGAGCTGGACTTGAAAGGGCGCGTACCTTTCGTGGCGATTCTTGCGGTGGTGCTGGTGTTTGCCGTGGTCTTCAGTGATCCGCCACGCATTCTGCTGCTGGTTTTCCTCGCCTATGCGGCCTCCGGCCCGGTGCAATACCTGTTGCGTCTTCGTCGGCACAAAAACGCCGAGTGATGTAATTTCCCTCATACTCCGCAGTCTATTGGTGCAACTGTTCTCCAATGCTGCGGAGTTGCCATGCTGATCAAAGTCCCCAAAGCGTCTGACTGCCATGAGTCGGACATCACGCCTGAATCCTTCTATCTATCCCGTCGTAGTGTTCTCGGCGCTGCCGTTGCTGGTTTGGCTGTCAGTAGCCTGCCGCGCTGGGCCAGTGCCGAAGAAGCTGCGCGCTATGCCGATGTCGAGCCTGGCAAGGCGCCTTCCTGGTTTTCCGAAAAGCTTCCTTCTACTAAATGGGGGGCGGTCAACGTCAAGGACGAAGCGATCACGCCGTTCAAGGACGCAACCCACTACAACAACTTCTATGAGTTCGGCACTGATAAAGGCGACCCTGCTGCCAACGCAAGCGCGCTAAAGACCGAACCGTGGAGCGTGGTAGTGGATGGCGAGGTGGGTAAGCCGGGGCGATATGCGCTGGAAGACTTCATGAAGCCTTATCAGCTGGAGGAGCGGATCTATCGTCTCCGCTGTGTTGAGGCCTGGTCGATGGTCATTCCGTGGATCGGCTTTCCTATCTCGGCGTTGCTCAAGGAAGTCGAGCCGACCTCGAAGGCAAAGTACATTCGTTTCGAAACCCTGGAAGATCCCAAGAGTATGCCGGGGCAGCGTTCCGGGTTCGCCTTGATCGACTGGCCATATGTAGAAGGGCTGCGTCTGGATGAAGCGATGAATCCTTTGGCGATTCTTGCGGTGGGCATGTACGGGCGTGAACTGCCTAATCAGAATGGCGCTCCGCTGCGTCTGGTGGTGCCCTGGAAGTACGGCTTCAAGAGCATCAAATCCATTGTGCGCATCAGCCTGGTCAGCGAGCAGCCGAAGACCACCTGGCAGAGCATTGCTGCAGATGAGTATGGTTTTTATGCGAACGTGAATCCTACGGTAGATCACCCGCGCTGGACTCAGGCGCGGGAGCGTCGATTGCCAAGTGGTCTGTTCAAGCCCAATGTGCGGGACACGCAGATGTTCAATGGCTACTCCGATGAAGTTGCCTCTCTCTATACAGGGCTCGATCTGCGGAAGAACTACTGATGCGATTTCCGGTTTGGCGTATTGGCGTCTTCATCGTGATAGCGGTGTGGCCGCTGCTTTGGTTGTATCAGGCCTGGGCAGATGTGTTGGGACCTGATCCGGGCAAGGTGCTGGTCGATCGATTGGGGTTGGGTACTCTTGTTCTACTACTCATCACACTCAGCATGACGCCTTTGCAAAAGCTCACCGGGTGGGCGGGGTGGATTGCTGTGCGCAGGCAGTTGGGGTTGTGGTGCTTCGCGTATGTGGTTCTGCATTTAAGTGGCTATACGGCGTTCATTCTCGGGTTTGACTGGTCGCAGCTGGGAGTTGAGTTGCGCAAGCGGCCGTACATTATTGTCGGCACATTGGGCTTTCTATGTTTGCTGGCGTTGGCGGTGACTTCCAATCGCTACAGTCAGCGGCGTTTGGGGGCGCGCTGGAAGAAGCTGCATCGCCTGGTGTATGTGATTATCGGGCTTGGGTTGCTGCATATGTTGTGGATCGTTCGCGCCGATCTGAAGGAGTGGGCGGTGTATGCCTCTATAGGGGCGTTGCTATTAGTGACGCGTATACCGGCGGTTGCCCGTCGAATCCCGCGTTTAGTGGCTAAAAAGGCACCATCTGTACGAAAGGCGTAATTAAAGGTTGACGGCAGATTCTGGATGTCTATAATTCGCCCCACTTCCGGCGCAGTCGAAACGGAAAACTCCTTGGTAAACAAA